>JAIPBL010000007.1 GCA_021739645.1 Saprospiraceae bacterium | reverse complement strand
CGGCCAGCCCAATAAATTGTGCGATCACTTACAGGTAATTCTGTTGAAAAAATGGCTTGTAGCCGTTCAACGATTTCGCCCGCACAATCTTCTCGTAGTTTGATTTGGTGAGCGGGAAATAGTCTTGCGTCATGCCCATTTGCATGAAATCGGGGCGGTTGTTCTTTAGCCCATTGTAAAACTCCATGGCTTTTGCCTTGTTGTCAAAACCAGAAATAAGGATAAGCGGCACTTCTTTCAATTCGCCGTCCACTTGGATCTGGGTGATTTTTAATTTCTCGTTTGGATGGTACTTCCACATGTACTTTGTAATGCCGGTGCGGAGTTCCTGCAAATCTCCAGCTCGGTTGGAAAGCACGAACAAAAAGGAATGTTCTTCATTGGCGTTCATTACATATCCCCCTTTTTCTGTCAGGTTATCCTGAGCGGTGATGGAAGATGGGAGAATGAGAAGTACCAGCAATGTCAGTGGGATGAAAAATTTAAGCATTGAAAATTAATTTTATGAATCCCGGATGCCCACCCGCTTTGCTGCGGACAGGCTCCGAGTTTCTAACCAAAAAAATGTATTTTGAACCGTTGCAAAGTTTAGTTTCAGAATTTTTGAACGGACTTGTGGTTGGTCGTTTTGATTAAATACCAGAGGCTAAGGCAAGTGGCATTTCTAATACTAATGAAAATAAGAAGCCAAATTTAGCGAAAATCCCCAATCGCCGGACGCTTTATCAGAATTTTATCATTGAGACAGGTTTTTGTGGCAAAAGTCATACTTTGGCAGCCTGAATTTTGCCCTTTTATCGAATAGAATCATTTCTAGTGGCCTTCGAAAAAGAACACTCCGACGAACAGATTTTGGCTTTGCTCATGACCAACGATGGTTTGGCCATGGAGCTGATGTTTGGCAAATACTACTCGTATTTGTGCCAAATGGTGCTGAGGGTACTAAACGATGAGCATACAGCAGAAGACTTGGTTCAAGAAGTTTTTTTTGATGTTTGGCGAAAGCGGGAGGCTATCAGTGTCACGACTTCGCTGCGTGCTTACCTGCGCCGGGCTGCGGTGAACAAGACTTTGAACTTTATTCGTGACCGAAAAATAAAGTGGGACGATGAAGATAAACTGGCAGCGACAGCGAGTGAGGTTACGAGCGCAGTGCTAGATATGGAAGGAAAAGACCTTGAGCGCACCATACATGCGGCCATTGACCTTTTACCGGAGCGTTGCCGTTTGGTGTTTACTCTAAGCAGGTTTGAGGAGATGAGCAATCAACAAATTGCCGACGAATTGAGCATTTCCGTCAAGACCGTCGAAAACCAAATGACCAAAGCCTTGAAAATGTTAAAAGCCGTCATTGAGCCGCATTTGAAGGATAGCTAACCATGTTTCGTCATTTGGCTTGCAATTGGATTGAAAAAACTGTACGATTTTAGCAACTAAATGGGGGGATTGATAGAAAACCGTGTCTCTTTAAGTCAATTATGGAAGAAAAGCAGTCTGAAATTGTCCCCTACAATTAAAGTGCTTGTGAAACGATTTTTGAACAATGGATTTTAAAGAAAACAAAGACTGGCAGGCTTGGCATGAGCGACAACCTCATGAACCTGTAGGTCTGCTGAAAAAAATATGGGAGGCCAGTGGAAGCTATAAAAATGGCTACCAACCCGATTTGGAAAAGGGCCTTGCTTCCTTTAAAAATCGAATGAGCCAGCATCAACCTGCAAAGGTGGTGCGGATTTCCCCTAACAAAATGGCATTGCGGATTGCAGCAGGCGTTGCACTTTTACTGGTAGCTGGAATGTTCATCAAGAACAAAATGGGCAGTGCCGACCAACAATTGGCAGTTGTCACTACCAATGATACCAAGGAACTTTCGCTGTCTGACGGCACCGTTGTTACCTTGAACCAATCCAGCCAATTATCCTACAAATCTGAATTTGGCAAGGAAGAGCGGAGGGCCAAGTTAAATGGAGAGGCATTTTTCAAGGTCGCTCGTGATGGAAATAGACCGTTCGTTATTGAAACTGAAACCGCCAGCGTGCGTGTTCTTGGCACCGCTTTCAATGTACGTTCTTATCCCGCCGATGATTTATTCGAAGTGTATGTGGAGACAGGCAAAGTGCGTGTGGACTTCAAGAAAGGCGGCGATGGGGTAGTGCTTAACCCGAGTGAGTTTGTAAGACTATCAAAATCTGAAGGTGAAGCATTTAAAGGATTGGACAATTCAGGAATTCCAAATGCTTGGCGTACTGGGGTAATCAGCTTCAAAGGCCAAAGTATTTCGGAAATCATAAAGGGCATGGAACGGCTTTATGGTAAAAAATTTGTCCTAAAAACAAGCCAACAAAAAGACTGCCCCCAAACACTAACAGTTCATAGGGGGAAAATGGAAGAAGCTTTCAATGGACTAAAAACCTCATGCCCTAAGCTGCAGTTTTCAGCTAACGGAAATGATGGATTTATTGTGACTGGCGTTTGCTGCGATTGATAATTAACAAGCAAATTGCAGCAGAAATGGCTCAGGTGGTTCGTTACACCTGAGCCATTTTTATTTACCCTCGCCAACTTTGGAGGTGGAATTTTCTGTCTGTACAGTAGATTGGACTAATTTTGATTCCTGCGCACCCTAATCTCTATGAAAAAATTCTGGTTAATACTTTTGTTTGGGGCTTTTGCCCATTTTCTGGTGATTGCTCAATCACCCTTGGACAAACGTATCAGCTTGGATGTCAAGGATTTGCCCATCAGGGAAGTACTTTATGAAATGATTGACAGCGGGGTGCCTCTTTCTTTCAGCAATAATATTTTACCGCCAGATAAAAGACTGACTTTTCGAGTGACAGACCTGAAAGTAAGTAGGCTACTGCCAATGTTGTTTGCAGATACCGACCTTGCCTACGAAGTGGTAGGGTCGCAAATTGTCATTATTAGAAAACCAGCACCTGTCCAAAAGCGGATGTTTACCATCAGTGGGTTTATCACTGATGCCGAAACCGGAGAACGCAACATCAACGCAACCGTGTATGATGTGCAACGAAAGGCGGGTACTTACAGCAATGAGTTTGGCTACTTCAGCATCACGCTCATCGAAGGGCCTGCATTTTTGCAAATATCGAGTTTGGGTTATGAAAACGACACACTGGAACTGCTACTCGACTCAAACAAAAAGCTGGAAATCAAGATGCGGCCATTGGTATTGGCGGAAGTAGTAGTCAAAAATTTCAACGACTCCACCTTACTTCAATCCGAGTTCAACACCTTCGAAATCAACCTCGATCAATCCGGAAAAATGCCCTCGCTCGGTGGTGAAACCGATGTGCTGAGGCTTGCTTACACCCTGCCGGGCATACAGACGGGAGCTGACGGATATGGAGGGATGTCGGTGCGAGGTGGGGACATTGACCAGAATCTTTTCCTACTCGATGGTGTGACGGTTTATAATGCATCACATGGATTGGGCATTTACTCCATTTACAATACGGCAGCGGTTAGAAGTGCAAAAATCCTCAAAGGCGACTTCCCTGCGCAGTACGGTGGACGCCTTTCTTCCATTTGGGATATTCAAACAAAAGAAGGAAACCTGAACAAGTTGCAAGGCGAAATGGAGTTCGGACCAACTTCACTTCAGACAACGGTTGAAGGGCCTTTGGGCAAACAAAAAGGGTCATGGTTTCTGTCGGGAAGGCGTGCGTTGTTTGACTTTTTGAGCGTCCCCATCACCAAGAAAATCAGGGGAACCGATAACACCGAGGGCTATTTGAAGTATTTCTTTTTTGACTTAAACGCAAAGTTCAATTACAAAATCACGAAGAAAGATAGGGTTTACCTCAGTTTTTACCGAGGCAAAGATGACTACGTGGACAAGTACGACCAGTACCGCTGGTTCCAAGATACCCTATCGGTGCTTTCCAACGAAGAGGTGGTGAACTGGGGAAACAATGTAGCTGCACTCCGCTGGAACCACTTGATTTCGGACAAGATATTCGCAAATGTGACGGCCACATACAGTCGTTATTTTTACAATTCGGAAGAATTGATTGATTTGGAACTGTTGTCCAATGATGACCAGATATTACGGGATGCGCTTTTCTTGAAATACAAATCGAGCGTAGAGGACTTTGGGCTAAAAACTGATTTTGATTATTCAACTTTCAAGAAACACCGTTTTCGGTTTGGCACCAGCATAACTAGGCACCAATTTCAACCAGGCGTTATCAGTTTTGAGGAACTGACGATATTCAACACGGAAACCAGGGATACTATCGGCGCCTATCTCAAGACCCCGCTGGTGTCTAGCGAATTTGACGCTTATGTGCAGGACGAATTAAAGATTGGCAGTGATATCACGGCAAATATTGGCCTCAGGGTATCTGCACTTTTGGTGAACGGCCATGACTTCTTTTCTTGGCAGCCAAGGCTTATTTTTCGGTTTTGGGAGCATCAACGGATATCGTTAAGTTTTGCGGCAACAAAGAATACGCAATTCGTACACTTACTCAGCCCAACGAATATTGGGTTACCAAAAGACCTCTGGGTGAGTGCCACCGAAAAGGCCAAACCACAGCAATCATGGCATTTTTCGGCTGGTACTGTGTACCGCTTTAAACCCTGGTTGTCGCTGGATGTGCAGGGGTACTACAAGACCCTAAAAAACATCATTTACTTTCAGGGGAGCGGGTTGGAGAATATTAATTCAACAAATTGGCAGAACGAGATTGCAGTGGGAGAGGGTTGGGCTTACGGAACCGAATTATTGTTAAAAATGCAGCGTGGAAAGGTAGGAGGATGGGGAGGCTATACCTATGCCCACTCGGATAGGCAGTTTGGGGAAGAGGTGAACAACGGTAAAAAGTATCCGCTCAGACTTGACCGGAGGCACAATTTCAACCTTCAGTTTTTGTACAAATTCAATGCTAGGTGGGATTTTTCGGCAGGATACGTATTTTCTACTGGGTCTGCCTACACGCTCGCCACGCAGCAATTTGACATAGTTCAGCAAGCTACTGGCAGTGCACCAACGGAGATTAAGCTCAGCCAAAAATTTGTGAAAGCCCTGAATGACCGACGCCTACCAAATTACCACCGTTTGGATTTTACATTCAACCACTACTTCAAAGTGCGCAATGTTCAACACACAATCAAGTTTGGTGTTTACAATGCCTATCTCCGAAAGAATCCTGTATATTACACACTCCGTGAAAGCTTCGACAAGGATGGCGTTGAAGTAACGCAGGTAGTTCAAGTTTCTCTCCTGCCCTTTTTCCCGACCTTACGCTATATCATGGAATTCAAATGACACGTTTTTCAAATCTTTGGCCATTTGGGAAATAAATCATGGCAACCAATTTGAATTGAATCTAAATAAAATTAAAAAATTGGCAAGGTGTCTTATTTTTGCGGAGCAAATCAGTAAAACATTTACCTGAAATGAAAAAAACAGCAGTCATAATCGCAGATGCACACTACCTGACAAGGATGGGACTGCGCCAGATTTTGGCTGAGATGCCTAGTTGTGAAGTGGTTGCCGAGGTTTCTTCCGAAGCGCAATTACTTGTGAAGCTCACCAATACACAGCCAGAAATAGTGGTGTTGGACTATAACCAGCCAGGACGTTTTTCGACGGAAACGATTGACAAAATCAGGGAACGTTCACCGCTGTCCCGGCTGCTCATCATTAGTGGCGATGAAGACAAAAAGTCCATTTACCAGGTGCTTGAAAGTGGCGTGAACAGTTTCTTGTCCAAACATTGTGGCGAAAAAGAAATCATGGATGCGGTGGAGGCTACGGCCAAAAACGAAAAATTCTACTGCACCAACGTCTTAAACCACCTGTTGGAAAAGTCGTTTCCAAAGGAAGCAGATTGTTCGCCAACCCCGCTTTCGGCCCGGGAGATAGAAATTGTGCGATTCGTGGCCAGTGGCCTTATCGCCAAAGAAATAGCCGGGAAGCTCCACCTGAGCACCCACACGATTTACACACACCGCAAAAACATCATGAAAAAATTGAAGTTGGGCTCCACTTCTGAGTTGGTGCTTTTTGCTGTAAACGAGGGCTTGGTGTAGCCATTCCTAATCTTGCCAGTCAACAAAATCCACGTTGAGCAACCCTTTTTTTATTGGAACAACCACTGAATCACCTTGCACAGCATTTGGGAACTGCGGTGTTTTACTTTTCACCCGCACCAATTCGCCGTTGATTATGACAAAGATAAAATAGCCCATATCGTCTTTTTTGTCACCTTCCAAAAAACCATAAATCGTTGGGCTTCTGCCAATCAGGTGCCTTTTTTCTTCCCAAAATTCGACTTTTGTTTCGTGAACTTTTCGCTCCGCAAAAAGGCGGTTCGTCAGACTTGCAACAAGCGGCATCAGCAATACTGGAACGATGAGGCAAGTTATCCAGATTCGAATCTTGTCCACCAGCTCCTCACCATTTTTTTGAAAATAGAAACTGAGCCCAAAGCCAACCAGACCACCAAGTGCCAGCGCACCAAACACCATCCTTCGGGGGTTGATGTAATTCTGAAACCATTGAAACTCCTGGACATACAGCGCAATGATACCCAGCATTGCTAAAACACCCACAAAAACCAGCAGTTTCGATTTCATGCTCATGCGTAGTGGAATTGGAGTTTTGCCAAACTGTTGTAAAGCCCATCAGACATGGCTTCTAGTTCCTCGTGGGTGCCTTCTTCCACGATTCTGCCGCCATCAATCACACAGATTTTGTCCACATTGCGCACTGTAGCCAGTCGGTGAGCAATGATAATACTCGTGCGGCCTTCCATCAACTTATCGAGCGCTTCCTGAACTACTTTCTCAGATTCAGCATCGAGCGAGGACGTGGCTTCGTCAAGCAAAAGAATGGCCGGGTTCTTTAAAATGGCCCTTGCAATGGCGATGCGCTGCCGTTGCCCACCGGAAAGTTTGACGCCCCGCTCACCGACGATAGTGTCCAAGCCGTCTGGAAATCTTTGGATAAAATCCCAGGCGTTGGCCTGCCGAGCCGCTTCGATGATATCGAGTTCGGAGGCATGGGGTTTACCGTACAGGATATTTTCCCTGATGGTGCCGCCGAATAGCAGCACTTCTTGCGGCACGATGGCAATATTTTGCCGGTAGTCCGAAGTGGTCATGTCATAAATGCTCTTGCCATCCACAGTAATGTCGCCTTCTTTTACAGCATAAAATTTGAGCAAAAGCTGCACAATTGTTGACTTTCCAGCGCCGCTTGGCCCCACGAGCGCCACCTTTTCACCTGCACCTACACTCAGGTTGATGCCCTTGAGCACTCGAACGTCTTCTCTGGTAGGGTAGTTGAAATGAACATCCTTAAACTCGATGTCACCTTGCAGGCGCTTTGCAGTTTTGCTAGGGGGCACAATTTTCACCTCGCTTGTTTCCTCCAAAATTTCCCGGATACGCTCTGTAGCGCCAATGGAACCCAACAGCTCGGAGTAAAAATTGCCGAGACCTGCGATTGCCCCGCCGATAACTGCCGTGTAAACCACAAACGAAACCAACTGCCCCGCATCCATCTGTCCTTTGCTCAACAGCCAAGCTCCCATCCAGATGACGAAGAACAGCCCCCCAAAAAGAACGGATACAATGAACACCGAGAACAGCGCCCGGCCACGTGCGTATTTTAGGGAAACGACCACCGTTTCGTCCACCGATTTGCCGTAGCGCAGGTTTTCAAAAAGCTCGTTGGTAAAGGCTTTTACCACCTGTATCGTGGTCATGGTTTCACTCAAAACGGTGTTGGAATTGGCCAATTCGTCTTGCCGTTGCTTGGAAAGTTTGCGGATTTTTCGCCCAAAAAACATGGCCCCAACCACAATTACCGGAAATGTGGCAAGCATGATGAGCGAGAGCTTTGGTGCCATGAAAGCCAAGATGATGATGCCGGAAACCAGTACGATAATTTGTCGAATGAACTCTGCAATGGTCAACGAGAAGGCATTGTACAGTTTTTCCACATCAGCCGTAAGGCGGCTTACGAGGTCGCCCACCCGGTTTTTTTCGAAGAAAACGATGGGCATCGTGATGATTTTGGCATAAAGTGCCTTTCTCACATCGGCGATGCCACGCTCACTCACCGCTGCAAAAAGCTGCACCCGGTAGTAGGAAACAAAGCCTTGCGCAACCAGCACAATCACCAGGAATATTCCAACTTGTTCCAGTGATAACGAATAATTTGATTTGCCTTGCGCAATGTTTATCAGCTCGCCCGAGAGGAAGGGGAACACCATAAACACCATGCTGGAAATGAACAGCAGCACCAAGCCAACCACCAATCGCCAGCGGTACGGCCTGACGAATTCAAAGATTTTCAGGGCACTTCGAAGTTGGTCGAGGTTGAGTTTTTTGCTATCTAAGTGGTCGGTCGCACTGGCCTTATTTCTTCTAGACATAATTTTTCCTAGCTAATTTTTACACAAAGAAATGAAAACACCTAAAGGGGCAGCAGGTTTTATTTATTCCAATAATGCAGGCTGTCAACTTACTTTTGCTTTTCACCCTTTCACTTTTTCTTGCAAATGCCTTTACCAACTCCTTTTCTCGACCGGATGAAATCAGACCTCGGCAGCGAGTACCCCGATTTCCTAGCCGCATTGGAACAGCCTGCTCCCGTGAGCATCCGGCTAAATCCCTCGAAAAAAGTAAATGCCTTTGGCAATGCAGAGCCAATCCCATGGCATCCTGATGGGCGTTACCTGTCGGAACGGCCCGTTTTTACGCTCGACCCCGTCTTCCATGCGGGTGGTTATTACGTGCAAGAGGCATCGTCCATGCTCATCCGTGAGGCGGTGCGTCAAACGGTTGGATTGGGGCAAAACCTTGGGGTGCTGGACCTTTGCGCAGCACCTGGGGGCAAGTCAACACTGTTGCTATCGGCACTGGGGGAGGGCAGTTTTTTGGTGTCCAATGAGGTGATACAAAGCCGGATTTCACCCCTCAAGATGAACCTGGAAAAATGGGGCCACAGCAATGCCGCTGTCAGTAACCATGACCCAGAGGATTTTGCGAAGCTGGCCGGCTATTTTGATGTGGTACTTGTCGATGCACCCTGTTCTGGCGAGGGCCTTTTCAGAAAGGACGAAGATGCAGCCGGGCATTGGTCGGAGGCAGCTGTGGAACTTTGCGCCGCACGTCAACGCCGCATTCTTTCAGCCGCAGCTGATTTGGTTCAAGCGGGTGGGGTGCTGCTGTATTCTACTTGTACTTTCAATGCTTTTGAAAACGAAAACAACGTGCAATGGCTTTCTGAACAAGGGTTTGATTTTGAAAAATTGGACTTGCCTACCGAGTGGGGTGTAGCAGAGAAGAAATGGGGCTACCAGTGTTACCCACACCGGGTGCGCGGCGAGGGCTTTTTCTTTGCTGCCCTTCGGAAAACGGCAGAGGCCAACCGTCCGTTTATCAAAAACTATGTACCAAAAGAGTGGCAGCGGATTCCATTCCGGCAACAGGATGTTTTTGCTGATTGGATTTCGGAAGTTGCTGATTATGAGTTTTTTACAAAACCGGAAGGCACAGTGGTGGCCATGCCAAAAGCACTCGAAGAATCATTTTTCACGATTGGCACCTTGCTGAAAAAGCGTTCCATTGGTATGGAAATCGGGGAGTTGAAAAACCGGTCCTTTATTCCATCGCACACATTGGCGTTGGCCAATTTGCTCAATCCCGCTTTACCGAAGGTGAACATGACCAAAGACCAGGCCCTTCATTTTTTAAAAAAGGAAAATCTCTGGGAAGCGGACTGGCAGCGTGGGTGGACGCTGGCTACTTTCGAAAACCTGCCTCTCGGTTGGATGAAAATTATGGAAAACCGCTCGAATAACTACTTGCCTACAAACTGGCGGATTCGGATGGATTTGCAGCCGTGAACTACTTTTCGGATTACAAAAAAAGCCCAGCGATACGCACCGCTGGGCTTTTTTGAAATAAAAAACGGTCATCGTATTATTTCAAACCGTTCAAATCCCGCAATCTTACCTCGTTTATCCTTGAGTAACAGCACAAAACTACCGACTGGCAGTGCTTGAACATTCAAGTTTTCAAAGCTGGATAGGGCGGCTTGTGACAACAGCTTACGGCCATTTAGGTCAAACACCTCCATTTGGCCCGAAAAACCATCGGGTAGTTCCACATTGAGGAAATTGGAAGTTGGGTTTGGCGATAGGTTTACGTTCAAGTACGATTTGGAATCGTGGGTACTGCTCACGAACTCATTCAGCCAAATCATCGAAGTATCAATGCCGGGGCTGATTTTATACTGAACTACTGGGAACCCAAGGTCGAATTGGTTGGTCCACCAATTGTAGAAGGTAATGGTTTTGGGTGGGGTGTTCTGAAGCGGAAACCAGATACCGTTATTAAGATATTCGATAGTATCTACCGAAATTTCTGTTTCAGTGGAGCGCAACACATCAAATGTTCCAATTGGCGAAGTCAATTGACCATAGGCATCCACCAGCACGCTGCGTTGGGTGGTAGTGACCGCCCTTACGCTGTCAAAAGGGAAATTGACCTCACTTCCAAGGACTTGAACTTTGCTATGGACAGTCTCTGCGAAACTCTGGTTCATTTCGAGCGGAAATTTGATGATGGTCTGCGGTGGGTTATATTTTAAGGCGGTAGTTACCGTGTAGGGGTCTAATGTAAAAGTACCATAAGTGCCAAAGGTGATAAGATGGTTATCATTTTTTTCAAAATAGATAACTGCGATGGAATCCAGCGTTGCGGCTAGGTTGGCACCTGGAAAAAGGCTTGAATATGCCGTTTCTGAGGCATTGTAAAACTCCAACGAATCGCTAGAGTTGTTATCTAGCATGGAAAAATCCCAAGTCTGCATGCCTGTGCCACCAGGGCTGATGGCGGCTTCGACGGAGGTGTCACGGCTTTGAATCGCAAACACGCCGAGGGGATTTACCTCGCTGGCTTGGATGGTGATTTGAGCGTGGGATAGGGTTGGCAGAATTGCCAGCACCATTAGAATTTGAAGAAGTTTTTTCATCAGAATTTTATTGTGATTAAACACTACCCAAGTTCACGGATTTTACACCGCAACAGTTGGGTACGTGCCTTATTTATGGACAAACTTAGATGTTTTTCTCCCGCTGTTTTCATAACACACTGAATAAAAATAGGCCCGTGCCGACATTTGTTCACAAAAATTGACTGTGAAACTGCAAGGGATAAGGTGCTTGTGGAAAATCAATACAGGCGGTAAAAGGCGGCATGGCTTATCTTTGCGCAGCCTTTAAAAAACTGGCAATTAAGTTTTTCGCCCCATGCAAAATGCCGTTTCAATAGTAATGACAGACGACCAACCCACGGATTTTAAGCCCGCCTTTTACGCAAGGACTGCGATGCAGTCGCTTTCGCTTCAGCAAATGGACAAGCTGCTAGCCAACGGTTACTACCGCAACGGATTGGATGCATGTGCTTCTTCCGTTCGGTTTATGGGTCGTTCTTGGGTGTCGGCAGTCATGTTGCGGGTTCGGCTTACAGATTTTGTTTGGAAAAAACGGCTTCGGAAATTGCTCCGCAACAACGGCGAAGTTTTCAGCTTCAAGTTTCAGCCGTTCACCCCAACGGCTGAAAAAGAGGCAATTTGGCAACAGTTTAAATCGGGAGTACATGGCTGGCAAACCATCCCAACGCTTGAAGCGCACCTGTTGCGTGGGCAACCTGCAAGCAGCTTCAACACATGGGAACTATCAGTTTACGATGGGGCAAAACTCGTTGCTTTTAGCATCTTCGACCGGGGGGAGGAAAGCATTTGCTCACTCGAAGCAGCCTATGATACAGCTTACAGGAAATACAGCCCTGGCCTCTACACCATGCTCTTGGAAATTGAGTTCTGTCTTGAGGAGGGACTGGCGTTCTACTATCCGGGTTTTTACCCAAAAGGCGTCCCGATGTTCAGCTACAAATTGCGCCCCGGAAATCTTGAATTTATCAGAGTGGAAACTGCTGAGTGGCTGCCCTTTGAGCAAATAGCCAACTCGGATTGGAAACTGGATGAAATTTTGGAGAAACAAACCGTTTTGATGCAGGCCGTTCAGGATGCCGGATTCTCTGCTACACCGGGTTATAATCATTGTTTTTATGTTCCATCTGAAAAACCAAAACTGCACGGCAATAGCCTGCACTTGTTGGTTCCAGTTAAATTGGACAATGGCGGATACCTACCTCTTTTCGTCAGTTGGAATCTTTTGAAAAAAGGGTATCAAGTTTTTGAAGGCAGGAGTATTTCACCGCCACTCAAGCAGCATGCTGCCGGTCATTTTAAGCCTCACCATTTTTTTGATGTGCAGCAGGTCAACTATTTCGGCATCTTTAAAACACCAGCAGAAGTAGTGATTTTCATGCTAAAAATTAATGAGTGGGTCACTTCGCCCGTTTGACATTTTGGTCATAATATTCAATCCACTGCTGAGGCGTCACCTTGCTCACCAACTGGCCTATCAATTCCATGGGCACATCTTCCGGTTTTTTGAAGCGGATACAGCATTTGCCCATATCCAGTTTTTTCTTTGAATGATTTGGCCACTCCTCCCGGAACCAGGTCAACAACTCGCCATCGTACAAGCCCATGTGGTACAGTGCAAAATGGTTTTTCTGCGAAGCAAGACTGATGAACGGCAGCGGCAGCTTCGGGTCGCAATGATAGCCACTCGGGTAAACGGAATGTGGCACCACATAGCCCAACATGCCGTAATTCATCTGTTCTTCGAAGCCCTTCGGCAGGTTTTTTAAAATGGCCTCCCGCATGGCGGTGATGATGGGGCGGCGCTCGTCAGATAGGTTTTGTAGGTATTCGTTGGGGGAGGTTGCTGTTGATTGCATGGCTACTATTTGTTAATGAAATGGATTGGGTGAAAGTTAAAAATAAGAAAAATTATTTTTGGGTAGCGGGCTGGAGCAAAAAACAGTTCTGGCCACTCAGTCAAAACAAAAAAGCCCAGTTACTGCAAAAACAATAACTGGACTTTTTGGCGGCCACTAACCTACCGCTTGTATTTTGTCTCACCTTTGCTGAATCAATCATCCAGCCGCTCCGGCGCCGTCTCCCAGTTCTCTGGCGAGCGCCAGAGGCCGGACAGCAGAAGTTCCCGCATAAAAAGGAACTCCTTAGGCAAGCGGTCGTACATGGTAGCGAAGAGTTCTTCGTGTGCTAATATTTCTTTTTTCCAAGCTTCCCGGTCCACGACCATCACCTTTTTGAATTCTTCCTTCGGGTAATCATCGAGGCCTGTCCAGTCGAGGTCACGGTGGCGAGGCATCCAGCCGATTGGGCTTTCCACCGCACCAGCACGGCCACGTACCCGCTCCACAATCCATTTGAGCACCCGCATGTTTTCACCAAAACCTGGCCATGCGAATTTGCCATTCTCGTCTTTTCGGAACCAGTTCACACCGAAAATCCGGGGCGAGTTGGGGAGGTCACGGCCAAATTGCAGCCAGTGGTTGAAGTAGTCAGCCACGTGGTACCCCATGAACGGCAACATGGCAAATGGGTCACGGCGCACCTTGCCCACTTCGCCGAAGGCGGCTGCGGTCATTTCAGAACCCATTGTGGCAGCGAGATAAACGCCAAAATTCCAGTTGAAAGATTGGTAAACCAGCGGCACCACGGTGCTGCGTCGGCCACCAAACACGAATGCCCGAACGGGTACGCCTTGTGGGTTGTCCCACGCTGGGTCAATAACTGGGTTTTGTGCGGAGGGTGCTGTGAAGCGGCTGTTCGGGTGAGCAGCGGGCTTACCAGAAGCTGGGTCGTGCGGAACGCCCTGCCAGTTGGTGAGTCCTTCGGGTACTTCCTTTGACATGCCCTCCCACCAAACATCACCGTCCGGCGTGATGGCCACGTTGGTGAAAATGGTATTTTTTCCCACCGAAATCATGGCGTTCGGGTTGGTTTTATAGTTGGTGCCGGGAGCTACGCCAAAGTAGCCCGCTTCCGGGTTGATGGCGTAGAGTCGGCCTGCTTCGCCTTTTTGAATCCAAGCGATGTCGTCGCCAATGGTCGTCACTTTCCAACCGTCAAGTCCTTTGGGTGGAATGAGCATGGCGAAGTTCGTTTTGCCACAGGCAGAAGGGAAAGCGGCTGCCACATAAGTCTTTTCTCCCTTTGGGTCTTCCACGCCGAGGATGAGCATGTGCTCAGCGAGCCAGTTTTCTTCACGGGCCATCGTGCTGGCGATGCGCAGTGCGAAACATTTTTTGCCCAAAAGCGCATTGCCGCCGTAGCCGCTGCCGTAGGAAATGATGAGGCGGTCTTCCGGGAAATGAACGATGTACTTGTTTTTGATGTCCGGGGCGCACGGCCATTTCACATCTGGTTCGCCAGCAGCCAAGGGTTTGCCCACCGAGTGGATGCACTTGACGTATTCGCCTTTCTCGCCGATGAGTTCCAGCGCAGCGTCGCCCATTCGGGTCATGATTTTCATGTTGGTGACCACGTACTCAGAGTCGGTGAGTTGCACGCCATATCGGGAAAGCGGCGAGCCGAGCGGCCCCATGCAAAACGGGATGACGTACAAGGTGCGGCCCTTCATGCAGCCCTTCAACTTGCCTTCCATCGTGTTTTTCATTTCACGGGGTTCTACCCAATTGTTGGTGGGGCCAGCGTCTTCTTTCAGGCGGGAACAGATGAACGTGCGGTCTTCGACACGGGCCACGTCACTTGGGTCGCTGAAACAGGCGAAGCTGTTTGGGCGCTTGACCTCATTCAGGCGAATGAACGTGCCTTTTTCTACGAGCAATTCGCAAAGTGAATCGTATTCTGCCTCCGAACCGTCGCACCAGTGTACGCTGTCGGGTTGCAGGTGTTTGGTCATGTTGTTGACCCATGTTTTGAGTTCTTCGTGGGGAGATTCGAGTTGTTGGTTTCTTAACAATGCAGTGGATGGTTGGAACATGATTTAGAATTTGGTTAAAATTTGATTGAAAGCAAGAGCTAGGGCAGTTTGGTCAAACTATCGGTTATTTCAGCGTTAATGGATTGATATTCAACGCTCATTGAATTTTTAGTGTTGGAAAAAGACCTCTTTTGATTCGCAAAATTACATTACTCGTTTTATTTAAAAGAATAAATTCCAAATTGTTGTTGGTTTGCGGCTAATTTAATGACGGTCAAAAGTCGTTTATTTGCTCCCCGAAGCCCGAACACTATCTTAACAACTTTCGGGTCGATACTGATTTCGTCTTAGCTTCGTTCAACTGCTAAACTTGTAAAGCCATGCGTTTTTTCATTTTAACTAGCTTCGCGATCATTTTTTTTACTGCTTGCAGCAATTTCGATACCGTCGAAAACAAAGACGAAAGCGGCAAGCTCATTGAGAAATTTACGCTCAATAAGAAGACTCAAAAAAAGGAGGGAGCGTACTTTGCTTTTTATGCCAGTGGCCAAAAGAAAGAGGAAAGTTTTTACTTAAACGACAGCCTGAACGGGGAGCGCAAGCTCTTCTACGAAAATGGGCAGATAGAAAGCATCACCACGCACGCCAATGGGATGTTTGAGGGCAAATACCAGAAATACAATGAAACTGGAAAGCTGCTCAATGAAGGCCAATATGTGAACAACGAGATGTCTGGCGTTTGGAAAAAATGGTATGACACCGGAGAACTACAGGAAGAGGTCACCTTCGTTGCAAACCAAGAAAATGGGCCGTTCAAGGAGTTTTTTAAAAACGGGAAGCTTGAAACGGAAGGCGTTTATGTCGAAGGTGAAAATGAGCAAGGGGAACTGAAAATTTATGATGAGAACGGTGAATTGACTCAAAAAATGTACTGCGAGTTCGGCAACTGTGCTGAAACTTGGTCAAAGGAAAATGGTGAGCAAACTATTGACACGGCACGCATCCGCAAGCTGGCATTAATGAAAAAAGCAATGGAGGCTTCCGAGTGAAACTAACCTCACTGAATTGATTGAAACTGATATTTTATGCAAAAAATACTGACTAACCTTTTGGTTTTCATGGGTTTAGCAACTTCGCTCCAATCCCAAATCCAGGGTGGGCACAATAGCTTCGAGTTCCTGCGGCTGCCAGTTTCTGCCCGTTTGACGGCGCTGGGCGGCTATCAAATCGCCGTTCAAGATGACGACGTGAACCTCGCCCTTTCCAATCCGGCAGCGCTGAATCCGCTCATGCACCACCAAGTTTCATTCAGTCATAATTTCATGGTGTCCGACATTGCTGGCGGCTATGTCGGTTTCGGGCAGCAGCTCGACAAACTCGGTGTCACGATGCATGGCGGCATTCAGTACCTCAACTACGGCGACTTTGATGCCACGGACGAAATTGGCAACGTGACTGGTGACTTTAAAGCTGCGGAGTACGCATTTACGGTGGGAGCGGGCCGACAGCTTTACGAGCGGGTGAGTGTGGGGGCCAACCTGCGTTTCATCACTTCCCAGCTTGAAAGTTACACCAGCAACGGCATCGCTGCTGACTTCGCTGCCATGTTCCACGATACGGCCAGCCAGTTCAACATTTCATTGGTTATCAGGAATTTAGGGGCACAAATGAAGACCTACACTGGCGGCGACCGAGAGCCGTTGCCCTATGAATCACAGCTTGGCATTTCCAAACGGCTAAAATATTTGCCCTTCAGGATTTCGGTCATTTATCGCTACCTCAACCGCAGGAATATCCTCTACGATGACCCCAACCAGCAAGAAGATACCTTCTTTTTTGGCGATCAGAGTACCCAAAATAGTCACCCGGAACTGGATAATTTCTTTCGACACTTGGTCTTTAACGGCGAGTTTTTATTAGGAAGAAAAGACAATTTTCGCATCCGGTTTGGCTACAACCATTTGCTCCGCAAAGAAACCGAAGTGCGCAACTTGCGCAGCCTTTCCGGATTCACCATGGGCGTCGGCATCAAGGTGAAATGGTTTCGGGTGGATTTCGGGCGGGCTATCCAGCACCTTGGGGCTGGGAACACGCATTTTTCCATCAGCACCAATTTTAGCGAGTTTCGAAAATAATGAAAGTTGGGACTATTCATCCCTCATCCCTCATTCCTCATTCCTTTTTCATGCAAACCTTTACTACTGAGGACATCACCAACTACTACGACCACACGGAGCCGCACTATCGCCAGTTTTGGAAGATGGAGCAGAGCATGGGGCTACATTACGGAGTTTGGGATGAAAGCACGAAAACCCTCGCCGAAGCCATCATCAACACCAACCGACAGTTGGCAAAACTGGGGCAAATCACTGCCAGCGACGCAGTGCTCGATGCAGGCTGTGGGGTAGGGGGATCCTCCATTTTTTTAGCAAAAAACGTTGGTTGCCAAGTGACGGGCATTACGCTCAGTGAGCGGCAAGTGCGAACGGCTACCCATTTTGCAAATAAAAACAACGTTGGCCATTTGGCTAATTTTAAGCAGATGGACTACACCCAGACCAGTTTCCCCGACCATCATTTCGATGTCGTTTGGGCCGTAGAATCCATGCAGACAGCTACCGATAAGTCGCTGTTTTTCAAGGAAATGCGTCGGGTGCTGAAACCCAACGGCAGGCTTCTCATTGCCGATGTGTTCAAAGAAGGCAATTGGAAAATCACAGAAACACCCGTTATGCAAACGATGCTGAACGGCTGGGCGATGAGTGATATATTAAACGTTTCGGAGCTGACGGATTTGGCTAAAAAACATAATTTCACGGTTCCAGAAGCGGTGGATGTAACGGAGAAAATCCGAAAGTCCATTCTAAAATACCGCTGGTTTGCGCTTGCTGGGATGGTCGGCACCAAATGGTATAACTTGTTTCACAACGGAACGCATTTTGGCAGGGTACATTATAAAACAGGTCTGGCGCAGTACCGAGGCTGGAAACGGGGACTTTGGTCCTATCAATTGATGGTCATTCAAGCCATTGGTCTTTAGTCCCTTGCCATTTTGACTTTAAAAAAAATCAGTTTATGAATTACGAAAACCTACTTGTCGAAGAAAAAAACGGCATTGCCATCGTCACCATCAACCGCCCGCAGGCATTGAATGCGTTGAATGTTGGCACCTTTAGCGACCTGAAAAAATTCTTTGGTGAAGATGCTTTGAAAATCGCTGAATTGAAAGGTGTCATCCTGACTGGAGCGGGCGAAAAAGCATTTGCTGCAGGTGCTGATATCACCGAATTCATGAAATTAGATGTTGCTTCTGCTTCGCAACTTTCCAAGCGTGGGCAGGATATTTTTCTGTTGATTGAGCGTTTTGCGAAGCCCGTAATCGCAGCTGTTAACGGCTTTGCCCTCGGTGGTGGCTGCGAGCTGGCGATGGCCTGTCACCTGCGCATCGCTGGTGAGCGGGCGAAGTTTGGGCAACCAGAAGTCAACCTCGGCATAATTCCCGGTTATGGCGGTTCGCAGCGGCTTATCCAGTACATCGGCAAGACGAAAGCCCTGGAACTGTTGCTCACCGCCGACATGCTGAATGCGGAAGATGCCCTGCGGCTTGGTCTCGTGAACCATGTTGTTCCGGCAGGAGAAGAGGTCGCTAAAGCCACTGAAATTTTGGAAAAAATCGCCACGAAAGGCCCAGTTGCCGTTCAATTGGTCATCGAAGCGGTGAATGCCTACTTCACGCCCGGTGAACTAGGATTTGCCAAGGAAGTCTCAGCCTTCGGCAAAGCAGCAGGTACTGAGGATTTCAAGGAGGGTGCCGCTGCTTTTTTGGAAAAGCGAAAGGCGAATTTTAGTGGAAAATAATTTTGAGGTCTGAGGTCGCATACCACATACCACATACCTCAGACCTCAGACCCCATTGTGCCGTAAGCAACAAAAGAAGGGTTCAACAAATTCTCCCGATTGTACCGCAGTGGCTCGCCAGTTTCATAAACCAACACTTTTCCGCCTGCTTCTTCAAGCACGATTTGGGCGGCAGCGGTGTCCCATTCCATCGTTGGAGCGATGCGAGGATAAACATGTGCTTCACCTTTTGCCAACAACAAAAACTTGAGTGCGCTGCCTCGTGACACGAGGTTTGGAGTGTCATATTTTGCAATGAAAGCCTCGGTTTCTGGTGTGAGATGGGAGCGGGAGCAGACGATATTGAGACCGGAGTCATTTTGTGTAAAACGAGCGGCTTCAATCTGCGTTTCGCCTTGGTCTTTTATCAGAAAAGCGCCTTTACCTTTCACCGCCCAGTATAGTTCATCCTGAGCAGGGATGCCTACCACGCCAGCTACCACTTCGCCGTTTTCCACCAGTGCGATGTTCACCGTAAAGTCGCCATTGCGTTTGATGAACTCCTTGGTGCCGTCCAGTGGGTCAACCAGCCAGCATTGTGTCCAATGTTGGCGCTCTTGGTAGGAAAGCAATTTATTTTCTTCTGAAATGATGGGGTATTTCACTGGCAACGATTCCAAGCCTCGGCAAATTATTTCATTGGCAGCCCGGTCAGCACGGGTGAGCGGCGAGGCATCGGACTTGGCTTCCACCCCAAAATCGGCATCATTGTGGTAGATTTCGAGGATGGCAGTGCTAGCTTTCCGGGCAATTTCGAGGAGTTCTGGGATTAGGTCTTGATAATTGAGCATTTTAATTTTTGCCAAAAATAGATATGATTTGAAACTTGCCTGACAGTTGCCTAAAAAAATACCAAATCAAGCAGATTGCTTGCTTGCCCGGTGTTTTCAATTCACCTTTGCGCCTTCAAATTTAAAATTATGCAAAAAGTCCTCGTTACAGGTGGCTGCGGCTACATCGGAAGCCATACCATTGTTGATTTGATTAACAACGGATTCGAGCCAATTTCCATCGACAACTTATCAAACGCTGATGAAAAAGCACTGGATGGAATCCAAAAAATTACCGGCAAACAGGTGCGGAACTATGCCATTGACCTCTGCGACCTAGAAAAAGCGAGGGCGGTTTTTGAGGAAAACCCCGGCATCGTGGGCATCATCCATTTTGCAGCACTGAAAAGCGTGGAGGAATCCGTGTTTCAACCGCTTCGGTATTTTCACAATAACCTCGAAAGCCTCCTGAACGTGCTTGCCTGCGCAACAGAATTCGGCGTACCCAATTTCATTTTTTCGTCGAGCTGCTCGGTGTACGGCAACACAACGGAATTGCCCGTGACGGAATCCACCCCCTTCCAGGAAGCTGAGTGTCCCTATGCCCGCACGAAGCAGATGGGTGAAAAAATCATCGAGGATTTTGCGAAGGTGACTAAAGATGTTAGGGCCATTTCACTGCGCTATTTCAACCCGGCAGGTGCGCACGAGTCGGCACTCATCGGCGAATCGCCAAGAACAAAGGCAAACAACTTGGTGCCTGTCATCACTGAAACAGCCATTGGGAAGCGAGCCAGCATGACTGTTTTTGGCAGCGATTACGACACCCGTGACGGCTCCTGCGTGCGTGACTATATCCACGTGATGGATTTGGCGGCAGCGCATACGGCTTGTTTGCGCTACCTAATGGGCGGAAAAAATTCGTTGCCCAGCGAAATTTTTAACGTCGGGATAGGGAACGGAGTAACTGTCTTGGAAGCAATTTATGCTTTTGAAAAAGTGACAGACCAAAAACTAAACTATATCATGGGCCCTCGACGCGCTGGCGATGTAGTGAGTATCTATGCGAACCGGGACAAAGCGGAGCGGCTATTGGGTTGGAAACCAGTTCGAGACATCGAGGAAATCATGCGTTCAGCCTGGGCCTGGCAACTGGTAGTTGGTAGCTAGACAGTTGGCAGTGTGCAGTCGTTGGCGAAAGTTGCTGCAACGACTGCACCTTGTTTCAAACTTATTTTACCAATCGAATCGTCAGTGGGTACTTGAAAAACTTGCCCTCATTGGCTTGGACTGTGGCAATAATCGCACACACAAAGGCCATTACCCCGACCGCCATCAACGTGAAAACGCCAATTACGATAATCATTAAGATAAAGGAGGCGAAGGCGTAGATGGCCATTGAAATCTGAAAGTTCAGTGATTCGACGGCGTGTCTTCTTACATACGGCGACTCGTCCTTTTTTATGATGTAAATCACAAGGGGGGCCACAAAACCCGCCACGATAGTGAGGATATGCGACAGCAGCGCCATCGTCTTTTCATCCGAGGTTGGGGTGTACTCTTCTTCAAAATGATCCAGCGTTTCCATAATTATTTTTTTTGTTGTGAAAAAATCCAGCCGACAATATGGTCAGCCTTTGTCTTAATTCCGGTACGAAAGAAGCGATTCGCTGGCCTTATTCCTAAAAACCAAGACAGAATTGGCCTTTATTTCGGCGAACCACAGTAGCTGACAGTTGTTTGACAGGGATAAATAGGAAGTCCAGTGAGGGCTTGCTACATTTGCAAAAAATTAAAAGCCATGAAGAAAATTTATATCGTCGCCTTGGTCATGATGGTCGCAGCGGCCTTCATGCTCATCAAATCCCCGCCTGAAGTCACTACCTACTCCGACTTTTCGGTTGCGAAATCCACCCAAAAGGAAGTGAAAATCGCCGGGCAACTCGCCAAGGACAAGGAGATGTACTACGAACCCAATAAAGACCCCAACTTTTTCACGTTTTACATCCGTGACAACAAGGGGGAGGAGGCCAAAGTGGTATTGTTGGCTGCCAAGCCAAAGGATTTTGAGATGTCCGAGCAAATTGTAGTCACAGGCAAAATGAACGGTGAAAGTTTCGTTGCCTCTGATATTCTGCTCAAATGCCCTTCGAAATACAAGGACGAAGAAGTTTATATCAAATCCGAAAAAGGCTCATAGCCCCTGGCCCCTAAAAGGGGACCATATTCAGGAAGTCCCTAGGTAAAATAACAGCCCTGGTGTTCAAACTACCTAAGCAAGTTTGTTTTAGGTTCCCCTTTAGGGGTCAGGGGTAAACCTCCGCAATGGAAGAATTGAAATACATCGGCGAAGCCTTGATTTACAAGCAGCTTGGCCATTTTTTTCTCGTTTTTGGCTTTGTGATGAGCCTGCTGGGTGCGGCGGGCTATTTTTTTGCTACGCAACGCCGACACCTGCCCGAGTATGATGGCTGGCGCAAAATTGGGCGTTATGGTTTCATCCTCCACGGCATCAGTGTGTTTGTGATCATGGCCACCATCACCGCTGCGATGCTCAACCACCGTTTCGAGTACCAATACGTTTGGCAGCACGTGAGCGAAGACTTGCCGTTTCAGTACATTTTCTCAGCTTTTTGGGAAGGGCAGGAGGGCAGTTTCCTGCTTTGGATGTTTTGGCACGCCGTGCTCGGCGGTGTCCTTTTGGTTAGGGCAAAGAAATGGGAGGCACCTGTGCTCTCCATCATCTCCTTGGTGCAGGCGTTCATTTTCACCATGATTGTCGGCATCTACTTTACTGACGACATCAAGATGGGCAGCAATCCACTCCTTTTGCTGCGAGACACAATGGATATTCCGCTATTTGCCAATGCAGATTACGTAAAACTTATCCAGGGGAATGGTCTGAATCCTTTGCTTCAAAACTACTGGATGACCATCCATCCACCGACCCTTTTCCTTGGTTTTGCCTCAACAGTTGTACCGTTCGCTTTCGCTTTCGCTGGCCTTTGGACCCGGGAATACAAAGAATGGATGAAGCCTGCCCTACCTTGGGCTTTGTTCAGTGGCGCCATCCTCGGCACCGGGATTCTGATGGGAGGTGCATGGGCCTACGAAGCTCTCAGTTTTGGTGGGTATTGGGCTTGGGACCCAGTGGAAAATATGTCGCTCGTGCCATGGATTTTGTTGGTGGCTGGCATCCACACCCACCTCGTAGCCCGCAGCACCGGCTATTCCATCAAGAGTACGCTGCTGTTTTACACGGGAACGTTCGTGATGATTCTGTACTCGACCTTCCTCACTCGAAGCGGTATCCTGGGCGACAGTTCCGTCCATGCATTTACAGAACTTGGACTAGAGACCCAGCTTACCTCGTTCATGTTCTTCTTTACTGCCGCTGCCATTTTCTTGCTCATTTTACGAAGAAAAGATATGCCCGACTCCAAGGAAGAAGAGGCAATCGCCTCCAAGGAGTTTTGGATGTTCATTGGTTCACTGGTGTTACTTTTTTCCGCAGTCATCATCACGGCATCCACTTCGCTGCCGGTGGTCAATAAAATTGTAAACCTCTTTGACCCAGCCTTCAAAGGCTATACCATCAACGACCCCATTTTGCATTACAACAAATACATGCTTTGGATAGGCGTTTTCATCGGGATGTTGAGCGGTGCAGCTCAATTTCTGCGATTTAGGGAATTCAATTTTTCTTCGCAAAAAGCCAAGTTTGCGAAGCATATCGGAATTGCTGCTGGCGGTGCGATTGTGCTCACGGTGCTTTCCAGTTTTTGGATAAAGTTGGGCAATTGGCAGTTTTGGTTGCTCATGTTCACAGGTTTTTTCACCGTGGTTGCCAATGTGGATTACATTTTCAGCTTCGCAAAAAGTAACCTCAAGTTGGCAGGCTCCGCCTTTTCGCACATCGGTTTTGGGTTAATGTTAGCAGGTATCATTGCTTCCGGCCTGAACAAACAGCACATCTCCAGCAACCCCGTGGCGCAGGCCGGCCTTCTCGATGCCGAGATGCTCCAAAAAAACGTGCTGCTTTTCAAGAACATGCCGATGTACATGAGCGGCTACCAGGTCACCTACCAAAAAGACACGATGGAGGGCAACCTCCGAATTTTTACCGTCAATTACGAAAAACTGGACACGGCAACGGGCAAAGTGGTCGAGAATTTCAAGGTCTATCCACAGGCCATTTACGACAATAAAGTCACGGAAGTAAAGGCTTACAACCCTTCCACCAAACGGTACATGGGCAAAGACATCTTCACGCACCTGATGATGCCTCCTTCTGAAACCAGTGACAAGGCTGCACATGAGCAAGAGAGCAACCTCGTTTACCGACCTTATGAAATTGGCAAACAGCCCATCAGCATCATTGACTCCATAGAAACGCAGTCTGGGTCAATGGTGGGGGCGGAAACAAAGGTCTCCGTGGTCGGTGTCAACTACCAGCCCACGCACCCTGACTACGAACCAACCGAAGGCGATTTTGCGGTGGGTGTAAAATTGGCTTTTGAGAAAAAGGACACCACTTTTTACGCAGAACCCCTGGTTTATTTGCGCGGCAAAATGTGGGGCTCACTGCCAGTTCAGCTCAACGATATTTCGATGAAAGTTAGGCTACCAGAAGCGGCCCTGCTCCGTTTTCTTGAAGCTGACAAGGATTTGAATTTCAAGCAGTTTATCTTCAAGAACGGCCAATCAATAACACTGAACGGAAAAAAAATCACCTTTTCGGGTGTGAACAAAAGCCCGAACATTAGCAAAAAAGAAGGAGATGTCGCCGTTGCTGCTCTGATGAACGTAACTGACCCAGTGACTGGCGAAGAACAAACTGCGGAGCCGATTTTCCTCATTCGAAACGGTGAAATACAAACGGAAAAAGGGGAAATACCCTCCATGGGACTTCATTTCTACTTGACTAAAATTGACCCGGCCACAGAGACTTTCGAGCTTCAAATTGCCGAAGGCAAAACAGGTGGAAAGCCCGTGCCAATTGAGGTTGCACAGAAGTCGTTCCGCACGGACTACATCGTATTGGAGTCCATCGTTTTTCCAGGCATCAACTTATTCTGGCTCGGCTCGACTTTGATGATGGTTGGGTTAGCGGTGGCCATGTTCCGCCGACGGAGGGAACGGCAGGTTGTCGCGACTAGCGAAATTGACCCGAATTTGATTACCTAAAAATATCAACAATGAAAATCGTACTTATCGGCGCCGGTAATGTGGCGACCCACCTCGGCAGAAAGTTGGTTGAAGTAGGGGAAGAGGTAGTGCAGGTTTTTAGCCGTAGTTTACCAAAAGCCGCAGCGTTGGCAACGGAGTTGGGCGCCCGCCCTGTTGATGACCTTTACGGGGTGACCGCAAAAGCTGATTTGTATATCATTGCCGTCCATGACGATGCGATTGGCGAAGTTTTGAAAAAGATTGAAGATTTTGTACTTGACAAGTTGGTTGTTCATACCTCCGGGTCAACTCCTGCCAAGGTCTTCGAAACAGTGCCTGAGCTGAATCGAACTGGCGTTTTTTACCCACTGCAAACTTTTACGAAAGAACGGCAATTGGACTTTTCGGAAGTGCCGATATGTATTCAGGCTTCGCAAGACGCTGATTTGCTGGTGCTTGAAGAACTTGCGTCGAAGATAAGCTCGAACGTTTACAAAATAACAGACGCCCAACGGGCATGGCTGCACGTTTCGGCTGTATTTGTCAACAACTTCACGAACCACCTTTTCAATATTGGAAACAGCTGCTTGGGAAAGAAGCAATTGCCCTTTGAAATGTTGATGCCACTCATTCGGGAAACCGTTGCTAAACTCGAAGATGGCTCACCCAAAGACATGCAGACTGGCCCTGCCGTCCGAAAAGATATTAAAACCATTGAACGGCACTTGACCCTGCTCAACGGGCGGGGAGACCTTCAGGAAATTTATCGGGTTTTAACCAAACACATCAAAAGAGCACATGCGGATAATTGGAAACATTGATAGCCCAACGTTGAAAGTCACGGTTTTCAAAATGGACAACAAGCTCTCGGTCAAGTTCGAGACAGGGCTTTATGAGCAAACTTTTAAGTTTCGGGAAAGCAACGAACTTAATGACTTTGAATCCGTGAAAAAGCTGGTGGATGAAAGACTAAAGGAGGAAGTGATGGAGAATTTTGCAAAAATGCACCGTTCTAAAAATGAGGCGCTTGGTAGGTTTTTGCAGCAGGCGGGAGCAGGGTTTGAGGAAATTATTTGAGTTCGTCAGTGAGCAGTCAAAATGAATTGGCAGAATTTGATTGCCAACCAACTGCCCACTGACGAACTATCAAACTGCCTTAGTTGGCGCTGCGATACTGGTCCCAGGTCATTGAATTGTAGTGGTCTTCCGACACGAATTTCAATTCCTTCGAGAGCATCGGTGCATCTTTGTAGCCCGGAGATATCAGAATCCGCTCAAAAGTTGGTGTTAGATATACATAGCTTGGGTAGCCAAGACGACCATCAAGTAGTTCGAAGGCTAATTTGTGAAAACCGCCACGACCACCTGCCGTCCAAGAAAAGGTTGTTCCTTTGAAAACTACGTCTGCTTTTTGCTCGGCATCGAATTTTACAGCGTAAAAATTCTTGTTCACGTAGTCAACGACACCTGGCTCCATGAAGGTGGTTTTGTCCATCTTCTTGCACCAGCCACACCAATCGGTGTAAAAGTCAATGAAGATTTTTTTCGGTGCTTTTTCGTTGGCTTTCACGGCTTCGTCCCAGGTCATCCAAGCAATCTCGCCTTCGGCGGTGCGATTGGTCACGTTGGAAACTGCGTCGTTTTTAGGCATGAAGGCAAAAATAAGACCCACAGCAACTACGGCAATGGCGACAAACAATACTTTTTTCATTGTTGATAATTTAATAAGTTCAAGGTAAATCTTAGAAGGTCGTTTGAAATTTATCGATACTGTTTGAACACAAATTGAATTGCAGAAAAAGCGAATTCAAATTGCCTCAAACCATTAAAACAATTTCAAACATTTAATAATGGTGCAACGAAAGTACCAATTTCACGAAAACACTACCAAACCCCCCTTTTGTTTAAATAAATTTTAACTTCAAGGAAAAATAATGCGAAAAATAGTAGTGGCAGTGGCTGGTTCGAGCGGTTCCATCTATGCCAAAGTACTTTTTGATCGGCTGCTAAAAATCAAATCCCAATGGCAGGCGGTGGGCGTTGTGATGAGCAAAAATGCCCGGTTGAATTGGAAACTCGAACTCGGCAATGAGAGCTACCTAGATTATCCGTTCGATGTCTATGAAAAGGATAATTTTGCCGCCCCGTTCGCATCTGGCTCGGCCAAATACGACACAATGGTAGTTTGTCCTTGCTCGATGGGTACGCTTGGTCGTATCGCTGCTGGTGTTTCCGATGACCTGCTGACCAGGGCTGCTGATGTGGTGCTGAAGGAGCGCCGCCGCCTTATTTTGGTGCCGAGAGAAACGCCGTTCAGCCTGATTCACTTGCGAAACATGACGACCATCACCGAAGCAGGGGGTATAATCTGCCCGGCCATCCCATCATTTTACAGCGGCGCCTCCGACATGGAAGCCTTGGCTGCCACGGTCGTTGACCGAGTGCTTGATTTGTCAGGGTTTGAGATGGAATCGTACCGTTGGGGTGAGTAGCATCCGCCGTTTTCCTTTTCCTTTGTACCTTTTACTTTAAAAATGAAGAATAAAATCGAAATAGTTTACGAAGATGATGACCTCGTGGTGG
The DNA here is from genome assembly GCA_021739645.1 of Saprospiraceae bacterium. Taxonomy (GTDB): domain Bacteria; phylum Bacteroidota; class Bacteroidia; order Chitinophagales; family Saprospiraceae; genus UBA6168. The sequence goes on along the minus strand of JAIPBL010000007.1, from coordinate 93,545 downwards.
TGAACAAACCAGCCAACTTGCTTACCATCCCCGACCGTTTTTCACCGGACAAGCCCAACCTTTACAATATGTTGGGCAATGAATATGGTAAAATTTTTACGGTACACCGACTTGACCGGGAGACGAGCGGCATTTTGCTTTTCACCAAAACAGAGGAAGCACACAAAGAAATGTCCAAGCAGTTTATGGCCCGGACTGTAGAAAAAATCTACTTCGCATTGGTGGATGGCGTGATGCACCAATCGGAAGGAACGATAGACAAGCCGCTCGGCCCACACCCGACCCATCCCGAGAAAATGGCCGTGGTGCATGGCGGAAAGCCTTCCCGTACCAACTACAAGGTGACCGAGATGTTCAAGAATTTCACCTTCATCGAGTGCAGCATTGAAACCGGGCGGACGCACCAGATTCGGGTTCATTTGCACGCCATCGGCTACCCGTTGGCTGTTGACCATTTGTATGGTCGCCAAAAAGCATTTTTCCTTTCAAAAATAAAGCTTCGGAAATTCAAACTGAGCAAGCTGCAGGAAGAAGAGCTACCTATCATGTCCCGGACTACGCTTCATGCCGGGAAATTGGTGTTCGACCATCCATCCACGGGCGAACGAATGACCATTCAAGCGGATTTGCCAAAAGACTTTGCAGCGGTCGTGAACCAGCTCAGGAAATGGGGCAAAGCCAACGACTAGTTCATTTTCAGCGTCAGCTAAAAGTCTCCTAAAATATAATAGTCCTGGGCAAAGAAACTGCCCAGGACTATTATTCTCACTTTCTCAAAAGCATCTACACTTACTTCTCCGTCGGGTCTTCCAACAGCGTAAACACCCGTTCTACAGGGTTCAGTGGCGTCTTGACATCATTGCCGTCCTTGTCCACCAAAGTCAACTTGATTTTGTTGTCACCCATAGGCAGACCTTCTATAAAATAGGGCGTCCAGGCATCTACCATTAACTCTTTTTCGCCGTTTACCAGCACTTTTACCTTATATCCATCTGGGCTAAGTGTAACATTGGTCAAATAAAAATCGAGCATCACCTTGTCTGTTTCAGCTTTGCCGATGTACTTGCCTTTTGGGCGGCTGTAAAACAGCATCGGCTCTTCCACCATTGGACCATTATGGATGTTGCCACCTTTTACCTCAGCCTTGAATGCCATGCCCGCACCTGCTGCTTTGATGCTCTCGTGGTAGCTGCGGCCAAGAAAGGCAAGGATATAATGCGTTCCGTCCTCCACGGCCTTTTCAAAAGTAGGCTCGTAAACAGCATCGTAAGGGCCATTGTCAATGATAAGGTGAACGTGCTGGCCATCCTTTGAATTGGCGCACATCTTTTGAGGTGCGTCCGGTGTTTGTTGCTTTAATTGGTAGTTCATTGGGCGGAAAAGGAACTTGCCTTTTTCATACCCAAAAGAAATAGTGGCATTCGGAAATTCCGTCGAAGAAGGGAACGGGCTCAACCGGATGTCGCCGGGTGTGGTTGCTGCTTGCTGTGCAGTGCTGTCAATATTGTTGGCCTCGCTGGTTTCAGCAGTGCCCGACTCATTGCCGCAGGCAGTAAAAAATAGTGCCTGAAAAGTGATAGCCATCAAAAGAAAAAACATCTTTGCTTTCATGTCGAAACTCGTTTTTGATTGTTGTAAAAAAGTTGGGGCAAAGCTAAGGCTTCGCCACGGTTATTTGTAAAAATGAAAAATCTGGCAGATTGTTCAAGCCAAAAATGCTTTATAACTGTTTGATTTTCAATAAATTCTTCATTTTCTCACACTCTCACCCGCTCACTCTCTCAAAATTCTAAAACTATGGTCGCATTAAAAGTAGAAGGCATGGACTGCGCCTCTTGCGCAGCAAACATAACGAGGTTTTTGGAGAAGAAAGGACTGCAAAAAGTCAACGTCAATTTCTCGTCCGGTGAAGTCGTATTTGACCAACCCACCGACGAAGTGCCGCTGGACTTGGTCACGGAGGGCATCAACAAACTCGGTTACCATGTTGTGCAGAACAACCAAATGCCATTTTGGAACTTGCAGCGCAAGCTGCTGTTCTGTGCCATTTTTACCTTGCCGCTACTCGGTTCGCACCTGCTCATGATGACGGGCATCCATGTCCTCCAAAACGCTTGGGTGCAGTTTGCCCTTTGCCTGCCTGTGTACGTGGTCGGCTTTCTCCATTTTGGTAAAACCAGTCTTGGCGCGCTTCGCAATGGCTCTACCCACATGGATATCCTGATTTTCATCGGTTCTACTGCAGCTTTCGTTTACAGTACCATCGGGGCAGTGCTGAACGAGCCTAAATACCTGTTTTTTGAAACCAGCGCCACCATCATTACCTTGGTTTTATTGGGCAATTGGTTTGAAAAAAGAGCAGTCAAACAGACCACCACCGCCATCGAAGACCTCACAAAATTGCAAGTAGAATTTGCGAAGAAAATTATGCCCAGCGGCACGGTCGTCACCATCGAGGCGAGCGAGGTGCTGCCCGGCGACTGGCTCCAAGTGAACGAGGGCGACAAAATCCCTGTGGACGGCACGGTACTGAAAGGCTCCGCCGATGTGGACGAGTCCATGCTCACAGGAGAGAGCCTGCCTGTGAGCCGCCTACCCGACGACCGGGTGCTCGGTGGAAGTATCGTCAGCGGCGGCAGCCTCACCATCGCTGCCACGGCAACTACCCGTGACACGACCCTCAGCCAGATGATTGACCTCGTGAAATCCGCCCAACTCAACAAGCCTGACATCCAGCGGTTGGCTGACCGGATTAGTGGTGTTTTTGTTCCGGTGGTGCTGGGGATTGCAGTGCTTACCTTTCTTGTGGCTGTTTTGGGATTTGGTCTTGCTCCGCAAAAAGCCATGCTGAACGCCATCGCTGTGCTGGTCATTTCCTGTCCCTGTGCCATGGGATTGGCGACGCCGACTGCAGTAATGGTGGGCGTGGGGCGGCTTGCCAAGAACGGAATTTTGGTGAAAGGCGCCCAGACCATCGAGGTTTTTGCGGGCATCAAAAACTTCGTTTTTGATAAAACAGGCACGCTCACCACCGGCGATTTTCGAATAAAAAAAATCAATTACCAAGCAGGCAATGAGGCGGACATCAACGCTGCGATGCTGAAAATGGAGCGGCACTCCTCGCATCCCATCGCCCAATCATTGGTAAAGGAACTAACCCAGCGAGGACAAATTGGCGAAGCCACGCTAACAAAAATCAAAGAAATAAAAGGCCAAGGCATCAGTGCATTGGACAAGGAAGGTAACGAACTGAAACTCGGTTCCCAGCGCTTTGCAGCACCCAATGCCGGAGCGGGAGAGGCTGCGCTTTTTTTCTCTAAAAACGACAAACTGCTGGCCACTGTGGAAATCGAGGACGAGCTAAAACCAGCAGCTAGGGAATTGATGGATTCGCTCCGCAATGCCGGTAAAACGCCTATCGTGCTCAGCGGCGACCGACTGGGCAAAACAACGGAAGTGGCCCGGCACCTTGGCATCGAGCGGGTGTATGCAGAGCAACTCCCCGCCGAAAAGCTCGAAATCATCCGAAAACTGAACGCCGAAGCCCCCACTGCAATGATTGGTGACGGCATTAACGATGCTCCAGCATTGGCACAGGCAACGCTCGGTGTCAGCCTCAGCAATGCCTCGCAGGTGGCCATGCAGTCTGCCCAAATCATCTTGCTGAACGGCAACCTCGACCGCCTTGGCCATGCACTTGCCATTTCCACGGCTACGTTGCAAACTATTAAACAGAACCTGTTTTGGGCCTTCGCCTACAACGTGGTGGCTATCCCCGTAGCAGCCATGGGCTTCTTGAACCCGACTTGGGGAGCGCTGTTCATGGCCTTCTCGGATGTGGTGGTGATTGGAAACTCGATACGATTGAAGGGGAGGAAAGTGTAGGGAAATGCGATTTACGATTTTGGATTTACGATTAGGCGGCGATTGCAGAGTAAGTGTCGGCGTGACTTGAGTCACCCCGACACTGGGTCAAACGAAATGGTTCAATTATCCTTATCAACAACAGCCACTACCTGGCTCACAACAATTGCTTATTGGCAGTTCTGCTAAGTTGACTTTTGGTTTCTCCGAATAATTTCGCTGCCTTTTTTCCCCTGCTTTTTCAGCATAAACGGTGATGCTGAAAATGCCCGTTTTGGAGTTCACAAATGCCTTGAGTTCGTCCGGTGAGAGGTATTCCAACAGAATTTCATCGGGGATAAGGATGGACTTTTGCTTCTGCACGGTCATGTTTTGAAAGCCTGCTGCTTGGATGATAGCCAAGTATTCGTCCATCTGCAAAGCACCAGACACGCAGCCAGCGTACATTTCCGCTGCTGATTTGAGTGCCTCCGGCAACTCACCTCGCAGCACCACATCGGAGATGCTGAAATGACCGCCTGGGTGCAGCACCCGCTTGATTTCTTCAAAAACTTTAGCCTTGTCTGGTACGAGGTTGAGGACGCAGTTGCTGACCACCACATCAACACTGTGGTCATTGACGGGAAGTTCCTCAATATCGCCTTGCCGGAACTCCACGTTGTTGTAACCTCGCTTTTCAGCGTTTTGGCGGGCAAGCTGGAGCATTTTCGGGGTAAAATCGACGCCGATTACTTTCCCCGTTTCGCCTGTTTCCGCCCTTGCTACAAAACAATCGTTGCCAGCGCCCGAACCGAGGTCGAGCACAGTATCGCCCGGCTGTATCTTGGCGAATTGCGTGGGCAGGCCACAACCCAGGCCAAGGTCAGCATCAGGATTATAACCTTCAAGGTCGGTGTAGCTGTCTGACATGATGTTATAAGTGCCAGTGGAAGTAGCCCCACAACACGAGGTTGCGTTGCTGTCTTTGTCTTGCATGGCAATCTCCGAGTATTTTTCCCGGACTACTTTTTTCAGTTCATCTGCAGTTGTCATAATTGGATTGATTAAAATTTATCGTAAAAATGCGATTGTATCGGTCAAATTTTTTTACCGAAACAATCGGGTTAACAACATTTATTGGTGGAGGTGTCCTTTAGGAAAGACGCCAAAATCATTTCAAGTCTTTGAAAGTTCACTGGATTGATGCAGTAACAAGATTTTGCGCCGTCCAATGTGCCTTGTATCAGTCCGGCTGCCAGCAATTCTTTGAGGTGCTGGGATACGGTACTTTGTGCCAATGGCATTACCTCCACTATTTCGCCACAAAGGCACGAGTCCCGCTTTGCCAACTGTTTCAAGATAGCTATCCTGGCAGGATGCGCCAATGCTTTGGCAAATACGGCCAGTTCTTGTTCTTCCATCCCGAATTCGGCTTTTTTATGAATTGCCATGGTTGGTTGTTTAAAATTCATCGCAAATATACGATGATAATTATAAATTCAAACAAATGCGCTACAATAATTTTCGCCAGCCAAGATTTTTAAAGAAACAAGGCATATCACATCATCATAAAACCCAGTGCCATTTTCCTTCCCTCATTTCCAATTTCCCCCTACCTTCGCCCAGCTTAAAACGCCGACATGCAAAGCCAAATCGTAAAAGACGCTGAAACTTTTGTGCTCAACCTGCTCAGGCAGGGCCTGAAGCCTGAACATGGCTATCACAACTTGCAGCATACGCTCAGTGTTTGGGATGCCTCCCAAGAGTTGGGCAGGCGTTATCGCCTCAGCGACGAAGAATTGGAGTTGTTGGCATTGGCTGGGCTTTTTCACGATACAGGTTTTACCAAAACCTATCTCGAACATGAAAATGTGAGCATTGAAATTGCCACCGATTTTTTGCAAAAAGCTAGTTTTGACCCTTCTAAAATAGCCACCGTAACTCGACTAATTGAAGTGACGAAAGTAGGTGTGGAGCCAGAATCGCTCCTTGAAAAAATCATCAAGGATGCCGACTTCAACACCAATGGAACGACCTACGAGGAGAACTCGGCGGAGCTGCGCAAGGAGTGGGAAGTGTTTTGCGACCAAAAAATGACGGACGAAGAGTGGGCGGAAAACAGTCTGCATTTTTGGAAATCACACCGTTTCTACACCGGAGAGGCGCAGGCACTTTATGGTGACTCAAAAAGGAAAACCTTGAAGGTGCTCCGCAAAACGGTTGAGCAGGTTAACCCGAACGTGGAAAAGCTCGAATTTGAGATAGGCAAGAGCAAGAGCGCCCAAATGATATTCAAGACCACCCTTCGCAACCAGATTGACCTCACCAACATCGCCGACAACAAGGCGAACATCATGCTCAGTATCAATTCGTTGCTCATCACCATCGGCATCCCGATGCTGGCGGGCAGCCTCAAGGAGCACCCAACCCTCGTTTACCCAGCGGCGGTTTTGTTGTTGACTTGCATCTTGTCCATTGTATTCGCTACGCTGGCTACCCGCCCAGTGAAGATGCTTGGACTAACATCTGCTGAGTCAATTGATAGCGGCAATTCCAACTTGTTCTTCTTCGGAAATTTCTTCAAAATGGAGCGGGAGGACTATATCCGCAGCCTCATGCGGGTCATGCAAAACGAGGGGACAATTGATAAATCCATTGTCAATGACCTCTACTTTTTGGGTCGCACGCTCGGCAACAAATACCGCCGCCTCCGCATCACCTACCAGATTTTCATGACCGGGATGGTGCTCACCGTAACGACCTTCGGTGTTCTTTACATGTTGGGCAAGTATTAAAGAGGTACGTGGTAAGCGGTATGAGGTATGCCAAGAACTCGCATACCTCATACCTCTTACCTCAGCCCTCATACCTCTTCGCACTTCTCTTTCAGCACTTCCCAAATCCAATGCTGTAAGCGGGAATCTTCGCAGAAGGCCATGCCGATGCATTTGACGCAATCGGCAGCTTCAAGCCGGCTTCCAAGCTTGAAGCCTTTGTCCTTGCGCCGCTCAACTAGATGAGCAGGTGGCATTTCTTCCGCACCGAGCAGGAAGACCGAGACCCATAGGTTGCGCTGCAATGCCCGCATCAAACTGCGGCGACTGGAGCGGGTATCTCCCTGCTGTTTGAATCGCAGGAATGCTTTCCCGAAAAGCCATTTTACTGAAATATCTTCATGGTGGTGCCAGACCAACAAGTCTGCTTCGTCAAGGCGGTTTTCGCAAATTAGGGCAGTGAGCAGGTAGGGGCGGAGTTCGAGGTCATCCGCAGGATTCAATGCCAGAATTTCTTGGAAATGAAGCGCTGCCGTTTCGTAGTAGCCATTGCGGAAAAGTTTCTCTGAGAGGCTCACTTTTGCCTTGAACCACGTATGTGTTTCCACCTGCTTCCAAGGTTTTAGCTTAAAGTCCGCCATCATCTCCGCCATCATCTCCGGGCCGAGCAACTTGGCGGTGGCTTCCATGCTACGTTGGTACCACATCATGGCGGACTCGGCAGTTTCGGCCAAGCCTGCGAGTTCGAGGCAGGCTTCGGGGCATAGCGGGTCAAGTTCGAGTGCGGTGCGCAAGTGTTCGAGCGCCTTGTCGGCGGACTCAGACCTGCGGGCTTCCAACACGTGTTCCCGTGCCAGCAACTGTGGCATGAGGTTCGGGTCAAGCTCCTTCAATGCATCGAAATGCTGGAAACTTGACTCCTCCTTGAAGAATCGGAAGATGTGGTGAATGGAGCCGCACTCCATTTGAAGGTGAAAAAGTAGGTGCCTGAACTGCTCCAAGCTGCGCCGAGTATCGGCTGAAGGGGAAACTTGCATGGGTAGTAGTGTGTGAGTAACAGGGTGTGTCCTTCAAACTTTTTGTCTTACCCAATTGCATAGGCATATTTGATGCCAATATTACGTTTTATTTTATTTGTAAAGTAAAAGCCTTCAATTTATTAGCGGTGCAATTGCTGTATTTGCGATTATGCACTTGGCGGGGATGGCCAACGTTTCCGGCGTTGTTTTGTTCCAAAAAATATTTGCGCTTTTACTCAACCATCACCAATTTCAAGGCCAAAATTTCACCCGATGCAAGTACCATTCTCAATAAATAAGCTCCACCCGGCAGGTCCTTCACTGGAAAACTCAACAGCTGTTGGCCGGCAACAAGATTGTAGGTAGAAAAATCCTGCACTAGACGACCTTGCATATTTAGGAGGCGAAATTGCGCTGAGGCAGCCTTTTTTAGGTCCAATTCTATTTCAATATTTCCCGAAGCTGGATTTTGCAGTGACCGCATCGTGGCCGAAGGCAAGCCCGCTGGGTTTGAAGTGCCAGTTTCACCAGTATAAGCACTTCTCATACCATTCCCAAAGCTGGCTATCCAAAGATACTTATTGAAAGTGTTCTGGTTTGGGTTTTCAAAAACCCGTTCAGGGTGGTGAAACGGGTAGCTCCAGGCCAAATTCCAGGTTGGTTGCCCGTTGCTGATGTCAGAAGATTGCGCTTGCCATAGCCCTTCGCCCTCCGTCGTTAAAAAGGTGCCTGAATTCGTGAGCGCCACTGAACTCACCCGGAGGAATTGACCATCGCCCGTAATTTTTTCCCAGTTCAGTCCCCGGTCTTTTGTGCGGAACAAGCCGCCGATGTCGTTCGCAGGGCCGCCCCAGCCGCTCCAAACGCAGGCGTACCACGTATTTTGCAAAGCATCGTTCGGGTCCACGACGAGGTCTTTCGTCCAATAATTCATGTCGGGGTGGTTGCGGCGCTCCCAGCTCTGGCCGCCGTTTGTGCTGACGAACACACCGCTGCTGTCGCTGAACACACTTCCGCTGTTTGATTTACGGGCGCTCCAAGTCGTTACGAGCGTACCATCGTTCAGGCTGTGGATATTGAAAATTCGGCCATTGTTGGCGGGCGGATTGGGCAGTTTCGTCCAGGTGGCCGTTGCCGGATTTGAGATGCCATCAGCCCGCCAAACCCCGCCGATGCTGTGGTTTGTACTGATGACACTGGCGTAAATTCGGTCGTTGTTCGAGGCATCGGGTGTCACCCAAATCACCGGATTGCCGAAGTCGTGCATGGTTTGCCAGGTTTTGCCTTTGTCGCTGGTGTAGAGCACTTTCCCAGCTTTGTACGAAGGTTGCAATCGGGCATCCGTCACGTAAGTTGTCTGATAAATATCGTGAACGCTCGATGTTGCAGCAAACCAAAGCGGCATCGTGTTGTGCTTCGCAATGCGGTACATCGTGTTCTGGTCGTGGCCCGTGTAATCAAAACTCCAAGTATTGCCGCCATCTTCTGACCGAACGCCTTTTATATCGGTGAAACAACCGAACATCGTTTGCTCGTCAAACCAATAGATTTGCCAGCAGGTCGTCTGCTCCAAGCCAATTCCGTGGTATTTTTTCTTTTTTGGGGTGGGGGAGCCAGCTGGATTTTCGTCAGCGCCGCTTAGGTAGCCCTGGTGCCAGGTCTGGCCACCATTCGTGGTTTGGTGCATGAAGCCGAAGTCGGTCATGATGGCCTGCTGGCTGTTGTGTGGATTCACGGTGAAGCCAAGTGCATTGCCGCCCCAAGACCAGCCAAGGTCGCCGCCGTCACCGGAGTAGCCCGTGAAGATATTTTGGTTGTTTTGGGTCAAAAAGACATGCTGCCATGCGTCACCGCCGTTGGTTGTTTTCAAAACGATGGCCGTTTCGTTGGGCGTACTGCCAGCGAGGTAGCAGGTATTTGGGTCGTTGTCGGCCATGGCCAGGAACACCGCAAAATCTTTTGAAAGGTCAATGCCATTGGTCTTGGAAGCCCAGGTGCCGCTGGTGTTTTCCATGGTGTAAACGCCACGTATGGTCTCCCAATAGTTGAAGCCCATGCTCGATGCCCAAACGTTGTCGGGGTCGCCGGTGAGTGCATAAAAACGGGTCAGGTTGCCCGATTTACCACCTCCGAAGCCGATGATGACTTCGCCAGATGGGATTCCCGAGAAATTTGCCAAGGAAAAACTATTGCCGCCGTTGGCGGAAAAAAGTATGCCCTCGTTGGTGCCGAGCCAGATTTTTTCCCCTTCAAAAAATGCCCCAGAAAGCAGGATGCCCGTGCCGGAATTGGCTGCTGTCCATTTCAACGAAGCCGTTTGGCCGCCATCATTCGAGAGGAAAAGGTGGTTGTAATCTGTCCAAATCACCCGATTTGGATTTTGGTAATCGCAGAAAATGAACAGTTTATCTTCCGATGGGTCAGCATCGCCGGGCATGAAATCCCAATTTATGCCACCGCTCAGGGTTCTGGCCGGACGGGTAGTGAAGTGTTCGGCATCGTACAGCAAAGCATAGCGCAGGCCGTTGGTTTGAGTGAAACAAACTTTGCCAAAAGGGCCGGTCACTGCCGCCGTGAAATGTACCACATCGTAGTTGCCATCCGCGGTGTAGTATAGCCCGCCGAGGTCACTGGCGAGGTAGTTTTCCGAGCCGTTGTTGGGGTTGATACTGGGGCTGAACAGTGCGCCACCACCGCCGATGCCTCTGGTTTGGAAATTTTGAGAAATTAGGGAATTGGGAAATTGGAGGGTTGCAAAAAGCAAGAGTAGATGGGCTGCTTTCATGTTGGACTGTTTTTTTGTGAGGAGATTCATTGCAGCAATATCAACATCGAATTTGGATTGGATGTTCTCATCCTTTCTTTAAAAAAAGAGGCCAGTTGTCAACTTGACAACTGGCCTCTTTTACTTTTCAGGCAAAATTAATTCTTCACAGGCACCCCAGGCTTTTCGAAAAATGCCTCGTAGGGCCAGAATACCTTCTCGAAAACCCGGTGCTGTGTCAATAGCCAATCGCCCGTGCTCAGGTCGGTGAAATAGCGTTCCACCACTTCAGAGCGGCGTTCGCCCGTGTTATTATCTTGGCGATAGGTTGGGTAAAATGCGGCTATACGCTCTGTTCCTTTCGTGTCGGTCACTGAAATAACAGAAAACGGAATCATTTGGCGGATGCTGTCTTTTTGGCTGTATTGGTTCGAAAAACTCTCCGCCATCAATCCGCCAAAACCGACCAAAAAACCCTCAATACGGCCCTTGGAAACTGGCTGGTTGATAGCTGGTACATTGTCGTAAAATGGTTTGATGTCCCAATCTTTGCCGTTGCGTTTCAGCTTGAAGGACTTGTTGCGCTGCTGCGGGTATTCAACGCTCACGGCTGCTATGTCTTCGGGCTGGTAGCTGAAAACGTTGCGGTCACGCCAGTCGTCGCCAACAAGGTCGAAACGGGTGCGAATTTGACCTTCCATTTGCGGTATTTGCAGCACCATTGGTTGTTCGGAACCGTCCATGATAGCGTAAGTGCCACGAGCGTCAGCAGTTACTCCACCGATGTAATAGGCTTTTAGCAGCTTTCCTCTGTTGCCGTACACCTCTACTTTAATGCCTCTTGAAGCAAGTTCTTTGACGACTCCCTCAATGGCCGCAGGTGGGGGTACTGACTGGAGTTCCAGATTGGTAACAGCTTCGAGCAGGTTTTCTATGGCATTTTTGCTGGCTTTCCATTGGCCATTTACCTTCCAGCTATTGCCGTCCCGTTCAATGGTCGTGGTTTCTCCGGTTCGCTTTGCAATAAAAACTTTTTGGATGTCGGCTTCCGCTACCTTAAAAAGGCGATCCCAGCCGAGGGTGGATTTGGATGTGTCATTGCCCCCAAAATAATACCAGACGGTAGCTCCGCCCAGCAGCAGAAAGATGGCAACAAGCCAATAGTTTTTTTTCATAAGCTTTTGATATTCAATTATTTGTACAAAATTTCATAGTACTCTCCCAGCATTCTTCTTACCGAAAATTGTTTGTGGGTACTCACCACGCTATTGCGCATCATCTCACGCCATTTTGTTTTCTTTTTATAAAACGTGGGCACTACATCTTTTGTCAAAACCGAATGAAGGCCGTTCATGTCATGCAAGTCTTGCTTGGCGGGGTTTTTATACTCTTTTGCATCGCCAAACTGCCATCCGTTCACGCCGTGGTCGCAGGCTTCGGGCCACCAGCCGTCGAGAATGCTGAGGTTGAGCACGCCGTTCATGCTGGCCTTCATGCCACTGGTGCCGCTGGCTTCTTTCGGGCGCACAGGGTTGTTCAACCAAACATCGGCGCCTCGGGTTAGCACTGCACCAATCCTCATGTCGTAATCCGTCAGGAAGACCACCGATTTTGGGTATTTCTTACTCATTTCCACGAGGGTTGCCACGATGGCCTTCCCTGCATCGTCCAGCGGGTGCGATTTGCCGGAGAAGACCAGTTGTATTGTCTGGTTTTTCAGCAGCGGCTCAATGATTTCTGGGTTTCTAAAAATCAGGTCACTGCGTTTGTATGGAACTGCCCGGCGACTAAACCCGATAATGAGCTTGTTCACATCCAGTTTTACCCCGTTTCTTTCTTCAATAAAATCAACCAGTGCTTTTTTGTTGTTAAAATGGGCATCCCAAAGCTGGTCCAGGGCAGTTGCCTTTAAATCATAGGCGGCGAGCAGCACCTTCCCATCTACCCACGTAGGTACGTGGATGCCATTGGTGATGGCAGCTATTTTGCTGCTTTTCTTCACATCTGCCCACATGATGTTGGCGGTTTTACCATGAAGTTGCGCCACGGCATTTGACTTTTTGGACATCCGAAGCGCACCAACAGTCATGTTGAAATGGTCTTTGTCCTCCAAACTGCCGAGTTCAGAAAGGTGCTTTCGTTTGAGGCAAAGGTTGGCTCCCATGTACATGATTCTGTCAATGGGATGGGTCTCGTTGCCCTGCGCCACTGGGGTGTGGGTGGTAAAAACGATTTGCTGGCGCAATTTTTTTGTCGCTTTTTTAAAAGAGTCACCCTTGTATTCCATCCGCTCCCGCAATAGTTCAAATCCTGCAAAAAGCGCATGGCCTTCGTTGAAATGGTAAAGGTCAACATTGATGCCCAGCGCCCGAAGCGCCCGGACTCCGCCAATGCCGAGTACCATTTCCTGTGCGATACGTTCCTCGCCAAACCAGCCGTAAAGTTGCCCGGAAATCCAGGCATCGGCGTTTTCGGGCAGGTCAGTATCGAGGAGGTAGAGTGGGGCATTGCCGAAGGCATCCACCAACCAAACTTTGCATTTGACGTTCACACTGCGGATTTGCACGTCCACCGTCACGCCCGTATCCTTCAGGAATTCGTACTTGCGGTTGCGATAGGCATCGAAGGGCTGGCCGTTTTCGTCAATCATCTGGTCGCCGTAGCCCTGCTTCCACATGATGCCAAGTCCAACAATGGGGTAGTCATAATCCTTGGCTCCTTTTAGGTAATCACCAGCCAAGATGCCGAGGCCGCCAGCATAGATTTTGAAGTCGCTATGAAGCCCATACTCCATGCAGAAGTAGGCGACCTTGGGCAGATGTTTTGTTTTTTTTGACATCAGAATTTTGTTGAGCGGGCTTTAGGCACTGAAATTTTACGTACAACTGGCTTAAAATTAGGTTCCCAAACCTTTGCTCACATTTTATGGTAAAGGACGTAGCTGGTCTGTGGGGCTAGCATAGCCAGCGAGTCCGGTGCTTTTGTGAAACTTCCCATGGATGGTTGTGCATACACCATGAATTTTTCATCTGAGACTTTCCCATTGTCATTGGTGGCGCTGCGGGTGACAAGGTCGAGCACCCGGTCGTCATCCAGGTCGGTGAGCCAAGCGTCTTGTTGTAGGCACATACCTTCGTCACATTGGAGGCTTGCCAAATCAGTGACTTTGATGAGTTTGGAAGAAGCATTGTCCCATTTTGCGAGCACGAGGTCGCTGGAAGCATACTTCCCGGGGACTCGCAGGATGTAAAAATTGTACACCTCTGTACGATAGCAGGCATACACGCTGCCGATCTCGTTTGGCTGGAGGCCGTCGCCGAGGTATTTCATAAAAGCCTCTTCAATCATTTTGCCGGCGTAAGGATAGTCATCCTGTTTTGGGTCGGCTTCATCGGTGCCGAAAAGGTGCATTTTTATGACGTTTACCTCTTCGAAAAGATTGCGAAACGTGGTGTCAATGTTTTGGTGCATTGCATCTGTCACTGGCATATTGTGTTGAGTCCCTGGAGCATTGGCTTCATTTTTACCACAGCAGTAGAACAACAAGGCGAACATGGCAATGGCAACGTAGGATGACCATTTGATAGCATTTTTCATCGGAAGAATTTATTTGGTGAAATAATTAAAGGCTTGTGTCAGCGATTAGTTTGGGGCAAAATTAGCCTTTTTGCGAAGTTCACGAAGAATGGAAGTCATATTCCATTTTTTACTAACAAAAAAGCACAAGCTTGGTAGCCTGTGCTTTTTTGTTTCGACTGTTTTTGTCGCCATAAACAGCTTATTGTCAGCCTTTTACCCAATTAATTGCAACCGAGGTCAATTTTCGATTGCGGGTCGTTATTTGGAATGCAATGTCCAGAGCGCACCGAAAGTGGTTGGTATCGCAACAGGTTCGGATCACGAAGCCCCCGTTCGATGAAGGCGGTAATATCGTCAACCTCAGCCTCGGTAAGCCCAAGCGGTTTGAATTCTTCGGCCAATTGGCTTTCGGGAACATTCGGGTTTTCTTTCAGGCCCTTGTTTTTGAAGGCTACCACATCCCGAACAGAACGGAAACTAGCACCGTGACCGTAGAACGGCGAGTCGGCCAAGTTGTAAAGTTGTGGCACCTTGAACTTGTACAAATCCGCATCATTTTTGGTGAAACAGTATCGCCCTTTGTTTTCACAAGACTCCGAGTTTGCGCCATAAGTTGACTCCGTTGTTTCAAACAAATCCTTCATGCCGAGGGCGTAGAACTCCATGTTGGCGAGATTGGGGCCATTGTGACAGCTCGCACAATCTGCTTTTCCAAAGAACAGGACTGCACCCCGTTTTTCTTGGTCGGACAAGGCGTTTTCTTTACCTCTCAACCAAAGCTGGAAAGGCGCCTGGTTCGCCAGAATGATACGTTCGTATGCCGCAATAGCAAGGCCACTGTTCACTTGGCCGTATCTTATGCTAGGGTCGGAATCAGGAAAGGCCACGTCAAAAAGATTCTTGTAATTGAGGTCCACACAAACTGTGTCGTTCATTTTCAAACGGTGAACTTCCTGTGCAGCGATGGCCTGCGTCTCCGTGCCCTCGAAACCGAGATGATTTTTGGCTTTTGGCGTGCCAGCAGTCCAACTGGCTTCCGTACCTGCATTTACGCCCAATGCACCAAATTGGCCATTCCAAAGAATTGCCTCTTGATAGGCAATGTTCAAGGCAGACGGTGTCCGTACGGGTTGAACATCAAGTTCTGATAGGTCGTACTCTGGGTTGGGCATCCGGCCCTCGCCGTTTACCCCAAAGCCCATGCCGCCATCAGAAATAGCCTGATGCCTGCCAGCTTGGAACCCTGCACTTGCAAAATGACAGGAGGCACATGCATAATTGCCAGCGTTGCTGGCATGTTTTGGACTTAGGGCAATGCCTGTTTCGTGAAAAAGTAAAGCCCCGAGATTCACCTTAGCCTGTGTAATGGGATTATTTGCATCGTGCGGGATTTTGTCGAATTCGTTGCTATAAGGCAGGACGTAAAATGATTTTCCTGAGCCGCCCGACGATGATTTCAGCACATTTTCTAGTTCTGTATCAAGTTGGTCAACTTGGGTGGTGGGGTCTTTTTGGCATGCGGAAAACAATAAGACCGACAAGCCAAGGAGGTAAATGCTCTTAATTTTCATTGTAATAACCTTTTTTTATGATAGAATACGCCTTTAAACCGGGGAGCCTGGTCAGTATTAAGTATAGAAACTTGGGAGGCTAATTCTCGAAAATGAGGAGGCAGCTTCTTATATGCGAAAATACTGCCAAACCAAATCATTGTGGTTCCAAAGTTTCTTTTCCATGAGAATAATCAGTTGATTCCATCTGATTTCTATCTTTCCGGAAAAATTGATGACAAAAATCAACCTGATTTCAGACACCGTTACAAAGCCAACTCACGCCATGCTCCAAGCCATGACGATTGCTAAGGTTGGAGACGATGTTTTCAACGATGACCCCACTATTAATGCCCTTCAGGACAAGGCCGCCCAACTTTTTGGTAAAGAAGCTGCCCTGTTTTGCCCTTCGGGAACCATGACGAACCAAATAGCCATCAAGTGCCATACACAGCCGCTTGATGAGGTGATTTGCGACCACTACTCACATATTTACCAGTACGAAGTCGGTGGTTATGCCTACAACTCTGGGGTGGCCATCAATCTCATCGTTGGGACAAACGGCAAAATCAATGCAGACCAAATCAAAGCGGCCATCAAACCTAATTACGATTGGCTGCCCCGTACTCGTTTGGTCGTTCTTGAAAATACGGCAAATAAAGGTGGCGGCAGCTACTATGCCCTTGATGAAATTCGACCTATCCGTGAGCTGTGCCATGAGCATGGTTTGGCACTTCACCTTGATGGTGCTCGGCTATTCAACTGCCTTGTGGAAACAGAAGAATCCACGTTGGAATGGGGGGCGGCATTTGATAGTATTTCAATTTGCCTCTCAAAAGGACTGGGAGCGCCAGTCGGTTCACTACTCATTGGAAATCAGGACTTTATAGCCCAATCTAGGCGTGTACGCAAGGTCATGGGAGGCGGGATGCGCCAGGCTGGTTACCTTGCTGCGGCAGGCATTTACGCCTTGGATAACCACGTTGAACGACTACGGGACGACAACCGGAGGGCAAGGGTGCTTGGTGAAACATTGCAGCAGCAAAAATGGGTAAGCGAGGTGCGGCCCGTCCAGACGAATATCGTGATTTTCGACCTCGTTTCACCACTTACAGCAGCCGAATATTTGATTAAATTTGAAGAAAATGGAATACTGGCAGCTGCGTTTGGCCCAGCAACGGTGCGGTTTGTGACGCACTTGGACTTTACAGAAGAAATGCTGGGTAGGGTAGTGGAGGTGCTTCGCAAAATCCAAATGTAAAAGACCCAGTTTTGTGCGCCAAACTGGGTCTTTCTACTGATTTAACCACAAAAATCAAATCATTTCTTTTGCCTTTGCAATTGCTCGGTCGAGTCCGCTGGCATCCTTTCCGCCCGCCGAAGCAAAAAACGGTTGCCCGCCACCGCCGCCTTGAATTTCCTTGGCCAATTCCCTGACCATATTCCCGGCGTGGAGTTTTGGCCCAGCCTCAGTCAGCGATCGGCTAACCGAAACCATGATTTGAGGCTTCCCGTCGGATTCTAACCCGAAGACGATGCAGCAGTTACCTATTTCGTTTTCGAGCTGGAAGGCCAGTGTTTTAACAGCGTTCGCATCTTGGATGGGCAATTTGGCAGCGAGGAAATTAACCCCATTTACTACTTGGAATTGGCTTTTGAGCTGCGATTTGAGTGCCCCGGCCTGTTCGTTTACCAATTGCTCGACCTGTTTTTTTAGAGAACGCACCTCATCTTGCAAAGCTGCAATCGCCTTAGCAGGATTTTGTGCGCCTTTCAGCAGCCCACGAATTTCATTCAACTCCTCTAGCTGAGTTAGGAAGTAATTTTCGGCATTTGCAGCGGTTACAGCCTCGATGCGCCGTACACCTGCGGCTACGGCACCTTCACTCACGATTTTGAAAAGGCCAATCTCGCCAGTAGCATTCACATGCGTTCCACCACAAAGTTCTTGACTAAAGTCTTTATCGAAGGTGATGACTCGAACTGTATCCCCGTATTTTTCACCAAAAAGCATCATGGCACCGAGCTTTTTGGCGTCTTCAATCGGCATGTTCCGTACTTCATCAAGGGCGATGTTTTCCCGGACTTTTTCATTCACGAGTTCTTCGATTTGACGAAGCTCAAGTTCGGTTACTTTTTGAAAATGGGAAAAGTCGAAACGGAGACGTTCACTGTCCACATCTTGTCCTTTTTGCAAGGCGTGGTTGCCCAAAACTTGGTGCATAGCGGCATGCATCAGGTGAACTGCACTGTGGTTGGCGCTTGTGGATTGCCGTTTTGTTGCATCAACTTTGGCTTCCACATTGGCATTTATATCCTTTGGAAATCGCTCGACAATATGCAGAGTCAGTTCGTTTTCCTTCAAGGTGTCAAGCACGGCTATATGCTCAGTGTTTCCAAATTGCATCCAACCTGAGTCGCCACTCTGACCGCCACTTTCAGCATAAAACGGCGTAAGGCTAAGGACGATTTGTGACTGGTTGCCCTTTTTTGTTTTCACAGTACGGTAGCGAAGTACACTGGATTTATGCACCTCTAAATTGTCGTAGCCGACAAATTCTACATCGCCAGGTTTAAGGATGACCCAGTCGCCCACTTCTTTTTCAGCGTCACTTCGTCCACGTTCTTTTTGCGCCAGCATTGCCTTTTCAAATCCTGCCTCATCCACACTCCAACCTTTTTCCTCAGCCATCAGGCGGGTGAGGTCAATTGGAAACCCGAAGGTGTCGTAAAGTTCAAAGGCATCTTCACCAGCGATGACACCGGCTTTTTCCTGGAGGGATGCAAATCGCTTTAGGCCATTTTCCAGTGTGTTTAAAAACGATTTTTCTTCACTTTGGATAATTTGGGCAACCTGTTCTTGCTGTACTTTCAATTCTGGGAAAACGTCAGCAAACATTTCAGCCAGCATCGGTACTAGGCGGTGCAAAAAAGGTTCTTTGATGTTCAAAAACGAATAGTAGTATCGTACCGCCCTGCGTAGGATGCGCCGGATGACATACCCAGCCCCGCCGCTAGCTGGCAACTGCCCATCAGCAATCGTAAAACTCACTGCCCGGATATGGTCAGCAATGACCCGCATGGCGATGTCTGAGGCCATGGATGTTTGAAGGTTGGCGATAGCTGTTGGGGTGTCAGGGTATTGCCCTGTGTATTTTATCCCGCTAGCTTTTTCCACAAAATCAATAAGAGGGGTAAAAATATCCGTGTCGTAGGTATTGAATTTACCTTGGATGGCGAGCGTAAGGCGCTCGAAGCCCATGCCTGTGTCCACGTGTTTGTCTGGCAATTCTTCCAGTGAGCCGTCGGCCTTTCGATTGAACTGGATAAAAACGTTGTTCCAAATCTCAATGACCCTTGGGTGATCCTTGTTTACCAGTTGCTCACCTGGGATAGCAACTCGTTCGGCGTCGGTGCGGAGGTCTATATGGATTTCGGTGCAGGGGCCACAAGGGCCTGTGTCACCCATTTCCCAGAAGTTGTCTTTTTTGTTACCATTGATGACGTGGTTGGTGGGCAAGACTTGTTGCCAAAAACCTCTTGATTCTTCGTCTGGAACAAGTCCTTCAGCCGTATTGCCCTCAAAAACCGTCGCAAATAGGCGCTCTTTTGGGAGTTTGTAAACTTCGGTGAGCAATTCCCATGACCAAGCAATGGCCTCTTTTTTGAAGTAGTCTCCGAAAGACCAATTGCCGAGCATCTCGAACATGGTGTGGTGCGTACCGTCGCGACCCACTTCTTCCAAGTCGTTGTGCTTGCCGCTGACCCGAAGGCATTTTTGAGTGTCGGCAACCCGGCGCACATCGGGGGTTTGTGTCCCCAAGAAGTAGTCTTTGAACTGGTTCATGCCAGCATTCGTGAACATGAGCGTGGGGTCATCTTTGTTGACGATTGGAGCTGAAGGGACTATTTTGTGCTGCTTTGAAATAAAAAAGTCGAGGAAAGTTTTACGTATTTGCTGTGCTGTCATTTATTATTTTTTTTGGCACCAAAACGGCAATGCTGGTATGAATTTGTTGGCTTAAATGGCTTTGTTTCAAAAATTTAACAATTATTCATTTTAAAATTCATTTTTTATTTTTTTATAAATCACTGATATGCAATAATTTGAAAAATTAATACGAAAGGATGATTTTTCTGTTCATAAAAGTTTTCCACACAAAGAGCTGATTTCAGGCCAAATGAGCATATTTGCATCCGCATTGGGAATTTTATGTGGCGAATAGACCTAATCTGAACCACTATCCTATAGCAATCAGTCTTTGAGAAGAATATTCTGTTACTATATCCAAAAAGTGAGTTTAGATTTTTAAGAAATTGGCGGGAAGCCGTTGTTTTCGAATTACTGAAACTTAAAACATTGTGGACAATCGGATTTGATTTTTTTTTGGGAGGGATCCGAATTCATAAATTTTAAATTCTGCCTTGTCCACCTTTGTGGTCGTAAATTCAAGCCGCAAAGTTAGGTTTTTGGCTTCACAACAGAACAAGTATGAGACGAGAAAAATTCTTCTACAACAAACAAACACTCCAGTTCGAAAAGATCAGGCTTTCGTTACAGGAGCGCTTGAAAAAGATTTTCGGTATAGCTTCGGCTATTGTCGTGTCAAGTGTCCTTCTTACCCTTGCCGGATGGCGTTTTTTCCCTTCTCCTCAGGAAGAGGTTTTTATCAAGGAAATTGACCAGCTCAAAAGTGAATTGAACGTAGTTCAGGGAGACTTTGATTTGGTTTCAAAGACACTTGCCAATATCCAAGACCGTGACCGCAGGATTCATCGCATGGTATTGGAAATGGACCCCATTGATGATAATGTTTGGGAAGGCGGTACAGGAGGCTCTGTTAAGTATGCTGAGCTTCAGAATTTTAGCCGTTCGGGAGACTTGATGTCACAGCTTCGGCAAAAAGTTGAGAAACTGAAACGTCAAATGGTCATTCAATCAAAGAGTTTTGATGAGATTGAAAAAATGGCGAAAGGCAAAGAAAAAATGCTAGCTTCCATTCCATCCATTAAGCCTGTTCGTTCTGATAAGTTGAACCATCGATTAGAATTATTGTCAGGGTTTGGTTATAGATTGCATCCTATCCATAAAATCATGAAAATGCACGCTGGGATTGACTTTTCTGCTCCGCAAGGTACTGCTATCCAAGTAACTGGCGATGGAGTTGTTGTTCAAGTTGAGCGTGATAAAGGCGGCTATGGTTTGCACGTAGTTGTTGACCACGGCTATGGATACCAAACATTATATGGACACATGTCGGCTGCTAGTGTACGGGTAGGTGAAAAGGTGAAGAAGGGTCATCAGCTTGGTAAAGTTGGGAATACAGGAACTTCAACAGCCCCACACTGTCATTATGAGGTACATTACAAGGGTAAACCTGTTAATCCAGTAGGTTATGTCCTTGATGGCTTGACTCCTACTGAATACCAAGAACTAGTCCGTCTTTCGGAGCTTGACAACCAGTCTTTCGACTAAAATATAGAATAGGCCTATTTGACTAGCTAACAGCCAAAACCAAAGGCTAGGTTAAACAAAAATGATTTTATGCATTTACCAACTATGAAAAAAGACTCCCGAATAGGGGGTCTTTTTTTTGCGACGCTGTTTTTTTTGCCTTGTCTCAGTTTTGGCCAAGGTGCCATGATAGTTAGCATCATTGGTGTAGGAGATATGATGCTTGGTACAAATTATCCTTCAAAGAATTATCTGCCGGCAAATGGAGGGGCTGACCTCTTGGCACCAATGCAAAAGATATTGAACGATGCAGATGTGACTTTTGGCAATTTAGAAGGCACCTTGTTTGATGGAGATGGCACAGCTAAAACCTGTAATGACCCTGCTAAGTGTTATGTATTCCGTTCACCAGCGAGTTATGTTCAGCACTTTAGCAATGCCGGTTTCGATGTTTTGAGCATTGCAAACAATCATTCAGGAGATTTTGGCTTTGCTGGACGCAAAGGAACAAAGGCGGTATTGAAAAATGCAGGGATAGCTTTTGCAGGGTTGGAAGGCACCGATGAAACTGCCGTTTTTGAAAGAAATGGGTTGAAGTTTGGGTTCTGTGCTTTTGCACCAAATAGTGGAACTTGTGATATTCGAAAGATAGAACGTGCCCAAGAAATTGTGGCTTCACTTGAGAAGACCTGTGACATCGTTATCGTTTCATTTCACGGTGGTGCAGAAGGGGCTGACAACCAACATGTTAAGAAGCAAACCGAAAAGTATCTTGGTGAAAATAGAGGAGATGTTCACAAATTCGCTCATGCGGTGATTGATGTAGGAGCAGATGTTGTCTTTGGTCATGGGCCTCATGTGACCCGTGCGGTTGAACTCTATAAAGGACGCTTCATCTCCTATAGCCTTGGAAATTTTTGTACTTACGGGCGTTTCAGCTTGAATGGCCCAGCTGGAATTTCTCCCATCATTAAAGTTTTCACGGATGAAGAAGGTCAATTCCAGCGTGGAGAAATAATTCCTACCTACCAAGAAAAATCTCATGGGCCTAGAATAGACTCACAAAAACGAGTTATCGCAAAAATCAAGGAACTCACAAAAACGGACTTCCCCAATTCTGGACTTGATATTAACTCAGAAGGAATAATCACGAAGCGATAAACTCGCAATTTTATTTAGCTAGATTCTCTGCAAGCAGTATCGATGTAATGCCAATTCAAAATTGGCTTGCTTTTTTCATTGTAAATATTATTCTCCTCTCCGTTCGAAAGATTCCCATTAAGAAGACTGTTTCCCTTTGGCAAATGAATTAATAGCATTTGCTATGAACATAAAAAACAAACTATGCTAGCTTTATTTGGCATTCTCATCCTATTCGGTTGCGTTGCGAAAATGGCAATCAGCGGTGCAGAGTAAACTTTTGCGAAACTTTGTTGATTCAAAGAATCCATTGACAATCAATGAGATGCAATTGTTTTTGTTGGCTGAAACAACAAAAAGTAATAATTCAGGAAAACGTGATGATTAGTAGAATTGGTCTAGAATTCAACTTCTTTCTCAATAACATCCTCTTTCCGCTTCACCTTTACCATTGCCTTGTCACCTTTCTTGAATTTTGCAAGTCCATCCATATAATCGTAGATGGTTTTGACCTGTACATCTCCAATTTGAAGAACGATGTCGCCTTTTTCTAAGCCAGCTTTTTTGGCTGGTCGGTCATCCATAACTGCATCAATCCGCATTCCTTCTCCATCAAAAACATAATCTGGCATTACGCCAAGTGTTACTTTGAAGCTAGCACCTTGCTGTGATTCATCTTTAGTCTTTGTAAATACTAGTTTATCAGCATCATTTAAGTTCTTCACCAAAGTTGCGATAAACATAGAAACGTCGTAGATACCCTGATAATTTACCAACTCACTGTCGTCAGAAGGCTTGTGGTAATCAGTGTGCTGGCCAGTAAAAAAGTGGAGTACCGGCATATCCTGGAGGTAAAAAGAGGTGTGGTCTGAAGGGCCAATCCCGCTATCAGTTGTCTTAATTTTGATTCCTCCGACCAATATTTTTTCAAGTTCGTCCTTCCATACTGGTGATGTTCCAGCGCCATTTATGGCCAAGACCTTTTCTTCATTCAACCGCCCGACCATGTCCATGTTGAGCATATAATTTACGTTATCTAAGCCAAAAGAAGGGTTTTCTACAAATTTTTTAGAACCGATAAGTCCCAATTCTTCTGCTGAGAAGGCAAGGAAAAGGTAATTATTTGTACTTAAATTTGAATTTTTAAGATACTCAGCGAGGAAAAGCAGGGAGGCCACACCACTTGCATTGTCATCGGCTCCGTTGTGCACCGCAGGGTCACCAACATAAAGCGACGTACCTGGCATTCCCATGCCTAAATGGTCATAATGAGCGCCAATAACCACAGTATTTTCAGCATTGTTGTTTATGTAACCCACGACATTCTTACCAATTCGAGACTCCCCACCCCCAGTGGCATGTGGGTTGGAATTGAATTGAAAATCAAATGGGTGGAACCATGACCCTCCTTCTCCTTTTGGTTCAAGCCCAATTTTCTCAAACCTGGAGGCGATATATCTAGCCGCCAACTCACTTCCAGGCTTTCCAACCTCTCTTCCTTCCAATAGATTTGAAGCAAGGTAAACCACATCTACTTGAAGGTTCTGAATTGACTTTGCGCTATCTTGACCAAACGCAGTTGAAATTGATATGAAAAACAGTGCAATACTGCTGATAAAAATAGATTTAGTAGGCATTGATAGATTTTTTTATTTAATTTTTTTATTTGGAATGCTAAATCAAAATTTACATTCTTTAGCTAAAAAGATTTGTGTAAAATACATATTGAAAGCAATCAGTGAATTTTATTTTTTATTAATTATCGTAATGTCTAATTTTATTAACGAAATGATTCGCAAAAATGCGATAAAATAAGTTAATGATTGTGTAATTTTTTAGTAATTGCTTTGTAAAATTACCACAACAAATTAAATTTGCACTACTATATTCTTACTGATTCTTGCCGTCTAAATACACTAAAGTTTAGCATTAATAATTTTCAATTGTTTCATTCCTAAAACATTCCCAAGATAACCGAAAAAAAATAGTGTTTCATAGTGTGAGGGGTAACCGCTTTTGTGGTTGCTCCTTTTTTAATTTCAAAAGTCTCGATTCATTAAAGCTGATGCAAATTTTTCCAGCATCGATTTCCGACCAGGAAGGGCATTAACACTTTCGAGCGCTTGAATTGAATATTTCCAAAATTCCTCCTTTTTCTCTTCTGTTAATTTTTTAATGTTCAACTGTTCAAAAATTTCTAGAACAGCACGAATTTTATCAGCTTCATCCATGCTTTGGCTGGTGTAAAGTGCTTTCAGTTTTTCAGCCATCGCAGTTGGGGCAATTTCCAATACCTTTAGATAAAGATAAGTCTTTTTATTTTGAGCAATGTCGCCACCGGTTTTTTTCCCAAATTTTTTTGGGTCGCCAAATGCATCAAGAATGTCATCTTGAAGTTGAAAAGCAATTCCAAGGTTTCTCCCAAACTCGTAAAGCAACTTAGCATCTTCTTTTTTAGCACCGCCTATCAAAGCTCCAATTTCTAGCGCAACTGCTACTAAAACTGCAGTTTTTAGCTCAATCATTCTAAGATATTCTTCAATGGAAACATTTTGCCTTGTCTCAAAATTCATGTCCAACTGTTGTCCTTCACAAACTTGAAGGGCCATTTGGTTGAATAGTTTTATCAAGTGAACAATTTGAGAAGATTCAGTCTGAAGTAAAGATTCATAAGCCAGGACTAACATGGCATCGCCCGATAGAATGCCAGAATTTAACCCAAACTTGTTGTGGACAGTAGGCTGGCCTCGCCTCAACGGGGCGGCGTCCATGATGTCATCATGGACAAGCGAAAAATTGTGGAAGAGTTCCACCGCAAAAGCAGCGGGCAGTGAATTTTGCACCTCATCATCAAACAAATAGTGACCAGCCAGGAGGATGGCAGGCCGTATTCGCTTTCCTCCCAATGATAAAATGTAATTTGATGGTTCGTATAGCTCCCTTGGAGATTTTTTGAACTTGTTGTTCTCTAAGTATGATTCAAAGGTTACCTGAAATTGGTGTAAATTTTGCATGAATTGATAGGGGATGTAATTTTGATTCGGAGCAAAAATAACCATGCTTTCTAATTTCCGCCCTCCCATTTCTGCCTCCTTTTCAATTCTTAGTTCAATGTCCATTAAAAGCAATGAATTAATACGCCTAGGCAAGCCTCAAAAACTTAATTTTCAACATGAAAAAGACAAGGCCTGTAAATATCTTATTAATTGAAGACAACCCTGGAGATGTAAGGTTGGCACAAGAAGCATTTAAAGAAGGAAAGCTTGATGTCCATTTAGATGTAGTGATGGATGGTCTTGAAGCTATTCTTTTTCTTCATAAGAAAACGCCATATCAAGATTGTAACCGACCAGATTTGATTTTACTTGACCTTAACCTTCCTAAAAAGGATGGTAGAGAGGTTTTGGCTGAGATAAAAGAAGACCATTTCCTCCGGAGTATTCCGGTTGTGATTCTTACCACCTCCAACGCCGAACAAGACGTCCTTCACAGTTACAACCTTCATGTCAATTGCTTTATCAACAAACCAGTTGATTTTGACCGCTTTTTTGACATCATCAAAAAAATAGAAGATTTCTGGCTGAACACGGCCATTTTGCCATCAATGCTACATTGATGGCCTAAAATGAACTGAACTTCGATTTGCCATGAAAAGGATATCTAAATGAACAATAAACATACTAAAGCGGCGATACTTTCAATTGACTCAGTAATTACTGATGCAACACTGCTAGAAAATAGTTTAATGGATGTTGGATTCAAATTCGAATTTCACCATGCAACCACTTTACGGGAAGGTCTGAGGCAATTGACTCAGCAGGATTTTGATTTGGTGTTATTGGACATTCAACTGGACGATGTCTCTGGGTTCAAAGTTATTTCTTTGTACATGGAACAAGCATCGCACGTTCCTGTGGTAGTTGTGACATCATTGAACAATGAAATTATCATCAACCAAAGTGTAAAAGCGGGAATCCAAGACTTTTTACTCAAAGGCCAATTCGATAGTAAAACTCTTTGTCGTGTTGCTCGATTCTCTATGCACCGTTTTTTGGTGCAAAGTAGGTTAGAGCAAACTGCACGAGAATTTGAGTCACACAAGAAACGTTTTTTAGAGGCGCAAAAAATGGCGCAATTCGGCACCTGGGAAATGGATGTTGTGACCAATGAAATGACCTGGTCTGACGAGGTATTCCGGATTTTTTCATTGCAAAAAGGGAGCCTTGCCCCTACTTTATCGGAATACATCAACTACGTTCCTTCGGAGGAAAAAGACACTGTTGAGTCGTTTTTTGAGGATGCAGGAA
The DNA here is from genome assembly GCA_021739645.1 of Saprospiraceae bacterium. GTDB lineage: Bacteria > Bacteroidota > Bacteroidia > Chitinophagales > Saprospiraceae > UBA6168. The sequence goes on along the minus strand of JAIPBL010000007.1, from coordinate 67,114 downwards.
GAGATGGAGACCTGCACAATTTTGAACACCGGATTGTTTTGGATGCTACCATTGTTCGGCATGTGATTGTGCAAGCAATGGTCAAGATGGAAGAATCCGGCCATCGTGTCATGCTAGTTGGAAGCATTCAGGACATAACTGAACGAAAGACTTCCGAACGGTTATTGATGGAAAAAGCTATTTCAAGTCAAACCGCCCGGATACAAGAGGAAGTGCTTGCAGACCTCGGATTTCAGATTCGTACGCCACTTTCTTCGATCGTTAACCTGATGTTCTTGCTTGACAATTCAGAAACCTCTAACCAACAAGACTTACTTATTACTGACCTCAAAACATCCGTAAACGACCTGTCAATTTCCGTAAACAACCTCCTGAATTTCTCCTTGATGGTAACAGAAAATGTCAAAGAGGAAGCGGAGGATATTGTTCTGCTAGAATTTTTGAAAGGTGCTGAAAACGTGGTTAGAATCAAGGCCGATGCCGCAAAAATGTCGGTCAAATTTGTGCCGGATAAAAAATTGCCAGAAAAGATAACGGCTGACCCCCGTAAAATCACCCAAATAATTTTCAACTTGATTGAATATGTACTTCGCCAAGGCAGTGAAGGCGAGTTAATCACTGTTACTGCGACATGTGCACCGATGTTGAATGACAGTTTGGGTTTGAATATTTGTATCCGAACCAGTTCGAAGCAGTACAATGCGAATGAACTGAATGAAATGACAAACGCAGAATCCATCATTAAAAAAGCTTTTGGGGAAAACAAAAATGAAAGTGTTGCTGCCAAGCGATTGATGGGCATGGCTATTTCTACCAAACTGATAAACTCTTTGGAAGGAAACCTTCACTTCCAAAACTTGGGGGGAAGTGGGTCGGAAATCCTTGTTTCAATACCAGTAAGGCCGACTAAGCAGGTATTATACAATACGGGGGCAGCCCCATTGGCCCCAATGAAAATCCTTATGGTCGAAGACCATTTTCTTAACCAATTGGCCACTAAAAAGGTACTCACATCTTGGTCAAATTTTGTTTCTGTTGACATCGCCGAGAACGGCCAAATCGGCTATGAAGCGGTGCGTGACAATGACTATGACCTAGTCCTTATGGACATTCAAATGCCAGTAATGAATGGCATTGATTCCGCCAAAAAGATCAGAGAATTTAGCCAAGTACCAATCATCGCCTTAACCGCAAATTCCACAAAACAAGAGCAGGAGAAATGCCTTGAGATAGGCATGAACGATTACCTATCCAAACCTTTCAAACCATTGGAACTTTACGAGCGAATCTTGGCAGTTATGGTTTTAGTGGAAGATTGAACTTGTTTGCGCCAAAATCTCTGCTGGTTTTGATTTTTTTCTACAAAATAATTGCTATATCTTTGTTTTCTCCCTCAGCGTTTCGCTTACTTCTCAATTAAATGTTTCCCTACCCCCGTATTAGGTAATCAAAAGGAACAAACACTTATGTCCAAAATCAACACCTTGACCTTGTCATGCCTTTTTGTGGCGTTCACTTGCATGAACCTGCAAGCCCAGGTGAACTTCACCGCCAACAATCAGGTAAGCCCCTATCCCTACGGTTTTCACCCCGCCGCCAACATTGGACAATACACTTCTTTTTCTGAAGAACAACTCGCTTTACTCGCTGCCGGAGGGCTTGCTCCGACATCTGGAAACGTTCTAGGTGCTGGCGTCAAGTCCCTCCGACCTGGCATATTCGAAAGTTTTGTTGAGGTTGCTGGGTACGATGCCAATTTGCCAGCTTTTCAAAAATACGCCGAACTTGGCATGGGTGAGCACACCGTCATCGTCGGCTTTCCTTCCGATGAGCACCGTGACCCTACCCAGTATTGCCAAGGCATTCAGTCCACCTTGTTTGATAATATGTATAGCCCAATATGGGACGGCGGCGCCAACGGCACACCTTACAACGACTCTAATTACTACGCTGCCTATCTCTACAAAACCGTCAGCATGTACAAAGATTTCGTGCGGTTTTGGGAAATTTGGAACGAACCCGGTTTTGATTACACTGGCGGCCTCGGCTTCCTTCCGCCCGGTGCTCCCGGCTCTTGGTGGGACAACAATCCAAATCCCTGTGACTACAAGCTCCGGGCACCGATTTTCAACTACGTCCGCCTGCTGCGCATCAGCTGGGAAATCATTAAAACCATTGACCCAGATGCCTATGTGGTGGTTTCCGGTACTGGTTATCCGTCATTTTTGGATGCTATTTTAAGAAACTCCGATAATCCTGTCAACGGTGCGGTAACTGCCGATTACCCGCTCAAGGGTGGTGCCTACTTCGACGTGATGGGCTTCCACAGTTACCCGCACTTCGACGGCGGCCTGCGGGAGTACAGTGACAGCATCCAAAATTGGGTGTATTCCCGCCACTCGGACGCCGCTGCTGGGGCCCTTTTGAAAACCAAAAACGCCTACCAAGCCGTACTCGACGACTACGGTTACAACAGCCAAACCTACCCCGAAAAACTCTGGATTATCACGGAAGTGAACCTTCCCAGAAAGCAATTTCCAGAACCGGGAACTTCAGAAACCTACATCGGTTCAGCCATTGCGCAACGGAATTTTATGATAAAAGCCATGACGACCTGCATGGCCAACGACATCTTGCAAATGCAGGTGTACAAACTCGCTGAGGACACCAAATTTGAAAATGCCTACTCCGAATTTGACCTGATGGGGCTTTACAAAAAACTCGATTACAACCAAGGCTATTTCCAAACGCTGAACGATGAAGGCGTGGCCCATAAAACTGGCTCGGACATCCTTTTTGGTAAAACATTTGACCCGATACGAACAGCGCAAATGCAGTTGCCAGCCACGGTGGGGGGCGGGGCTTTCAAGGACGAATTCGAAAATTACACCTATACCCTTTGGGCAAAAACGCACACTGACCTAAGCGAGGTGGTCAATGCAACCTACTCATTTCCAGCAAGTTTAAATATTTCAAACTTACTGAAATGTGAATGGGATGCCAGCATCTCACACGATGCAGTTTCTTCACCTTCGGTAAATATCGCCCTCACGGCAACCCCCATTTTTTTAAACCAACGGATATTTACCCTCAACAATTACAGTGCCTGTGCCCCATTCCAACTTCAACTTACATCGCAGGTTTCGGGTGCTTCGCAATGGGCTTGGACAATATTGACACCAAGCGGCGTTCCTACGACTTTTAACACCCAGAACCCCTCGATGACGCTGACAACCCCTGGTAACTACACAGTGTCGCTCCAGGCAAAAAATGCTGGTGGACAAATCATTGCGGAGCAAAGCCAAACCCTGTTCGTGACCGCGCAACCTGCTCCAATTTTTACCACCGAAGTAACCGGCCCGATAGTCTATTTTCACAACCAGACTAGCTATGGCCTGACCACTTTTACTTGGAATTTTGGGGATGGAACAACCAGTACGAATGCGGTGCCGACGCATGTTTACCTCCTGAGTGGTAACTACAACGTCACCCTGACGGCCACCAATGAATGTGGAAGTGTGAGTATTTCGCACCCGGTTAGTGTCGTGTCACCGAATACGACCCAGCTCGATTTCACAGCCAACGACAGCATCCCCAGCTTCACCGGAAAGTTCCGGCCTGGCACTTCTTGGGATTATTTGCCCGGCTGGACCAGCCCACAACTCGGGGACATTGCCGCAGGCAACCCGCTAGCCGGTGCATCAGGTGTGAAAGGGGCGGGGGTAAAAGCGATACGCACTTACACAGGTGAGAGTGCTTTTCTCGATTTGGGCTACGATACCCGTGTCGCAGAATTTGAGCATTTCAATAACCTCGACCTGCGTGACAACAGCTTTTTGTTGGCTTTTCCTGCTTCGCAAAACAGAGACCCGTACCATTATTGCCCTGATTTGCAGAGCGCATTGTTCAAAGATTTGTACCTCAATATTTGGGATAACGGTGAAAACGGTACACCCGTGAACGATGCAAACCCGTTCGCACTGTATGTTTGGAACACCGTGAACACCTACAAGGACTATGTCCGGTTTTGGGAGATTTACAATTCCCCCGACTTCGACCTGACGGGTGACAAAGCATGGCTGCCGCCCGGTGAACCCGGCAACTGGTGGCAAAACAACCCCGACCCGTGCGATTATGAACTGAAAGCGCCGATTTTCTACTATGTCAGAAGCCTCCGCATCGCTTATGAAATTGTCCGTTTCCTTGACCCAGATGCCTACGTGACCATCAGTGGCATTGCTTATCCATCGTTCCTCGACGCCGTTTGCCGCAACACCGACAACCCACTGGATGGCTCGGTGCAAACGCCTTATCCTCAAAAAGGTGGTGCTTATTTCGATGCGGTTGGCTACAAAAGTTACCCGCACTTCGATGGCAGTACGCAGTATTTCGATGTGAGTGCTGGGCAGTTTGCCTACGAGCGACACAGCGATGCAGCCGTCAGTGGGATTCCAAGGGTGAAGTCCAGCTTTCAGCAGGTGCTATCAAACTACGGTTACGACGGAACGCAAATGCCTGAAAAAGAATGGATTATCAGTGAGGCGAACCTGCCAAGGCAGTCGTTTTACGGATACCTCGGCTCGGCGGAGGCGCAGCGAAACTGGATAATTAAAGCTTGGGTAGAGAGCGTTCGGGACAACATCCGTCAGCTGAACATTTTCCGATTGGCGGAGAGCCAACATATCTGGCTGGCAAATGATGCCTTTGAAGTCATGGGATTGTACCAAAAAATGGAGGGTGTAACGCCATACAATCAAACGGTGAACGACGAAGGCATTGCCCTGAAAACCTGCTCGGATTTGCTTTTTGGCACAGACTACAACCAGCAGCGTACCGAGGCGATGAACCTGCCAACCAATATTGGTGGGGCGTCGTTCAGCGATGCATCGGGCAAGTTCGTGTACGTGCTTTGGGCAAAAACCGAGTCTGACCAGACAGAAAATGCCAACGCAACTTATTCATTTCCAACGAGTTTGGGCATCGGGCAGCTCCAACGCAGGCTGTGGAACCATTCGCAGACTGGGCAGGTGTCGAACATTTCACCCAACAGCATCGCCCTGACGGGTGCGCCGATTTTTCTTCGGGAAAGCAATACGCTCATGCCGCCCGTGGCTTTTTTCGAAGCTGATTTCAACGAAATTTGTGTCAATGAAACTGTGCAGTTTAGCAGCTTGGTCAGTGGAAACCCGACAAATTGGGAATGGGCTTTCGTGGGGGGCACACCTGCCTCGCATATTGGCCAAACCCCGCCTCCCATCAGCTACTTCACTGCTGGCGTTTACGAAGTAAAACTGAAAGTCAGCAATGCAGCGGGAGAGCATGAGGCTACCTACAGCAATTTTATCACCGTTCAACCTGCCGCCACAGCGAACTTTATGACAGTGGTTAATGGCGCAACCGTGCAATTCGTCAACCTCAGCATTGACCCGATGGGGCTTGCGGGTACGCAGTTCGAGTGGTGTTATGGCGACGGTATTTGCCAGATGGCGGCCAATCCAAGCTATGTCTTTTTTCAAAATGGCACTTACACGGTGACGCTGACCGCCACAAACAACTGTGGTACAGCGAGTTATGAACAAACGATAACCATCGGGGCTGCGCCAACAGCGGTCTTCGGTTTCAATCACAACGGAGATTGTGCAGCGCCAGTTGTCCAGTTTCTTGACAACAGCTACTCAAACCCGGAATCGTGGTACTGGTTTTTCCCTGGTGCTACACCCGCCGAAACCGACCTTCGCTACCCAACAGTCAGCTTCCCACAAACTGGTTTTTACGAGGTAACTTTCATCGTGGGCAATGGATTTGGGGTGGACACGCTCGTAAGGCAGGTTTATATTGAAGGGAATTCGACAACAGAAATTGACGTAAGTGTTTGTCAAGGAGGATTTTATAAAGGCATCCAAATTTTTTCGGACACCACGGTGACGATCATCTATCCCACTTGGACATTGAGTTGCGATAGTTCCATCGTAGCCCATGTTGCGGTAACCGACCATTTGGAAACGGTTGACGAATACAGCCGCTGCGAAGGGGAAGTTTTTCATGGAGTGCAGGTTTTCAGTGATACCGTTTTCGTGGAAACCTTCAACCTGCCCATCGGCTGCGATTCTATTTCCACCTCCAACCTGACCGTATTTCCAAACGAATCAACCGTGCTTTTCGACACCATCGCTCCGGGTGAGTTCGTGGAGGTAGGTGGCTTGATTTTTACCCAAAACGGTGTTTTTGAAGTTCCGCTCCAAACTGTCCATGGTTGCGATAGTTTGGTTACGCTCTACTTGACGGTGCTCACGGGAACGAGAGATTTATCCTCTAATCCATTGAATGTCAAGGCATTCCCAAATCCATTTTCTCAGCAACTAACGGTGGAGTTTGAATTGCCGGAGACATCAGCGGTGGATATTCGCTTGTTCGATGCGATGGGGAGGCAGGTGCAAACCCTGGTTTCTGGGGGTAAAATGGGCGCAGGTCAGCACAAAATCACTTTGGAGAATTTGAGTTTGTCAGCCGGAGTCTATTGGCTGAAAATGTCAACCAGTACAGGAAATTCGTTTTTCAAATTGATAAAAACCTGAAATAATCATGTCAATAATTTAGAATTTACTAACTTTCGAAACATTTTAGAAACATAGTTTCATCTCCCCTCATCAACGGCATCCCCCGCTCGTTATCCGTTAAATCAGGATTGGTCATATCACTCATCTACCCCTTTTGGTGTAGCTTGGTTTGCTTTTTGTCTTGTTAGAGGCACTACCTACCAGGCTTGCACCAACAATAAAAGTCGGAACGCTAAAATCTAAGTGAGATGAGTTACGACCCGAAAACAGTACGCTTGGTGCTCAGTTGTTGGAGCCTGCTGTGGCTCTCCATCCCTGCGATTGCTCAATGCCCCGGAGCACTTGGCCCCAACGTGTTCCCTGATGGGACGCTAGGAAGCGGGACTGAAAATGTGCTGCCGTATGACCCGGGAATTGCTCCCGGTTATTGGTACACCCAAACTCCACCGCCTGTGGACGGCGCCTATTGTGTCACAAACAGCACTGACGGCTGGACATGGTTCGCCGAGCTTTTCTGGCTCGACATTGGCGACAACAGCCCCGACCCAAACGGCTACATGATGGTCGTCAATGCTGATTACACGCCCGGAATATTTTATGAGCGGACGGTCAACGTTTGCGAAAACACCCCGTACATTTTTTCAGCCGACATCATCAATCTTTTTCTACCCCAATTCCCCGACGCTATTCTGCCGAATGTGGATTTTTTGATGGATGGTAATGTGGTTTTCTCCACTGGCGACATCCCGATGACGATGCAGTGGCAGACCTATGAGTTTGCTTTCACGCCACCGTCCGGCGTTTCTCAGTTCACTTTTTCGCTCCGCAACAACGCCCTCGGAGGTTTCGGCAACGACCTTGCTTTGGACAATATCTCCTTGCGTTTTTGTGGCCCCAAAATCACGCTGCCCGCTGTGGAAACCAACTGTGGCGGCAGCTTGAACCTTCAGCCGACTTTTGAGGGGAATCCATGGCAAAATGCTTTTTACCAATGGCAAACCAGCTTTGATGGTGGCATAAATTGGAGCAATATCCCCGGTGCAAATGCGCCAACGCTCAATACCCAAAACGCCCAAGCAGGTCAGCAATTTCGGCTGCTGATGGCGGGGGCGCAAGCCAACCTTTCGGAGCCGTTTTGCCGTGCCGTTTCCAATGCCTTGACCATTGAAATGCCTGTTTATCAAGGATTTATGCAAGCAACACTATGCCAGGGAGGGAGTCTTTTACTTGCGGGAAACTGGTATTCCCTACCGGGCAGCTACCAAATACCGCTGACTGCTTCCAATGGTTGCGACAGCCTGCTTACGCTTGATTTGTCGGTTTTTCCAATCAGTGCGAGCAGCCTGCAAGCTGAGATTTGCGAAGGGGAGGAGTTTGCCTTCGGAAATCAGTCACTCACCAACACCGGCGATTACCAGATGACCTTCACGAACAGCCTTGGTTGCGACAGCATCGTTTCGCTGCACCTTGTCGTCCACCCGAAAGTGACGGTGGAGCTTTTTGAGCAAATTTGTGAGGGCGGCTCTATAAATTTTGGTGGGCAGATCCGGACAGTTGGAGGTGACTATGAGTCAATCAGCATTACCGCTCATGGCTGCGATAGCACCACCGTGTTGCACCTCCTAGTTTTACCAGAACTGACTACAAATTTAGTGGCAAAAATATGCGAAGGCAGCAGCCATTGGTTTGATAATCAGCAACTTGAATTGCCCGGTATCTATCAAATGACATTGCAAACGGCCAACGGTTGTGATAGTTTGGTGACGTTGGAATTGACGATTCAACCCATGATTTCATCCCAAATGACCGTAGAGATTTGCCAGGGTAGTAGCTACCTATTTGGGACACAGCAATTGAACACAGCGGGTGTTTATGAACAGACTTTCCAAACTGCGAGTGGTTGCGACAGTTTGGTGCTGCTAACGCTGAATATTGCTTCGCAAACAATTACCCACCTTACAGAGGAAATATGCGAGGGTAGCATTTTTACCTTCGGAAATGACCAACTTACTTCGGCGGGCATTTACCAGCAGGACCTGACTGGGGCATCTGGGTGTGATAGCACGGTAATCTTGGAATTGTCCATGCTGCCAGTGACCACTACTCAGTTTTTCGCCAGTATTTGCCAAGGAAGCGTCTATTTGTTTGGAAATCAGCAACTTACAACGCCTGGTCAATATCAGCAATTGCTCCAAACAACGGCTGGTTGTGACAGTTTGGTGGTGTTGAACCTGGAAGTTTTGCCGCAGTTGACGACCAACCTCACGGCTCAAATCTGTGAAGGGGACTCTTTTACCTTCGGTAATGCCCAACTTATGGCGGCTGGTATTTACGAAGAAAACCTCACGGCCATGAACGGCTGCGATAGCATTGTGACGCTGGCGCTCGAAGTTTTATCCCTGGCCAGCACCAATTTGTCTGCTCAAATTTGCGAAGGCGAGCTTTTTCCCTTCGGAAATGCGATGCTATCAGCTGCTGGCCAGTACGTTCAAACCTACCAAACTTGGCAGGGTTGCGATAGCTTGGTGACTTTGCAGTTGCAGGTTTTTCCCATTCAAACCACTGATATTTTTGCTGAAATCTGTGAAGGGGAGGCGTTCGGCGGCGTTTTTTACCAACAGAACACCCTGTTGGTGGACACGCTGACCAGTTCCGCTACTGGCTGCGACAGCATTGTGCGAACACATTTGACGGTCTGGCCAATCGTCCATGAAACCATTGATACATTCCGTTGCTGGGGAGAGGAGTATGCTGGGCAACGGGTTTTCAATGACACGGTGATTGTGCTATCAGGTCAAACGGTATATGGTTGTGACAGTTTTACCGTCTGCAATGTAGAGGTAGCAAGCCGCTTGGAGGTCGTAATTGCTGGCTCTGCAACAATCTGTTCGGGTGAAACAACGGTACTCCGTACTGGTAATTACCATGCCTATCAATGGTCGAACGAAGAACGAACTGCCAGTATTTCAGTGAATGAAACTGGGAATTATGGCATCACTGTTTCTGATGCAAAGGGATGTAGTGCGGAAGCGAGCCATCTTCTATTCGTATCTATTCCTCAAATAGGACCTGTTTTAGAAGAACCCCGTTGTTTCGGCGAAGAAAACGGCGAGATTCACCTGAACCTCTCTGGTGGAATTGAACCATATCTGGTTTCTGGTGACGGGGGGCAATTCAGTTTTCAAGAAAAGATGGTTGGACTTGCTTCTGGAAACCACAAGATTGTTGTGAAGGACAGTATTGAGTGTATGGCTCAACTGGAGGTATATCTTCCCCAACCGCCGCCTTTCGAGGTTTATGCCAGTGAAAGCCAAACGTTGGCACTTGGAGAATCGGTTAGATTGGATGTTCAGGCCACATTACCTGTCAGCAGTATTGAGTGGTTGCCCTCAGATGGATTGAGTTGCAGCGATTGCCCGAACCCAGAGGCGATGCCGTTAAATTCTACAAATTACAATGTGCAAGCTGTGAGTGAAAAAGGATGTCTGGCAGAAAACGTCGTTGCGCTAGTGGTCGAAAAAGAAGAGGATGTTTATGTTCCGACAGCTTTTTCACCGGATGGAGATGGGATAAACGATTTCTTTACGCTCTATCCCGGGCGCAGTGTGATGAAAGTTAAGCAGTTGAATGCATTCGACCGATGGGGCGAGGAGGTTTTTGGCATTTGGAACGCTGCGCCGTTCCACCCTTCAACGCACTGGTACGGGGATTTTCGGGGAATGCCCGTTCAGCCGGGAGTCTTTGTTTGGATGGCTGAAATCGAATACATTGATGGGCGGACGGCGATGTTGAAGGGGGAAGTGGTATTAATGAAGTGAAACCTGTTCTTGCTACTACTGCTTCCACCAATTCGAACCTTCCGCCATCGGCACTTCCAGCCTTCCTTTTTCCTCCAAAAATAGTCGTAACGCCAACGCCGCTGCTACCTCACTTTCGTCCTTCTCTCCTACTATCAGCGCCTCTTTCGTGAAATAATTTTTGACAAAATGCGTGTCGAATTTGCCCGAAATGAAAGCCTCATGCTCCAATACGAATCGGCCAAAGGGTAGGGTAGTGGCTACCCCTTCTATTTCATAGTTTTTAATGGCGGCGAGTAGGCGGCGAATAGCCTCAGGGCGGTCTTTGCCGAAGGCAACTAGCTTGGCCAGCATTGGGTCATAATAAATCGGGATGTCCATGCCTTCCACGAAACCGTCGTCCACCCGGATTCCTTCGCCGGAGGGTGGGCGGTAGGTCGTCAATTTGCCGATACTTGGGAGGAAGTCATTGAGGGGGTCTTCGGCATAAACCCGCAGCTCCACGGCATGGCAATTTATGCTCAAATCTTCTTGTGAAAAGGCCAGTTTTTCGCCCCTAGCTACTCGTATTTGCTGTTCCACGAGGTCAATGCCCGTTATCATTTCCGTTACTGGATGCTCCACTTGGAGGCGGGTGTTCATTTCCAGAAAGTAGTAATTCAGGTGTTCGTCAACAAGGAATTCGACTGTGCCCGCACCCGTGTATTGGCAAGCCTGTGCCACTTTCACGGCATCGGCGCCCATGGCTGCCCGCACCTGTGGGGTGAGGATAGAACTTGGTGCTTCTTCCACCACTTTCTGGTGGCGGCGCTGCACACTGCACTCCCGCTCGAAGAGGTGAACGGTGTTTCCGAAGGAATCCGCCAGCACTTGTATTTCGATATGCCGAGGCGAGCCGATGTATTTTTCGATAAAAACCGAACCGTCGCCGAAAGCGCTTTGTGCTTCACTGATGGCCCGTTCCATTTGGCTGGCCAGTTCTCCTTCATTTTCGACGATGCGCATTCCCTTGCCGCCGCCGCCTGCCGATGCTTTTACCAGCAGCGGGTAGCCAACTTCTCTGCCTACTTTAATCGCTTCTTCCACATTGTCGATGGCGCCGTCCGTACCGGGCACCATTGGGATGTTGAAATGCCGAACGGCGTCCTTGGCTGCCAGCTTGCTGCCCATTACTTCGATGCTGTGCGGAGATGGGCCAATAAAACGGATGCCCGCATCGGTCACTGCTCGGGCAAATGCTGCATTTTCGCTCAAGAAACCGTAGCCGGGGTGGATGCCATCAACGCCAAGTGCCTTGGCATGTTCTATGATTTTGTTGCCGAGCAAATAGGATTGGTTGCTGGGAGGCGGCCCAATGCAAACGGCCTCGTCGGCGAAGAGAACATGGGGTGAACGCCGGTCCACTTCTGAGTAAATAGCGACCGTTTTTATGCCCATCTGGCGAGCAGTGCGCATGACTCTGAGAGCGATTTCACCACGGTTGGCGACAAGAATTTTCTTCATTATGCTTGTTCGGTTTAATGTGAAAGCTGAATTTTTGCTTAGAAAAGGAGGACAAAGCTAGTTTGATTTAGTGACTTTGATGGCTTTAGGCAAAGACAAACCTGTATTGGAATTGAAAAAGAAACAGAAGATTTTTTTTTGGTGAACGGGGTTAAGTGGACTATCTATTGGAATGGTATGCAACAAAATTTAGTTTGGCAAATCTCGCCTTTTTTGAAGTGTTTTACTCGAAAATACATTCGGCATTCCTATTAAATTTAGTTGTGTTTTTCTTAAATGATTGATTATTAGATAGTTGTAAAAAAATATTTCATGTGTTCAGTCAACAAAATTTAAGTTATGCTCGTTCTGTTGTTTTTAGCTTAGAAAGCGACACCTTTTTACCAACATTACTATGAACAACACTACACAACATTTCAGCAAAAGGGGCGTATGTAAAAAAGATTCATTTCCAATAACTCCTAACGATGATAAATTTTTAGGAATGGGAAGTGTCAATTTTAGCATCCCTAGTTTTTTTTCCATGAACACTTTTAAAAAGGCCACGTTGGCCACCGCATTAATTGGTGCTTGTATTTTCTTTTTTAATTTTTCAAGCACGAAGACCCATCAAGCAGCCATTTGCTTGGACCTCCCCACTGAAGTATATGCTTCTATCAACAGGAACGGTAAATTGAGCAACACCGAGAAGCTGGACAGCGTATTCACGAAATCTACTTGGGAAGACTTGGGATTTCCAGTACTCACCGAAGATGTAAAAATTGCACTCCAACACCAAATGCATGTGCTAGAAAAAAGCAACCTGACTGATAATCGTAAGATTGGGAACCTAGAGGTTACTTACAGTGACCTCAAGGAGGTGCTAGAATTGTTGATACAACGGTCAGGTACTCAACCAAATGACTTACACCAGTACATTGAACCATATCAAACTTGGGGCGATGACCAGGCAGGAAACGTTTATTTCACAGGTTATTTCACGCCAGTTTTAAAGGTGAAGAAATACAAGGACGCTACCTACAAATACCCGATTTATGCTTTCCCGAAGGCTTGGAAAGGAAAGCTGCCAAGCCGCCAACAAATTGAAAACAAAGGCGCTTTGGAGAAGCTCGACCTGGAATTGGCATTCGCTTCCAATCCACTCGACATTTATTTTATGCAATTGCAAGGCTCCGGAACGGTGGAGTTTTTGGATACGAAAGAGCGTGCACTTTTTAGGTATGCAGGTGAAAATGGCCACCGCTACCGTAACATCCAGCGTTTTTTCAGAAACCGGGATGACCTTTCGCTAAGGAATCTCTCACCGGAAGGCATCAAACGGTTTTTGATGAAAAATCCCGAAAAAATAGACAGCGTACTGCATTACGACCCGTCGTACACTTTTTTTGCTCCAAGAAGAGGGCTGGCCAAAGGTTCGGCAAACGTGCCGTTGATGGAGACTATTTCGATGGCTGCCGATAGCCGCTATTTCCCGTTGGGAAGCGTAGTGCTGGCTGCTGTGCCTGTTTACGAAGATGGTAAAATCACACACCATGAGTACAAGATATTACTCCCACAGGACGTAGGAGGAGCAATTAAAGGAGCAGGACATGTGGATGTTTATTGCGGGAACGGGGCACTGGGTCAAACTAAGGCTTCCAGCCTGCACCATTATGGCCGGCTTTGGGTGCTTTTACCAAAGAAGAATGAAAAGGTGGCGCTCGCTGAATAGTAACGGGGTGCTGAAAACTTACTCATCATTTTAGATTTAGACCAACCCGCAGCCCGAAATTAAGCTGCTTCCAATTGGTGTGGTCGTAAGTACCGCTCATTTTGCCTTTTGTAACGGATTCTGTAAACCCTTTCCATTGAAGCTGGTAGTAATACCGCAAGCCTGCTGCGGGTGCAATGGTTAGCAGCGGTGAAAGTTTCAACTCAAAAAACAAACTAGCCCCTATGTTTGGCGAGATACTGTGGCTTTTGTTTAAAACGATTATGTTGTTTACATCGTCTTTTGGATGCTCGTATCGAAAGCTAACCAATGAAATCCCAGGCGACAACTGCAAAAATGGCCTGATCGGTTTTTTCTTTCCTTCCTTATTTAGTTTTGGTGACAAAGCCACCTCAATATTGCCTTGTACCCCAACCGCACTAGCCTGGAAATAATGCTGTTTGAAGACTGAGTTTGCAAGCATAAACTGTACTGCAGGTCGGAACCTGATGGTTTCGTTTTTCATTGAAAAAACGTAATCTATTACACCAGATGTTCCATAACGCAGGAAGTCTGTACGACGGTGAGTAATAAAATTCTCGGTGACTACCTGCCACTCGACCGAAAGGTTTCGGGTGGTTGAAGCAGTGATGCTAAGTTGGCCATTGACTTGCGTCAACGCTGTACAAATTAAGCAAAGCAGTAGAAAATGCTTCATACATAAAGATTCATCAAGAATTGACTGGAGCTGAATAATATGATTTAGAGCCTAGCTGACCCCGTAAACGAAAGACCGAGGTGAAGCGGTATATTTGATTTATTCTTAACTTTTGCTCGCTAACAACCAAGACGGAAGCCATATACATGAAGGTTGGGTAAGGCCGTCAATATTAAATGGGCATAATCTTGGAACAAATGGAATATGAGACACAAACCTGGATACGACAAACGCAATTCATTCTTATACTTTGTTTTAACTATTTTTGCCCCAGCTCGGACTCCTGTTTTTCCTCCCCAACAGTTTTTCGGCTATTTTAAGCATATTTCAATCAATTCGTGTCAAACTAAGCATGAGGTCTAAAACATTCATACAGTTAGTTGGGCTATTGCTAATGTTGGCGGTGTCCTCCTGCCAACCTAAGAGGCGGCATCTTGGGGAGACGGTACCCGCTTTTAGCGGTGCGGATACTACTCAAGTGGACGTTGTATTGGCGGGCTTGACACTGGATGAAAAAATTGGGCAACTCATCCTTTGGGATGCACCGATGCAGGATTCATTGTCTCAAGCGCAGGTTTATCAAGAAACCTCGGCTGGCCTTGTTGGAGGCGTTTTGCTCCGCAACGTCCACCTTGCCACCTTTATCTATGCTGTTGACAGCCTCCGTCGAAGCACTAAATTGCCATTATTCATTGCTACCGACCAAAAAGTGGCATTGAACAACCAGTTCACAGGTGTACAGAAATTTCCGTTGCCAACCTCAGTGGCAGCCATTGACTCGGCGGCTTTACAGGTTTTTTTTGAGAAAAAATTTGCAAGCGATTGTAAAGCACTTGGTATCAACTTGGCGCTCAGTCCAACCCTTAGAACTGACAATTCAGCTTTGAAACCCTTTGATTTTCAAACATTTGAAGATGACGAAGATGCCCTGAACTTGCGTTTCGAGCGAATGTTCGAAGTGCTCCAGAGCAACCGAATATTGGCAGTCGCTGACAATTTTTCCGAATTCAAGTTTATCGAAAACGATTCGATTCGGAGGGTGGCACTGCACCGATATTTAACCAAAACAAATAATGGCCTTGGAGGATTACTCGTGGACAATCAAGCCTTAAAACTGGATACTTTATCGAGCCTACCACCAGCTTATGTTAGAAACTATTTGAGCCGTTACTTAAATTTCAAAGGACTCATGGTCATGAAATTAGGTGAAAATGAACTGCCCGAAAAAATGCTGTTGGCTGGTACTGAACTGCTCATAACAGCGGATGTGGAAAGTGTTTTCGCAGCAACGCATAAATTGCTTAAATCTGGCAAAATAAGTGAACTAGAATTGAACAGACGGGTGCGCAGGGTACTGCTGGCGAAGGCTTGGGTTAATGGAGGGCGCCTCCCAGTTAGGCTATCCATCGTTCCGCATGACAATGTCACTCACCAACCCGTTAAGTTTGTTTCCATTTCCGAAAAACGTTCGCCCGAAATAGTCCGTGAACATCGGCCACGCCCAAGCAACCTTGATGCTAAAGTTGACAAAACCGTATGTTATTTCGAAGACCCTCGTTGGGATTTTTTCATTGAAAAACTCTTCGAAAGTTCTGTGATTCTTGCACGGGACGATGGCGCAAATTTACCGTTCAAGAAAATTTTAGATACTGATTATCAAGTCTTTAAGTATTCCAACCGAGCATTTCGAGACTTTGAATCCTTGATTGGAAAATATGCCAACTACCGGGTAGTTGAACGACCAATTTCGGCATCTGGAGATTTGCTGCCATTGGTTTTAGAGAAAACAAGCAAGGTGCCTGCGGCCATTATTTTGTTGGACAATATTGACCTCCAACCCGGCTTTCACAGGCAATTTATCGAGAGCGTGAATTCTCTTTCGAGCCAGTCGCAGGTGGTGGTGCTCAATTTTGGAAACCCAAAGAACTTGCATCTTTTTGGGCAGGATGTCTCCTGTGTGCAGATTTTCGAAAAGAACAGCTTCACGGAGAAATACGCTGCGCAGTTACTTTTCGGAGGAGTTATGTCGGTAGGCAAGCTGCCAGTATCAGTGGATGAAAATTTGATTTATGGTACTTCCATTCGGCATAAACCCGTTCGCCTGGCCTACGGCGTGGCGAGCAACGTGGGTATTGCCGATGAAAGCTTGGAGGGCATCAATGCCATAGCAGAAACGGCCATTGAAAACGGCGTTTTCCCTGGTTGTCAGGTGGTAGTCGCTAAGGATGGAGAGGTTATTTTTTCCAAGAGTTTTGGTCATTTCACCTACAACAAGAAGGCTCAGGAAGTTAAGAACACTGACCTTTACGACATCGCTTCAATGACCAAAGTCTCGGCTACCACCTTGGTTGTTATGAAATTGGTGCAAACCAAACAGCTCGATTTGGAGGGCAAAGTTTCGGACTATATCACGGTGCCAACTGGCTCGGCAATTGGCAACATCAAAATCAAACAATTACTGCTCCATCAGTCTGGCTTGCAAGCTCAGATGCCGCTGAGCCGTTTTTTCTCCGGTAAAAATGTCCCAGCCAAGGGTTGCAATAACTACTTCTGCCGCAAACGGAAAGGTGGGTACAGCGTTAAAGTGGCGGATGGCCTTTATTTCAGGCAAACTTTTCAGGACACCATTCTCAAGCGGGTTTTCAACCTGCCTGTTGTTTCGAAGCCTAAATTCCGATACAGCGACGTGAATTTCTATTTGCTGAAGAGAATTGTTGAGGCAAAGACCAAAACGCCGATGGATGAGTATGTTTTTGAAAATATTTACCGACCGCTCGGCTTGCGAAATATTGCCTTCAATCCACTTGAGAAATTTCCAAAGAGCCGCATCGCCCCCACGGAGCAGGACAACTATTGGCGGAAAACACTGGTGCAGGGCTATGTCCACGACCCCTGTGTGGCCTTATTGGGTGGGGTAGGGGGCAGTGCTGGCATTTTCAGCAATGCGGAAGACTTGGCGGCGCTTTTCCAAATGCTGCTGAATGATGGTGCCTACGGCGGATTGCGGTTTTACGATAGAAGCACAGTAGAAGATTTTGTGACCAACAAATACACCAACCATCGAGGACTTGGTTTCGATAAGCCAACCAAGCGCCGTTATCCGGCATATTCTTCCAAGGCATCACCCAAAACATTTGGTCACACTGGCTTCACCGGAACTTGCGTTTGGGTTGATCCCGACCAGCATTTAGTCTATGTTTTCCTCTCCAACCGGGTGAATCCCAGTTCTCGAAATGGTAAGATTTTCACTGAAAATGTACGCAACCTAATCCATGAAGTGGTTTACAGTGCGCTTGGCAGCTTTGACGACAGCTTGCCAGAATTGGACATAGAGGAGGAGAATATAGAAATGGAAGAAGGTGCTGGTGGGTAAGCACTGTTTGCTTTTGCATAAAAAAGGGAGTGTCGTGATAAGCGACACTCCCTTTTTTATAAAAAATCAGCTAATCAAAGAAGCTGCTTGAGCGTCTCCTCCACTTGCTCACCCCGCAAACCCGTAGCGGCAATTCGGCCTTCTTTGTCAATCATGAAGGTGCGGGGAATGCTGCTAACGCCGTAAATCCTGGCGGGTTCGCATTCCCATTTCTTGAGGTCGCTAACATGGGTAGGCCAAATAAGCCCGTCCTGTGCGATGGCGTCCTTCCATTTCTTTATTTCGTTCTTACGAGCCTCTTGGTACCTTTTAGTGTCTCCAGCAAATGATTGCTCCATTCGGGAGTCAATGCCGTCCAAAGAAACGCTGAACACGGTAAATCCTTTGTCTTTGTAATTGTTGTAAATGTTTACAACATTGGGGTTTTCCATGCGGCAGGGGCGACACCAGCTAGCCCAAAAGTCAAGCAATACCACCTTTCCTTTGAGGTCAGAAAGGGCGTATTCCTGACCATCTGGATTCTTTAGTTTGATGTCGGGAGCAGCTTGACGTTGACTTTCTTCGTAAAATTGAAAGCCACCATTACTTGGCTGTTGAACTTTTTGTATCGAAGTAAGGAATAGGTCATAATCCCTCACGTAATCAGAACCAGGGTAGGCGGCTTCCAACCTAACCTTTGCCTTTTTGTAGGTGTCAAGGTAGGTAGGATTTCCACCAAACGCCTGCAAGGCCACCAATACACCCGCCATTGCATTCGGCGTGTTTTCTATAAACGCTTGTGCATCGGCAGGCTGTGCTTGTTTCGACACGATTTTCTGCATGATGTCACGATAGGCTATGCAGCTTTCGCAACCCTCAATTTCGTACTGGAACTGGTTGAGGTTGGCAAGGTTTCCATCGACCTTCAAGCCGTTTTCTTTGCCGTCAAGTACCAAAAAAATCTGCTGCTCGCCGACCCTGAGTCGGTAGATGCCCGCCGTAGGCTTGTCAGGGACATTCAGTGAAAACTTGCCCGATGCGTCTGCATCAGCTTTGAGAATTACCAGGTTTGGACTTTCTGGGTTCAAGCCAACCTTGTCAAAATACACCTGCATGCTACTTGCATTGGTGATGGTCCCTTCAATGGTAAGGCCGCTGCTACTTGCGCCCTCTTTACAACTAAATGCCAATGTTGCTATCGCAAAAAGTATTAATGCCAAATTTTTCATGCTCAAAAAGATTTATGATTGTTTGATTGTGAAATTGTTGAGTACGGTGAGCCATTGCACTACATTTTCCTAAAACTAAAGATAGGTTTAGTCAAATTTCTCACCTAAGGTATTGTCGAAAATGAGCTTCCAACCTGCCACACTTCCATAATTTTTGTCATCTATTACAACCTCAGTGCCAAAAACTTCACCCAGTTTTGTAAAGGAGAGGTTGTTGTTTATCAAAAAA
Source organism: Saprospiraceae bacterium (assembly GCA_021739645.1). Classification (GTDB taxonomy): domain Bacteria; phylum Bacteroidota; class Bacteroidia; order Chitinophagales; family Saprospiraceae; genus UBA6168. The sequence goes on along the minus strand of JAIPBL010000007.1, from coordinate 48,039 downwards.
TTTTGGAGTTCATCTTCTTTGTCTGCTGGAAGGCTTATGACCACCCTGCTTTGGCTTTCTCCGAATAAGAAGCAATCCTTTCTGAAAGTTTCCACGGTTTCAATGTTGAAGCCCAGCCCGCTGGTAATTGCGCTTTCCATCAGGTTAGTGAATAGACCCCCATCCGAAACATCGTGGGCTGAATTCAACCAGTTTTTCAGGATAAGATTCCTTATGAGCTGCTGCAATTCAAACTCCTCATGCAGGTCGAAATAAGGAGCGGGTGAATTTTTTACACCCAAAACATTTCGCAAATACTCTGAACTCCCCAAGTCGTTCATGATATTGCCCAGCATGTAAATAACATCACCTTCTTCTTTGAAGTTGAGTGTGGTTTGGTGTAAAGGGTCTTCCAATATGCCCAACATGCCGATTGTCGGCGTAGGGAAAACTGGGGCTGTTTTGCCATCCACTTCGCTCTGGTTGTAAAAGCTGACGTTTCCCCCCGTCACTGGGGTATTGAATTTACGACATGCCTCTCCCATGCCTTTAATTGCATGGACAAATTGGTAATAAACCTCGGGGTTGTAAGGATTTCCAAAGTTCAAACAATTCGTGATTGCCACTGGCACACCCCCGGTACAGGTTATATTTCTGGCGGCCTCTGCAACGGCTATCATTGCTCCAGTGTACGGGTCAGCTTGGACATACGCTGGGTTGCAGTCAACGGTCACTACCAGCGACTTTTTTGAACCTTTGATTCGCAATACGGCTGCATCGGATGGAGCGTTTGTGCTCAGGTTGTTGGTGCGTACCATGCTGTCGTATTGTTCGTAAACCCAGCGCTTTGAGACTAAGTTTGGCAAGGAAAATAACTTCTTCGCAGCAGCTACAATATCCGTTGGAACGTCAATTTTGTTCAAACGGAACTTGCTCACCTCCGATAGGTAGGCAGGCTTGGAGAAGTCTCGGTCGTAAACAGGAGCGCCACCCCCCAATACGAGCGATTCGGCTGGTACTTCGGCCACTTTTTTGCCTTCGTAAAAATATTCGAGCAAGCCGGTGTCTGTCACTTCGCCAATTTGCACACATTCCAAATCCCATTTTTGAAACACCTCCAAAAGCGGTTGCTCCTGACCAGCTTTACCGACGATGAGCATCCGCTCCTGGCTCTCGGAAAGCAGGATTTCCCAAGCTAGCATATTGGCTTGTCTGGTTGGCACCTTGCTCAAATCGATGCGCATTCCGGTATCCGATTTGGCGCTCATTTCTGAGGTGGAGCAGGTGATGCCCGCAGCGCCCATGTCCTGCATGCCAACAACAGCACCGGTTTTTATGGCTTCGAGGCTGGCTTCGAGCAGCAGTTTTTCTTGAAATGGGTCACCAACTTGAACCGCAGGCAGGTCTTCGTGGCTTTCATCGTGGAGGTCGGCACTTGCGAAAGTTGCACCATGGATGCCGTCCTTCCCTGTTGCAGAACCCACGATGAATACTGGATTGCCGGGGCCGTCAGCACAGGCGGAGACCGTTTCTCCTATTTTCACGATGCCCACAGACATAGCGTTTACGAGGATATTTTGGTTGTAGCTTTCATCAAAAAACACCTCGCCAGCTACCGTTGGTACGCCAAAACTATTGCCATAGTCACCAATGCCTTTTACTACACCTTTCACCAATCCCTTCATGTGTTCGGCGTCGGGGTTGCCAAAACGAAGTGAGTTCAACGCTGCAATGGGGCGGGCGCCCATCGTAAAAATATCACGGTGGATACCCCCAACGCCTGTGGCTGCGCCTTGATACGGCTCAATTGCACTTGGGTGGTTGTGCGACTCAATCTTAAACGCACAAGCAATACCATCGCCGATGTCCACAAGTCCAGCGTTCTCTTCCCCAGCACCAACAAGCAGGCGCTTGCCCTCCCGTGGCAAAGTTTTCAGCCATTTGATGGAGTTTTTGTAGGAACAATGCTCTGACCACATCACGGAATAGATGCTTAGCTCCACGAAATTGGGCGTTCGCCCCAAAACTTGCTTTATTTTTTCAAATTCTTCAGCGGTGAGGCCGAGTTTGGCAGCCGTCTGTTCCGTGATTTCTGATTCGGTGATATGCATGAAAATTTATACAGCGTTGAAAGAGGCGCAAAGATAGCAAGGAGTGGGGTAGTGGAAGCCTGATTAGTGAATATTCGCAGGGTAAATTATTTCGGATTTATGTAGATTTTGGTGTGCCGTCGAGATAAAACTGCGTTTTATCCAAGTAAACGGCTTTCTGTTTTTCTTTAGACCTATTCTTGTCCATACATTTTTCACAAAATTTTAATCAAATGAATTTCTTAAAAGCATTTTCGAGTTTTCTGCTAGTTAGCGTAATCCTCCTGATAGCTGCCTGTAAAAAGGACGCATCCATGCCGGGCGATGCGCTAGCCTACGTGCCTTCCACCGCTACCAGTGTTACCGCTTTTGACCTGAAAAAGATGATGCAAAAGGCTGATTTCGAGGCGATTAAGCAAATGGATTTCTACAAAGAAATGGTTGCCAAAACTTCTGACAATGACCCGCAAATAGCGAAAGTTTTAATTGACCCAGCTGCATCTGGCGTTGACCTCGATGGTAAAATCTATTCCGCCACTGCCTTCGACGAACAGAATCCTGAAGAAATGACCACCTATTTCTTCATTCCCCTCAAAGACGCAAAGGCGTTTGGGTCGTTGATGAAATCTAGCAAAGGTGAGATTTCGGAAAAAGAGGGCATAAAAATCATGGATGACGGCGGCAATACCATCATGGGCTGGAACGAGTCCTTGGCCGTTTTTGCTTTCAGCAATGAAGGCTCGGAGGATTTCGAGCAGCGCCTCGTTTCTGCCTTCAAGATTGACCCAGAAAACACGTTAGCAAAGGAAAAAGGGTTGCAAAAAGCCCTCAATTCAGACCACGATGTTACCAGTTGGCTTTCGACAAACCCTTTGGCAAAAAACAGTGGGGCAGGCTTCGCCCTCAGCATGATTGACGTGAAACCGGAGGCGCTAAAGGACAATTTCATCAGCAGCTACGCCGATTTTGAGAACGGCAAGATGGTCGGACATGCTGATTTTGAAGTCAACGACGAACTTGGGAAGGACTTCATCGGTCGCTTTTTCAAGAAAGAAGCATCCGCCGATTTCAGCAAGGTGCTACCGAACGAGCCGATGACCTTCGCCACCGTAATGGCCCTGGATTTGGTTGGCATCGACAAATTCCTCAGCGAGCGCCCAAACAGCAAGAAGTACGCAGATTTCGCACTCAACGACTTTGGGATTAAGCGCAGCGACCTAATCAATGCCCTCGGAGGTGACGTGATGGTGGCAGGCTTTGGTGCCAAAAACATGCAGGACGCCAAGATTCTTGTTTCGATGAGCCTTAAAAACGAGGCCAAAGCCAGGGAGCTACTTCAATTCGCAGTGAAGGAGAAAAAGTTGAAGGAAGTTGAAAAGGATGTGTTCAAGATAGTTTCTTTGGGCAACGCTGATTTCAACATCACTGTGAACAAAGGCATGGGCAAGATTTTGCTTAAAAACGGCATGTTGACTTTCTGCTCGGACGAAGCACTTTTTGACAAAATCAAAGCAGGTGAAACGGGCGGAGAAGGCACGGTTGCGCTCAAATCATTTGACAATCAGACATTTGCGGGGTGGTTCGATTTCGCTGCGCTGCAAAACGCCGTCGGTGGGGTTGACACGAACGTTTTCAAAGAAATGAATTTCAAAGTAAATGGAAAGGGCACCGATTTTATCCTAGAAACAAAAGACCCGAAAACGAACAGCCTCAAGGCGATGTTTGAAATGATAAATGCGGCGTATTTGCAATCAGGAAAGTACCCAGAAGAAGCACTGTAAATGGCTCCATGTTTTTTGGTTCCTTGATTCAATGAGCCCACAATGCCAGAAGCGGAAAAGCCCCCCACCGAAAGGTGAGCAGTCGCTTATCTCGATGAGCAAGCATCGCACGGCCCAGATGCAGAGGTTGTTTTCATCGGCGGGATTGACCTTGTTCCACATGCGTTTTGGCACAATGCCGAACATGGCGCCGCCGTCAAGTTTGAAAGTGCCGGTGGGTAGTAGGGTGAGTTTCATCGCAGGTTGATGATTTTGGAAGTAGGATGACTTGGCTTGAGACTGTAGCTATTAATGGAAGTTCCAGTCAAAATCTTCCATGTTTTTCAAACTGACTTTCAGCAAATCAATGCAATTGCGGATGTCCTCCTTGTGGGCCATTTCGATGACGGAATGGATGTGCCGAGTAGGGATGGAAATTGCGCCTGCAATGGCACCGTGCTTGCCGGAACGTTGGATGCCCACCGTGTCCGTCGCACCGCCCGTCAGGATTTCTGGCTGCCATTTTATGTTGTTCTGGCTCGCCGTTTGTTTGAGGTATTTCACCATTCTGTAATCGCAGATGGTGCCACTGTCCATGATTTTGATGGCTGCACCGCCGCCAAGCTTGGTCACCACCTCATGAGGCAGTGCGCCGGGCACATCGAAGGCGATGGTAGTGTCAATGGCAATGCCAAAATCCGGGTCTATCCGGTGAGAAGACGAAATAGCACCCCGAATGCCTACCTCCTCCTGTACGGTAAAAACGGCGTACAAATCGAAAGGCAATTCGATATCTTTCATTTCTCGTAACGCTTCCATGAGGATGAAAACGGATACCCGGTTGTCAATGCTCTTGCTGTTCACGCATTCGCCCATTTCGATGAGTTCCCGCTCCCGGGTCACTGGGTCCCCCACTGCCACCAGCGTTTCGACCTCCGCTTTTTTCATGCCGAGGTCAATGAAATAGTCCTGAATTATTGGGGCTTTGGTGCGTTCTTCCGCTTTCATGATATGGATAGGCTTGCTACCCATCACACCGATAATATCTTGTCGGCCATGCACGATGACTCGTTGAGCTGTCAGCGTTTTTGGGTCAAAGCCACCGAGCGTGTGCAGGCGCAGAAAGCCATCGTCATCAATATGCGTAACGATAAAACTGATTTCGTCGAGGTGGGCGGCTACCATTACCTTCTTGGGTGAGCGACCTTTTTTTACGGCAATAACGCTGCCCATCGAATCAGTGGTAATTTCGTCCACATACGGTGCGATTTCGTTCAGGACGAATTTTCGGATGCGCTGCTCGAAGCCCGGGGCGCCGGGGATTTCGCAGGTTTTTTTTAGCAGGGAAACATTTATCATTCAACAGGCTTTGAGAAATGCGACAGAACAGGGCTGTCTAAGGTTTTTTTGTGAATCTAGCTTTGAGTTTAGGTTCTTGGTGGATGCTGCAAAGGTAGTTGAATGTGGATTTTTTATAGCAAAGAATTCTAAATTGTGACTTTAGGCCATCATTATTTTGGCGCATTGTTGAGCTTACGCCTGACAAATAGTGAGGCAATTCATCCTTTTTTGAGCTAATTGTCCAGAATTAACTTAAAATTGGCTGACGGTTTTAATCGCAACTGCATTTTGGTAATGCCGTATAAAGTAAGCCTAATCAAATTAGTGCCGTTTTAAACTAAATACACAATCTCCATTTTCTATATCACATGCGCTTCCCTTTCCACCACCAACTCGACGCCATGGACTGCGGTGCAGCCTGTCTGCGGATGGTGGCTGAGTACCACGGCCGCCGCTACTCGTTACAGCAGTTGCGGCAGCGTACCCATCTGGATAGGGAAGGCGTGTCGGCGAGGGGCATCGTGGTAGCGGCGGAGGGGATTGGATTGCGGCCATTGCCCGTCAAAATTCCATTTCAAGGTGCTGATAATGAGGAGGTTGGACTGTTGGATGCGCCACTGCCGTGCATCGCCCATTGGCGTCAAAACCATTTTGTCGTTGTTTATAAAGCCAACAAAAAAAACATCTGGATAGCTGACCCAGCCCGGGGAAAAGTAAAAATGGGCCATGCCGAGTTTCAACGAAACTGGAGCAGTGACCGCCGTCAGGGTATTGCCATTTTGCTCGAACCTACGCCTGAATTTTATGCCCAAGAAGGGGACAAGGTGAACCGTAGCGGTTTTGGTTTTTTACTCAGTTATTTGCGGCCTTACCGGCGACTGACCACACAACTCATCGTTGGGGTCCTAGTGGCTAGTTGCATCCAGTTTTTGTTCCCGTTTCTAACGCAAGCTGTAGTGGACGTGGGCATCGAAAACCAAGATTTGGGCTTTGTTTGGCTGATACTTTTTGCCCAGTTGATGCTGTTTGCCGGGCAAACCACGGTGCGTTTCATTCAAAATTGGATTCTGCTGCACATCGGCAGCCGGGTCAACATCTCGCTTGTCAGTGATTTTCTGGTACGGCTCATGGCGCAGCCTATCAGCTTTTTCGATGCCAAAATGACCGGTGACCTCCTACAACGCATCGGTGACCACCGCCGAATCGAGGAGTTCCTCACCGTGGGCACTTTGAACATCCTGCTTTCTGCATTCAACTTGGTTATTTTTGGTGGGGTATTGGCCGTTTATAGCCTCAAAATATTTGCTATCTTCTTGATTGCCAGCGTGTTGTACGTGGCTTGGATTTTTCTTTTTTTGAAGAAAAGAGCCGATGCCGACCTCCAACGATTTAGGGCTTTGTCCGCCAATCAAGGCAATATTATCGAGCTGATTCAGGGGATGCAAGAGATTAAATTGCAGAACAGCGAGCACAAGCGCCGTTATGGCTGGGTGCATATTCAAGCAAGGTTGTTTAGGGCAAATATGCGCTCACTCAAAGTGACGCAGTGGCAGGACGCCGGGGCGCAGTTCATCGCTCAAATCAAGGATATTTTCATCATCGCTATTGCAGCGGCGGCGGTTATTCAGGGCGAAATGACACTGGGTATGATGCTCGCTACGATGTTCATTCTCGGCCAACTGAACGTGCCATTGCAGCAAATTATCTCGTTCGTGCGGTCGGCACAAGACGCCAAAATCAGTTTGGAGCGGCTGGGCGAAATACATCAAGGAGGGATGAGGGATGAGGAATTAGGGATGAACACGCAGCGCCCTATCATCCCTAATTCCTCATTCCTCATCCCTCTTTCAAAGCCGCTGGTACTCGAAAACCTGAGCTTTCGCTATAATCCACTCACCGATTTTGTCTTAAAAAACATCAACCTGACCATCCCAGATGGGAAGGTGACCGCCATCGTAGGAACAAGCGGCAGTGGGAAATCCACTTTGGTGAAACTGCTGCTCGGCTTTTACGAACCAAGTGTTGGCGCTATAAAAGCCGGAACGGTGCAACTCAAGAACCTGCCACTTGACGAGTGGCGGGCAAAATGTGGAGCGGTGATGCAGGATGGTTATATTTTCTCCGATTCCATCGCTTCCAACATCGCTGAAAGTGAATCGGATTGGGAAGCCATTGACCATGGGAAATTGCTTGCTGCTGTGCAAGTAGCTCATATTCAGGAGTTTATCGAAAATTTGCCACTTGGGTACAATACGATGGTCGGCGCCAGAGGCAATGGCCTGAGCCAGGGGCAACGCCAACGGCTGCTCATTGCAAGGGCAGTTTACAAGCAACCGGATTACCTGTTTTTTGATGAAGCAACCAACGCCCTCGATGCCCATACCGAGAAAATAATTACCCAAAACCTCGCTCATTTTTTTGAGGGAAAAACTGTTGTAGTCGTTGCGCACCGCCTCAGTACGGTAAAAAATGCTGACCAGATAGTGGTGTTGGAGCAGGGCGAAATAGTGGAGGTGGGCACACACGATGAATTATCAAAACGCCGTGGGGCATATTACCAGTTGGTCAAAGAACAGTTGGAATTGGGAGCATAAAACTCATTACCAAAAATGGCAATAAAAGACCCGTCAGACATCAAACTCAACGAGCGTTACGACGTCGAAGCACTCATCGGCAGCCCACCCGGTTGGACGCTGCGTTGGGGGCTGACGGCCATGCTTGCCGTGCTGGCATTGTTGTTTTGGGTGGCTTACCTCGTTCGTTATCCCGACGTTGTTGAAGCTAGGGCCGTGCTGACGACCGAAAACCCACCCATCCGCCTCGTAGCGGGAGCCAGTGCGAAAATTGAGAAGTTGACTGTTTCAAATGGTTCCCGGGTGCAACTCGGAGCGTTGCTGGGAGTATTGGAAAGCCCAGCACGGTTGGAGGATGTGGTCTTTCTCGATTCGGTTTTGCAAAAAATGATGAAAGAGGAGGTAAATGGAAACCTTGATTTAAAATTGCCAGAAGCACTTAAACTAGGGGCACTTCAAGCTCGCTACGCCGAGTTTTCTCAGCGGCTGAAAGACTTAAAATACTTCCTTTCACAAGACATCAACTACTTGAAAATCAGCAATTTGCGAAAGCAAATGGACGAAATCCAAAGATTAAATAACTCCCTTGCCCGACAAGAAAAAATATTGCAGGAAGAGGTGCTATTGGCCATGAAAAACATGCAGCGTGACAGCATTTTATTGGCGAATAAATCTGGCGTTCAATTAGAATTCGAAAGAAGCCAATCGGACTGGCTAGCTAAGCGGCGGGAGCTGGAAGCTCTGCGTTCAGGCACTGCAGGCAACAACCTCCGGATTAGAGAAATGCAAGCGCAAATACTTGATTTACAGCAAGTTCAATCAGACGGTGAGTCGCAAAAATTACTCGATTTTCGTACTGAGGCGCAGCGCTTGCAAGGTGAGATTGGTATTTGGAAGCAAACCTACCTGCTCCTTGCGCCAGTAGGTGGGGAGGTGGCATTGACAAAAACTTGGAGCGAGCAGCAATTTGTTGAAGCAGGTACGGAAGTGCTGACAATCGTTCCACAAGAAGGCGCAGGTGAAATTTTGGCAAAAGCACTGCTCCCAAGTGCCCGTTCTGGCAAAGTGATAATCGGGATGCCCGTCATCATTCGCCTCGATGGTTACCCCTATCAAGAATTTGGCGTGTTGAATGGAGCGGTTCGGCGCATTGCCGTTGTTCCGGGCGAGCAAGGCTATGAGCTGGAAATTTCTGTTCCTAAAGACCTCAAAACCAGCTATGGAAACTTGGTGCCTTTTCGGCAAGAAATGCAAGGAACGGCTAGGATTGTTACAGAAAAACGAAGCTTGTTGAATAGGGTTTTGGAAAGGATTTTGGCAGGTTTTCAGGACAATTAGCCCACTTATTTTCAACTTCTAAATTCCTTCAACATTTCATTCCGGAAAAGCACCCTTGCCAGCATTTCCTCCACGGGTTTTTCCCACATCCGCCACTGTACCGAGTCATTGCTCCAGCCTGTTTGCAACTGGTCGTACAACGCTGGGTCGCAACGGAGGCCGAGCATTTGCAAGTAGCCGTTGAGGTGTTGCAATTGCCAAATTTGTCGGTAATCCTTCACGATTTCCATTCTGAAACGATTGACAATCAGCAATCTAAGTTCGTCGGACCATTCGGCCTCGCTATTTTTTAGTAAACTAAAAACTGGTGTAAATTCGGTTGGCAACCCCGTGGTTTGGTTCAAGAAATTCAGCGCCAACCTGTTCACTTCTTCATCGGGAAGCAAGGAGGCCAGTCGGTCGGGAACAGCTAATTCCCAGACACTCATTTGCTGGTTTTCTTGCCTAAATTCAAAAATGGCAGCTGCCCAAATTGAATTTTGGTGAAAAACGGTGGACTCCAAACAGGCTCGCACTAGCGTTTCTCCCCAATCGGTTTTTGAAAACAAATCGAGCACCTCTGTTGGCGTTTTTTCAAAAACCGACTCCCAGTGGGTCGGGGGCACCAGCGAAACCAATTGCCCCAAATGCCCAGCCTTGACTCCTCCCAACCAACCGGGATGCAGTTGAAGGATGCCGTCACGCTGCGCCGCTAGGTCAGGTTCTTCTAAGTTGTTGATTTTGAGGGAGTTGTTTTTGAAAGAAAAACAATCCGTTGCACGGTTGGTCATGCGTAGGGACAATTGAGAACCTGAGATTTTTGCCAAAAGGGGCGGAGCGGCTTGCCTGACTTCCTTGCGGCGGTCATCGAGGGATTGCTCCAAAAACGGTTCATCAGAAATGGACAGCCCCAATTCAAGGCAATTGATAAAAGCAGCTTTGTCGGCTGGGCTTTCAGATTCCCAAGTGGAAGTTAGCAGTTCAATGGCAAAACTCGGGGATTGTTTCCGCCAAAACTTGAGCTGCGCAAGTCGCTCGCTGCGGCTTCCCGTTTTCCAATCGAAGTTGGACGGGTCTTGGAGCCGCAGCGACCATTCAGGGTGCTGACTGAGCAACCACTGCCCAGCTTCGCCAAGCAGTGGTTCAATTTGTGGCCAAATCTTATTGATTTCTGGCAAGGCCATTAACGATGGCACCTCGGCGGTTGGTAGGGTCTTCCCATGTTTTTTGAGTAAAAAAAGAAATTCTGCGAGCACTGTTCTTTGTGGACCCGAAAGAATGAGTGATAGAATGTTGCCGATTTTGAGAGAAGGATCAGTTCTCGTATTTGAAGGTGCAATCGAGGGTATTTCGCCTTCAAAATCATGGAGCAAAAAACCAGCCTTGCGCATTTGGGTGAGCAGAGCTACTCCATCTGCCAAAATTAGTGACGCTTCGGCACTGGTACTCACGCCAAGTTGAGTCAATTTATCGAGCGCAGCTTCCTTAAAACTGCTATTCTCTACACCAAGCAAAGCATTTTTTACGAGGTCATTCCAAGGCATGTGAAAGTCGAATTGAAAAGTAAATCACTGATATTATTTTAGCAACAAAGCTGGAAAACTCAAATGTAGAGAAACCCTTGGAAAAAAAAGACCCCTCGCAAGGAGGGGTCGGGGTAAGCCAGAAGTTGGCTAGTAAAACAACAAAAATCGTAAATTTGACGCTAAACGTGACAAAGGTCACAAAACTGTAACAAAAACAAAATGCTGTAATGAATTTAGTGCTTATTGGACTTGGGAAAATGGGGAAAACTATCAAAAACCTGTCGGAAAAAGCGGGAGACTCCGTGGTGTTGACCATTGACTTGGAAAACCGGCATGAATTCACACCTGAAAACTTGCGAAAGGCCGATGTCGCCATCGAATTCAGTCGCCCGGAAACGGCCTTCGAAAATATCCGAACCTGTTTGGAGGCTGGCTTGCCTGTCGTCAGTGGCACGACGGGGTGGCTTGACCGATTTGAGGAAGCTAAAACCATTTGTGAAGCAAAAAATGGCGCCCTATTTTATGCCTCCAATTATAGCATCGGTGTGAATGTTTTTTTTGCAGTGAACCGCTACCTCGCTAAACTGATGGAGGGTCAAATGCAGTATGATGTTCGCATGGAGGAAACACACCACACCCAAAAACTTGACCACCCCAGTGGTACTGCCATCACCTTGGCACAGGGTATTCTTGAAAATTTTGCGAAGAAAAAAGACTGGCAAACCTACTTGCAAAGCACTGAAAATGAGCAGTTCAACTCGCAACCCAACAGCCTAAACATCATCAGTAAAAGAGTGGAAAACGTGCCGGGTACGCATGTTGTCACCTGGGAGTCCAACATAGATACGATAGAAATTAGCCACACAGCACATTCCAGGGAGGGCTTTGCTGCTGGTGCAATTGCCGCAGCAAGGTGGTTGGTAGGCAAACAGGGCTGTTTTGGAATGCAGGATTTGCTCGGCTTTTAGGCTGATCATGGCGTTTTTTTTTGTAAAAAAACACCAAATTGTGAAACGCAAATTGAGAACAACCCACGCTTCAAACTTGCTTGTAATTCGAGAGTTTGCCCTACCTTTGCCCGCATGACAGAGAAAATACTCATCCTTGATTTTGGTTCTCAATATACCCAGCTTATCGCCCGCCGGGTACGTGAGTTGAATACTTACTGTGAGATTGTTCCATACAACAAACTGCCAACGCTCGATGCATCTGTGAAAGGCATTATCCTCAGCGGTAGTCCCTTTTCTGTTCGGCAAGAGGACGCCCTTCGGCTTGACCTCAACACGGTGGTTGGTCAGCGGCCTGTGCTGGCAATTTGTTACGGAGCACAGCTCATCGCCGACCAGTTGGGTGGGCAAGTTGACCGCTCCGAAAAGCGGGAGTATGGCAAGGCAGCTTTGACGAAAATCCATTCCAACGGAGCGTTGTTAAAAGGTGTGCCAACTGACTCACAGGTCTGGATGTCGCACGCTGATACCATCGTGGAATTGCCGGAGCAGTTCGAACTAATGGCTAGTACGGCGAGCGTTGAAGTCGCTGCCTTCAAGGCAAAGGAAGGCGCTTTTGCCGCCCCGGTTTATTGCATCCAATTCCACCCAGAAGTAACCCACAGCCTCGATGGACTATCCATCCTCCGCAATTTCGTTCACGAAATTGCTGGCTGCAAAGGCGACTGGACACCCACCCATTTTATCGAAGAAAAAATTGTGGAGCTGCGCAAAACTATCGGCAACGAACGGGTGCTGATGGGGCTAAGTGGTGGCGTCGATAGCACGGTGGCCGCCGAATTATTGCACAAAGCCATTGGCGACCGGCTGGTTTGTTTTTTTGTGGACAATGGTTTGCTCCGCAAAAACGAATACCAAGAGGTGCTGGACAGCTACAAAGTTATGGGCTTGAACGTCTTCGGCATTGACGCCAAGCAACGGTTTTATGACGAACTTGCCGGAGCTACCGATCCAGAAAAGAAACGAAAAATCATTGGCCGGGTCTTCATCGAGGTATTTCAAGACGAGGCTCACAAGTTAAAGGAAGATATTGCGTGGCTGGGCCAAGGCACCATTTACCCCGATGTAATCGAGTCTGTTTCGGTGCATGGGCCATCGGTCACCATCAAGTCACACCATAATGTGGGCGGACTGCCGGATTTGTTGAAACTGAAAATAGTGGAGCCATTGCGTTCGTTGTTCAAGGACGAAGTGCGCAGGGTAGGGAAGGAGTTGGGAATTCCAACAGATATTCTTGGCCGGCATCCGTTCCCTGGGCCAGGGCTGGGCGTTCGGATTTTGGGGGACATCACACCCGAGAAGGTGGCACTGCTACAGGAGGCAGATGCAATTTTTACCAAAAACTTGAAAAAATTCGGGCTTTATGACGAAGTTTGGCAGGCTGGAACCATGCTTTTGCCAATCCAATCGGTCGGCGTGATGGGTGATGAGCGCACCTACGAACAGCCGGTTGTGCTCCGGGCAGTAAATTCCACTGACGGCATGACGGCGGAGTGGAGCCGGTTGCCGCACGAGTTTTTAGCGGTAGTTTCCAACGAAATTGTCAACAACGTGAAGGGGATAAATCGGGTGGTTTACGACATCAGCACTAAGCCGCCAGCGACGATTGAATGGGAATAGGCGAGTTGGCAAATTAGCCTTTTGGCATTTAAGGTAGGTTCTACCGAAAACGCCAAAAGCGCCAAAAATCTAATACGCAAATAAAAGCAACATGAGAAAAAGGACGATTAGTCTCCAACGGTTGAACATAGTAATCGCCGCTGTTTTTTTGGCACTGGCGCTTCCGGCATGTGGATGGCTGAAACCTGCCGCCGATTCTTCCAAAGATAAGGTTTACAAGGACGAAGACCTGGGTGATATTCAAGGTACGAAAGTGTACGACCCGGAAACCGGTACCTACCGGACCGTCCATGAGGTTAACGAGGATGTGGATACGGTAGCGTGGAAGGTGCTTCCAGCGGAAAAATACCCGCCCATCAAGACGGATAGCCCAATGACCGGGGGAACCAAGCCACCGGTGACGGGCGGCAATACTGGTGGCGGCACAACAGGCGGTGCTGGCAATGGAACCGGTGACATCTCCATTTTGCTTCCATTTTTGGCCAATGCTTCATCCAGTGGCGTACCTGATAATTCACTTTGGGCTTTGAATTTTTACGCTGGCGCAAGGCTGGCTTATGACGATTTAGAGGAGGATGGTGCAAAATTCAATGTCTCCATCATGGATTCAGAGGCTTCTACTTCAAAAGTGAACAGCCTCCTGAAAAGTGGCGACCTGCCCAAGTCAGACCTCATCATCGGGCCATACAAAAGGGAAATAGTGGACATGATGCAAGCCTTTTCGAAGAAAAACAAAGTGCCGCTTGTAGTGCCTTACACGGCGCAAATGGGAATGGCAGAGGATAACCCTTTTTATATTCAAGTCAACCCATCGTTGAAAGCACATTGCGAGGCAATGACCAAGCATATCCGCAGAACCTACCAGCCAGAAAACGTGGTGTTGGTCGCTTTGGACAAACCAGAGGAGAAGGCGAGGTTCAAGTATTTCCAGGATGCAAATACCTTGATAGAAAAGGGTAGTACCATAAAGAAATTCCAAGAATTGCTGGTGCCGGAAAGTGGTTCAAACTTTCAGACTATTGATGTAACGAAGTATTTGAAACCCAATAAAACAACGGTTTTTGTGGTGCCTTCTTGGTCAAACCAAACTTTTATTTATTCGCTGCTCAGACAACTGATGACAAAGCAATCAGAAGGTGAAGACATCGTGGTTTATGGCATGAGCATGTGGCTGGATTTTGAGCAAATTGATTTTGAATACTACGAAAAGTTGGGGCTTCATGTGAGTAGCGCATCTTACGTGGATAAAAATGATGAGCGGGTGAAGCAGTTTAAAAAGAAATTTTTCAATTCTTACGGTTCCGTACCTGACGAAGAGGCTTTTCTCGGCTACGACGTGATGTTGTATTTTGGAAAAATGCTGGCCAAGCATGGCAAAGACTTTGCGAAACACCTCGACGTCTCACCATCCGATGTGCTTCACGGACGATTTGAGTTCAATCCGGTTGTACTCAATCCGGAGAAGCACAAAGAGAACCTAAAGTACTTTGACCAGTTGGAGAACACCTACGTTCATATCCTGAAGTTTAAGTATTTCCACTTGCAGCCAGCGGATTGAGTTGGAATTGGAAATCAGGAATTGGGTATTTGGTTCGCAATTCCTTGTGTCCAATCCCCAGTACCAAAGCCAAAGCCGGAAGCAAACCTTCCGGCTTTGTTTTTTATGCAAAAAAAGCGACTCGATAAATTCCATGCCGTAGTAAACCGACGACAGCCAGACCTGACTGTGGTGCTGGAAAACGTAACCGATATGCACAATATCGGGGCGGTCATTCGTACTGCCGACTCGGTAGGGGTTGGCGAGATTTATATTCTGAATACTGATGCCCACTTGCAAACCGAGTTTGTGAAAATAGGAAAGCGCACCTCCATGGGCTCCGGCAAATGGGTGGAGGCCCATTACTTCACAGATGCCGAGGCATGTTTTGAAAGATTGCGAAGCAAATACGACAAAGTGCTTGGTGCCATGCTCGGCGAGGGTGTCAGCGATTTTCACCACATCGACTTGACCGAACCACTTGCCCTTTTTTTTGGCAACGAACACCGGGGGATTTCGGCAGTTTCACAACCATTGCTGGATGGAAAATTTATGATTCCACAGGTGGGAATGGCGGAAAGTTTGAACATCTCGGTGGCTTGTGCGGTGACATTGTACGAGGCTTTCCGGCAAAGAAATACGAAAGGGTTTTACGAAGAACCCTACCGATTAAATGAAACGGAAAGAAAGGCCTTGTTCGATGTTTATTTTGAAAAGCACAAGGCGAGAGACAGGCGGGCGGTTAAGTCGTGGAAGCAGGAATGATTTTGAATTCTGTTAATTCTCGACTTCTGAGAAAACCAAGTCATTTTTCAAGCTCCTAAAATCAACGGGAGTCACCGCCGAAACTCCTTGCTCCGCCATATAAACCCCATAAATCGTGTCCACGGCAGCCATCGTTTGCTTGTTGTGGGTGACGATGATGAACTGGCTGTCCTTGCTGAAATCCTTGATGATATGGTTGAACTTCTCGATGTTGGCATCGTCCAGTGGGGCATCCACTTCATCGAAAATGCAGAATGGCGCCGGCTTAAGCAGGTAGAGCGAAAAGAGTAGGGCAGTGGCAGTCAGTGTTTTTTCCCCGCCTGATAGCTGGCTGATGCTCTGTGGGCGCTTGCCTTTTGGCTTCGCAACGATTTCGATGCTGCTTTCCAGTGGGTTTTCAGGGTCAAGTAGGATGAGGTCAGCGGTGTCGTCGTTGGTGAACAAGCTGCGGAAGGCGTCAATAAAATAAAGCCGTACCTTCCCAAAAGCCTCAAGAAATTGTGCCGTGGCTGTCTCCTCTATTTCTCGAATCGTTTCCATCAGGTCATCTTTGGCTTTCAAGATATCGTCCCGCTGCTCCGTGATGGTATCATGGCGCTCCTTCATTTCCTCATAAGCTTCCAAGGCCATTGGGTTGATTTCGCCATAATTATCCAGGCGCCCCTTCATGCGTTCGACTTTGATTTGCAGGTCGTTTTCATCCAACCCCGCCCTTTGCTCCTCCGTCAGTGTCAGTGCTTCGTGGTCGTTGATGCTGAGGTTGAACTCAATTCGGAGCCGCTCCGCAATGTTCGTGAGTTGGTATTTGGTATCGCTGTATTTGTCCTTGGTGTTATTGATTTTTATCTGAGACTCCTGTGACTGGCGAGCCAATTGCCGCAGCTTGTCCTCAATTTCATGGATGATGTTCCGTGCCGAAAAGAAGGTCTGCTCGGTCTGAGAGAGGGCGCCTTCTTTCTCTTTGCGTACCTCATAACTTACCTGCAATTCTTTCACCAGCCGCTCAATGTCATCGTTGATTTGTGCTACTTCATCGCCCGATTGGTCGAGGGAACGCTGGTTGGTGGCCAAGGTGGCCTTGGTTTCATCAAGTTGTTTTTCCCGGAAAGAAAGCTCTCGTTGCAGCGCCGATACCTTGTTTTGCTGCTTGATGAATTCGATGTTGTTGTTGTTGAACTCAGTGCTGGCTTGGCTCATCTCCTCGGCGACAGCACGGAATTTCCCGTCTGTATTGCTGATTTCCTTTCGGGCTACATCGGCGGTTTGCAGCTTTTCTTCCAGTAGCTTTTCGCTGGCTGCATTGGCTGCTTCAAAACCTTTGATGCGCTCCAAAGTCAGTACTTTTTTGGCATCCACGTCCCGGATATACGACTCGAAACTGTCCAAACGGGCAGCCAACGAAACCCGCTCTTGCGAGACTTTGTTCAGTAAATTTTGCTCCTGCTGAATCTGCTGCCTAGACTGTTGCCCTTTCAAAATTTCGATACTCGACTTTAATTGGTACATCTCCGTCGAGAGCTTGTTTTCGTCTTCTTCGCCCCGCTTGATGGCGTTTTCCAGAATTTCAAGATTCTTTTTCCGCCCAATTTTTTTGCCTTCAAACAACCCAACGCTGCCTCCGCTCAAGCTGTGCCTGCGTTGTATAAACCGACCAGATTTGGCCAACAGCGTGATTTTTTCATCGGACATTTGCTTTGTGACCTCCTCTTTTTCAAGGATAAAAACATTGTCCAAAAGGTAATTGACAAGGTTGCGATAGACGGGGTCGCATTGCACGAGGTCCGTTGCGGGCCGCATGTCACCGGAAAGCATGGCGATGCTCGGCGTGAAATCCTTGAAGCTGTCGTTGACGAAAAAATTGGCCTTGCCTTTTTGGGCGGATTGGAGCAACTGCACCGCCTGCTGGGCGTCCGTCATGTTTTCTGTCACGTAAAAATTGAGATACGGTTCGAGGTAGTTTTCGATGGCCACCCGGTAGTCCACCTCCACATAAATCAGGTCAGAAAGCAGCGGCGCCTGCTTCGTCCAGTTCTTTGCACTGCTCAAAAACCGGATGCTCTCCGGGAAACCTTCCAGACTTTCGACCATGCTTTTGGTCAGCTTGTACTCGTTTCGCTTGGCGTCCAGTTCCCGGTGTATTTTCTGCACTCGACTTTTTAGGTCATCGAGTTTTGTTTCGCCTTCGGCAATGGCTTCCCGGCGTTTTTCTTCCGTTTGTTCGAGGGCTTCCACACTTGCTCGGCGCTCAGCTTCCTCCTTTTCCAGTTCTTTTATTTTGCTTCGCAACGACTCGGTTTCCGTGGTCCGGTTCTTAACTTCCTCTTCACCGTGAGCGATGTCGTGCCGAAGGTTTTCTATCTGGTTGGTGTTTACCGCTTTCGATTTTTCCAGTTCGTACAGTTCCCGCTCCACCTGCTGCTGGTTCTGCATGATGGCGTCCAACCCAGCCTTCATTTCACCGTGGCTCTGGCGAATATCGCTCAATCTTTTTTCGGCGGCTTCCAATTGTTGCTCCAATTTGCCCTCCAGGCGGCGGTCTTCGGTGAGTGTCTCCCGGTATCCCGCAATCTCTTCTTCCAACGTCGAAATACGTGATTTTGCAATCAGAATCGCCTCTTGCGACTTGGTTTTGTTCTGCTCCACAAACGTGATGCGCTGCTCCAGCACCCGCTTCTCGTTTTCCATGTCCCTGATTTTCCCAACGAGTTGGTTCATTTCCCGCTGACGTTCGCTCAGGGCTTGTTCTTGGTCTAGGTTCGACTTACGTTGCTGCTCCAGCCCAGCCTCCATCTGCCGTTGCTCCACTTCCAACTGTCGATAACGGTCTTCTTCTTTTTCCAACGAATCCTTTAACTCCTTGTACCTGGCCTTCAGCGATTCCGATTTCAGTGCCGCCAATTTGATGGACAAATCCTTGTATTCACCTTTTAGTTCAAAATATTTTTTCGTCCGCTTGGCCTGTTGTTCCAGCGTTTTCAGGTTGTTGTTGATTTCAAACAACAAATCTTCTACCCGCTCCAGGTCGGCGGTGGTGGCTTGTAGTTTTTGGAGGGTTTCCCGTTTCCTGATTTTGTATTTTGAAATACCAGCGGCCTGCTCGAACATCTTGCGGCGGGCGTTGTCCTTGTCTGCCAGAATCTCGTCCACCATGCCCAGTGCAATGATGGCGTAGCTGTTGGAGCCGATGCCCGTGTCCATCAGCAAGTTGGTGATGTCCTTCAAACGACAGACGACGCCGTTCAGTTGGTACTCGCTCTCGCCGCTGCGGTACAGCCTACGGGTGATGGCGACGGAATTATACTCGGTAGGTAGCAGGTTTTTGGTGTTCTCGAAACTAAGCGTCACCTGGGCCACACCGCCCTGCTTTCGGGTTTTGGTGCCATTGAAAATGACGCTGGACATGGTATCGAGGCGAAGTTCACTGCTTTTCTGCTCGCCAAGTACCCACCGGATGGCGTCCACGACGTTGCTCTTGCCCGAGCCGTTCGGCCCGACAATGCCTATGACGTCCTCATTGAAATGGATGACCGTTTCATCGGCGAACGACTTGAAGCCTTTAATTTCGAGGGTCTTGAGACGCATTTGTTCTGTTTCGGGGGGCGAAGGTAGGGAAAATGGTTAATAGCGGAAGTGGAACTATTCTTGAATTTGGAACAAAATAATTTTTTCAATTAGCTTTGAAATTTTTGATGACTGATTAATTTTACTTTCTTGGCCCCAATAACTTCAAATAAAAAGAAATTCCAATGAGGTACCTTATTCTATTTAGTCTCTCAATTTTACTTTCAGTTACACTTTTTGCCCAACCTGAGATAATTTGGGAGAAGAGTTTTGGAGGTTCATACAATGACTATTCCTATGCGGTAATTCAATGCTCAGATGGGGATTACCTTTCAGTTGGCAGTTCAAGTTCATTTAACAACGGGAATGAAGATGTTTTTATAGTAAAAATGTCCTCAGAAGGAACCTTGATTTGGCAAAAGACCTTTGGCGGCTCAAATGATGATTATGCTACTTCAGCAATTCAAACTGAAGATGGAGGTTTTTTGATAGGAGCAACAACAAATTCCTCAGACGGTGATGTTACTTTAGCTCATGGTTTATCAGATATTTGGTTGATTAAGTTATCCTCAATCGGTGAATTAGAATGGCAAAAAACCTATGGAGGAAGCAGCAGTGAGTGTTGTCCTGATATTGTTCAGAGCGATGATGGGGGATTTACATTTGCGACTAAAAGCAAATCAAATGATGGGGATATAAGTATCCATTATGGGTCCTTTGATGCTTGGGTTGTTAAGATATCACAAGATGGAGATATAGAATGGGAAAAAACATTTGGAGGTTCAGAGTTTGATGACATTGGTGCTATAAGAAAAACTTCAGGTGGTAATTACATAATTATTGGTTCAACTGCTTCAACAGATGGTGACGTAACTGGAAATCACGGAGGTGGTGATGTTTGGGTTTTGAAACTAGATAGTTTGGGAAATAAGCTTTGGCAAAAATGCTATGGAGGAAGTGAAGTTGATGGAGGAAGTGATATTATTGAGACTAGTTCTGGGAGCTTTATTTGTGTAGGAAGTTCAAGGTCAAATGATGGCAATGTATCAGAAAACAATGGTTCCGAAGATGTATGGGTATTTAAGATAACATCTTTAGGAGCAGTGCTTTGGGAACATTCATACGGAGGTTCAAGTTTAGATTATGCTCAAGGAATTAGTCTCTCAAATAATAATGGAGGGTATATTGTTTGCGGGACATCTCGCTCTGATAATGGAGATGTTAGTAATAATCATGGATTTCAAGATTATTGGGTATTTAAAATTAGTAATACAGGAATTCTAGAATGGAACCTATCTCTAGGGGGAAGTTCAAGCGACTTTTGTTATGATATTGAACAAACTACTGACAATAATATTATCGTTTCGGGAGCTTCTTATTCGAATGATGGAGATGTTTCTTCTCATATTGATTATAATGATGCCTGGGTTGTAAAATTGTCTCCTACCCCAATCAACGAAGCTAAAGAAAAAGAAATTGCAGATGATGAAGGTTTTAGAATTCTTCCGAATCCAGCATATCAGAAAATCCAGCTTGTGACAAGAACTAATATTCTTTGGAAGAGTGTTCTGATTTCGGACACAATTGGTAGAACTGTTATTTTAGATTCTAAATTTAATAATGTAAATCTTGATATCTCTCATTTAAGTAGTGGGATATACAATTTATCTGCTATTTCTTCGACAGGTGATGTATACACTAGCAGATTTCTAAAGCAATAATAATTCATTTCAATTCTTGAATTGCAAAGTAACCCGACCTACCTTCTCTACCGCAAAATCATCCACATCGACATGGATGCTTTTTTTGCCAGCATGGAGCAGCGGCAGGTATCCTAAACCCCATCCATTAGGATGAGGTTTAGAGGTCAAGGCTTTCAACATCCCGCCTGTTGTCCCAAAATGACAGCACTTCGATTGTATCCTTGCGAACTTGATAATACATGGAAAGATGCTTGTTCACCACAGCCTTGCGAACACTTTTTCTTTTGTAGGCAGGAAAGGCAAAAGGGAAGGCTGCTACGTCCCAACATATTTTTTCAATGACATCCAAACAGTTTGCAGCAGCGGTAACACTAAAATTGGCCTCAAGGTAGGTTAGAATGCCGTCCAATTCCTCGTCGGCCTTGGGTGAAATAGTCACAAACGGGTTCATGCCTGATACCTTTTGCGGTACTTAGCCAATACCTCGTTCAATGGAATGCCTTCCCCATCCTCCATTTGCTTTTGAGAGGTTTCAATCGAATTTTTCACCGAGCTTGGCAATTCCTCCCAACCATCCACTTCATCCGAGGATTTCCGTTTCGTTTGAATCAATCGGGCAATAGCTTCCAACATCTTCTCATCTTTGATGAGTAAGATTTGTTGTATCAGGTCTAATTTATCAATAGTGACATTCATTGAAAACAATTTTGATGCAACAAAAATAGAAAAACCGTAGAGATTTGGCAACCCAAATCCAGAATCCAGAATCCGCAATCGTGAATCCAGATTACCTCCTCTACCGCAAAATCATCCACATTGACATGGATGCCTTTTTTGCCAGCATCGAGCAGCGGGACAACCCCGAACTGCGTGGCAAGCCCGTGGCAGTGGGCGGTGGTGGGACGAGGGGCGTGGTGGCTTCTGCCAGTTACGAGGCTCGGCGGTACGGGGTGCGCTCCGCAATGCCCGGCATTACGGCGCAGCGGCTTTGCCCGAACATAATATTCGTGAAGTCCAACTTCAAGGCCTACCACGAAGTCTCCAAACAAATCCGGGAAATCTTCCTTGACTACACTGACCTCGTTGAGCCACTTTCGCTTGACGAAGCCTTCCTCGATGTCACCGAAAACAAAAAGAACATCACTTCCGCCATGCAAATCGCCATGGACATCCGCCGCCGCATCGAAGCGGAGACTGGGTTGACGGCCTCGGCGGGCGTTTCCTTTAACAAGTTTTTGGCAAAAGTGGCTTCTGACATCAACAAACCCAACGGCATGAAGACCATTTTGCCGGAGGAGGCATTGGATTTTCTGGCAAAACTACCCGTTGAAAAATTCCACGGCATCGGCAAAGTGACAGCGGAGCGCATGAAAAAAATGGGCATCCGCACGGGCTTGGATTTGAAAAACCTGACCGAAATCGAGCTGTCGCAACGCTTCGGAAAATCGGGGCGCTACTACTACCGAATCGTGCGGGCAGAGGACAACCGACCCGTGAATCCAAACCGCATACGCAAGTCCATTGGGGCGGAGCGCACATTCTTCGAGGATGTGAGTGATGCCGCTGAAATGAAGGAACGCCTCGTGCCAATCATCGAAACGGTGTTCAACTACATGGCCAAGCACGACAATTTCGGGCGGACGGTAACGCTGAAAATGAAGACACCGGAGTTCAAAATCATCAGTCGGAGCAAGTCGTTTGGTGGGGAAATCCGCAGTTTGGAAGCATTGCAGCAAGCTACTTTTGAACTGTTGGAGGCAAGTCGGGATGAGTTCGAAGCTTTGCGGCTGTTGGGTATTTCTGTCTCCAACTTGGAGCGGGAAGGGGCAGGGGAGGGCGTTCAGTTGGAATTTGATTTTGATGAAAACGACAGCATCAAACCCAAGCTGCCCGATTAGCAAGCATCCAGTTTCCATCCACATCCATGTAAGTTCCTCCAGGGAAAACGGATTTGAACGTTTTTTCAAAATAATGCTGTGTAGCAGTCAGCGATGCCTCTGTGTCGGCAAGGCGGTTGAAGAGGAGCAGGCCGTTTGGTGCGAGCAGCGACTTGGTTTTTTGCAAAAAATCAAGCGACTCAAACTGCTTGGGCACAAGGTCGTCCAAGAACAAATCCACGACAATGAGGCCGAATTGCTGAGAGCATTTTTCAACAAAAGCAAGTGCATCCTGGTGAATCAGTTCAATGGGATTGGTAAGGGTTGGCAGCGTGTATTTCGACGCCCATTCGATTATTTTAGCATCGGCCTCAACGCCTGTGCAGGGCATTTTTTGACCAAAAACCCGCTCCAGCATGTAAGGCACACTTCCCATGCCGAAGCCAAGCACAAGAAGGCTCTGAAACTTGTTTTTTTCAAAATCAAACTTTTCAAAAGTCTTTGAAAAATTGTCGTAGAGGTCACCGAATGAATAGACGGCATTGGTGGTGGTAAGGTAGAATCGTCCATTGCGGAGCGAAAGATTTAAGACAGGGTTAAGTCCTGTAACAGCACTATCCAATTGAATATCAACAAAATAGCTGAGGATTTTTTTCCAAAACAACAAACCTGAAGGTTAAGATTTTGAATCAAACATTTTGAAAAACTTCCGTCCTGCTTCTTCTTTTTGTTCCCAAGGGCGATATTGGGCTGTTTCCTCAAAAACAGCCATCAACAGCAGGCGGTCTTCTACCTCCAAATGGTGGCCGTGAATTGCCATCATCCTCTCCACGGCATCAAAGGCCTTTTCTGGAACATAAGTTGAAAAATTGTCCGTACCACCCCAAGAGAAGGAAGGCATGAATTTGGGCAAGAATCCAGCGCCAAACAAATTGCAACAAAGGCCAGTAACTGTGCCGGTATTGAACATGGTATTGATCCCACACATTGAATAATCGCCCATTAGGAGACCGATTTTCAATTGCTCCGTTTGTTCCAATTGACCGGTGACGTAGCTCCAAAGTTTCACCTCGTCCCAGTTGTTTTTGAGATTGGAGCAGTTGGTGTCAGCTCCGAGGTTGCACCATTCACCAATTACGGAGTTGCCAAGGTAGCCCTCGTGTCCTTTACTGGAATGATTGAACATGACGATGTTCTTGACCTCACCTCCTACTACGCAATGCGTGCCAATAGATGTCGGGCCGTAAATCTTAGCACCCATTTTTACCACACTATTCTCACCGATTGCAAAAGGTCCACGAATTAATGCACCCTCCATGACCTCAACATTTTTTCCAATGTAGATTGGGCCTTTACTGGCGTTCAAAGTGGCGCCTTCCACGGCGGCACCTTCTTCGATAAAAATTTGCCCCTCACCAATAATGGTATTGCTCGGACTAATTGGGTGCGAGGTTCGACTTGCCGCCAACAATTTGTAGTCAGAAATGATGGTTTTTTCGCTCAGTTGAAAAATATCCCAAAGCCGGTTCAATTTTAATACAGGCGATTCCTTTATTTCAAAACTGTTGAGGTCTTCGATGTCGTCATCCATTAGCCGGTCAAACTGTGTCCGGTCAAGAACGGCGGCAATCAATTCACCATCCAGCAGCATGGCGTCGCCGTTTTCCATCTGGTTAATCAGTGAAACGATTTCGTGGGTCGGTAACACTGAGCCGTTTATGAGGTAATTTACCTCTGAAATGGTGATGTCATAACGCTCTGACAAGTAATCCTGTGTGATGAATGAAGCTTTGCCATTCATCCACTTTTCCCAACGTTCCCGGTTGGTCATTGCGCCAAGCCTGATTTCACAAACAGGACGTGTGAAGGTGAAAGGAAGCAGGTGGTCTCTGGTTTCGTTATCGAAAAGAATAATATTTTTCATTGAAAAGGCTTGGGAAGTAAACTGTTTAGCGCAAATAGTTTTAAGGAAAAATAATCAAGGGCAAGTTTACAAAAAAAGCCTCAACCGTAGAGTCGAGGCTTTTTGAATTGCAAAAAATCATTCGATGAATCACTCTGCTGGCGATTCTTCTTTTTTGAATTTTGTATTCGCAAAACGCTTGTTGAACTTGTCGATACGGCCTGCTGTGTCAACAAACTTCATTTTGCCAGTAAAGAAAGGGTGCGAAGCAGATGAGATTTCCAGCTTCACAAGCGGGTATTCGTTGCCATCTTCCCAAGTAATACTGTCTTTGGTTTGAGCGCAAGAATAGGTAATCCAAGATTCATCGCAAGAGAAATCCTTGAAAACTACCTTTCTATAATTCTTTGGATGGATATCACTTTTCATGTTAGATTTTTTTCGATTTTTAAATTAGCGGGCAAAGATAATCCTTTTTCTTTTTCTTCAAAACTTAACTACTAAGACATTTTGAAATATTTGCCACTGACCCAGTTTTCTTTGGACGCTAGGTGTAATTTACTTTAGATCCAGAATTTTCCTTTCCGCTCTTCAATCCTCAAGATGGTTCTGGGGTGGAAGAGAAATCAATGATGGTAGAAAGTATGATTAGCGTTTCACAACGAAATCCTTAAACGCTTTTAAATGGGGTGGTACAAAAAAAGTCTGAAAAAGAACGCAACAGAAATCGCTGATAATCAGATAGATGTAAGTACAAGTTAATTTATCGCCTTCTGATTTTTTTATAAAAATAAGTACAAATGATTTGGTTTTTGCAAAAAACCTTATCTTAGCAGGATAAAAATTAGAGAGAGCGTGTTTTCGCCGGGCTTGCAAGCATTTATGCGCAAGCCCGGTTTTTTTTATGAAAACTGTTTTGAGAAGTCCAATCCTGCCAGCAATTAATTTTTCAAGAAGCTATTTTCCGCTTCGTATAAATTCCTCCATTTAGTATTGTTGTTTTGAGAATTGCACTACATTTGGGCGTCCTAAAAGAAGACTTTTTGAGAGGATAGCTACCAAGCCACCTGCAATTTGCTTTCAATGTTTTGGGTTTAGAAAATGGCAAAGAAGCACATTAGGGCCAGATTGATTAACCAAAGCGGTTTTCTGTGAAAACGTTTGTAGCATGAAAATTCAAAGGTTTGAACTGCTGTCTCTCAACGTGTCTTTTTTAATGGAAAATGTGAACTAACAAAACATAATTATTTTATGAACCTACCAGCAGACTTAAAATACACAAAAGACCACGAATGGATTAGGGTTGAAGGTGGAAACTTCGCCGTAGTTGGCATCACCGATTTTGCCCAAGGAGAATTGGGTGAAATCGTTTATGTTGAAGTTGAAACAGATGGGGAATCCCTGGAAAAAGAAGCAGTATTTGGAACCATTGAAGCAGTGAAGACTACTTCGGATTTATTTATGCCAGTTTCTGGAAAAATCATCGAAGTCAATTCGGAGATTACCGAAAACGGTGGAGATGACCCCACGCTTGTTAATTCAGACCCGTACAATGCTGGTTGGATTATCAAAATAGAAATGAGTGACCTTTCAGAATTGAACGAGTTGTTAGATTCATCTGCCTATAGTGAGCTGGTTGGTTGATTTTCAAAAAAAAGATTGAAATCGCACACCAAAGTAAAGAAGCGTCGCATCTTTTGGGCATAAGTTATTTGACATGAAGCCTTTTGTTCCTGTAATCCTCTGGGCAATTATCATTTTAATATTGTCAACCATGCCCGGGGTTCAATTGCCAACAACAATTATTGCTACTGACAAATTGGGACATTTTGCCATTTATGGTATTTTCAATTGGCTGGCAATAAAAGGATTGGCTTCAAGTGATAACCTTACATCCAAATCAGTATTAATTGCCACCTTAGTTGTTACGAGTTACGGAGTTTTGATGGAGCTCGTACAATGGGGCTTCTTCCCAAACCGGTTTCTCGAAGTTTGGGACATGGTGGCTAACTTTATCGGCGCTGTTCTAGTTTATATAATATTCAATTTTCACTTCACTAAAAAATAACCAATATGGATTTCGAAATTAGTGGATCAATCGTAATGCTCATATCAATTCTGATAGTATTGTTGACCATAGCCCTTATCATCGTTGTGAAGGGGGTGTACAAGAAACGTTCAGAGAGCAATCTAACGGCAAAACATGCCGGCACTACTTTCAGCTCTCCACTGGAGGGTCGAAATAAGTACCCCGAGGTAGATACCTTTAGTTTGGGTACAACCTTTAGGAATTTTGGCATTCTTGCTGCCATCATCCTGATGATACTTGCTTTCAGTTGGACTAAATACGACAGAGTTATTGACGTATCTGGTCTATTGGGAACACTTGACGAAGAGATTGAGATGGAGACACCAAGGACGGCGGAACCACCACCACCACCACCTCCACCACCACCAGTAATTCAAGAGGTTCCAGATGACATTTCAGTGGAGACAGTGATTCAACAGGATCAGTCCATTGAAGAAGAAACCCAAGTGATAGCTCCTCCAGTAATTGAGAAAGCTCCACCGCCACCTCCTCCACCGCCACCTCCAAAAGAGGAAGAGGAAGAAATCTTCAAGGTTGTTGAAGACCAACCAGCTTTTCCCGGTTGCGAAGACATCTCTGACAAAACTGAGAAGAAAAAATGTGCTGAAACGAAAATGCTTCAGTTTATTTACAGCAATATCAAGTATCCACCAATTGCTCGTGAAAACGGCGTTGAAGGTACCGTTTACGTGAAATTTGTTGTTGAGAAGGACGGCAGCATTACCTTGCCAGAAGTTGTACGTGATATCGGCGCTGGTTGCGGAGACGAAGCACTGAGGGTTGTGAAATTGATGCCGAAATGGCAGCCAGGCAAACAGCGTGGCCGTGCAGTTCGGGTACAATTCAACCTTCCGGTGAAGTACAAACTTGAGTAATACTTCTCTTGAAAATTCAAAAGGGCGATTGGCTACAGCTAATCGCCCTTTTTCAGTTAAAGCATGGCCAACCAAACTCGAAAAATTCTCAACAAAATCCTTTGGAAAGGTAAAAGCAAATGGCTGCTTTATGGAGCTGCACTTGGTGCTTTCATTGGACTATTTTTACTATTGAGCACTTTGCAGTTCTATTTCGACGTGCAAAATATGCTTCAGGGCGATGCCGACCCCAGCGACAAATATGTACAAATCAACAAGAAAGTCAACCTTTTCAATACCCTTGGGGTAAAAGCAGTTTTTTCGGAAGCTGATATTGACGAGATGAAATCAAAACCATTCATCGAGTCGGTAGGGAAATTTACAGCCAATGATTTCAGGGCTGGGGCTTCCAGCGACATGCTCGGATTTTACACCGAGCTGTTTTTTGAATCAGTCCCCAAAGAATTTTTGGATGTCCATGAACCATCCTTTCGATGGTCGGAAGGCCAAAACAATGTACCGGTAATTATTTCCAAGGACTATTTAGCACTCTATAATTTTGGGTTTGCGCCAAGTCAGGGGCTGCCCCAAGTTACCCCATCAACTGTAAGTAAGCTCAATATGGAAATCACCGTCAGTGGGCAGGGGGGCAAGCAATCGTTCAATGGAAAAATTGTTGGATTCAGTGACCGCATCAACTCCATTCTCGTGCCGCCGGACTTCATGGCTTGGGCAAACGGTAAGTTCGGGAGTGAACCTGGTCTAGCTTCTCGGTTGATATTGAAAGTTCAAAATCCGCTGTCCAAGGATTTTCAAACTTTTTTAAAAGAGAAAAACTACGAAGTGAGTGTTGGGAGGCTGATTGGTAGCCAATTTGGCATTTTGTTGAAATTGGTGCTAGTTGTTCTTTGGGCGATGGGCCTCTTGATATTGGCGCTATCCATGTTGGTTTTTACCCTGAACTTTCAATTATTGATAGCTCAAAGCCGCCCAGATATTACGTTACTGCTTGAAACGGGCCATTATCCAATACAAATTAGTGGACTTTTGTCAAAACGATTTTCCATGCAATTTGGACTTGTATTACTTGCTGTGTTCGTGGCACTATTTGCCATCCGATTTTGGGAGATTGGCTATTTTTCAAAACAAGGTTTTGAACTAAAATCTGGTCTAGAAATGATGGTCTGGCTGGTTGGCGTTGCTTTCTGTGCTGCATTACTTTTGCTAAACATCGCAAACATACGCCGATCGGTTACGAAGCCAACCTAAAACACAATGCGCTTCCCATGGTACTCCGTAGTGCGCACAGCTGTGTGGACTTGCATCAAGTTTTCCTTTGTCACCTTTCCCGCTGCTATAATTTTTATTTTACCTTCGGCAACAGCTCGCATTTTACGAAGAATTTCAGATCCTTCCATGGCTGTACTTTTACCACCAGAGGTTAGAACTCGCTGAATATCAGGGATTTGGGTCAAATGCTCGATAGCTACAACAGGGTCAGGTGTATCATCAATTGCTTTGTGAAAAGTCACCAAAAGTGGCTTCGCCAATTCCGAAAGCTCACGGGTTCTAGCAATATCCACCCCTCCATTTTCATCCAATATTCCAAACACGACGCCTGCAACGCCCACACTCTTGAAATACTGAATATCGTTTTTCATCGCTTCAATTTCCGTATCTGTGTAAACAAAATCTCCGCCCCGAGGCCGAACCATGGCCATAATCGGAATCTTCAAACCTTGAAGACAGGCCAGTGTCAGTTCCTCAGAAGGCGTGACCCCGCCAACACTCAAATCGCCACAAAGCTCTATCCGGTTAGCGCCGCAGTGTTCAGCTCGAATGGCATCGTGCAACGTTTCCACGCAGGCTTCCAAAGTCAAATTGGTTGGTCTCATTTTGATGGATTTTTTATACCGTATTTACTGCAAATCAAGCACTTTTTTGGGTCGTGACCTCGTGCTGGGCAATGCTCACGGCCAAAGAAAATGATTTGCAAATGCAGCTTGTTCCAGCTTTCTTTTGGATATAAAGCCTTCAAATCCCGCTCAGTTTGCTCCACGTTCTTCCCATTGCTCAGTCCCCAACGCTCCGCCAAACGATGAATGTGGGTATCAACGGGAAATGCCGGCACCCCGAATCCTTGCGACATCACCACCGAGGCCGTTTTGTGACCAACCCCAGGCAGCGCCTCCAGGGCATCCCAATCTTGCGGCACTTGGCCACTGTGTTTTTCTAGTAAAATTTGTGACAGCCCAAAAATTGCCTTCGACTTTTGCGGAGACAAGCCACAAGGCCGGATAATGTCTTCGATTTCTTTCACATCAAGTTTGGCCATGTCCATCGGGTTGTTGGCCTTCGCAAAGAGTGTTGGCGTCACTTGGTTTACCCGTACATCGGTGCATTGTGCGGAGAGCAGCACCGCCACGAGCAGCGTAAAATGGTCTTGATGTTCGAGTGGAACGGGCGTATCGGGGTACAACCCATCGAGAATTTCAGCGATGGCTGCCGCTTTTTTCCGCAAAGCGGGCGGGTATTTTTTTACACTGGTCGTGGCCTTGCTCATGCCTAAATTTTGATAAAGATTTGAGACTGCACTTGGTCACCGTGCGCCACGTGCAAAGTAAACACCCCTTGCGTTAAATCCGAAACATCCAGTTCGGTGTCGTTGGCCAGTAGCGATTTGCGAAGCAAAGTCTCACCGTAAATATTTGATAACCAAATAGTTGCAGGCTCAGTGGCTTCCCAAGAAATTTTCAGAAAACTGCTCACAGGATTTGGCCATGCCTTGATTTTCACAGCCTCCACAAGCCCTTTGGTAGCTGATGGCATATCCGTTGTCGTCACATCATCCACACATAAATAAGTCGGCGTGTTGATGCCCGAAGTACTAACATCGGAGGAGGCCACTGTAAATTCCAGGTAGTCCACATTCCCCAGCGGCGTCAAGTCCACCCAAGTCCAATTATTCACGATATAATCCTGGCTGTTATCCGTGAAGCGATAATCAGCGAGGTAGAACTCCACGCTATCTGAGCCAATTTGACCATTCAAATATTTCCGGATGGTGACTTTGAAAAAATCTGGGTCATTGCCATTCTCGCCGCCAAACCGTTTGGCAAACCCATCACCCTCCAACATGCTCAGGTAGGCGTAGGTGTTATTCGTGAGGTATAGCCCCTGAACCACACCTCCGACCGCATTTCCCGTTAGATTCATCACGCCGCTCCCGAAAATATAGCTGACAGAATAAGTGTTTGAGCCATTCACACCTCCGCCTGTAATTGCGCTGAATTCATTTTGGAAACCAGGAGTGGTCACGTCAGTGGCAGCAGAAATTGCCCAGCCTGACCAGTAGGGAAAATTGGGGTC
This sequence comes from Saprospiraceae bacterium, assembly GCA_021739645.1. Taxonomy (GTDB): domain Bacteria; phylum Bacteroidota; class Bacteroidia; order Chitinophagales; family Saprospiraceae; genus UBA6168. The sequence continues at coordinate 17,168 of JAIPBL010000007.1, read as the reverse complement.
ATCGACGTAGCTATTTGGCAATTCAATATTGCCACTTTGGAAGACGTGACTGCTCCCGGCGTCATTGATGTAACTCCCGACGGAGAGGTTGAAATTTTCAAAATCGGCTACCGTCTGTGCAGCCAATTTTATGGTGAAAAATACAAGGAGAAGGATGTTGAGTGATTTCATTTTCTGATGTTTTTGATGACCTTGATGAGTGATTATTTTTTTGAAAGATTCAAGGACAACCCCACCTGGTAACTCCTGCCCGGCATCGGCCTGCGCTCAATGACCCGATAATTTGAATCCCAGAGGTTGTTGATTTGAAAAAAGAGCCGGGCAGGTTCACCACCAATTTGCCTTTCAAAACCCAGCTCGAATTCACCGATTTGAAAACTGGGCAGTTCGCCCAACTCGGTCAGGACGGACCCCGTAAACTGGTGGCGATATTTGCCTGAAAACGCTCCAAAGCTAATTTCGATACTGATAAAACCTTGATTTTCAGGCACATAGATGAGCTGTTGGCCCGCCTCTATTTTTGGCAGAACAACCGCTTTTTGATTGGTCGAACGGACAAAATCATATCCGCCCAATAGCTGACAATGCCACTTCGAGCTTTTCCAAGAATAGCGCAGCCGATTCTCCAGGCCCCTGCTCCAAACCTCAGCGATGTTGGAGGCCGACCAAAAAACCTGCACAGGACTTGGATGCCAGAGTATCCAATTTTTGATGTTTCGGTTGAAAATGGCAGTTGAAAAACGGAATGTTGACCGGTTTTTTTTGAAGGTAAATTGTGAATTCAATTCGCTGCTCCAGCCCGATTCGGCGAGCAGGTCTGGGTTGCCGCCTGGTGTCCAATACAGGTCGTTGAGGGTGGGCAACCGGTAGTTGCGTTCGAGTTTAGCGCCGAATTTCAGCCAATTTTTCAGCTGCTGTTCGGCACCAAACGATGGCGTGAACGGAACAAGTTTGCCATCAACCACCTCTTGCCGTCCATCCAGTTGGGCACTGAAATTACTGCTCCTGTACCGAAACGAGGCAAACATTGCCGACTGGTGCCGCACTGCCGTTGAGCCTGAATAGTTTTTGATAAATGCCTTGGTATAGGTTTGATTACCAGCGAGTTGTAGGGTGAATTTTTTCAAAAAAATGCGCTGCCATTCCAGTTCATTGATGTTTGTCAAAAAATGACTCGGAGAATCGAGTCCTGTTAGTTCATCTCGATAGCGGATGGATTCCCGGAAAACTGCAGTTTTTGCTTGAAAAATATTTTGCCGAAAGTGCCAATTGAAATTGAATGCTGACCGAAACACTTTGTCTTCTTGATTGGCTTCGCTCCGGTTCTGAGTAGTGGTGGGCGGTATTTCCCGGTAATTTTGTTGGAGCCAGGTATGCCAGCCAAGCTGTATATTGGCAAAAGGCCGAAAATAGAATGCTTGCAAAAGCCCTTTTTGCTTTTGGCCAGCATTGGTCTGTTCTTTTTCGGGTAGTCCGGTTGCGGGTTGGTACGGGAAATTGTTATTGGCTTTTTGGTAAAAAAAGCGAGTAGCGCTGGCCACTTTCTGACTGGCGAATTTTGCGGTGGCCTGTCCATTCCAACTTCCGAAACTACCGTAGCCAGTGGCCAAATTCAACTGTCGCTTTATTCCAAAATCGGGTTTGTTATCCATCGAAACCACCCCGCCGATGGCACCGCTTCCCCAACTGGCGCTGTTGCCGCCATGTTGCAAGGTGATTTTATCCGAAAAATGGACGGGTAAAAGCGACCAATCCAGCAACCCAAGCATGGGGCTTTGCACCTGAAAGCCATTCCAGAGTACCGCAGTTTGGCTTGCACTGGCTCCTCTGATAGATGCCGTGGCGAGGCTGCCACTTCCGTAGCTTTTAAGGTAAATTCCGGTTTGGTTTTGCAAAAAATCGGCAACACTGCTAGCACCATGCTCTGAGAGGTCGCTTCCTGACCATTTCTCAACAAAACTTCCCGGAGGCTCATTGCGGAGCGAGGTGGCACTGACCTCAACGACTGGCAGTTGGACAAGCGTGTCCTTTTGGGCCAAGGCTGGCAATTGCGAAAGCAACACAAAAAGTAAGAATGGAATGCTGTTTTTTTCCAAAACTACCTGCCAAAAGTGGGCAAAAAGGAGGGCAGGTTGGAAACGAGATTGGCGATAAAGCCTTGATTTTCAAGCCGATGGAGACGGATTGCTGCGTTTCTTCCCCGGCTTTTCCTCCGAAAGCCCGAATGAGAAAATACGCAACGGCAGGTCTTCTGACTCGCTTCTTTTTTGACGCCTTCCCAATTTTGAGTTTTGAGTTTTGAGTTTTGAGTTTCGAGTTATGACGTGCACAACTCGAAACTCAAAACTCAAAACTCAAAACTTTCAACAAGTGGCTTTATGTCAAAAAAATCAATGAAGCTTACAGCAGCGGGGACTGCTCCGGATTTTCACCGGATTCCCTTTTCAGACTTGTGGCAGTGCCACAAATCACCGTAGCCGCGCAAAGATAGAAAAAATAGTTCAGCAGTTCAGCAGTTCGGCAGTTCGGCAGTTGGCGGTCTGGGTGGCGGGAAATTTGTCCGTAGGCTGCGTTATTGAAAAGAGGTGACACAAAGGGATAAGGTATCGCCTCTTTTTGAAAAAATGAACTGAATTATTTTTAACCGAAAAACAGACTGCTAACTGCCACCTGCCGAACTGCCAACTTTTGTCACCCTCCTTGCCGCATGGCATCTACTGGGTCCATTCGGGCGGCTTGCATAGCTGGAATGACACCGGCTAGAACGCCTACCACAATTGACAGGAACATTCCCCAACCAACATTCCCTAGGTCGAGATAAACGGGGAAAGGCATCGTGCTTTCAAGTGCGGCCAACAGGCCATAAACGAGCATTAACCCGAAAATGCCACCGAAAATGCACAGAATCACGGATTCGACAAGGAATTCGAGCAGAATGACGCCGCTTTTGGCACCCAGTGCTTTTTTTATACCAATGATGTTCGTGCGCTCTTTTACCGAAACGAACATGATGTTGGCGACACTCACCATACCCACAACGATGGCGAACATGCCGATAACAAGACCCACCAAGTTCAGTACGCCAAATACGTTGCCCAGCAACTTCGCAATGATGGACATGGTGTTGAGGGAGAAATTGTCCTCCTCCCGGGGCTTTAGGTGCCGTTCTTGACGCAGCGTCCCCGTAAGGTCATCTTTCACCTTTTCTATGTCAACACCTTCGGCAGCTTTCACATTGAGTGATGCCCCAAATGGATTATCTGTCTTCAGGTTGGCAATTTTTTTGCCCAATTCGTAAGAAATGATGATACCGTTGTCGAAGTCCATGACTTTGAGCAGGTCTTTTCCGGAGCGTTTGAAAACACCAATTATCTCTATGTCCCGACCGCTCATCCTGATTTTCTTACCGATAGGTTCTATAGACCCGAACAACTCTTCTGCCACTTTTGCACCGATTAATGCCTTGTTTGCCCCTAAATGGTACTCACCAAGCGTGTAATACCTTCCCTTTTCATATTCAGGCTTGAAGATTTCATCCATGTCGTAGGTGACCGCAACACAGAAGGCACCTTCGACAGAGTTTGAGCGGTATTTCAAGGTCTTCATGCCGATAAAAACATGCAGTGAAGCTGCGCCAACTGTTTCGGCCTTTGTTTTAATGGCCTCAAAATCATTGTAATCAATGTTTGGTCTGCGCTGGTACTTCCAGTAGTTGGTGTGCGGGTCTTCCGTCCATGAAACTTTGGAAACATACACGACGTCATCTCCCATTTTTTTTAGGCTGCCCATCACGTTGTCCTGCATGGAGTTCACTGCCGCCTGAATGGCGATGATGCAAAAAATGCCGATGGTGATGCCCATTAGCGAAAGGAAACTGCGCAGTTTGTTGCCCGAAAGTTGGCCCCAAGCCTGCATGGCACTCTCTGAAAAGACCCGTAAAAAAATACGCATGGCGGAAGATTTTGGCAAAATAAGCGAAAAACAAGCCCCGAAGTTGGCATTTTGTTTCTCAATCTATCAAACGATTCGATAAAGGGAAGGTTTTACCCCACCAAGGTTTACACGGTGGAACTTGGTTCCGGCTATTTTTTTAACCGCCAAAGCCTTTTTGGGCTCCCTGGAGGCTGCTCAAAATAGTAGGTTTTTTTATTGGGAAGAATGCTGAAAACGAGGCCAGTCAAGAATCCTGTTGCAGCGGCAGCATTACCAATCCTCCTGTTTTTGCCATCCAAAAAAGGGTTGATGACCAAGGATTGAATGGTTGTTACCAAAAGCAGGGTATATCCAGTGTTCCTCAATGTCTCTCTGGATTTTGGAAAAACAGTTACTGCTTTAAGCGAATTCAATGGAATATTGGTCGGTACAATAGCTTTTGCTTCAAACCTGACATTGTGAAATTGGTTGATGCCTCGCTCATCCACGAACACCCTGTTGGATTCCAATAGATTAAGGCTGGCATATTCTGTATCAATAGAATCAAGAATTCCGGTATAAGTCATGTGGCAACAATTGCAGTCGTTGTTGGCCGTTTGTGTGGGCATTTTCAGACCAATTTTCGTTTTGACCGGAATGTTTTTTGTCCGCTTTTTTCCAGTTACCGTTTCAATAGTTAGCTGGGCAAAAAGGAAATTGGGCAACAAAAAACTCAAAAATACAAGGATGGAAATTACTTTCATGTAGCTGGACATTTTGGTTAATCGTTTTGGATACATGCCGATATAGCGGCAGTTTCATGGATTTATGAGGAAGCGGGTTCAATTTTTTCATGGCTTTCTGCCTGTAAAAATCCTACTTTCGCAGCCCAAAGTTCAATATTATTCCCAGCAATGAAGCGAATTAACGCTACACAAATTTTCCAACTCGAACCTGAAAGGGTGCTGCTTGACGTGCGTACACCTGCGGAGTACGCCCAAGGTCACGTGCCCGGTGCGCAAAACCTGCCGCTATTCAGTGACGAGGAGCGGGCGGAAGTGGGAACCCTGTACAAACAAGCAAGTCCAGAACGGGCTTTCCTTCGGGGTTTGGATATTGCTGGCGCAAAAATGTCGTGGTACGTGAAACAAGCCATGAAGTTGGCACCAGAAAAAAAAGTCGCTGTACACTGCTGGCGGGGCGGACAGCGAAGCGGCAGCTTGGCCACCTTGTTGTCGTTTGCGAAGTTCGATGTTCAAGTTTTGGAGGGAGGGTACAAGGCATACCGGGCGCATGTGTTGGAGCATTTTTCGCTCCGCAAAAGTCGGTTCGTGGTACTGGGCGGCAAGACAGGAAGTGGCAAAACGGAAGTGCTGAAAGCACTCACCAGCCTCGGCGAACAAGTCATAGACCTCGAAGGACTGGCCAATCACAAGGGTTCCGCTTTTGGAGCACTGGGTGAGGAACCCCAGCCGAGGGTTGAGCAATTTGAAAACGACCTCTTCGCCGAATTGGAAAAAATAGACCACCAGCGCCGCATCTGGGTGGAAAACGAGAGCCGTACCATCGGCAGGGTTTCGATTCCGGCGGGCTTTTTCGAGCAGTACAAGATAGCACCGTTGGTAGTTTTGGAGGTGCCATTTGAGGAGCGGATTCGTCATCTAGCTGTGGTGTACGCCACTTTTCCGAAGGATGAAATCATCGAATCGCTTTTGAAAATTACCAAAAGGATGGGGGGCAATAACGTGAAGGATGCCCTCGAAGCCTTCGAGGCGGGTAGGGTGGAGGATGCCACCGCCATCGCCCTGAACTACTACGACAAGACATACGCCCACTCAACCGGGCAAGGCAATTTTTCTCAAACCGTAAGATTGGAAGTAGAAAAAATGGATGCTCTAGCCATCGCTAAACAATTGGTCGAACTGGCCAATAAACATACTTTTTAATACCCCAGCCCCCCCCAATAACCCAATAACCCAATAACATCCTAAAAATGGAAGAAATAAAACTCACCAAATACAGCCACGGCTCAGGTTGTGGATGCAAAATCGCCCCGAAAGTGCTCGACCAAATTCTGGGCAGTTTGGGGGAAAAGGCAAATTTTCCCAACCTTCTGGTCGGTAACGAAGGCCGTGACGATGCTGCCGTGATGGATATTGGCGATGGTCAGGCCATCATCAGTACCACCGATTTTTTTATGCCCATTGTGGATGATGCCTACGACTTCGGGCGCATCGCTGCCGCCAATTCCATCAGCGACGTTTACGCCATGGGCGGCAAACCACTGATGGCCGTGGCCGTGCTGGGTTGGCCGGTGGACAAACTGCCGGTGGAGCTGGCCACGAAAGTGCTGGAAGGTGGGCGCAGCATCTGCCGGGAGGCGGGTATCCCATTGGCTGGGGGACACAGCATTGACTCACCGGAACCGATTTTCGGGCTGGCAGTTACCGGGCTGGTGCGCCATGAATTTTTGAAAAAGAACGACACTGCCGAGGTGGGCGACTGGCTGTTTTTGACCAAGCCTTTGGGGGTTGGCGTACTTTCAACATCCCAAAAAAGGGGCTTGTTAAGTGGTGAGCATCAGGTAGTTATGATTGAAAGCATGACCAAGCTGAACAGGGTGGGGGAGCAGCTTGCCACGTTACCTGGTGTCACGGCGATGACGGACGTGACGGGCTTCGGCCTCCTGGGCCACCTCGTCGAGATGGCAGATGGGAGCGGGCTTTCCGCCGAGCTTTTTTACGAGAAAATACCGGTGCTAGACGGTGTGCGTGGATACATTTTACAGCGAATTTTTCCGGATGCGACCACTCGCAACTGGAGCAGTTTTGGGGAGAAAATCAGCTTTGGCACTGGCGTAAATGTGTTGGAAGCCTTCACCTTGCTGCCCGACCCACAAACGAACGGCGGCTTGCTTTTTACCGTAAAAAATGAAAGTCTGGAAGCCGTGAAGGCGTTGCTGGGGCAGGAAGGCTTGGCTGATTTTGCGGAGCCAATTGGTCGTATGACGGAGCGGGGAGAGAAAGTGGTTGCAGTTTTACAACAATTCAGTTAATTGATTTTCAGGCAGTTGTGTAAATGAAGACCCTCGAAAAGTTTAGGAACAAAGTCTTTCAAAAAGACGTGATGCAGGTGCTCGCCGAGCTGCCTGACAACTCGTTGGACATGGTGTACGGTGACCCCGACTATGGCGTTGGCATCAATTATCACGGCAAAACCTACGTCACCAAATGGAACGAATACGTGGATTGGTACATCGAATTGACGAGGGAATGCATGCGGGTGCTCAAACCGTCAGGCAACCTTTTCATGATGAACTACCCCAAGCAGAACGCCTACCTCCGGGTGAAATTCCTCGATGAAAACGCCTTCGACGTGCAGGAATACGCCTGGGTTTACAACACCAACGTCGGCCACAGCCCCCGGCGATTTACCACGGCACACCGTTCCATTCTCCACGCTACCAAGTCGAAGGACAACCATTTTTTCAAGGACCAAGTCGCTGTGCCGTACCAAAACCCAACCGACAAACGCATCATGCAGCGCATGGCCGATGGCCATGTAGGTCGGATGCCGTACAGTTGGTTTTATTTCGATTTGGTGAAAAATGTGAGCAAGGACAAGACTTTTCACGCCTGTCAAATCCCGCTCGGATTGGTGGAAATGCTGATAAAATCATGCACTCGGGAGCAAGACGATGTGTTCGTGCTATTCGGTGGGAGTGGTTCAGAGTTGGTGCTTTGCCAGCAGATGAACCGGAATTTTATCAGCTGTGAGCTGCACCCGGAGTACCACCAGATGATTGCGGAGCGACTGGGAAACAATGGCGAGATTCAGGAGGAGCACAAGATTGGGAAACGGAAAAAATAGTTTTCAGTTCGACAGTTTGCAGTTGGCAGTCTAGTTCGACAGTTGTTCAGCAACGTCTGCAAAAACAAGAGAGGAGGTAGCTATTCAAAGTTACCTCCTCTCTTGTTTCGGAGCTGCGCACCGACTAAACAACTGCAAGCTGACTGCCAACTGCAAACTGTCGAACTGCAAACTAATTATAGCAACCCGCCCTGCGTTTCCCCCGCTTCCTGCCGCCCATGAGGCCGTTGTCGAGGAAATTGTAGGAGGCAGTGATGCCAACGATAAAATACCAATCTTTCTTGGCATTGTCGCCACGCTGTGTACCAGTTGGCACAATGGCAGGTTCGCCATTTTCATTCAACTCGCCTGTGCGATTACCGAGGGCGGCGGCAAGTTGACCGTTGCCAGCCATGAGTTCAGTGTAGGAGACATAGTCACCGCTCACATCATCGAGGTAATCGGTAAAAGTAGGCCGAGCGCCGAGTTCGAGGCCGAGGTTGATGCGGTCGGTGAGGGCATATTTCACACCCACACCGAAGGGGATTGCAAAAGCAAAACGCTTGTACGGCGAATCAAATCCAGCCATGCCTTGGCCTTCCGTGCCGAGAGGTTGCAATTCTTCCCAGTTGCCAAGGTAGCGGGCTTTTGGATTAAACTTCGTACCTGCAATTCCAGCAAAAAGATAGGGAGAGAACGGACGAGCCAAGCCGTAAGGTTGGTAGCCCAGGATATTCCACTCACCGACCAGCGAAAGCTCCAGGAGACTAGAGCGGAAACTCAGGTTGCGGTCGTGGACGTAATCATCGTTGCGCACGTTGGCATCTTGACCAGAAATTCTGGCCCAGTTGAAGCCAAGTTTAACGGCGAACAAGTCATTGAAGTTTTGGCGAACGAAAGCACCTGCGGCCAGTTTGGTTTCTTTCAAATAGAGGTTGCTGGAGTTGTTGGACAAATCGCCGACGTAATTGGCGCCGCCAATCAGGATGCCAGCTTCCAAATGTTGTGCAAATGCCGCCATCGGCAGCAGCGAAAGGGCGAGGATTTGAATGATGTTTTTCATAAAAATTGGAATGAAGTCAAGTTGAAAAATGCCTTAACGAAAATGTTTAGCCAAAACTTGCGCCATCTGTCCCTGAATTTCGAGGGCAGCAGCCCTGGCTTTTTCGGCAAAATCTTCGCCGTTGCTTGCAAAGATGATGCCCCGTGAGGAATTGACCAACAGCCCACATTGGCTGTTCAGCCCAAATTCGCACACCTTTTCCAGTTCGCCACCCTGCGCCCCGATGCCCGGAACGAGCAGGAAATTGTCGGGTGCTATCTGCCGGATTTCCTTGAATTTTTCGGGATGCGTCGCTCCGGTCACGAACATTAAATTACCGGGGCTTCCCCAAGTTTGCGCTTTTTTCATCACTTTTTCAAAAAGCGGTTCGCCGTTTTCTTGCGCCGCAAACTGAAAGTCGAAGCTGCCCTTGTTTGACGTCAATGCCAGCAGGATGACCCATTTTCCCTCAAAATCGAGGAAGGGCTTCACGCTGTCCTCGCCCATGTACGGTGCTACGGTCACGGCGTCAAAGTTCATTTTTTCAAAAAAAGCCTTGGCGTATTGCGTGGAAGTGTTGCCGATGTCGCCCCGCTTGGCGTCTGCGATGGTGAAGATGTCATCGGGGATGAGCGCCATCGTTTTTTCGAGCGTCCGCCAGCCCTCCCAGCCCTGTGATTCGTAGAAGGCGAGGTTGGGTTTGTAAGCCACGCAAAGGTCTTGCGTGGCTTCGATGATTTGGCGGTTGAACTCAAAAATGGGGTCGTCGTACTTCAGCAAATGCTTCGGTAGCTTGGACAAATCGCTGTCCAAACCCACGCAGAGGAAGGATTTTTTGGCTAAAATTTGCTCGAAGAGTTGTTGTCGAGTCATGGCAAAATTCGTAGTTGGATGCTATTTTAGCGCAGTTTTACTAGTTTCTTGGATAAAATTCAGCACCTCGTCCCGGCCATTGCTGTACTGGGAAGAGGTGATGAACTCCTGAGGAAGGGCCTCCCATGTTTCCAGCAACGCATTTCGGAATGCGGTCAGCCGTCGTTCCAGTTGTGTTTTCGAGAGGCGGTCACATTTGGTGTAGGCGATGACGAACGGGACTTGATTTTCACCCAAAAAGCCCAAAAATTCAAGGTCGTTTTTACGGGGTTCGATATTGGAATCAATTAGCACGAAACAACAGACAAGAGCCTCTCGATGCAGCAAATAATTCTCAATCATTGGCCCGAAACCTGCCCTGATTTTCTTGCTAGTTTTGGCATAGCCGTAACCGGGAAGGTCCACCAAATGCCAAGTTTCGTTGATGTTGAAGAAATTGATGGTTTGGGTCTTGCCGGGTGTGTTGGAGACGTGTGCCAAGCCTTTTCGCCCGGTCAGCATGTTTATCAGCGAAGACTTGCCGACGTTGGAGCGGCCGATGAAGGCGAACTCTGGAAGTTTTGAGGCTGGGCAATCTTCCACTTTGATGAAAGTCCCTTTGTATTCTGCGGTTGTTATTTCCATGAGGCTCAAAGATGCAGAGAAGATGCTTTTCATCGTTCGTTTTGAATCAAAAAGGCTCAACTTTGCCCAAAAAAAGTGATTTGCATGGTAAAAACAGTCCAAGAAAATAGGTTTTTCTTCTTGCTTTTAAGTTTGTTCATTTTCGTTGGCGGAGTTTATTTGTTCCAAACCAATAAGGTGGATGCGATTTTCTTTTTTAGCGAAAACCGGTCGCCATTTCTGAACGAAGCGTTTAAAATAGTCACCCATTTTGGCGAGGGCTATGCCTACATTGTAATTGGACTGACGGCATTGTTGATTCGATTCAGGTACACGCTGTTGGTGGCCATTACTGGAATAACCGTGATGCTAGTCAGTTTTTCCCTCAAGGCTGCCTTCGCCTTCGACCGACCGATGGCTTTTTTTACGAAACAAAACTTGCTGGATAGCCTCAATTTATTGGATGGTGTTGAATTGCATTCGGGTGCTACAAGTTTCCCGTCGGGGCACACGACGTCAGCTTTTGCCTTGTACAGCTTGCTTGTATTTTTACTTCCTACAAAAAAAAGCTACGCAGTTGGGCTTTTTTCGTTGGCACTGTTGGTGGGCATTTCCAGGATTTACCTCGTGCAGCATTTTTGGCCAGATGTGTATGCTGGTAGCATACTTGGAGTGCTGCTGGCGATGGTGATTTATGCCTTTCAAGCTCGCTTTCCAATTTCCAAAACGGGCTGGTGGGACAAATCGCTGGGATTGGGAAAAAGAAATGGCCGAGCTTAAAAACCTTAATTTTAGTTCTTGAACGCCGGGTCGTTTTCCACAGGCTCATACTCGTACTCCATTTTTTTCTTCGACAAAATACGACGGTAGCGCTCGGGGTGCAGGCGTAGGTCCCGCAAAAGAAAATCCATGTTTTTGATGGTGGTCTCCAAATTGGAGGCAAATTCCTTGTCGTTCAGCAACATCGGGATAGCGCCATCACCTGATTTTAGGCTTTGCAAAAGGCCGCTGAGGTCGGCAATGGCTTTGTCGCTACTGGCCAAGGTGGATTGCAGCTTTTGCATCGTCACCTTCGTTTCACCGACAAGGCCAGACACGTCGGCATCTTTTAGGTCTTTGGAAATACCCTCCGCATTTGCCAAAATATTCTTGATTTGCTGGTTGCTTTCCTTGAGGTTTCCAGTAATGGACTCAATGTTTTTGATGCTTCGTTCTACCGAGCCAGCAGAGTTTGCCATCATCTTGTCCAGGCGGTCGGTCGTGCTCCGCAAATTGGCTAGGGTTACCCTGGCATCTTCAACACTTTGATTGATTTCTTTGCTGTTTTTCAGGCGGTCGGAAAGTGTGTCGAGCATATCCTTCAAGCCTCCGTTGAGTTGGTCAACATAAAGCCGCATCTCGTCGGGAGTGACCATGGAAGCCAGCAGGCCTTTGGTGAAGCCTTTCAAATATTCGCCGTCCTTTGCACAATCATCGCCGTTGCAGATGCCTGCGAAAATCAAGTCAACATGTGTACCGCCCATCGGGCCGTCGGAAACGATGGTAGCCACGGTAGATTTTGGCACCCGTGTGCCGTTGTCCAAATGCAATTCAGCGGTGATTTTATTGGGGTTTTCACTGTCTTGAAAAATATCGGAGACGAGTCCGACTTGAAGGCCATTTATCAAGATGGGCGTGGAGATGCGCAGCCCGTCCACCCGCTCATAGGTGGCATACACCACCAGTTTTTTACTTAAAATATTGAAACCTTTAAGGTACTTGTAGCCCCAAATGGCCATTGCCACCGTGATGATGGAGAAAATTGCGATTTTGACTTCTTTGCGCATTGTTGATAGTAAGTGATTGCCAAAACTATTTGGCTGACCGATGATGGCTCCCCCAAATTTTTGAGATACGACTGATTACAGTTATTTTAGCCTTGTGCCATTTTGATAAGAAACAACAAAGGCATCACTAAAACCGATGGCTCGGAGCTTTGTTTTGGCAGCAGTTGCTTCTTCTTGGGTGGCGAAATTAATGACTTGGTATTTAAACAGGCCATTTTCTTCAATTACTTGAATCAAATAATCCACCCGTGCCCATTTCCCTGTGTTCACATCAAGCTGTTTCGGCGAGGCCGCCAACTGTACACGGTATTGAATGTCAGCGTTTTGAATAATCGGTTTTTCATTGATTGGCGTTGACTCTGAGACTGGTATTTCAACTAAAATTTTTGTGTAGCCATTTGTCCGAGCCTGTTTGTCCATTGGTAAATTAACCACCTCCGTGGCAGGTTTTGTTGACTTTTGGGGCTCCTCAACGGCGACCTGGGGCTTCGTTTTTTCAGGTTTGGAATTGGTAAGTGGCGTTGATTCTTGTTGCTTGACAGGTTTCACAAATGTAGTTTCTTCCGCTGTTGTTGCTTTTTCATCGTCAAGTGTCGCTGTGTCGTTTCCATCTTCCGAATCCGTCGAGTTGAGCATGGCAAGTCGCGCTGGGGCACTGCCTTCCATCTCTGATTTGTATTCGCTGAAAGCTGACAACAGCGCATTGGCCATTGCTTTTTGACCTGTATTAGTTCTTAGATATGCCTCTTCGGCTGCATTGGTCAAAAAACCTGTTTCCACCAAAACACTGGGCATGGTAGCATGGCGGAGTACCAGGAATCCTGCTTGTTTTACACCCCGATTTTTGCGCTTTGCAATGATGTTGGAGTGGTTTTGCACTTTATCAGCAAAGCGGAGGCTCTGCTCCAAAAAGGCATTCTGGAACATTGATAAAATAATGTGTGCCTCTGGTGAATTGGGGTCGTAGCCGTCATAGTTTTTTTGATAATCTTCCTCCAACAAGATGGATTCGTTCTCCCGTTTGGCCACTTCAAGGTTGGCATTGGTGGCGTGGAGGCCGAGCACGTAAGTCTCAGTACCCACTGTCCTATTGGCATTGGGGATAGCGTTGCAATGGATGGAAATGAACAAGTCCGCTTTGTTTCGGGTGGCAATGGCAGCACGTTCGTTCAGGGGGATGAAGACGTCCGTCGAGCGGGTCATGATGACGTTCACATCCGGGAAATTGTCCTTGATAGCCTCCGCAAAGTATTTGCCGACGGCGAGGCAGACATGTTTTTCTTTGGTGTTTCTGCCGTGGCAACCGGGGTCGTGACCACCGTGCCCTGGGTCAATGACGACCGTATTTATGCTTAACCCGCCTTTTCTGCGATAAATGGTCAGTTCGGGAGTACCCAAAGTATCTGCCTCGGCAGGCATATTGAGAAAGTATGGGCTGTTTGTTGCAGCTTTGATAATTTTGCCCGCCACTAGGTGGCCGCCCTTTTCGCATTCGGCGGCGTTGTTAAGTTTTGGCAAACTCCAAGCGGAGCAGAACAGCAGCAGCGTTGGAAGGAAATAGATAGCCTTCATTTTGAAGATAAATAAGGTTCAGGGTGGAGGAAGGATATTGGGTATTTGGTATTAGTAATTGGAAATTGTAGGAAGTGCTTCAATACCCAATACATAATGCCCATTTTCAATACCCAACTGAGTCAGCCGAGCGATTCATTCCACAATACCAGCGTTCAAACAAACTTCAATCCAAAGATTTGCCCGCAAAGTTAGTCATAATTCTTTCTTTCATAATGCTTTACGCAATTGCGTTGCAAGGGCAGGCACCTCCATTTAAGCGGCCTATCCCTGGAAATGAGCGCACGGAAACTGATTCTTTGCCGCCTGCCAAACCGTTCAGCGGCTCGATTTCCGCTACTTCCAACCTCGACAGCATCAAGATTTCTGGTGATGCCCTGGATGACCAGATTGATTATTCAGCGGTGGATTCCATGTATTTTGACATCAAAAACAAGCAAATACACTTGTATGGGCAGGCTGAGGTCAAGTTTCAGACAATGTCCATGCAGGCGCACTACATCCTGATTGATTGGAAGGAGAGCACCATGTCCGCCAACGGTGAGCAGTTGCCCAACGGAGAGTGGCTGGGCAAACCCCATTTTACCGAAGGAGCCCAGGATTTCACGACCAGCAGCATGAAGTACAATTACAAGACGTACAAGGGCGTCATTTACGACTCGCAGACAAAGCAGGAGGGGCTGAATATTGTGGGTGAAAAAGGTAAGTTTTTCGGAGCTGGAACTGACTCGACGAAATCAAATGTGATTTACAACAAAAACGCCATTTTCTCCACCTGCGACCTGGATCACCCGCACTTTGGCATCCGCAGCAACAAACAAAAAATCGTGCAGGACAAAGTGGCCATCGTTGGGCCTTGCAACCTCATAATTGGGGATATACCCACGCCACTATGGCTGCCATTTGGTTTTTTTCCGTTGAAATTGGGACAGCGCACCGGCCTGATTTTCCCCCAAAACTACCAGTATTCCGAGGCTTGGGGATTTGGCCTCGATGGGGTAGGATACTACCTGCCCATCAACGACAACATGGACCTTCAACTGACAAGCGACATTTACCTGAAAGGGACATTCCGACTCCACGCCCTGTCGAATTACAGAAAACGCTACAAATACAGTGGCAGGGCAAACCTCGATTTCGCCTACCAGCGAACGGAGGACAGCGAAGGCATCATCTCGCACCAGCCCTCAGGCAGCCTGCAATGGTCGCACAACCAAGACGCTAAAGCGCACCCATACCGAAGCCTCGGCGGCAGCATCAACATCCAAACCGGAAACTACCAGCGCAGCAACCGCACGGATGCCGCCGCCCGGCTGAACAGCTCCCTCAGCTCCAACATGAGCTACCGCCAGCGGTTCGACAAGCCGTTCGACCTCAGCGCAGCGTTCAGCCACTCGCAGAACACCAACACCCGCAACGTGACCATCAGCTTCCCAACCGTCAATTTCCAGACGCAAAACCTTTTCCCATTTAAAAGGAAGGTGAAAACAGGCGGGGAAAAATGGTTCGAGCGAGTGCAAATGCGCTATACCTCGGAGGCCCGCAACCAGTTCACGGCGAAGGACAGTACCCTTTTCACCCAAGCTACGCTGGACAGCGCCAAATTCGGCTTGCGCCACAACGTGACGGCCAGCACCAGCTTCAACCTCCTGAAGTTCTTCAACTTCTCGCCCAGCATGAGCTACAAAGAGGTTTGGTATTTTAAAACACAGGACAAAACCTTCGACCCGAGCTTGACCATCCAGATGGACACGACATGGAACGACGACTCTACGGAATTCCAGGTGACGAACGACACCACGAATTTCGGGCATATCGTCACGAATGAGAATTGGCGTTTCAAGCCGTTGCGCCAGTACAATGCGGGCATCAGCATGAGCACCAAAATATTTGGAACACTCCTTTTCAAAAAAGGGAAAATCAGGGGGCTGCGCCATGTAATCACCCCCACTTTCGGGTTCAACTACACCCCCGATTTCACGAACCCCGACTGGGGCTATTTTAAAACGGTGCAAAAAGATTTGCGGGAAGACGAACAGTTGCGGTACAGTATTTACGACAACAACCGCATCAGTGGATTTGAGCAGCCGAGCACGAGCGGAAAACAGATGGCCGTCAACTATGGGTTCAGCAACCTTTTCGAAGCAAAGATTTTCTCCAAACGGGATTCGACGCTGAAAAACGTCAAGTTGTTCAACTCCATTTCTCTCAACGGCAACTACAATTTTGCGGCAGATTCCCTGAACTGGAGCACGGTGACCATCGGCGGCAACACCAATTTTTTCAACAACCTGACCTCCTTCCGCTTCGGCATCGTGCTAGACCCCTATGACTTCGACCGGTCAAATGGCCGCCGCCTCAACCAACTGAACATCGAAACCAACGGGAAGCTGCTCCACCTCACCTCATGGAATACCACTCTCACCACCAACATCACGGTGAACAGGCTGCGAGACCTGATAAAAGGCGAGGACACCGACAAGAAAGTGGCCAACCGCCCCCGTACCGACGATGAGGAAGGCACCGACGCCAACATCGCCAACCTGGAAGGCCCGGAGGATTTCCTGAGCCTCTTCGAGAATTTCAGCATCGCCCACAACTTCACCCTGTCGCAGCGGTACTACACCAATGTGGGCAAGGATTCCATCGCCATCACCACGCACACCATCTCCAGCCGGGGCACCATCAAACTCACGCCCAACTGGAACATCAACGTCGGGAACTTCGGCTACGACTTCCAGTCCAAGCGCATCACCTACCCCGACTTCTCCTTCTCCCGTGACCTCCACTGCTGGGAAATGGGCGTGGCCTGGCAGCCACAGTTCGGCTCCTACAGCTTTTTTCTTCGAGTAAAACCGGGCAAATTGGACTTCATCAATATCCCGTACCGGAAGGGGATACAGGATAGTAGTGGGTTTGGGGGATTTTAGGTTTTTCACCTATCAATCCACTCCACCTTCTCCTCCGTCCGCATCGGTCCGCAGCCCACTTTTTGCATGAGGAACAAAACAACGACTGCACCGATTAGGTACAGCAGCCAATGTGGTCTATTCGGCTTCGACGAGCCATGCAAAGGCTGGTGAGGTTGGTGGTTGGCAGGTGTTGACATGCTGCGAAGATAGTGGAAATAGTGTTTTAGTTTTCTAATGTTGCCCCAGTTAGCGCCCCGTTTGTCGCCGCCTTTGTCATTGCGAAGCAACCCGTCCACGCCATGGTTGTCGTCATGGTTGTCGCCGCCTTTGTCATTGCGCAGCAACCCGTCCACGCCATGGTTGTCGTCATGGTTTTCGCCGCCTTTGTCATTGCGCAGCAAACCGTCCACGCCCCGGTTGTCGTTATGGTTGTCGCCGCCTTTGTCATTGCGCAGCAAACCGTCCACGCCCCGGTTGTCGTCATGGTTGTCGCCGCCTTTGTCATTGCGAAGCAACCCGTCCACGCCATGGTTGTCGTCATGCTTTTCGCCGCCTTTGTCATTGCGCAGCAAACCGTCC
>JAIPBL010000086.1 GCA_021739645.1 Saprospiraceae bacterium | reverse complement strand
GGCAGACCGATACTGATAAACGGCCAGCCCAATAAATTGGGCGGCCACAAAACCGTGCGGCAACCCTGTCAGCACGGTTTTTTTATTGCATACCTCCAACTTTATCCCTCATACCTTCCAAAAGCTTTTCTGTCAAATTTTCAATAAAATAACTCCCCGCAGCGGGGTCGGCTACCCAATCAAAATGGCTTTCCAGCCTGAGGATATGCTGCACATTCCGAGCCAAGCGGCGGGAGAAGTCGGAGGGTTGGTCGCCGTTTTTGGCGACATCCGAAGGTTGCACAGTCAGCACATCCACGCCTCCGATGACGGCGGACATGGCTTTGGTGGTGGCATGTATCAGGTTGGTGTTCGCATCCGGTGATTGTTGGGAGAGTGGAAATTCTGCGTGAATGCAGGCTGGGCTTGGGTTTTCAATGCCCCAGCTTTGTTGTAGCCTTAGCCAGTATTTGCGCAAAGCTCGCAGCTTGGCGATTTGCAGGAAGTAGTTTTTACCGATGGCAACGGTGAATTGAATATTTGCAGCGACCAATTCCTTTGAGATTCCTTGTTCCGTCAACGTGTCTTTTAAGATTTTGACTGCACCGATGGTTTTGGCAAGCTCTTTAACAACTTGGTCATCACCCTCGAAAAAATCGGAAGCATTGAAAGGCAATAATTTGAAATTGGGCAAATTTTGTGCGCTGTAAAACAGCAACTGCGACACGGATTCTGGACTCCCCGTCAAGTTAACGGAGCCTCGCAATTGCTGTGTATCAAAGCCGTTTGCGGCGGCAAACTCAACAAAATTGCGAAGCAAGCCTTCTGAATTTCTAACCACGAGGTGTGTCGAAACAATGGAAAGGTCAATGCCAGCCAGCAGTTTCTCAAACTCAATTCCATCATCAGACAGCACAAATTTCAGTGCCTCCGCACCGCCTTCCAGCGCCAACAATGCCATTTTGTTTGCTTCCACAACATCCCCCTGCACTTCAATTTCTTCCCCGATTTGCCATTGGTTTTCACCTTCACTAATCGGGTGGGGGAGGGTGGCAAAGTCGCCTCGGTGTGGGAAGGCACTGACCGAAAGGCCGGGCGCCAACTGCCAATCGAAATCGGCAATGCCCTTACCTTTCAGGTCCTTCTTGATTTTTTTCATCCATTCAGCTTTCGAGACTGATGGAAATTCATCCAATAAGTTCTTCATTTTTTGATTTGTGAAGGCAAATGTACAAAACAAAAAAAGCCTGGAAGAGCGAACTCCTCCAGGCCATTTTTATGTCTAATTGTCGTTTGTCGAAATGTGTCGCCGAACTCCAGTTCGGCGAGGCTTCAACCGTCGAACTGGAGTTCGACGGCACACCTGCACATCAATACCGGTAGTACTCTGGCTTGTACGGCCCCGCTTTCGGCACTCCGATGTAGTCAGCTTGCTCTTGGTTGAGTTCCGACAGTTCCACACCAATTTTGGCGAGGTGGAGGCGGGCAACCTGCTCATCGAGGTGCTTGGGCAGCGTGTAAACTTCGTTTTTGTATTGGTCGCCGTTTTTCCAAAGCTCCAATTGCGCAAGCACCTGATTGGTGAACGAGTTGGACATCACGAACGATGGGTGGCCAGTGGCACAACCGAGATTCACGAGGCGGCCTTCGGCCAAAAGGAGGATATCATTGCCGTTCACGGTGTATTTGTCCACCTGTGGCTTGATGTTGACATGTGACTGACCCCAGTTTTTCTTCAACCAAGCTACGTCAATCTCGTTGTCAAAGTGGCCGATATTGCAAACGATGGTTTTGTCCTTCATCATTTTGAAATGCTCGCCAGTGATGATGTCCTTGTTGCCAGTGGCAGTGACGACGATGCTTGCCTGCGGTAAAGCATTTTCCATTTTCAAAACAGCGAAGCCGTCCATGGCAGCTTGTAGGGCGCAAATCGGGTCAATCTCAGTTACAATCACCCGGCAGCCAGCGCCACGGAGAGAGGCAGCAGAACCTTTTCCAACGTCACCGTAACCTGCTACAACGGCCACTTTACCCGCCATCATGATGTCGGTCGCACGGCGGATAGCATCCACGAGGCTTTCCTTGCAGCCGTATTTGTTGTCAAATTTCGACTTCGTAACGCTGTCGTTCACGTTGATGGCAGGCATGGTCAGTGTGCCGTTTTTCACCCGTTCATAAAGGCGGTGAACGCCCGTCGTGGTTTCTTCACTGATACCTTTTACATTTTGAGCCAACTCAGGGTAGCGGTCGAGCACCATGTTGGTGAGGTCGCCACCATCGTCGAGAATCATGTTCAGCGGCTGGCCATCTTTGAAAGCGAACAATGTCTGCTCGATGCACCAGTCGAACTCCTCCTCGCTCTGGCCTTTCCAGGCGAAAACTGGAACGCCAACAGCAGCGATAGCAGCAGCGGCGTGGTCCTGGGTGGAGAAAATGTTGCAGGAAGACCAGGTAACATCAGCGCCCAATTCCACCAAAGTTTCAATGAGAACGGCGGTTTGGATGGTCATGTGGAGGCAGCCAGCGATGCGGGCACCAGCCAGTGGTTTCGACTTTCCGTACTGCTCACGCAAGGCCATCAGGCCAGGCATTTCAGCTTCGGCAAGTTCAATTTCTTTACGGCCCCATTCGGCAAGGGCAATATCTTTTACTTTGTACTTAAGGGTTGTTTCTACAGTTTGCATATTGTATAGTTGAATTTTAATGGATAATTATTGATAAACGAAGCAAGGTGGGAGGGGTTGCAACTAAATTAGTTTCTGGCTGCAAAGATAACCTTTCCCCAATTATTATTGGTCAAAGGCGGCTTTTTGTTGGAAAAACTAATCCTTGCTTGCCATTCTAGGCTGTCATAACCACTTTTCTTCTGAAATGTTGACGGGTTGCGCCATTTTTTCCAGCAGTTCGGGCAAATTTTCTGCCACCACGAAAAGGTGCAGATTGGCTTCACGTAAAAACCCCTTTTCAAACATTTGCCGCACATGGGCCAGTAAGTGCTGGTAATAACCGCCGACATCCAGCACGCCGATAGGCTTTTCGTGCAGCCGCAATTGCCGCCAGGTGAGTATCTCAAAAAACTCGTCAAGCGTACCAAACCCGCCCGGCAGAATGAGAAATCCATCTGAACGCTCCGCCATGATTTGCTTGCGTTCGTGCATCGTTTTTGTGAGAATAAGTTCGGTCAGGCCCTTGTGGCAGACTTCTTTTTTCTGTAAAAAATCCGGGATGACGCCGAGTACCTCGCCTCCAGCAGCCAGTGCAGCATCGGCAAGGATGCCCATGAGGCCGACGTTGCCAGCACCGTAAACGATTTGGATTTTTTGCTTCGCAAACGTCTGCCCAATTTCAACGGCAGCGGTGGCGTAGGCGGGGTCGAAGCCTTTGTTTGCTCCGCAAAAGACTGAGATGGATTTCATTGTTCTGGAGGGAAAATGGAAGTGATTTCAAGCTCGAAGTTTTCCAAAACCTTCGATGTTACCTTGCCGGATTCAGCGGCAAATGAGTGCAGGTGAAACTTGCCGTCCACGTTTTCATAAATTTCAACCGTCTGGTTTTTGCAATCCACCAGCCAGTACTCTGGCACTCCGGCAGCCTCGTACTCACCGTTTTTTTGCACCCGGTCTTTGTAAACAGAACTGGGGGAAATGATTTCGACGACAATATCCGGCACCCCGATGATGCCGTTTTTGTCGTCAATGATGCCTAAATTCTTGGTGGAAACGAAGACCAAATCAGGCAGCTGGTGGCTAAATTCGTGGAGGTAAACGTCCACAGGCGCTGGGAATATTTTTCCAATATTGTTTGAAACAACAAAGTTTCCCATTTGAAGTGTAAGCAGGAATGAGCATTCCTGGTGCAAGGGTGTAGGGGCGGATTTTTTCACAACTTCTCCGTTGATGAGTTCATAGTATGCATCTTCGCCGTCAAAATCCATTTGGCGAAACTCTGCTACCGATATTTTTTTTTCTGCTACGAGCATTTTAATCTGAATTGGTTTGATGCTGCAAGATAAGGTTTTTGCAGAAAATAGTCACTTCCCTTCCCGTTCGGCGGCAATGATTTTCCTAATTTCGCCCACGAATTTTTCATCCAATCCGTTCACATGAAACTCAACCTCGACATCACCGTTCCCTCCCGACCCGAATGGGTGCAGGCGGTCATGGCCGATTTCCCGGCTTTTTTGCAAGACCACGCCGACTGCGAGCGCAAGGCCAGCAGCATGGCCATGAGCTTTGTCGCCAAATTCCCCGACCGAACGGAAATCATTCCGGAACTCATCGCCATCGGCATCGAAGAGCTAGAGCATTTCCAACAGGTTTACGAAATAATGGCCAACCGGGGCATTCCGCTCCCGGCGAGCATGGGCGAAGATCCCTACGTTTCCCAGCTCATCAAACGCTGCCACAGCGGACGGTTGGAGCGGTTCCTCGACCGGCTGCTCATCGCCTCGGTGGTGGAAACCCGTGGGGCCGAGCGCTTCCGGCTGGTAAGCGAGGCACAGACCGACCCGGAAATGCACCGTTTTTACAAAATCCTGTGGGCCAGCGAAGCCAAGCACGGGCATGTATTTGTAAAAATGGCACTGAATTATTTCGATGAAAAAACGGTGTACGACCGACTGGCGTGGTGGATGGAGCAGGAAGGAGAGATTATTGATGGGCTGCCGATTCGGGCGGCGCTGCATTGAAATTGGGGAATTAAGAATTTGAGAAATTATTGGCTACGGCCCAATTCCCCAATTTCCTAATTCCCCAATTTTCCAATTTCAAAACATGACCAAACAAGAAAAAATCGCCTCCTTCGACCCCTCGGGTGTTGGCCTCAAAAACGGCCATTTCATCGGCCTGCCATTTGACGAAAACGATGCAGAAACGGTGCTGCTGCCCGTGCCGTGGGATGTGACAGTGTCCTACGCCGATGGCACGGCCACCGCTGGGGAGAACATCCTCGAAGCCTCCGCACAACTCGACCTACACGACCCTGATGTGCCGGATGCTTGGAAAATGGGCATCTACATGCGCCACCTCGACCTCGTATGGTTGAACCGCAACACGGAGCTGCGACCACTGGCCGAACAGTACATTGATTTCTTGGAAAATGGCGGACAAATAGCCCAGGACCCGCAAATGAAAGCGGCGCTTCGTGAGGTTAACGAGGCATGTATCGCCCTAAAAAATTGGGTGTACCAAGAGACAAAGTCACTGCTCGAAAAGGGGAAACGGGTGGGGGTCGTCGGCGGAGAGCACAGCGTGCCGCTGGGCTACCTGGAGGCACTGGCCGAGCACCACGGCAGCTTCGGCATACTGCAAATTGACGCACACCAAGACCTCCGGGATGCTTACGAGGGTTTCACTTATTCCCATGCTTCCATTTTTTACAATGCGCTGAAAATCAAGGAAGTAAAAAGGTTGGTGCAAGTGGGTATCCGTGATTTTTGCGAAGCGGAAACCGACCTCGTGAATGCCTCGAAAGGACGGGTGAAGGTCTGGACTGACCAACAAATACGGGAGGAGGCATTTACGGGAAGTAGCTTTCAGGCCACCTGCGATCGGATTGTAGCTGACCTGCCCCAACTGGTGTACATCAGTTTCGACATTGACGGGCTGCAGCCCGATCTCTGCCCAAATACTGGGACACCCGTGCCCGGTGGGCTGACCTTTAACGAGGCTGTTTACTTGCTGAAAACCGTTGTGAAAAGCGGGCGCAAAATTATCGGCTTCGACTTGTGTGAGGTAGGTGGCATGGACAACGAATGGGACGGCAACGTAGGTGCCAGGGTGCTCTACAAGCTGTGCAATTTAATGGCGGCGAGCCGATGTTGAGGTATTGAAAAAACGGAAAGGGTTGGAATTAATCGATTGGAAATCAATGATTTAGGATAAATATATTTTACATGCCACCAAATTTATTGGAGCAAGCCACCAGGTCTTTTAAGAAATCGGGGTCGAGCGCATTAGACGAACATCGGGTATTGTTCATCTGTTTGGGGCTTTCTTTATTGGTTTGGTTTTTTGTAAAAATGACGCAAACTTATGAGTCACGTGGGCAACTTGAACTGAATTACCAAACGCCAATTGGGCTGGTTTTTGCGGAGCCGCCGCTTCGTTCGATGCCGTTCAAATTCTCTGGCACTGGTTGGAACCTGTTGGGTATGAGTGTTTTTCAAAAACAACCGGGCATAAATTTCAGCTTGACGAGTGCTCCCACACAGGAATTAAGGCGAACAGATATTTCCCAAAAAATAGAAGACGAACTGCGATTAAACCTGATAGAACTTGGCCAAGATGTGGTCTCCATCCGGCTCGACTCGTTGTTTTCAAAAAAGGTAAGAATCCAGGCGGATACCACTATCCGGTTTCAAAACGGCTATTATTTTCGTGATACCGTGCAGCTGTCACCCGATAGCATCCTAGTTTATGGTGCAGCGAAAATGCTAGATGGCATCAGTGCAGTGCTAACTGAGCCTTTGATACTGAACGACCAAGTGGCTGATTTTCAGACTACGCTCAAACTGGTTAATCCGAATCCTGAATTGTTGCAATTCTCGGCAAAGCAAACAGTGCTTTTTTTACCTATCGAACAATTTACCGAAAAAAAATTCACCGTGCCGATTCTGGTACTGAATGCCAGGGATAGCATTCGGCTTGTGCCGAATTCGGTGGAGTTGCGTTGTGTGCTGGGTGTGAGCCGTTATAAACAGGTCAGTATCGCCGATTTCAAGGTGGTTGCTGATTTTGGGGAAAATAATGGGCTTGATAGCATGGCCAAAGTTGTGCCCTTGAAGCTAGCCAAGCAGCCCAATTGGGTACGTTCGGTGAGTATCACACCGAGGGTTGTGGAATATTTGATTGTGCGTTAAACTTTGTATTTGTGTGCTCAAATTTTGGCGATTTTTGGAGGCAGTGACCCGCCATTAATTCCCAAAACAATTGAACACTCAACTACCCAACCACTAAATGTCAGCTTTGAAAATACTAGTTGTATCGGCTACGCCATTTGAAATCGAGCCATTCCGGCAGCATTTGCAAGCCAATTTTTGGCCTCATTCCCACAGCCATTTTCAGAAGGAAAATCTGGAAGTTTACTTGCTTGTGGCAGGGGTCGGCATGACGCTCACGGCTTTCAACCTTGGAAGCTTGTTTGCGAAGCAGCGGTTTGATTTGTCAATAAATGCAGGCATTGCGGGGGCGTTCAAGGGGCGTTCGTTGGAAATTGGCGAGGTGGTAAATGTGACTTCCGAGCGTTTTGCCGATTTGGGCGTGGAGGAAGCCGATGGCCGCTTCACCGACCTGCACGAGTTGGGGCTGGTGGATTCCAATGCCGCCCCATTCACCGAAGGCGAACTGCTCAATCCATCAGCGGGCAGTTTTGATTTTTTGAAAAAATGCAAAGGCTTGACGGTCAATAAGGTACATGGTTTTCAGCCGAGCATTGAGGCATTGCAGCGCAAGTATGACGCTGATGTGGAGAGCATGGAAGGAGCCGCTTTTTTTATGGCCTGTTTGCTGTCGGGCGTGCCGTTTTTGCAAATCCGTTCCATTTCCAACTTTGTGGAGACCCGCAACCGGGAGGCTTGGGATTTGCCGAAGGCGATAGTAAATCTGAATGGGGTGCTGATAGAAATGGTTGGGTCAATGAGCCAATAAACCCTTTCGATTTAGCGAACAATCACATCCAAAACATACTTTCCGCCCAATTCCCTGTTCATCATTTCCACGATTTTTTCCCTTTCGTAGCTGAGTTCCTGCTTGAGTGGAGCGGAGGTGAGGGTGATAAATAGTTTGCCTTTTCGCAGGTTGATGTCCTTGGTGTACGAGTTGATGGTGGTGCCCATTTTTTCCTTCCAAACCTGCCTGACCTTGGCCTCGTTCAACGGCTCTTTCCACCGCATGTCATCCACGAGGTCCTTCAAAACATCTTTCAGGCTATGTTGATTTTCGAGATGCATATTTAGCGGGTGAGAAGGTGAGCGGGTGAGAGGGTGAGAGATGTGAACGAGTTTCAAGCGCTCACATCTCTCACCCTCTCACCCTCTCACCCTCTTTTAATCTCTTTCAATTGGACAAGTCATGCAATGCGAGCCGCCACGGGCACGTGAAAGCTCGTTGGACGGCAAGTTGATGATGGTTTTTTCGATATTTTCTGGCTTCACCTTGCCGCTTTGTAGGTCTTTCAGCAGCTTGCGGGCATGCACGGTTTTGTAGCCTGCTTTCTTGAAAGCCTTTTCCGTTTCCGGGTTGCGGTCGTAGGTAAGCGCCACGCCGGGTTTCAGGGCAACGAGGTTACAACCGTCCGTCCATTGCTCCCGTTCCTGGTAGGGTGTTTGGCCGTCGCCGGAGAGGATGAACTGCATGTTCGGGTTGATTTCGTTGACGATGAAATCACGGATGGAATTGTAGAAAACACTCGTTCCGTTTGACTTATGCACCTCCACGTTGCTACCCAGTCCATCAATCACGATAGGTTTGAAGGCAACTATCACGTTGTTGTCCACCTGCGTGAAAATCGTGTCGATGTGCATGTAGCTGCGGTCGTGAGGAATGTTGATTTGCACTACATTTTTGACCACTTTTTTTTCAAAAAGCATGTTGCGGAGCGAATGAATTGCATGGGCACTGGTGCGCTCGCTGCACCCGATGAGCAGGTAATCCTTGTTCATCACCATCATGTCGCCACCTTCGAGGCTCACCACCTCGCCACGTCGGCCCGGCGGAAAATCTTCGTAATGGTTCATGTTGATGAGCCGCCCCTGCGATTTAAGGTGCGAAAAAATTGGGTTCGACCAAAAAATAAACCTCGACAGGTAGTTCTCCCGGAAGCGGGCTTCCTTGCCAGGCTTGGTGATGATGACGTGGTCATTCACCGTCACGGCGATATCACGGGTGAAGATGAAATTGGGGATGGGGTCGAACATGATGTAATCCTCTTCGGCAAGGTACCCGGTGATGAGTACATCGGCCAGTCGCTCGTCGGGGAGGTCCATCAGTAGCTTTTTGCAAGCCTTTGGCAACTCCTCGTAGTCCACGATTTCATTGATGACCCACTCCTTTGTGGCATCATCAGCGCCGATTGCGCCGGTGAGTAAATCCTTGGTTTCCAGTACGTTGTCATCGCCAAGAAAGGCACGAAGAATGCCGGTGAACACGTCATGTTCTTCTTGCATTTGTGGCAAATGAACAATGTCGTCAAACAGCAGTTCGCTGGCTCTTTTAGGTGAAATACGGGCGATTCCCTCGTCGGGGCGATGCACTATTACTCGGCGCAATGTGCCGATTTCGGTTGATACTTGGATGGCGGACATAAAATGGTGATTGGTGACTGGTGATTGGTGATTGGATAAGCCCATCGCTAATCACGCTTTCTCGCCTCTTTTTGAATTGTCAAGGTACCGAATGTAACCGTTGATGAGTCTAAGGCAAGTGTCGTATTGAATTTTATGTGTTTTTAAAATTTCAGATGTTAGGTATCCTTCATCAAATGCTGTGATTAAATGTTCCAAAGATTCTTCGAGCGACCCTCTGGAGATTCTACAAAATTTAATACTATCCTGGTAGTAAAACCTTCCATGACCTTCGGCTAAGTTGGCGGTGATTGAACGTGAGGCATCAAGCAATTGTGCGGTGATTAGGAATTTTTCATCTTTTGGAAAATATTTTTTCACAGTATCGGATACCATCTTTCGGAATTTTCTGCATTCCTGATAAACATCCAGTTTGGTGAAACTCTTATATTCCATTTCTCATAGTTATTTGCACGTCCAGTCACAAATCACTAATCACCAATCACAACATTTTCTCGACTTCGTAAATCGAGTTAATTTTTCCGGCAAAGATGCAAAAATAGTCGGGATTCCGATGGAGGCAAGAGATTTCCGTGGGCCTGCCGTCGTCAATAAAATTGGCCTTGAGTTTCGATTTTATGGTGAAAAGCGAGTGCTGGTAATCAAGCTCCACTTTATCCGAAAAATACTTTTGCATTTGCCCCAACATCTTGCGGTAGTTGCTCGGCGGCACTGCGGGGCAGCCGTTGCAATCCTCCGTGAAATCGGGCTTGCAAAGCGGGTTTCGCTGTTGGCAATCGAAGGTCGGGAGGTTGTCGTAGCTCACTTTGTGGTGGGTGTAAGCCACCGAACTCAGCGACAGCAACCCCGAAAGCCCATAAGGCATCAGCGAGCCGAATTGCCCATCCATCACCGTGAGGCCGATGTTTTTCAACTGCGGCGAAGTAACGAATGCCATCTCCGAAATTTCGTGCATCAAGTTAATGTCCGGCATCCCGAACAAACGGTTTAACGCATTGCTCTGAGCGTAGGTTGCGTTTATGACCGAATTAGCAACGATGGGTTCAACGGCCTCATTTTCAAGGTTTTGCAAATTAACTTGCCAGCCGCCAGCGGCCATTTCCACATTTTTTATTTTTGTGAAACGGCGTATTTCGATGCCTTTCTTCTCCGCAATTTTTTGTTGATAATACTCGCCAATTAGCACCGGGTCGAAAGTGTATTCGGTGGTGAGGTACAGGGCTTCCAAACGGTTGTAGTTGAACAGCGGATGCCCCTTGACTCGGTCGCAGCGGATGCCGATGAACTCGCAGAACCGCTCAAACTGCGCTGCATCGGTCAGGCTCCCATGGCGGTCAATGGCGTAGTATTTTTCAAAATCAAAAAGGATAAAGGGGCGGTGTTCCTCCGTGAAACGAGCCTTGTTGTCATCGCTCATGAGTGCTGTGGCTACGCTTCGGGGGTAGTGGTAGCCGCTGTGCAGCCTGGCTTGATTGACGATGCTGGCTTTTTTGAAAAGTTCACGCTCTTTTTCCACCACCAGAACACGGGCTCCTTTTCGGGCCAGGTACAGCGCCGCATAGCACCCGAAGATGCCGCCGCCGATAATGAGGTGGTCGTATGATTGGATAGGACGCAGATTTAACAGATTTGACAGATTCACACAGATTCTTGGATTTGATGGGACACAGATTCAACAGATTGAAATGATTCACACAGATTTTTTGGGATTTGATGGGACACGGATTTAATTGATTGAACAGATTTTCACTGATTTTTACTTTAGACGGTTTTCGAAAATCTTGCGAATCACTTTTGGGGTTGGGCCAAAATTAAGCAGTAGGCCAACTTCGTAATTTGTCGCTTTTAGGTAGTTCAATAATTGGGCTTCGTGGGCTTTCGTCAATTCTTCTACTGCTTTTATTTCCACAATCACCGTTTCTTCCACGGCAATGTCTGCAAAATAATTTCCCACTACAATTTTATCGTAAAAAGCGGTGATAGCAAATTGTTGAAAGCACATCAATTCCATCTTGTCCATTTCAATCACCATCGAATTCTCGTAAATTTTTTCTTGAAACCCAAACCCAAGTTTGTTGTAAACCGTGTAGAAGGCACGGATGATTTGCTCCGTTAGTGCTTGGTGTAAGTAGTTTGTCATAGTATTATTGCCAAAATTGATTTCCCTGAAATCCTGTGTAAATCCGTTCAATCAGTCAAATCTGTGTCCTATCAAGCCCCGTTTTCTTAGTGCGAAGCACTCGCATCGCCGCCAGATACTGCTTTGCCAGTGGCCCGATTTTAACCCTGCTGCTGGTTACATCGTCCGTCCATTGGACGGGGAGTTCCAGTATTTTCAGGTGTTTCCACTCGGCAATGGTAAGCAATTCGGTGCTGAAAAACCAGCCGTCGCTCACTGCCCCAGCATCGTGGAGAGGCTGGTAAACTTCCCGCCTGAGCCACTTAAAACCGCACATGCCATCCGAGAAGCCGACCCCAAGATAGGTTTTCAGGATAAAATTGAAGACCCTCGACGTGATTTCCCGTTTGAGCGTTCGTCCGACGACTTTTGATTTTTGGTGCAAACGAGAACCGTAAACGATGTCGAAGCCTTGGTTTGCGATGGCGTCGTAAGCCTGAAGGAAATGCGGCAGGTCGGTGGCAAGGTCGAGGTCCATGTAACCAACCATGTCGGCTTGGGACTGGCCCCAACTGGTCTTCAATGCCAGCCCTACGCCCTTGCGGGGCACTCGAATCGGCAAAATTTCAGAGTGCTTTTTGTGCAATTGCTCCGCAATGTCAAAAGTGCGGTCGGTGCTGCCATTGTCAGCAATGACGATGTGCCACTGGCCGGGCTCAGGATAATTTTTTTTCAAGAAATCGAACAAAATGAGTACCTGCTGCTCCAGCGTTGCTGCTTCGTTGAGGACGGGAACGGTAACGTCAAAAGTCATTTGATGGTGAATTGCGGATTGCGGATTGCCGTCGGGAAAGCGAAATCAGCAAGGCCGTTGATTTTTGCAAAAGTAGATAAATGGATACTTGAAACCGTGATTTTGGTTTCAAATGACTAGCTCTAAATGGCGGAAATAGCTCAATTCCAATTTTCCATAATCCAAAATGCTTTGTGTTGAAGCTGGCAATGACTTTATTTGCGAGGATTTTTAATACACCACAAAAATGAAATTTAGACTGCTATGCCATTTGATTTAAAAAGTATCAAGTCGTTGTTCATTGTCGAAGACCCAAATGCTGCACCTAAAACGGTGGCTGATGAGAAGGGGCCGAAAAAACAAGCTGTAACTCCTGTGGATTTTGACTTGCCACCATCACATGGCGGTGAGGCAAACGAACGGTTCATCGAAGTGCTGTTGGGTGCGATGGAAAAGGGCAATTTGCCGGGGGTTGACTATCTGGAGTACCGCCAATCATTGAAGTCGTTGGCGAAGATGCCGATGGACGAGCAAGTGCGCTACCAGTCTGCATTTGCCATGGCGCAGGCTATGGGCGCCACGCCTCAGAAGTTGGTTGAATCAGCGGCACATTACCTCGATGTGTTGAAGGCAGAGCAGTCAAAATTTGACCAAGCACTGCGCAACCAAACCGCTGAACGCATTGGCAATCGGCAGGCCATTATGACCAACTTGGACGCCACCTTGAAGCAGAAAGCGGAACAGATAAAAAAGCTGACGCAAGAGATGGAGCAACACCGTTTAGAAATGGAAAAACTTGAGGCTGAAATTAAGGAAGCGACCTCCAAGGTAATGGCAACCAAAGGCGATTTTGTGGCAAGTTACGATTTGCTCGTTTCCCAAATCAACGTCGATGTAGAGAATATGAAGAAGTTTTTAAAGTGAAATCGACAGATAATAGACATTTGTCTCTTTTTTTTGGCATCAATCGGAATGAAGTAGATTTTTTTCACCCAAATAGTCGGATATTGTGAAAACTTTAGTTTTGCAATTTCCCCGTAGAATTCCAACCCAGCCCCCTTATTCCAACGCTTCCTCTTAACAAAACTGCTCACCACAATCAAATCTGCGAAAACAATGGCTATCATTTTAGGTGAGGCCAAAGCACAAAAGTGAAATTCAGAAAAAACACTATATTAAACATCTATTTTAAAAACAATGGTTTATGTTCAATTTGGATGGCAGCTTGAGGCTAAAGGCATCCTACAAGTTGATGTAACGACCAACCTATTTATCCGGTATGAAAATTTTATACACCGCGTTGTTTTCCTTGTTTGTGTTCAGCCAATGGGCCAATGCCCAATGCCCACCTCCAGGCACTCCTACTTCAACCAACACCTGCATCGAAGCACAAGCAAATTGCCTAAACCTTGATGGGTATTGCGGCACCATCAATAATAACAACGTTCAACAACCTTTTCCTGGTTGCCCAAACAACGTGCTGAACAACGACGAATGGTTTGCTTTTTATGCTGGCTCCACGAGTATTTCCATTGTAATTACGCCTAGTAACTGCCAATCGGGCGGCAACCAAGGTTTGCAAGGTGGCATTTATCAAGCCTGCGGGCCTCCTTGGGTTGCTATGGATTTGCAGTGTCCTTGCTCCACGCAGCCATTTACCTTGAATTCCACCAACTTTGTAATAGGCCAAATCTATTATGTAGTTATTGACGGCTGCGGTGGCAACGTTTGCGATTATTCCGTTAACGTTACCGTTGGTTCTACAGTGCCTTCCCCACCAGCCAACCCCGGCACCGTTACTGGCTCAAGCCCTGTTTGTGTCGGCTCCACAACGGCATACACTGTACCCACTATCACTGGTGCCACCAGTTACCAATGGACGATGACACCTTCACTGGGAACGTTTACATCAAGCACCAACACGGTCAGCGTCACCTGGACGACTGCTGGCACGACCAGCCTCTGTGTTACTTCCTCAAACGTCTGCGAATCCAATCCAACCCAGTCTTGCATACCAATAACGGTGGTGCCGATACCGACTGCGACGCTTACGGGTACGGGCGTTCTTTGCGAAGGGCCTTCAGGCACCGTGCCGCTTACCGTGAATTTCACGCCAGTTGGTGGTGGGCCTTGGACATTTGTTTATTCAATTGCAGGGGTTAATCAACCACCAATCACTACATCGAACAACCCCTACACCATCAACGCCACCCAACCTGGTAATTACGCATTGGTGAGCGTGAATTATCCTAGTCCAAACTGCCCGGGCACAGTTTCCGGGAGTTACAATGTCACCGTTGCGAACATAAATGCCTCCGCCACTACGACTCCTGACGTGTGCGGGCAAGGCTTGGGTGACATTGACCTGACTGTGACTCCAGCTGGGACTTATACTTATGCATGGTCAAATGGGGCAACCTCTCAGGATTTGACCGACGTGGCAAGTGGGCCTTATACCGTTACAATCACCAATTCGGCGGGTTGCACAGAAACGAATACTTACACCATTGCAAATAATCCTATAGCTATAAACGTAACAGGGTCAACTACGCCAAATACTTCGTGCAACAGTAGCGATGGCGACATTGACATCTCAGTAGCACCAGGTGGAAATGCTTACACTTAATATTTGGTCAAATGGTGCAACTACCCAAGATTTAACAAATGTAGCAGCTGGTACCTACACCGTCACTGTCTCCTTCGGAACGACCTGTACCGGCACCAGCTCGTTTACCATTGCGCAGCAACCAAATACCCCGACCGTTACTTCGACAACCACACCTTCCATTTGCGAACTTGCCAATGGCAGTGTCAATGTCAGTGTCTCTGGCGGTGTTCCTCCCTATACATTTGCCTGGTCTAACGGGGCGACCACAGAAGACTTGAACAACGTCTTGGCTGGTACTTATACCGTCACCGTAACTGGAGCAAATGGATGCACGAGTACCTCCAGTATCAGTTTGACCAACAACAACCCACCCATCACCATCACAAGTGTAATTACACCCAATACTACCTGTAATGGAGGCAATGGAGGCATAAATATCAGTGTCAGCCCGTCTGTTCCTCCGGGCGGGGGAACTTATACTTTTAACTGGTCAAATGGCGCAACGACGGAAGACCTAACCAACGTAGCTCCCGGCAATTATAGCGTGACGGTAGATGGCGGCGGCGCCTGCACAGCCACCGCCAATTTAACGATACCTGACCAGCCAAATACGCCTAACATTTCCGTTAACACGACACCCTCTATTTGTGAATTGGCAAATGGTGACATAAACGTATCTGTTTCGGGCGGTGTTACGCCATATACATTTGCTTGGTCAAATGGGGCAACCACAGAGGACCTCGATGATGTGCTGGCTGGCAGCTATACCGTCACCGTTACTGGTGCCAACGGCTGCACCTCTTCCTCTACCGTCGGATTGGCCAACAACAATCCGCCTATTACTATCAACTCAACCATTTCACCAAACACCAGTTGCAATGGCGGAAATGGTAGCCTAGTAATTACTATTTCACCGGCCATACCATCTGGAGGGGGCAATTATGTTATTACTTGGTCAAATGGCGCCAGCGGTACAAACCTAGTAGGATTAGACCCCGGCACTTATTCGGTGACTGTGAATGGCGGTGGAGCTTGTACCCAAACTGCCACCTTCACCATTCCTGACCAACCTAACAATCCTACATTGAATCCAACCATTACGCCGACCTTTTGCAACCAAAGCAATGGTGGCGCTAACGTTTCGGTCAGTGGAGGGGTAGGGCCTTTTACCTATCTCTGGTCTGACGGCTCCACTGGTACAGGCATCAACGGGGTGCCATCAGGCAGCTATTCGGTTACGGTGACTGGCGCCAATGGATGTACCGCCACTACTCCCATCAACATCCCGAACAACAACGTAGCCATAACTATCAGCTCAAACGTCACCCCAA
Organism: Saprospiraceae bacterium; assembly: GCA_021739645.1. Classification (GTDB taxonomy): domain Bacteria; phylum Bacteroidota; class Bacteroidia; order Chitinophagales; family Saprospiraceae; genus UBA6168. The sequence continues at coordinate 10,127 of JAIPBL010000086.1, read as the reverse complement.
ACACAGTATGTGTCGGGCCGGGTGATGGCAGCATCTCGATAACTACACAGCCTCCTGGACTTAACGTGATTTGGAGCAATGGTGCTACTGGCAACATTATTTCACCATTGGATCCCGGAAGTTACACAGTTACCGTGAGCGCAGGTGGGTCTTGTACCCAAGAGGCAAGTTTTACCGTCCCGACGCAGCCCAACGAACCAAATCTTGCTACATTGATGACCCCTGCCCAGTGCGGCTTACCTACTGGCGAAGCTGAGGTTCAAGCTAGTGGCGGGATGCCCGGCTATACTTATATGTGGTCAAACGGCGGCACAAGCCCAATGATATCCCCAATTCCTGCTGGCAGTTACACCGTAACCGTAACTGGGGCCAATGGCTGCACGGCAACGGCAAGTGTAAATATTCCCGACGAACAGGTGCCAATTAGTGTATTTGCCGATGTGACCGACAATACCTCGTGTTTGATGCCCAACGGCAGTATCAGCCTGACCGTAAGCCCGCCAACGGCTGGTGTGCAGTGGTCGAATGGCGCTACTTCAACCACTATTTCTACCCTTGTGCCGGGTACTTATGCAGTTACAATCACCGCTGGTGGAACCTGCTCCACCGCCACATTTTACACCGTGGCGGACATGACCGATATACCTTTCCTGACCTATGACGTGACGAATGCGACTTGTGGCCAGCCCAACGGTTACATTGACCTGAACATTTTCAATGGCCAGGCACCGTTCTTCATCAATTGGTCAAATGGCAGCCCACTTGAAGACTTGTATGACGTTTTGCCCGGGCTTTACAATGTCACGGTTACATCATTTGCAGGGTGCTCCGCAACAACAACCATCAACGTTCCGAATATCAACTCAACATTTAGCCTTTCTGGGGCACCGTCGGCAAATACCTCTTGCAATTCCCCGAACGGTGGAATCAATTTGACGGTAACACCGGCAGGTACCTACACCTACATTTGGTCGAACGGCACTACAACGGAAGACCTCTCGAACATTGCCGCAGGCACCTACACGGTGACTGTCAGCGCCGGAGGTTCATGTACCACGGTTGGCACCTACCAAGTAACCACCAATGCCTCGCCGCCCGTTCTCAGTACCACACCGACGGCGGCAACTTGCGGACTCAGCAATGGCGGGGTTAATTTGACAATTACAGGTGGCACTACGCCTTACACCATTGCTTGGTCAAACATGGCAACCACGGAAGACCTTGCAAACATCCTCGGAGGCACTTACGCTGTCACCGTGACAGGGGCGAACGGTTGCTCCGCAACGGCCAGTGCCAACGTGGGCAACACCGTCACTTCACCCAACATTGCTGGAACCCCCGCTGCCAACACTTCATGTTCTACAAATAATGGTGGTATAAACATAACTGTCACACCGTCAGGCACTTATACCTATGCTTGGTCAAACACTGCGACAACGGAAGACCTCACGAATATTGCCGCAGGCACCTACACTGTGACGGTGAGTGCTGGCGGAAGCTGTACTTCCACAGCCAGTTTTACCGTAGCGAACAACGTCTCCAATCCAAATATAGTGGAGAGCATTACGGCGGCCATTTGCTCACAGGCCAACGGCGGCATTGACCTAACAGTGACCGGGGCGATCCCGCCATACACCTATGCTTGGTCCAACATGGCCACCACGGAAGATATTGCGAACGTGTTACCCGGAACATACACCGTCACGGTTACTGGCGTAAACGGCTGCTCTTCCACGGCAAGTTTCAACGTGCCAAACAACAGTTCCAACTTCTCGCTTAGTGGAGTTGCACAGCCTTTAAGCAGTTGCGCTACGGTGAATGGCAGCGTCAATTTGACGATCACACCAGCGGGTTCTTATACCATCAACTGGTCGAACATGGCCACAACGGAGGACATCTCGAACCTGACACCGGGCACCTACACGGTCACAGTTTCAGAGGCGGGAACATGCAGCGCAACAGCTAGTTATGTGGTGGGTGACGTGACCGAAGATCCGACACTTTCTCAAGCCACCACGCCAGAGGTTTGCAACCTGCTCGACGGTGCAGTGAACCTAACGGTCAGCGGGAGCACTACGCCATACATTTTCGCATGGTCAAACGCAGCCACAACGGAAGACCTGTCTAACATTGCCGGAGGCACCTACATTGTCACAGTGACTGGCGCCAATGGTTGCTCCGCAACCACCAGCGCCAACGTGCCTAGCAATACGATTGCATTCAGTATAAATGGTGTTACAGCACCCAATACTTCATGTGCAACTGTCACTGGGTCAGTTGACCTAACCGTTTCACCAGCAGGTAGTTACAACTATACCTGGTCAAACGCTGCCACAACGGAAGACCTCACCGGACTTTCTGGTGGCAGCTACACGGTGACGGTGAGTGCTGGCGGAAGCTGTACTTCAACGGCTAGTTACACCGTGGCAAGTACCACACTGGATCCAGTTATTTCCTCCAACCTCACGCCTTCCATTTGCGGGGTGAGCAACGGTGGTATTGACTTGACCATCAGCGGTGGGGTTTCACCATTTACTTTTGTTTGGGCCTCTGGCCCAACAACCGAAGACTTGACAAACGTGCCTCCGGGCGCTTATTCGGTGCAGGTGCAGGGTGCGAACGGCTGTGTATCAACGGCCAATTTCACGGTACAGGACAACCCGATTGCGATAAATGTAACGGGAACACCTGCGGCCAACTCAAATTGCGTTACACCTAATGGTCTGGTGAACATAAACGTCACACCAGCAGGCACTTATAATTTTATTTGGTCAAACATGGAGACCAGCGAGGACATCGCCGGGTTATCGCCGGGCACTTACTCCGTGACGGTTTCTCAGGGACTGACCTGCTCTTCGGAGGGCAATTTTACCGTAAATGACAACACGGTTGACCCGGTGCTTTCCCAAGTGGTTAGCCCCGATATTTGCGCTGGCAGCGTTGGAGGCATCAACTTGACGATGACTGGAAATGCCACACCTTATAGTTTTGCATGGTCGAACATGGCCACCACAGAAGACCTTGCTAACATTGTGCAAGGTGCTTACAGCGTGACGGTGACAGGAAGCGACGGCTGCACGGCAACTGCCAGCTACAATGTTCCGAACACCAGCAACACCTTTAGTTTTACGGGAACAACTTCTCCCAATACGCTGTGTGGAGGTGGCGATGGTTCTGTGAACATAACCGTCACACCACCAGGTACTTACAATTTCATTTGGTCAAATACTGCGACCACGGAAGATATTTCAGGACTTACTCCGGGCACTTACGAAGTGACCATCAGCGACAATGGTACCTGTACCGCTTCTGAGGTGTTTACCGTTGGAAACAATTCCCCCGCACCGACCGTGACTGGCACTCCAACCAACGTGCTGTGTTTTGGCGGAAGCACTGGGGCTATTAATTTGACGGTGACGGGTGGGGTAGGGCCGTACACTTTCGATTGGCTGCCCAACATCCCCGGCAGCCCAGAAGACCCAACAGGTTTGGCTGCTGACACTTACGATGTCACTGTGACGGCTGCTTCGGGCTGTAGCAGCACTGCCGGTTTTACCATAAACCAACCTGTATCGGCCACGCAGCTGATATGTAACCAATCCGGCAACGTGAGCCTGCCCGGCATGATGGATGGTGAAGCCATCGTGACCATCAGCGGAGGTGTAGCACCTTACACCGTGGACTGGAACCCTGGTGGACAGCAGAACAGCGTGGCTGTTGGAGCCTTCGTAATTCCCAACTTGGGTGAGGGGCCGTACTCGGTGATTGTGACGGATGCAAACGGATGCCCAACCAATTGTGGTTTCAACATCTCCACCGATGACTGTGTAACTTCCGTCGGCAGCATGTCAAACAGCTTGCTGACGAACTGTGGCTTGGGCTGCATCACCGCCATCTACTCAAATCTTGGCGAATACATAGATACCAACGATGTGCTGCAATACATACTGCACACAGGCAATGGCAACCAGATTGTCAATGAAATTTTGCGGAGCGACACACCAACTTTCTGTTTCGACGCGGCCACAATGAGTTATGGCGTGACCTATTATATTTCGGCAGCGGCAGGTAACAACGATGGCACGGGCAACGTGCTACTCTCGGATGTTTGCACCCGAATTTCGGTGGGGACGCCAATAATTTTCTACCAAGTACCTGTGGCGAGCGTGGCGCAGCCAGCACCGCTGACTTGTTTGGTGCAGCAAACGACTTTGCAGGGGACTTCCAGTTTGACTGGCTCGACCTACAGTTGGGTTGCTTCGCAAGGTGGCGTTATCGTTGGTCCGGCAAACACCGCCAACGTCAACGTGAACGCAGCCGGAACTTATACCCTGACAGTGACCAGAAATGGCTGTACTTCCACGGCATCTGTGCAGGTAATTGATTTGGAAACTACCGTGACCGCCAACGTTGTTTCGTCGCCGGGCGAAATTTTGGATTGTACTGTTTCTGAAATTACGCTGTCAGCCAACGTCCAAGGAACGACCAATGCGAATTATGCCTGGTTCCTAAACGGGCAACAAGTAGGTACCGGCCAAAACTATTTGCTGCAGGATGGCGGCACTTATTTGGTGGTAGTAACAGATCAGGCCAGTGGCTGCACGGGAACGGCTTCGCTTTCGATTTCCGACAATACCGACTACCCGCAACTCACTATCAATCCTGCGCCACTGTTGAATTGCCAAGACACTTTTGGCACCATCAGTGGAAGCTCCACGGTAAATGGGGTGACATTTCAATGGGTAACGATTAGCGGTTCGGACACAACCGTGATAGGGCAAGGGACTAGCACACAAGTGAATGCGCCGGGCACCTATTATTTGATAGGCACTGCCCCGAATGGTTGCCAGAACGGCGAGTCGGTGCAGGTCAATGGCGATTATTCACAACCAACCGCCAACGCTGGATCGGACGAAACCTTGGATTGCTACCAAACCCCGCTGGACTTATCCGGCGGCGGCTCGGCGGGTATCAGCTTCTTTTGGACGACTGCCATTCCTGGGGTAACAATCATAGACCCGACTGACCCTGTCATCACGGTGGATGCGTCAGGTATTTATACGCTGACAGTGACCGACCTTGGCAACTTCTGCACGGACAGTGATGATGTGGAGGTTTTTCAATACGAAAACGTGCCACAGGCTGGAGTGCAGGCCGAAGACCCTGACTGTTTTGGTGACGAAAACGGCAGCATCACGTTGAATACCGACCCTGCCAATGGGCCTTATTCCTTCCAGTTGAATGGACAGAATTATGGTGCTCAGAATTACTTTGCACCGCTGGCGCCTGGTACTTACCAGATTCAAGTGACGGATGGCCAAGGCTGTACCTGGACGACCTCCGTAACATTGACGGAACCAGAACAGTTGGTGGTGGACTTGGGTGCTGACCTTCTTTTGAAATTGGGTGAAACGGCCAATATCCAAGCGCAATACAACATTCCAGCTTCGCAGTTGGATACGCTGATTTGGACGCCAGCAGTGCTGCTGCCATGTCCAGAAATGCCTTGCGATGAGCAAGAGTTTCTGCCCACGCAACAAACCGTGGTGACCGTGACGGTCATTGACCAAAACGGCTGTCGGGCGGAGGATTTGCTGTCAATATTTGTGAAAAAAGACAACCCGGTTTATGTGCCGAACAGCTTCTCGCCAAATGGTGACGGTACGAATGACGTCTTCATGATTTACGCCGGAAAAGAGGTTTTGAACATCAAGGAATTCCTTGTCTTCGACCGTTGGGGCGAGACTGTTTACGAATACTACAATTTTGTTCCAAACAACCCGGCTTATGGCTGGAATGGTACTTATCGAGGCGAGGACATGAACCCTGCAGTGTTTGTTTGGTTTGCCGTCGTTGAGTTCTTGGACGGCAGTGAGGTGTTGTTAGAAGGGGATGTTACACTGGTTAGGTAAGAAGGCTTTAAGCTTTAAATGATAATGAAAACTGGGTAGGGCTTCGGCGCTACCCAGTTTTTTATTTTACTAGGCGAAAATTGGACATTGCGTAGTATCAAATCCCTTACGAACTGCTGTTTTCGGAAAATTTGGCTTTAAACCATTTCGGCCTTGTCATTCTTCCTTTGCACAATTCTTTTGTTTTATCGTCCTTTGCGTAAATTTGGTCGTTACGATTTTCCAATTGCCACAAATTAGCGTTAACCTTGCTCAATCGTTCCGCCGACCAAATAATTAACGGCCACGATAAATTACCATTCAAACATGGATTCAAACGATTTCAAACCGAAAACTTTTTGGCAGCGCCCCGAAGGTGTGACTGGTCTCCTTTTTCTGGCTGGGCTGGTCGTAGGTGGTGGCATTTTGCTATTTTCAGTATTGCCTGCATTAGTAGCTTTGGCACAAACCACCTTGTACCTGGTGCTCATGCTGATGGCTTTGGCAGCGCTCATCTATGTGGTGCTCGACCCTAAAATGCGGGCACTGATTGGCTATGGCTACAAGAGCATCATGCGCTGGATTACTGGGCTTTTTGTACAAATTGACCCAATTGGCATCCTGAAAGGTTACGTGGAGCATTTGCAGGATAACCTCCGCAACATGAACAAGCAGATGAACAAACTGCGAGGGCAAATGCACCAATTGAACGAAATCATTGTCAACAACAAAAAAGAAATCGCCAGTAACCTACAATTGGCAAGTCAAGCCAAAGACGCCAACAACCAGGCACAAATGGTGCTGAAATCCCGAAAAGCGGGCCGGTTGAAAGAGTCGAACATGCGCCTCGATGAACTGTACAACAAGATGGAAGTGCTCTATCGGGTACTCAAACGCATGTACGAAAACTCCGAAGTGCTGATGGAGGACATCAAAGACCAAGTGGAACTAAAGGAACAAGAACGCAAAGCCATCCACGCCTCCAATTCAGCGATGCGCTCCGCAATGAGCGTCATCCAAGGAGACAAAGACAAACGGGCAATGTTTGACGAAGCACTTGAAGCCGTGGCGGACGATGTAAGTCAAAAAGTGGGCGAAATGGAGCGTTTCATGGAAGTCTCCTCCAGTTTCATGGACAGCATTGACCTTCAGAATGGCGTTTTCGAAGAAGAAGGCCTTGAGATGCTAGAAAAATGGGAGAAAGAGTCGTTCTCCAAATTGCTGGGCGACGAAAAACATGCACTCATTAGCAAGGCCCACGACAACGCCGAAGTGTTGGACCTAAACGAGCCCATGAAGATGCCTGAACGGGTTGGTCATCGTAATCAGTATGACAATTTCTTTGAATAATTTATTAATTGAAAATTGAGGATGGTAAATTGAAAATATGGGGCTAGTCAGCTTCAATTTTCAATTTTCAATTTTCAATTTTCCATTCACCAATTAACATGGGAAGCAGACTCACTCCATTTTCAAAACTTTTGATAACGTTGCTTATCGTCGCCGTTGTGGTACTTGCAGGGCGGTGGGTTTTGAACAATACTGACTTTGGGAAAGGGCTTAAAAATAAAGCTGAAACCGCCCAAAACGATGAAAATAGCAACAACTCCGACAACGGTGAGGCTTCATCTGACGCCATAAAAATAGGCGTCGTTACCTGGGGTGGCTACGCTGGCGGGCAGTATTTCAACGAAGGTTTTAAAGCCAATACCAACTCCCGTTTTTACAAAGATTACGGGTTCAAAGTGGACTTTAAAGTCCTTGACGACTTCGTAGCCAGCCGTGATGCATTCAAGCGGGGCGATATCGACCTGCTGTGGGCAACGATTGACGCCTTTCCGACGGAGGCTGGCGAGATGGCCGACATCCAGCCGCAAGTGGTGTTGCAGGCCGACTGGTCACGGGGCGGCGATGCCATCGTTGTGCGCCGGGGAATTGGCTCAGTGGCCGATTTGAAAGGCAAAAAAATTGCCGTGGCAGAACTCACGCCATCCCACTCCTTCCTGCTATGGTTGCTCGAAGCGGGTGGCATGACAGAGAAAGACGTGACACTCATCAAACAGGCCAGCGCCATTGATGCCGCCGAGGCGTTCAAGGCGCAGCAGGTGGATGCCGCCGTGGTCTGGAGTCCAGACGATGAGGCTTGCCTATCTGCCGTGGCAGGTTCGAGGGTGCTGGAAAGCTCAAAATCCGCTTCCAACATCATCGCCGACGTTTTCATCGCCAAAAAAGCATGGATTGATGCCAATCCAAAACGCCTCCAACAGCTTTACGAAGGCTGGATGAAAGGCGCTGCCGAAATCAATTCCGACCCTGCTGCCAAGCAAAAGGCTGCCAAGATTCTCTCTGAAAACTTTGAGGGCATCAGCGAGGAATGGGCTGTGAAAGCCATCGACAACGTGCGCCTCTGCACCCACGGCGACAACCTGAATTTCTTTGGTCAAAACCCCGATTTCAAGGGTGTAACTGGGGACAAACTTTATGGCCGGATGTCGCAGGTTTACACTGACCTCGGCTATATCAAAGGCCGCACACCAACCTGGAGGGAAATTGCCAATTCGAACGCCGTTCGTGCCACCGACCTCGCTGGCTCAACGAATGCTGCGGAAGGGCAGAAAACATTTGCGGAAGTAACCAAAAAAGAAGGCGCCGAAAAAGAGACCATCGCCACCAAACGGGTGAGCATCAATTTCCGCAGCGGTGAATACAGATTGGACGAAAACGCCAAATACATCATTGACAAGGAGTTCGTGGAGATAGCTAAGGCGTTTGCCAATGCCCGAATCCGTATCGAAGGAAACACCGACGATGTGGGGGCAAAGGCAGCCAACGTTGCCCTTTCGCAAAAACGGGCCGAGGCTGTCAGGGACTACCTCGTGAGTGAACACTCGATGCCCCGCAACCGTTTTATCGTCATCGGTAACGGCCCGGACAACCCTGTGGCCCCGAACACCTCCGAAGATGGCAAGGCGAAAAACCGTCGAACGGATTTTGAGCTTGTCAGAGAATAATGTCTTTGTGGTCGCCCTCCCGATAGCTATCGGGAAGGCGACCACAAAGACAACCAAATATAAATCATGAAAAAATTATTGTTGTTCAACCTGCTGTTTGCCACATTGCTTTTTGGCTGCAAAGCCGACCCGAATAACAACCAGGGAGGCCAAACCACTGAAACCACAATTGGTGCCATCGACCCTGCCACCATCAATTTTGTCTGTGAAACGGCGGAAGCACCCAACGAGCAAGCCGATGCTCCGCACCATGAGGTATATCTCCAATTGGGCAACAGCAAAGTGAAAGTGGCTGATATCCTCAATTGCGAAAACCTCGGAAAGGATGCCTACGAACAGAACCAAATTCCTGCTAAAGCCATCGCAGCTGTGGGTGGATGGTGGGCAGGTGGAGGTGACTATCTCTACATTATTGAGGAGGGTGGAAACTATGTAGTGAAAAAAGGGGCTATATTCGAGGAGAGCGAAAATATGGATTTTGGCTACAAAACCATAATGACCTTCAGTAAAGCTGGCGAACAAGTGTTTTGAGGTATGAGGTATGGAGGTCTGAGGTATGGCCCAACATACCTCAGACCTCCATACCTCATACCTTTAATCCTTCTCCCAAAACCGCAGTTTCTTCCGAATTTTCTCCTTTCTCGTCTGCTTCTTCTTAGCCCTTTCTTTCTTTTTCAAATCACGGTTGCTGTAAAAAACATAACGTGCCGACAGGCCAGTTTGCATGTAAAAAGTACGCTCACCGCCCACTAGGTTTAGGGCAGGTTTGTAGTCGTAGCTGAGGTTCAATCGGCCAAGCGTCAGTTCCAGGCCACCGATGGCCGTGATGCCGAACGGGTCTTTGAAGCCATCTGGATTTTCAAAAGTCTTGGGTTGGTTGTTCCAGCCCTTGTGCAGGCCGCCCCCGAAATAGAAATTAAGCCCATTCAAGAGCACAGGGTAGTGTTGCGCTGCAAGTCCTGTTACCGTAAACTCTTTTCGTTGAAAACTTTGTTGCAAAATGCCTTCGACGGTAGTATGTTCGAGCACCCGCTGCTTGAAGGTAAGGCCCCACTCGGTGCCGAGGCGAATGCCGCCTGCCGTGACGTAGGATTGGGCCGAAAGTGCCGTGGTTGCGGCCAAGAAAAAGATGGGCAAAAAGTAATTTCTCATGGTGTTCTGATTGAGTTTGTGGTCGCCCAATTTATTGGGCTGACCGAGCTGGAGAATGGTCAGCCCAATAAAT
>JAIPBL010000085.1 GCA_021739645.1 Saprospiraceae bacterium | reverse complement strand
ATTGTAAGTGTGCGGAAAGTATTCATTGTTCTAAGTTTTTGTGCGATTGACTAACTATCTTGTTTGTTGATACAAATATGCACCCCGAAGAGCCCCTATTTTTTAGCCTTTTTTCAAAAACTGTGACTCGCAAAATCCGTTCATTCCAACTTATATTTCAATAAATACAGGCTTTTTGGTAAAATATCTGTGAATATCCTCCATCAGTTTTTTTTCAAAAAATTTAAAATCTCCCTTGACTGGTTCAAATGCCTGCGCTCATGCGCCACGATGATGTCGAAAGCCCGACCTATTTTATAGGTGATAAAACGGTTGGCGGGTGATGAGATGCCCGTTCCAGCTTCCACGAGGTCAGCGTTCATGGCAATGAACCCGGCCAGTCCCCGTTGGTGCTCCGCAAAATACGCCACCACATCTGCCCGCACTTCGCTTTGCGCTGGCTCCCACAACTGAAAGGTTTTGACTTTCTTCCGCCGCTCGGGTTCCACGCCATTTAGTATAAAGTCGCCGAACCAGTTCACCAAAAACGGAAGCTTGGCCGTCCAAGGTGCACGGTAAGTGCCAGCCCGGAGTTGCTCCACGATGGGGTAGTAGCTTTCGTTCACTGTTATTATATGGTCAATCACTTGCCCGATGCTCCAAGTTGAGGCGTTGGGTTTTCGGTTCAGTTCCTCGCTGGTTAAGCAGCCAAACTCGGTAGTGAAAGCTTTGGTCAGCCTTCCAAGCTCTGTAATCCAGGTTGGTATTGTTCCCATATTTGAAAATGCTTTGCCAAACGATCCAACAATTTTACCACCCCCCATCAATTGACCAAAAAAACCGCATTCCCAAACAGCAACTTGCCTTCCTCCCAAAATGAGCGGAACAGCGGGTTGTCCACGAGGTAAACCACCTGGCCTGCACCCTTCCGCTGCACGGCAAACACGGTGGAGTTCTTCAAGTCCCGCTTCACGTTCGCCCCTATGAAGCCCTTGGACAGGTAATTGTCTTCGAGGTAGCCCACGTTCCAGGCATCTTTCAGCAGGTCAAAGCGCAGGCTGCTCGTCTTCAATGAAAAATAATAATCCCGCAAACCGAAGGCCAACGGGTGCGAAGTGTCCATCTTCACCCGAACGATTGCGCCGGGGTTGAAGTCGGAAATGCTGGTGCGGCTGCGGTCCTTGTACAGGGCCGTGCGGTGGTCGAGGGCCTGGCGGTCGGCCTCCGTCATGGCGGAATCCTTGTCCGCCGTTTTGGCAAACTTGGCGAGGTTGAAGCCTTTTTTGTCGGCCAGCGTAGTGTTCGCCTCGCCGATGGCGATGAGCTTGCCGCCGCTTTCCACCCAGTCGGACAGGCGCTCTAGCGTAGCATCGTTGAACCCAAAACTGCCCTCTGGCAACACGATGGTGTTGAAATCCTTGAGTTTGATGCCCGAAAGCTCGCCCGCATCCACGATGGTGGCCGGGTAGCTGATGTCCTTGTCGAAATAGAACCAGACCTGCCCGAACTCGTTTCTCCAGGTTTTTTCGCCAGAAAGCACCAGCACCTTGGGCGGGCTGATGAGGCGCACCGCATCCGAGCCGAAATCATTTCCGGTATCCACAAAGCCCGTTTGCACCGCCGTCAGCGGGTAGAACAGCGCTTCTGCTGCTCTTTTCACCTGTGCATCGAAGTCGGGGTGCTTGCGGTTGTCGCCCTTTGTGATGACCAGCGTACCGGCTGGCCAATCCGCACCTTCCAGCGTGAACGCCTTCTCGGCGTAGCGGCAAACGATGCCGTTTTTCACCAAATCGGCGAGCAGCCGAACGCCCTGCATCGAGTTCCAAGGGGCGAGGTAGGCGTAGGGCGTGGCGTTTTTTTGCTCCGCAACCTTGCTGTCGTTTTGCTTCGCAATATCGTAGCCCTGCCCCGCCGGGTCAATGCGCTGGCTCGTGGCAAAAGCCTCCAGCCCATGTGCATGGAGCAGCGACCAGGCCGTGATGTCGTAGGTGTTCGAGTCCACCACCACGGCCTCTGGCTCCAGTAGTATCTGAGCAAACATCCCCTTCGGCTGGTAAGCGCTCACCACGAGGTCGTTTTCGCCTGCGGCAAATTTGCCCGCCATGCCCGTCGAGTAGTCGTAACCGTTAAGTCCAGTTGCTGCCTTGCCCACCTTGCCGTACCGTATCCCAAGGCGGTCGAGCACCTCTGTGAATGCCTTTATTTTCGCTGTTGGGTTCGAGGATTTCACCACAAACGCCTTGTATTCGCCCGGCGGGTTGGTGTTTGACCTTTTGAAAAAATCTGAAAAGTTCTGGACCAGTTTCCCGGCGTTTTTCGAGGAAATCTCCACGGTGGAAAGGGCCGTCGCCTTATGGTGCGCCACCCGGTCGTAGAGCGTCAGCGTGTCGCCGTTGGGCAGGCTCACGGCCCGGCCAGCGCCGATGCCGCCCTGTTCGTAGGTCATGCCGATCGCACCATTGTAGCAGGGGTAGGTGTCGCCGTAGCTGGGGTACAGCAGGTCGAACACCTCTTTGGTGAAATACAGCCAGCCGTTTTTGTCAAAATATTTCGCATGGTTCCGCCCGATTTCCACCTGAAAATCGGCTTGCCATTTCGATAGGTACTGGTGGTAAGGCTGCGCAGCGGGCGGGAAGTAATACGAGTCAGCATAGCCCTGCTCATGGATGTCGGCCACCACCTGCGGCAGCCATTCATTATAGACTTTCAGGCGGTTCTGGCTCTCGACCTGTGTGCCCCAGGCCCAGTCCCGGTTGAGGTCGAAAAGGTAGTGGTTCACCCGGCCGCCGGGCCAGGGTTCGTCATGTTCCCTTGAATCGTGGTTGGGGTCGGGCAGTGCGGGGCTGGCCTGTCGGTACCACGCCGTGTAGCGGCTGTACCCGTCGGGGTTCACGCTCGGCTCGATGAGCACGACCGTATTTTTGAGCCATTCCGAAGTTTCCCGGTTTCCCAGATTGACGAGGTCGTAGAGCACGGGCATGGACGCCTCGCTGCCCGCTGCCTCGTTGCCGTGCACACTGAACCCCAGCCAGACGATGGCGATGGGATTGGCATTGTCGGCAGTGCCGGGCACGATGCCAGCGTTGCGAAGGTTGTTCAGTTGGATGTCCTCGATGCGGCGGATGTTCTCCGGCGTGCTCACGATGGCGAGGATTTGCGTCCGCAGCTCGTTCGTCCTGCCGAATTCCACCACTTTCACCCGGTCGCTGTTGGCTGCCACGTGCTGGTAGTAGGCCACCAGTTGGCTGTGCTCCGTGAATTGGCTTCCGACTTTGTGCGGGAGGAATTCATCAGGTGTGAGGAGATGGGTTTGTGAGAATGCAGACGCTGTGAGAAGGGTCAGCAGGGCGAGGAAAGGGAGTTTTGACTTGAACATTATTATGAATTAGATTTTCAGTTCACTGGAAGGAGCCACCAATCGAAGTTGTCCGAAATGATGATTTCTTGTTTTTTAAGGTGATGGGTGGTCTTCATCGGGATGGTTCTAAATTGAAGCTCATATTTTGCTGCTAATTTTCTGATTTCAGGTGTGTCGTCATAAGTGAGCATATATTTGCCTTTTAGTTTGGCGGTTAATTCGAATAATTTTTCATGGTCTATTTCAAAATGAGTATATAATCGCTTTCCAGCCAATGTATATGGCGGGTCAATGAAAGAGTATGCATTCTTATTTTCGATGTTTTGTTTTATTATTTCAAAGGCATCCCCTCGTATAAACTGAATATTGCTTTTAATGAGACCGATTGAATTTATTCTATCTTTTAGGGTTTTGGGGTACCAGCGTGAACTAATGCCCTTCCCATTTTCTCCATTCTTTAACATGCCCGAGCCTTTTGCTATGATGCCTCCATGAAATATCCGGTTTTTCAAAATAGTGCAAAACGCTACATCACGGACTTCCTTATTTTCTTTTATAAATTCAGCATTAACGTTTTCAATCGTCAAGTCAAAATTGAAAATCTTTTCTGCCAACCATTCCGCCTTTCCATTCAACACAACTTCCCAAACTGCTGCAATTTCGTCATCCTTCTCGACCATGATAATCTGTTGGGAAAGCTTTTCAAAGGCTGCCGTCAAGCTGACAATACCTCCACCAGCAAAGGGTTCGATTAGTTTTTCTACACTTTTCCCATCTTGTTTCAGCCATTTTCGCACGACCGGAATCAACCACGTCTTGCCGCCCGGGTAGCGAAATGGGCTGCGCTGTGGCACGGAGGCCACATTTACCACCTCGTTGCCAATTGGAGCGATCAACGAGGCGTTTTCAAACATGGATAATTGTGCGTTCATGTTTTATTGGGTAATTATGTCGGTTAATGTTGGGGCATCCGGAGGATTTCCGTCGAGGCGTTCATCCAGGCGGCTTTGCAACAGGCCCATGAAATCCGAAACATCTCCAGGCTGAGGAGTCGTTACACAAAGTAGCGCAGGCTCGAATTCCGTGTAAATAGTTTCAGTCAATACCAAATTATACTGCTTTGCCATTTCGTCAAAAACCAAATCATATAGAAACCAAGCTATTTCAGCTTGCTCCAATTCTACGGTAGGCAATTTAGGCAAAGTATTGAAGAAGGCCCTTTGGAGGGCGACGGCCTGTTTTTTGTTCCAATATTTGAATATCCCTCCTTTATAAAGCATTTGCGGGATTAGCCGTTTCCTCGATGAGGACAAATAATCTGGTTTTGGGGAGTTGTAGCCAGGTTTCCAATTAAAATTTGGAGTAGGTTTTTCAAGATATGCCTCAAACGGGTTTCGCAAATTGCCAGAAATATAGACGCCCTGTACTTCAAGCGAAGCAAAATCTGTCAATTTGCCGGAAGCATCATAAGAAACCAATACAAAGTCAATATTCCCCGCAGATTGTCCATTCTTATCCTGTAACCTGATTTCCGTTAATGAAGTCCATGCTGCGTTTTCACCAAAAAAGAATTTCGCCGCATTTTCAACGATTATCCAATCTTCTCTGAAACGGACAGGACAGGTAATGACCGCTCCGCCATTGTGATTTATGCTACAAACTCCCAGCGGATTGTTGGCTTTGTCCTTGGTGCAGTTCGGAACTTTATTGTTGAACGGGCAAAGCTTTTTGTCACTATACCTGTTTGCTTTACCAGATTCATTGCTAATTGGAAACCCAAATACCTCGGCCATTGGGTTTGTTGTATATTCTTCTGATGACATGGTTTAAAGGTAACGGATTTTGAAATGTTGAGTTTGTGCACAAGCAACAAATTTCTAACGAGGCAATTTTTAATGTTCTCAAGGCAAATGTAGAAAACCTAACCAATTTCACAGCAAAGTTTAGCTTTGCGCACCACCTAACGCACTCGATTTGGAAAAAACATTTCACAACAAAACAGCCATCATCACCGGGGCGGGCACCGGCATCGGGTTTGAGATTGCGAAGCAACTAGCTGCCCAAGGCGCTGCCGTTGTCCTCAATGACCTGGATGCAGGTTTGGCAGAAAAAGCCGCCGACACCATTGCGAAAGCTGGTGGCAAAGTGTTGCCTATCGGCGGCGATGCTAGTGGCCTTGGCGTTTTGCAAAACCTTGTGGATGAGGCGGTTGCGAGGTTTGGCCATTTGGACATCGCCGTGGCGAACGCTGGCATCACTACCTACGGCGATTTCTTTGAGTACACGCCGGAGCAGTTCCAGCAACTCGTGGCGGTCAATTTACAGGGCAGCTTTTTCCTCGCCCAATTTGCCGCAAGGCAGATGAAAGCGCAAGGCACGGGTGGGCGAATCCTGTTCATGTCCAGTGCGACGGGGCACCAGTCACATCGGCATTTGGCTACCTACGGCATGACCAAGGCTGGGCTGGAAATGCTGGCTCGTGGCCTCGTGACGGAATTGGCACCGTTGCAAATCACCGTCAACGCCATCGCCCCCGGCGCCACGCTCACCGAGCGCACTACGGACGATGAAAACTACGCCGAGACTTGGAGTAAAATAACGCCGACAGGACGTGCCGCCACCGTGCTGGACATTGCACATGCTGCCCTATTTTTACTATCGCCCCTGGCGGGGCAAATCACCGGTCAAACGCTGGTGGTGGACGGAGGCTGGACAGCGGTAAGCCCGCAGCCGGAATAGTTGGCAGTTCGGCAGTTTGCAGTTTGCAGTCAGTGTCAGCTTAATTCATCATTTCACCATTTATCATTCATCATTAGTAACATGCTTTACGAACAAATACAAGAAGCCACCGCCTTTTTGCGGAGCAAAACCGATTTCCAGCCCCGCTTCGGCATCATCCTCGGCACGGGGCTGAGCGGGTTGGCGAACGAGATTGAAGTGGTTGAATCCATTGACTATCAAGATATTTCGCACTTTCCAGTGTCCACGGTGGAGAGCCACACTGGCAAGCTAATTTTTGGCAAACTGGCTGGCAAAAACGTCGTGGCGATGGCGGGCCGCTTCCATTATTACGAGGGCTACTCGATGCAGCAAGTGACGTTCCCCGTGCGGGTGATGAAGGCGCTGGGCGTGGAAACACTCCTGATTTCCAATGCGGCGGGCAGCGTGAACGCCGACATGGAAGCGGGCGACCTCGTTTTCATCCGAGACCATATCAACCTGCACCCTGACAACCCGTTGCGGGGGGCAAACGACGAGCGGTTGGGCGTCCGCTTCCCCGATATGCTGCACACCTACGACCCCAGCCTGCTGGCGCTCGCCTCGGACATTGCGCAAGCAAACCAAATCAGGACGCACCGGGGCGTGTACGTGGCACTGCCCGGCCCCAACCTGGAAACCCCAGCCGAGTATGAATTTTTGCACCGCATCGGTGCCGATGTGGTGGGCATGAGCACTGTGCCAGAGGTGCTCGTGGCACGACATGCTGGGCTGCGGATATTTGTCGTATCGGTGGTATCAAATAAGAGCTATCCGCTCTCTGCCATTCGGGAGACTTCGCTGGAGGATGTGATAGCGACGGTGAACGCTGCCGAGCCGAAGCTGAGGCTGTTGGTTAGGGAGATGTTGAACCACTTGGTAATTGGTGACTAGTGATTGGACGGCCAAATCACTAATCACCAGGCACAGTTCACCATTTTATCGTTTAATTTGCGATGTTTGCAGAAATACGGGCCTCCCCGTTGAACAGTGGGTGACTTTCCGTCATTTTAGCATCTGAGCATTAGCGCAAGGGTGCTTGGGTGGACAAGCCCACAACGCTTTTGTGAATTTTCATCAAAACAAAAACATATTAACATGAGACCTGTCGTCATTCTTGGATTAGTAATCGTTGGCTTAATTGCCGCATTTTCGGGCTGCAATTCCTACAACGGGTTTGTGAGCAAAGACACTGCCGTCGAGCAGGCTTGGGGCAATGTGCAGAGCGCCTACCAGCGCCGTGCCGACCTCGTGCCCAACCTCGTAGCCACCGTTAAAGGCGCTGCCAATTTTGAGCAGTCAACACTAACGGGCGTTGCGGAGGCACGCTCCAAGGCCACCAGCATCCAGGTGGACCCTACCAACCTCACACCTGAGAAAATGGCTGAGTTCCAGCAAGCACAGAGTGGCTTGTCACAAGCCCTCGGCAAGCTGTTGATGATTACGGAAAATTACCCGGAACTGCGGGCCACGGAATCCTTCAAGGAACTTCAATCGCAACTGGAAGGAACTGAAAACCGCATCAAAGTGGAGCGTGACAAGTTCAACGGAGTTGTGGCTGACTACAACAACTCGGTGCGCCGCTTCCCCGCCAATTTCTGGGCGGGCATTTTCGGCTTCGACCGCAAAACGCCGTTCGAGGCAGACCAGGGTGCGCAGAATGTGCCGAAAGTAGAATTCTAAATACAAGGTATGAGGTATGAGGTATGTTGAGGCAGTGCGGTTTGCATACCTTCATACCGCATACCTCATACCTTCATACCTCATACCTCTCCAATGATAGATTTTTTCTCAAAAGACGAAGAAAACCGCATCGTGCAGACCATCAAAGAAGCCGAGCGGCAGACCTCTGGTGAAATCAGGGTGCATTTGGAGCGTGACTATGAAGGGGCCATCCTTGGGGCGGCCAGTCGCACTTTCTTTTCATTGAGCATGGAGCGCACCAAAGACCGCAATGCCGTGTTGATTTTCATTTCACCTCCTCGAAAAGACTTTGCCATCTTCGGCGACAAGGGCATCAACGCCGTCGTGCCGCCCAATTTTTGGGAGGAAACCAAAAACGTCATGCAGCAAAATTTCCGGCAGGGCATGTTCGCAGAAGGCGTTTGTCAAGGGGTGAAAATGGCAGGTGAAAAACTGCAAGCCTTTTTCCCTTGGACGAGGGAAGACAAAAATGAATTGTCAGATGAGATTTCCTACGGGAGATAGAGCGGGAGAGAAAGTGAGAGCGTGAGCGAGTGAGAAAAGTGAGCGATGTGAGCGATGGCTGATTTCAAAATTTGCAAATGAAAATTTTCTTCAAAAATATTCCGCTGTTTCTGTTCCTGTTGTTGCCTTTTTTTGCGGAAGCAAAGGAAGTGCCGCCAGCACCAAACCCACCGAAGTTGGTCAACGACTTTGCTGGAATCCTGAGCAGTGGAGAAGTACAGGCACTTGAACAAAAACTGGTCGCCTACGACGATTCCACTTCCACGCAAATTGCCGTGGTCATCGAGGAAACGCTGGACGGCGACGATGTTTTTGATTACTCTCACCGCCTTGCCACGGCTTGGGGCATTGGCCGGGAAGGGAAGAACAACGGCATTCTCATCTACATTGCTATTGCTGACCGCAAACTTTGGATTCAGACCGGCTACGGCACGGAGGGCTTCCTGCCCGATGCCTTAGCCAAGCGCATCATCGAGCGCATCATTGCCCCTAATTTTCGAAACCAAAATTATTACCAGGGCCTCGACCAAGCCACTACAGCCATCATCCAACTTGGCAATGGCGAGTATGTGAACGACGACCCCAGAGATTCCGGCAACCTGCCCATTCCTGTCATCATTATTTTCTTGGTGCTTTTTATCGTCATTATAATAATCATCAGCAAAGGCGGCGGCGGCGGCGGTTACAATCGTCGTGGTCGTTACGATGCTGGCGGCGGCTGGATAATGTTCGGCCCGGGCGGTGGCAGCGGCTGGGGCGGTGGTGGCGGTAGCAGTGGCTGGGGTGGCGGCGGCGGTGGAGGTTTTGGTGGCTTCGGCGGCGGCGGATTTGGCGGCGGCGGCGCTGGGGGGAGCTGGTAAAGAAGTTTGCAGTTCGACAGTTGGCAGTGGGCAGTCAGTTCGCAGCCAATTAGCACGGGCAGATTAAATAAAAAATGGGTAGCATCTCAAGGAATGCTACCCATTTTTCATTTTAGCAGTAACAAGACTAAAAGACTGCGAACTGACTGCCCACTGCCAACTGTCAAACTGCAAACTATTTTTTCACCACCGTATCCTCCAACCGACTTGCCATTCGCTGAATAGCGTCAATGATATTGTCGAGCTGCTTGGGATAGTCCACGTACTGAATATTCAGGTTGTCTTTTCCCCAAATGGCGATGGTCACCGTTTTGCTCCGGTCTCCGTAGGTGATGGCGAGGCGCAACGGAATGGGCGTTGGCTTATCGCCTTTGCGTTTTTGGCATTGCTGGTTGGGGCAGTCGTAGGCTCTCTCAAAGTCGAAAAAGCCTTGTTTTAGCACATAGTCGGCAAACATTTCCAGCTCCTCCCTTGGTATGTTTTTCTTCGTTACGAGAAGGCCATTGTTCACGCTTTGATACTCCTTGATGAGCCGTCCGTCCGTTTTTATTTTGATAAAATCCTTTAAAACGGGGTCGATGCCGCCATAGTAGCCGCCGCCAATCAAGTCAATGCTGATGTAAACCGGCGGAGGCCCGGCTGGTGTGCGGTTCTTGCGCCGCAGCATGGCCAGCCAGTCTCTTTTTTTCTTCTTTTTCCGAAAAATGCCGTTGTGCTGAGTACCGTCAATGTCAACCTCTACGAGCACTTCGGGTAGTTCGTTGGCGGGCTTCACGAAGGGGGCGTCCTTGCTGTCCACCCGAACGAAATGGTACTGATACTTGCCCTTGCTGTTCTTTTGGGTAAACTCCAGCACCATCACGGACTTGTTAAGCTGCACGATTTCGAACTTGTTGACGTGCTGAAAGCTGTAAAACAGCGACCGTCCATTCAAGCTCCAGTTCCCACGGGTGAGCTTGCCGTTCAGGAACTCCTGATAGGTGTAATCGTATCGGAAGTAAAGGAAAAAATCGTAGTTCTGGTCGGCCTTGTGGATGATGGTATTGGACGCTGCGTGCAGTGTGTAGGTATATTTCCATTTCGACTCGACGAAAAGGCGCTCGTCCGGTGCGTTGAAAACGGTGCCGGCCTCTTGTGCGGCCAATTGCATGAAAAAGGCGCAAAAAAGCCCGATGACTGCCAGCCGCCACCTAAATGCATTTCTCATGGTAAAATGATTTGTCAGAATTTATCGGGGAGATTACAGCAAAAAGTTAACCACGTTAGCCCCCGCAAATTATATGATAATTTTTTAGAGCGCAAATTGGAGAGGAATCTTACTGCCAATAAAGCGGAAAATGAGGCATATTTCAATTTTACAGTCTATTAAATTGGAGGTCTTCAAATTTTGAAAGGTTCGCTGCGGCTGAATTTTGGTAGTTTTGCCGTCACCCAAAATCCTGCTGAATTTGGGCGGCACAAGTCACAAACCAACTGATTGAACCTTTCACTAAAAATAGCCCGGCGATACCTCTTCGCCAAAAAATCCACGAATGCCATCAATATCATCACGGGCATTTCGGTGGTGGGTATTGCCATCGGCACGGCGGCACTGGTGCTCGTGCTCAGTGTGTTCAACGGCTTTGAAGACCTCATTATTGGCCTGTTCAGCAAGTTCAATCCTGACGTCAAAGTAACCGCCACTATCGGCAAAACCTTCGAGCCAGATTCGGCCAAATTGTATCAAATCAAGGCCTTGCCCGGCGTGGAACTCGTGTCTGAAACACTGGAAGAAGTAGCGTTTTTTGAGTACGGGCAAAGCCAGGACTTTGGCATCGTAAAAGGCGTGGATGAAAACTACCACCTGGTCAGCGGCATTGATTCCGCAATTTTCGAAGGGCGGTACCGACTGACAAGCGGGGAGCGAAACCTCGCCGTACTTGGCGGCGGTGTGCGCAACAAGCTACAGGTGAACATGGACGACCCCTTCGGGCTGCTCAGTATTTTCATGGCAAAAAGGGAAAAAACCAGCGGCCTCGAACAGCCCTTTAAAAAGCGGATTGCCTACCCCTCCGGCAGTTTCAAAATCCAACAGGATTTCGACAACCAGTATGTGTTGGTGTCACTCGAATTTGCCCGTGACCTCATCGGGGCTTACGGCGAGGTGAGTGCTTTGGAGGTAAAACTCAAACCGGGCACCGACACAAAACAGGCCATTGCTGCCATTCAAGACATACTCGGCGAGGAGTTTTTTGTAAAAGACCGCTACCAGCAGGAGGAAGCCTTCCTCAAATTGATGAACATCGAAAAATGGATGAGCTTCGCCCTGCTCTGCCTCACGCTCGTGCTCGTGGCTTTCAACATGATTGGCTCCCTTTGGATGATAGTGCTGGAGAAGAAAGCGGACATCAGCATCCTGAAAAGCATGGGCGCCACCAACGGTACGGTGCGAAACATCTTCCTTGGACAGGGTTTTTTGCTCTGTCTTTTTGGGCTTTTTTCGGGCATGGTGCTCGCACTTATTTTATATGCTTTGCAAAAAATATTCGGCATTGTGCCCATCCCGGAAGGCTTTGTGGTGGATGCCTACCCCATCAGCATGAGGCTAGTTGACGTACTCGCTGTAAGTGTGGTTGTGGTAATCATTGGATTGGTGGCCTCTGTGCCTGCCGCCCATCGTGCCAGTAAAATCCCAACCTTGGTGCGGGAGGAATGAAGAGATTTACGATTTTGGATTTACGATTTACGATTGGAGGCACAGCGAAGCCATCTATTTAACAGAAATTAAGTAGTCCCCCATTCGTAAATCCAAAATCGTAAAACTCTTTATCTTTGCCCACTTTTTACTTTTTACTTTTTACTTTATAAATGGAAGACTGGGAACTTGAATTTGAATGGCTGAAAGTAAAGCACCTCGTGAAGGAAGCCCTCAAACGGGACATCCTGCCGGATATGAACGCCATCTTGTTCATGATAGGCATACAGGAACTTGGGCGCTGGAAGGCCAATTTTACGAAGGAAGAAAAACAGGACCTGATGCACATCGCCGTTTGCTGCCTGATGAGCTACGACGGGTATTACGATTTCAAAGGGAGAGATGCCGACGGATGGCCACACTACGACACCATTAAGCCATTTACCCAAAAAGGGCCGCAAACGCAGGAAATTTACCTAAAAGAAAAAGTCATACAATACTTCAGGGAATGGCAGGCGGCCCACGGAGAACCAACCAGCAATAATGCTGATGCATTGAACTAACCAATTCAATTTCAGAACTTTAAAAAAAATAGATCATGAAGAAGTTGTTTTTAATCTTTTTGCTTGCGCAATTTTCCATTCTCATGAGCTGCTCAGGCAGTGGCCAGGAAACTACAAAAGATGCTGCCGCATCGGACTCGGAAGCCATAGCATCCACAAGCGGTGAAGCCATAGTGCTCATCGAGACTACGCTCGGTAACATCAAAGTCAAACTCTACGACTCAGCGCCGGAGCACAAAAAGAACTTCCTGAAACTGGCCAAGGAGGGCTACCTCGACAGCACCTTGTTCCACCGGGTCATGCCCGGCTTCATGATTCAGGGCGGCGACCCCGACTCGAAGCATGCACAGCCTGGCCAGCCACTTGGAACAGGCGGCCCTAGATACACCCTGCCAGCCGAATTCGGAGCGAAGCACTTTCGTGGCGCACTCGCCGCTGCCCGTCAACCCGACCAGGTGAACCCTGAAAAACGCAGCAGTGGCTCGCAGTTTTACATCGTGCAAAACGGCCCAATTCCGCAGGAGCAACTTGATATGATGATCCAGCAAAAAGGCCTGCAATACACGCCGGAGGAGCGTGACTACTACCTCAAAGTGGGCGGATATCCGCCGCTTGATGGCGACTACACCGTTTTTGGCACCGTAGTAGAGGGACTTGACGTGGTGGACAAAATAGCCTATGCCCAGCGTGACCCTCGAGACCGCCCGATGCAGAACATTTCGATGAAAGTAAAGGTGCTCAGTGAATGAGCCTTGGGTGGAGTGCTATCGGCTGTAGGGAATATTTGGCTAGGGCGTTTTTCAAAATTTCATTCAATAGATGATGCGTTTCTTTCAGTTTTTATTGTTTTTTTACCTTGCGGCAATGGTGGCTTCCTGCGGCAAACCGATAGCCGACTTTTCCTTTTCTGATGAAAATTATGTGGCGCCCGTTTCAGTAAAATTTCAGAATAACTCGCAAAATGCAGCACAATATGAATGGGATTTTGGTGACGGCAGCCCTTTTGCATCTTCATCAACGCCCAAACATGTGTACAGTTCCAGTGGCAATTTTATCGTAAAACTAAAAGCTACGAAGGGCAAAAAAACTGCTGTTTCAGAGCAACGCATCCAAGTGGTAGCACCCAATGACTGCTTGATCGAATTGGAGACAGACTTCGGCACAATGCTCGTGCAGCTCTCCAACGCAACCCCGCAGCACCGCGACAACTTCCTAAAACTGGCGGAGGAGGGCTATTTCGACGGCATGTTGTTTCACCGGGTTATCGAGGGTTTTATGATACAGTGTGGCGACCCCGACTCCAAAACTGCCAAACCCGACCAATCGCTTGGTATGGGCGGCCCCGGCTACACGGTTCCTGCGGAGTTTGTTGATTCAATGTTTCACATCAGGGGAGCCATCTGTGCTGCGCGCCAAAGCGACCAAGTGAATCCGCAAAAACGCTCCAGTGGCTCACAGTTTTACATTGTTCAAGGCAAGCCATTTTCAGCGGAAGATTTGGGCATAAAAGAAGCAAAAAAAGGTATTCGATACACCAAGGAGCAGCGGGACGCATACACCTCAGTCGGTGGCACACCAGCCCTCGATAGGGAATACACCGTTTTCGGCCACGTGATAGCTGGCATGGAGGTGATTGACAAAATTGCAGCTACTGAAACTGACCCCCGTGACCGCCCCAAAGTGGACGTTAAGATTATTAAAATAAGGGTAATTAAATAAAGGAGAATTGAAAATGGAGGATGGGGAAACCAATGGTACATATTTCTCAATTCTCTATTAAAAGGCGAAACATGGAATCGAAAAAAATACTAGGGATTGACGTAGGCGCATCTGGAATCAAGGGCGCCATTGTTGACCTCGAAACGGGTGGACTGGCCACTGAACGGGTCAAACTGTCCACCCCGAAGCCAGCCACACCCGAAGCCGTGGCCAGGGTGGTTGCCGAACTGGTCAACAAAACAGGTTACACAGGCGATATAATTGGCTGCGGCTTTCCGGCCATCGTGAAGCATGGTGTTGCCTACAGTGCCGCCAATGTTGACCCCGCCTGGATAGGTGCGAACATCGAAACGCTGCTTTCAGAAGCAACTGGCAAGAAGGTGGTCGCCGTGAACGACGCCGATGCAGCCGGCATAGCGGAAATGCACTTCGGGAAAGGAAAGGGCAAAAAAGGCACGGTGGTGCTCATCACGATTGGCAGTGGCTTGGGGTCGGCGTTGTTTTTGGACGGCCACTTGGTGCCCAATTCCGAGTTTGGGCATTTGTACCTGCACGGCATGGTTGCGGAGCATTACGTCTCCAATACCGCTCGGAAAAAGTACGAAATGTCATGGTCGGGTTTTGGCAAGCGATTCAACGAGTACCTACTGCACCTTGACCGAATTTTTTCTCCGGACTTGGTTATTCTTGGCGGTGGCATTAGCAACGAGTTTGACCAATATTCGGGCAAATTAGACAAGCATCTAAATGTCACAACAGCAGCCATGTTCAACCATGCTGGCATAATTGGCGCAGCACTTAATGCGTTTGAAACAGTGTTTGGTGAAAATAGGGAAGCAGTGGCTTGATGTGATTTTATTAAATGTTTTAAATAGAATAAAAAATGAAGCTTCTAAAAATTTCCATTTTGATGGTTTGTTTCCTTGGGTTGGTGGCATCATGCAAGGAAAAACCAAAAGCAGGCTACTCAACCGTCAAGCTCAACGACTTTTTCGAGTTAAAGATGAGCAAGTCGGTAGCCGTTGTCGATAACGACCTAAAGCTAACATTCACAGGCGTATCGGAGGACTCCCGTTGCCCAAGATACACGGACTGCATTCAGGAGGGACAAGTTATAGTGGCACTCACGGCTGTCATCGGTGGCAAGAGCCAAGTAGTCGAATTCGTCAGGAAACCCTCTGACAATAATGCGACAACAGTCACAGTCGGCAGTTTCAAGATTCAACTGTACGACGTACAGCCCTACCCGGAAAGCGGCAAGAAAATCAATCCAGTGGATTACACGGCTCGGATGGCCGTACGGAAAGCGGGCTAAGAACTACCGCTTGGTTTTCAAAAGCCTCTTCTGTCTGCTGGCGGAGGAGGCTTTTTTATTGGTTTTAGCTGAAAATGTTGGCTTTTTACAATGTTTTCGAAGCCCTAAAACCACCCTTCGTCGGCAAAACCCAATCGTTCATCAAAAATTCCTTGCTAAAAAAGCTACCTTGTATTGCATAGTACCTTGCAGCGTACTATATTTGTCCCATCAAAACACGGTTCTCGGTTTCAGGTTTGGGGATTCAGGTTTCACGGAAACCCTGCCTTAGCCCAAGAACCAGAAACCAACTTAGCGAACGAGCCACGTGAAATTTTAATATCAACAATGAAAGTTCAAGGACTCTTAGACAATACGACCCAGCAGATGCGGAAAGGCATTTTGGAACTCTGCATCCTCTCCATCATTTCCGATGAAGGAGAGGCCTACCCAACGGACATCATCAAGCGGCTCGAAAAGTCGGAACTGATGGTGGTGGAAGGAACGATGTACCCGCTGCTTGCCCGCCTAAAAAGCGCCGGGCTACTAGACTACACTTGGCGGGAGTCGGCCAGCGGCCCTCCCCGCAAGTACTACGGCCTCACCGACGACGGGAAGGAATTTCTTGGCGGCTTGATGACCACTTGGCATCAGTTGGTGAATGCCGTGAGCGACTCTACCAAAAGTTTGTCAACCAATTAAATCCGCCAGCAACTGGTTCAAAACCAAATTGTTTATAATTTTCACTAACGAATTCAATCAATCATACAATGACTAAGGTATTCAATATCAATCTCGGCGGCATACCCTTCACCATTGACGAAGATGCCTACGAGACACTCAGCAACTACCTGAAAACAATCCATCACCATTTTCGCAGCTCTGAGGGCTACGAAGAAATCACCACCGACATCGAAGCACGAATGGCCGAGCTATTTCTGGAGAAGATGGGCAGCCGGTCAATCGTTTCTTTGAAAGATGTGAACAGCGTCATCACCATCATGGGCACGCCGGAAGATTTCGGCGCTGTGCCGCTCGATGATGCTGCTACCGACGAGCCAAATTCGAAATTCGGTAAGAAATGGCGGATAAAAACCGGCAAGCGGCTTTTCAAAAACCCTGACGAGCAAGTAATTGGTGGGGTATGCTCCGGCATTGCAGCCTATTTCGGCATCGCCGACCCGCTTTGGGTGCGCTTGGCCTTTATTCTCTTCACTTTTGTGGGCGGATTTGCCATGGCGCTTTACTTCATCCTTTGGGCCATTTTGCCGAAGGCAGAGACAGCCAGCGACAAGCTGTCCATGCGAGGTGAGCCAATCAATGCCAGCAACATCGGTAAGATCATCGAGGAAGAATTCGACCACGTTTCAAAGAAAGTGAGCGAATTGAGCGATGAAATTAAGGCCGAGTTTGGGTCAAAAAAAAAAAGTGCGGGGTCGCAGCCTGATGGTTCGTCGTCGGGAGCCAATGCGTCCTCAGGCGGACATCAATTTAGAGCGGCCGCTAGCGAGGGGATTCATGTTCTGAGCACCATCATCGGGACTTTGGGCGGCATCATCCGCAGGGTTTTTGAGACGTTGTTTAAAATTATCCGCCCCATCGGCTTCATCATTGGGGTGGCGCTGGTGGCCATGTTGGTACTTGTTTGGGTCTGCAGCGTGGGTGGCCTTTTCTTCGGGCTGCCGTTTTCGAACTTCCTGATTCCCGGTTCACCTGCACTCACCACACTTGGCGCCGTCAATATCCTGATTTTTCTGGGCGTTCCGCTGCTCATGATGGCCTTGGGCGTCATGCGGTTGTTCATGCGCACCAATTTCAAACCCCGCTGGACGGCTGGCCTTTGGCTCTTTTGGTCCCTAAACTTAATCAGCCTGATATTTGTGTCCATGAAAACGGCGCGGGATTTCTCGCATGGTGGAGAGGTGAGCCTCGGCAGCAATACCACCGATTTCTCCCCAACCGACACGGTATATATTGATTTTGAAAACAACCCTTACGACAATAGCTTCATGCAGTTTGGCAACGAACTTTTCATCTCTGATGACAAGCTGATTTCGGAGTCGGTACGGGTTAAAGTTGAGCAATCGGAAAACGGAAAATTTGAAATTTTACAGACCAACTACTCTCGTGGCGAGGGCATCAGTGAGGGGCAACAACTGGCCAGCAAGATTAGCTACCAGTACCGCATCGAGGGCAACCGCCTTGTTTTGCCCCGACTTTTTGAAATAAAAAAAGGAGAAAAATGGCGTGGACAGCGGGTGAACATCACCATCAAAGTGCCGGAAGGCAAATGGGCGTGCCCCGGCAAAAACTTCGATTGGAGCGACCTGGACCTGGCAGTGGACGAAAAGTTTGCCTTTCCTTGGTGGGAAAGCCAATATGCCTGGAAAATGGGCAAAAACGGCCTCTTCAACCCCGAATTTGCGAAAGAACACGAGGAAAAAGAAAACGACCTGAGCAGCTACCGTGACTTCACCAAAATCAGGCTCGAAGGCGAGGTAGAACTGGATATCCACCAGTCAGGCGAGTATGCCGTGCGATTTGCAAGAGGTGAAGACGAACGGGAGAACGTGGATTTCCGGCAGGAAGGCGATATGCTCGTCATCACCGGTAACCCCGACGGCAAAGTGGTGCTCGACATCACCGCCCCGAACCTCACCGAACTCTGGCTCAACAATTCTGAGGAAGTGACGCTCCACGATTTTGACCTCGCCAGCTTCAAATTGGTGAACGAGGGCGAAGCCAAAGTGGTGTTCAAGGCCAACGTGAACAACCTTGACATAAACCTTTCCGGCGACAACCGCCTGCAACTCATCGGCAACTGCAACTACCTGAAAGCCGTGCTGGACAACGACGCCCGCCTCGACGCCGAGGAGTTCTCGGTGCGGGTGGCCGACATCACCGCCAGCAACGACAGTTGGGTGAAAATCTCTGCCGCCGATACGCTGTTCCAGCATTTTGACGAGAGCAGCGACTTGGTTTCCAAACTGAAAACCTCCGTGGTTATTCAGAAGTAGCTCTTGAAAAATTGAAGATTTGAGGGGTTTGAGTTGAGGCTTGAACCCCTCAAATTTTTGGTTCATGCTGGGTTTTAATGAATGTATCGCCAAAGTCCTCTTTGGCGCCCAGCCTGTCGAAGTACCGATAACACTTTTCACTCAAACCCAACATGAGTGGCCAGATTTTAAAGCAATTATGAACAACGAAACATGAAACGAATTCTAACCAACTTTGCAATTCTTGTCGCTTGCGCAATGGGCGTAGAAGCCCAGGAAGTAACCAGCAAGGAGGCACTTTTCCAGGAAATCTACACGATGGACAGCCTGCTGTTCACCGCTTTCAACAACCACGATTTGGAGACCGTCGGCAAGATTTTCAGCGAAGACCTGGAGTTTTACCACGACAAAACAGGATTGACGGACTACGCCAAAAACATCGAAATGCTGGGCCAGATGTTTAGCAGTGAAAATGCCCCACGGCGAGTGCTTTTGAAAGAAACAATGGAGGTCTATCCAGTGCCAGGCTTTGGTGCCGTGCAATATGCGCAGCACCGCTTTTGCCACTTAGAAAACGGTCAAATGGACTGTGGCACCTTCAAGTTCGTGCATATCTGGCAGAAAAAAGATGGGCAGTGGAAGCTGACGAGGATTGTCAGTTTTGACCACTGAAAAAAGCTAAAAATGGTGTGAAAAGGGCAGTCAAGTAGCGGAAGCTGTTTCTCGGCCCTTTTGTTTTTACCCCTCTTCGTAAATCCAATATCGTAAATCGTAAATAATCTACCCCCTTCGCAGCCTCGCCCGCTGCATCGCCCCCACCGGAAACGTCCGAACGGGTGGTATCTCCTCCCCGTCCACCGTCTCGTTGCCCGTGGTGCTGACGGGTGTCGAACTGCCCGATATGATTTCCCACAGCAGCTCCTCGCCCACCAACTCCGTCGTTGTGTAGAGCATCGTGCCTTCTACCTCAAACCACTGAACCAGCTTGCCGTTCAGGTAGTACGCCTCCATTTTGATGCTGTTCTTTTCGTCCATGAGGTAGCGGCCTTTTGCCGAATCCATCGTAATTAACTGATAGTCCCGCTTTCCCGCCACCTTGTCTTCGCCGTAGATGATGATGAAAGAATAGGTCTCTGGCACGGTGTCCTGTTCCCAGATTTGCAGCTCCATCGGCAGCTCCTGCAGCTTGCCCGTGGCGTTGAAGATTTCGAGCTTGCCCGACCAGTTGCCTGACCATGCAGCGGGGAAGTTGGACTGGCCATTGAGCAGGCTGGTCGAAAACAGGAAAAACAAGGGAAGAATGACTTTCATTAATTGATACTTTTGCTTCGAAAATCTCTGTGCTCTCTGTGTTCTCCGTGGTGAAATTTACCATAGAGAACACAGGCGACACAGGGGATAAACCCGATATTTTGATGAAAAAATTATTCCTCTTTACCCTGCTGGCCTGCGCTTTCACCAACGCTTTCGCCCAAAAATACTTCCAGCAAGAAGTCAACTACCGCATCAACGTGACGCTCGACGACGTGGCGCACACCATCACGGGAGACATCATCATCGAGTACACGAACAACTCCCCGAACCGCCTCGACTCCATCTGGATGCACCTTTGGGGCAATGCTTTCAAGAACCAAAACACGGCGTTTGCGAAGCAAAAACTGCGCAACGGCGACACGAAGTTTTACTTCGCCAAAGATAGTGACCTTGGTTACTATTCCGGCCTCGATTTTTCCATCTATGGCCAGAAGGTCAATTGGGCTTTTGACAAAAACAACCCCGACATCGCCGTGTTGCGGCTTGCGCAACCGTTGGAACCAAGCGGAAAA
This sequence comes from Saprospiraceae bacterium, assembly GCA_021739645.1. Taxonomy (GTDB): domain Bacteria; phylum Bacteroidota; class Bacteroidia; order Chitinophagales; family Saprospiraceae; genus UBA6168. The sequence continues at coordinate 6,238 of JAIPBL010000085.1, read as the reverse complement.
ATAGTTATGAAAACACCATTTACCCTGAAAATACCGGCTTCGTGGAGCCGTCTCGGCCATGTTGGCACCAGCTACCAAATGACCCAGTGGTTCCCCAAACCCGCCGTTTATGACGCTCAGGGTTGGCATCCGATTCCGTACCTCGACCAGGGTGAATTCTATTCCGAATTTGGCAGTTTCGACGTGACCATCACCCTGCCAGAAAACTACGTGGTGGGCGCTACCGGGGTACTCCAGACGGAGAGCGAGGTGAAGTTTTTGGATCAAAAAGTCGCTGAGACACAGGAGTTTATCAAAAATGGCTTTCCAAAGGGCGAAGAATTTCCGGCCTCAGCGACCGCCACGAAAACCCTGCATTACACTGCCGAGCAGGTGCACGATTTCGCATGGTTTGCCGACAAGCGCTTCCACGTCGTGAAGGACGAGGCGGTGCTGCCCAGCGGTAAAAAAATCCCAACATGGGGCATGTTCACCAACAAGGAAGCTGACATCTGGACCCGGGGTGCCGGGTACGTGAAGCGGGCAGTGGAGTTTTACTCCCAAAACGTGGGCGAGTACCCTTGGCCGCAGGCCACCGCCGTCCACAGCGCCCTGAGTGCGGGCGGCGGCATGGAGTATCCCATGATTACGGTCATCGGCAACAGCAGCAACGCACGTGGACTGGACGATGTGATCACCCACGAGGTCGGCCACAATTGGTTTTACGGCCTGCTGGCCAGCAACGAGCGGGACCACCCGTGGATGGACGAGGGCATGAACAGCTACTACGAGTACCGCTACATGGTCAACTACTACGGCTCTCGTGCCGATTTTGGGCTGCCCAAATTCGTGAGCAAAATGATTGATGGCGACCTGTACGAACTGGTTTATGGGTTCCAGTGCCGCCGCCGCCTTGACCAAGCACCGGAGACCACTTCCGACGATTTAGCTAGCCTCAACTACGGTATCAGTGCATACATAAAGCCCGGCTCGGCGTTCGGGCACCTGGAGCAGTACCTCGGCACGGCGGAGTTCGACCGCATCATGAAAAAATACTATGACCTATGGCATTTCAAGCATCCGCTGCCAAGTGATTTGCAGGCGATTTTTGAAAAAGAAACGGGCAAGAATCTGGGCTGGTTCTTCGATGGCTACCTGAAATCCATTGACCAACTGGATTACAGTTTGAAAAAAATCAGCAGCGATGCGGCCAGCGGCTTTCAGGTTTTGGTGAAAAACCGTGGGGAAATCGCAGCACCGTTCCCCATCACCGCTTACCGTGACACGGTGGCCGTCCGCACCGAGTGGTTCGAGGGTTTTACGGGTGAAAAAACCGTGGACTTCCCCGCCACCGACTGCGACCGCCTCGTACTGGATGGCGGTCATGTCACGCTGGATATTTACCGAAAAAACAATACCATCAAGACGAGCGGCGAACTGAGGACGATGGAACCACTCAAACTGCGGCTGCTTGGCCCGCTGGAGTCTTCCAAAAATACCACCCTGAACTTCCTGCCCATCGTTGGCTGGAACAAGTACGACGGCGGGATGGCGGGGCTGCTGCTGCACAACGGCATCGTGCCAGCCCGCAAGTTCGAGTACCAATTGGCGACGATGTACGGCTTCAACTCGAAGGACCTCGCTGGCATGGCGAACATGCAGTACAATATTTACCCCAAAACCGATAAAATCAAGCAGTTGAGCTTTGGGGCAAACTCAAAGGCGTTCAATTTTCGGGAGGGGATGTACACGGAGGTGGATGGGGCTGTTTTTAGGGAATTGCTGCAATATCGGCGCATCGTGCCGTTCGTGCGGCTGGATTTGATGAAATCGCCAAACGAGAAATTTTACCAAGAAATCCAATTACGGAGCATCTTTTTGCAGGAGCAGCAAATAGTGAGCGATTTTAGCGGAAGTTACTCGCTCGAATGGAACAATAACACCATCAACGAAGCCAGTTGGGAACTCGGTGACCGCCGGGCACTGAACCCGTACAGCTTCCGTTTGGCGCTGGAGCAGCGCAGCTACGACGATATTTTCAACCCAAAACTCAAGCGCAGCTACGTGCGGGCATCCTTGGAGGTGAACACGGCGCTGACCTACGACCGCAAACGCAACATTTACGTGCGTGGTTTCTTTGGTGGTTTCTTGAAAAACGACTATCGCAACCGGGGCGTCATCGCTCCTGGTGCATACAATCTCACAGGACAGGGTTTCAACGACTACCGTTACGACGAATACTTCTTTGGAAGAACGGAGGTGACGGGGTCTTTTTCCCAGCAAATCTCCACGGGGCGGGAGGGCGGCCTGAAAGTGCCGTTTGGCAGCCCGTACTCGGAGGGGCGCAGCAACAATTTCATCTTTGCCATTAACCTGAAGGCTGACCTGCCGCAGGACTTGCCTTTGAAACTGCCGCTGAAGCCCTATTTCGATTTTGGCTACTTCGATGATAACCGTCCGATTTCCTCCGACCTCAAATTTGCCGACCAAGTTTGGTGGCAAGGCGGGGTAGCATTGGAATTCGGAAAGGGAATCTTCGGCGTTTATATCCCCATCGTGAACTCGAAAACGCTGCGTGGCACGGACAACCTGCCGGGGCTGTACGATTCGAGCGGGCGGGACAAGTTCTTGGAGCGCATCGCTTTTACGCTGGATCTGGCGAAATTGAGTCCTTGGAAATTGGCGGAAGGGATACAGCTATAAATGATAATTGATAAGGGGGCGGCGATGCCTTTTATCGCTGTTCCCATTCTTTTCTTAGCATAGCATATTGAAATTCACTGCCCCATTTTCCTTTGAAAAATAGGTTTTCTATGAAATGTCCTTCTTGCCTGAATCCTATGCTTTTCATTAAGTTAATTGATGCAATATTATCGGCATCGACTCTTTCAGTGACCCTATGAAAATCATCAATGCCAAACAAGAAATTTAGGATGGCAATTAAAGCCTCTTTAGCATATCCTTTTTGTTGTTCGGCATGTGATATGGTAATGCCGATTTCTGCTATTCTTATATCATGTTGGTCAAGTTTAATGGCGCAGTCACCAATTAATTTTCCAGTAGATTTTTTTTCAATGGCATATTGAACCCACTCTCCAGCTTCGCCAAATGCTTTGTCAAGTTGACCATTTATAAAGTCAGCGGCTTGCTCCAGTGTGAAGACATCAAAACCTTGGTACTTTGTAACTTCTGGATTTGAGCGATAAAAATGGAAGTCAGCAAGGTCAGCAGTCTTTAGGTTCCTGATTTGAAGTCGTTCCGTGTCTATTCTTAATTTTTGCATAGTCTTAAGGCATGATAATTTATTGTGTCGCAAAGATACTTTGACGGATATCTTTAATCGTACACCATGTCAAAATTCCATTGCCAGCATCTGGTGCATACTCCTAAATCCATTATTTTCTATAGATTTTAGAGAGCCAATATTGTCTTTTTCGCAAGAGCAAATGGGCTGTTTATTCCATTGGATAGCGATATTTTTAGCTTTCCCCAATAGATAGGTTCCCAGTCCCTTTTTTCTGTGCGGTGGTGATACCACCATACCTACACTCGCCACTTTGGAATTGCTTTCACTCTTCCTTACTTCACAAGTGCCTAATATTTCCTCTCCATCTTCCAAAATAAAAAACTCCCCTCTTTTTATCAGGTTACCAATATACCCCTTCAGCCACTCTTTAGGCCCTCCCATGCTTTCATGACAAAAAATAACCAGGGTTCCAATGTCTTTTAATTCAGCAGGTCGTAATATTCCCTTGTTATTTGTTGTATCCACGTTCAAGAAATCAGTAAATAGATAGGTGTCTACTTTAATTGTTTTTAGAAAATGCATCGCTATAGAAAGGCAAATGGGGTTATTCGTTCCGATTAATGCTTTCTTAATTTTCTGGTGATGAATAAACTCTTCAAAAATTGATATGCTTTCTTGCATCCAAGGCGGTAGTACATAGAATTGCAAAAGGAGATTGTCATCATTTACACAAGCATAGCCAATGGTCTGATTTTCATTTTTAAGTTCCCAATGATTCGAATAGTTTGTAAATGCTTCCCACATATCGTCTTGAGGAGCAGTGAGACTTTTTTGCCATTCATCTTTTAATGGGTTTAGGATAGAAGTGTCCGTGACTTCGTTGAATTGGAATTGCTGTGTGAGCATATTTACCGACTGTCTATGAGTGAATATTTGTCAATTAATTTTCCTATAGGTAGCTTTTGAAAGCTTAAAATTAACGGTATCAACCAAGACTAATTCGGTTTGACTTAAAGCAATAATAGGCAACTTTTTATTGTCCGTAGGATACCTTGAAATATAAATAGTATCGCTAGCCATATACCATGTTCCGTCATCCCTTGATGCACAAAATCGGCCAGATTCGACATAATATAACGCTAGCGTTGAGTCAGGCCGTAATTCAAATGAATCAGCATAATGGTCATACAGCATGAAACCGGTATGGCCCTTCCCGATGTTGTAATTGGTCGTGTCCCCATCTTCAAGGTTGATAATTTGTTTTGGCTCCCAAACTCCGTAAATATCGGCAAGATTTGGTTCAAATTGGTATTTGCAATCTGGCTCGACTATAGGGGCATCTGGCTTATCTTTTTTGCATGAGAAAAGGAAGAGAACCGAAAAGAGTAAGCACGATTTAGAAAGATTCATACGAATACTTTGATGGTCAAAACGGTGAAGTTAGGCTTTTAATAGCTTTTTCGATTACGGAACTGAACATAGAAAAAATTACCCACTAAAAAATACCTTTGCAAACTTTTGGAAAACAACCCTGCCGGGTTGCAAATCTTTCCGAAATTTGGAGCAAATACTTGAAAGATGAAAATAGTCATAGCTGGTGCAGGTAATCTTGGTTTTCATTTAGCGCAGTTGCTTGCTTTTGAAAACATGGACATCACGCTGATTGACAGCAACCAGGATGTGCTGGACTACGCCGCCTCCCACCTCGACGTACTGACGGTGCGGGGCGACTCTTCTTCCATTGACGTGCTGGAGGAGGCGGGCGTAGCAAGGGCCAAGTTGGTGTTGGCAGTGACCACTTCCGAAACCACGAACCTCATCACCGCCATTCTCGCCAAGAAAATCGGAGGCCGACAGACGGTCGCGCGGGTGAACAACACGGAATACCTGAAGGAAGCACAGAAAAAGCTGTTCGCCGAGCTGGGCGTGGACTCGATGTTCTCGCCGAAGCACTTGGCCGCCAAGGAAATCCAGCGCCTGCTGAACCGGTGCTCTTTCACCGATATTTTTGATTTTGAAGGAGGCAAGATTTCCTTGATGGGCATTACACTGGGTGACTCGTCTCCCATCGTGAACATCCGGCTCGACGGGATCAGTCAATTACAAATGGGAATTGACCTTCGGCTCATCGCTGTCCTGCGAGGGCAGCGCACCATCATTCCCCGCGGCGATGTGGTTTTGTTGCCAAAGGACCACGTCTATTTCATTGCCCCAAAAAACAAAATTGACCAAGTGGAGAATTTTGTGGGCGGTGAGAAGAAAAAAGTGAAGAAAATAATGATGCTGGGCGGGTCGGGGATGGCGCTGGAATCGGCGATGCTGCTCGAAAACGATTACGATATTACCCTTATCGAGAGCAACAAGGACCGCTGCAAGTACCTGACCGAGCGGCTAAGTAATACCCTTATCATCAATGGCAACGCGGACAATTTTGACCTGATGAAGGAGGAGGGCCTTGCCAACATGGACGCTTTTCTGGCCTTCACGCCGAATGCCGAGACCAATATCATTGCCTGTCTCACTGCCAAAAATTACGGGGTTTACAAGACCATCGCCCAGGTTGAAAACAAGGAATACACTCTTGTTTCCCAAAACATTGGCGTGGATACGCTCATCAACATCAAGCTGATAGCGGCCAACAGTATCTTCCGTTTCGTTCGAAAAGGGCGCATCGAAGCCATTACGGGCCTGCACGGGGTGGAGGCAGAAATCATCGAGTTTGTGGTCACGAAAAACAACCAGCTTACCCGTAAGCCGCTGAAAGACCTCCATTTTCCGGAGACGGCGCTGGTAGGTGGGGTCATTCGGGGCGAGGACAGCATCATTCCAAACGGTGATTTTCTATTGCAGGTCAACGACAAGGTCATCGTCTTCGCCATGCCGGAGGCGATTTCGAGGGTGGAAAGTATGTTTCATTAAGAAGCGTGGAGGGCGGAATTCATTCCGCCAATAATCATGGCGGAATGAATTCGGCCCTCCAAAAGGGAGCGTCAAAAAAATATGATAAACTAT
>JAIPBL010000084.1 GCA_021739645.1 Saprospiraceae bacterium | reverse complement strand
TGCGTGGTTCAACTTTTTCCGAAGATTGAGCCGTGACTACGAGAAAACAGTAGAATCTTCGGTTGCCTTTATCCAAATCACCTTCATCGATATCATTCTTGCAAGAATCTCGAATTAAATTTCAAAACATACTCTTAAAGAATTTCCTCCCGCAGATTTCGCAGATTTTCGCAGATTTGAGTCTAAAATCTGCGGGGGAATCATCCTCAATCAATCCACCACCTGATTCCGAAATAAGCCCTCGCACCCACCAATGGCCCCCAGACTTGCATGGCGTCGAAGTACTCACCGAATGGCTTTTGCCAATCAACGATGGCGCTTTTTTGGGTGAAATTGGTCAGGTTCTCACCGCCCAGGTAAAACTCCAAGGTCTTGAAACGACGGGTCACCTGTGCGTTCACAATGACATAGGCTGGCGAATTGCCCGTGAAATCTTTTATCAACTCTGACGGTACGCCGTGGCTGTGCGCAAAGCGCTGTTTGCCAGTGATTTGTGTGTTCGTATTGAACATCCATTTTTCGTTTGGCGTCTCGTAGTTCAGTGTCACGAGACCCCGGTGGCGAGCTTGGAGCGGCCGCTGGATCGGGTCATTGGAACCACCACCAGTCGTCGGGTTGTAGGTCACTTTCACGTCATTCAGCTTGTAAACCAGCTTCATGTCCAAGCCTTTGAGCGGCGCCCAACTGCCCAGTACCAGCAGGGAATTGGAGTAGCTTTTCCCGTTCAAATTGTAAAACAGCACTTTGCCCTGCTCGCTCTCCATGTCCATCACCACTTGGTTCACAAATTGGGTGCGGTACAAGTCGGCCACGAGGCTGGCACTTTTGCCACCTATTTTGAAATTCTTCGTAAAATTCAGACCAGCGTTCCAGGCGTCCTCGATTTCGAGCTGCGACTGGTCCACCACAAACTGACGGTTACTGGCCATCACGGCTATGTTTTCAGACAGTATCTGTGCCGTGCGCACGCCCCTTCCACCGCTCAGGCGCAGGATGGTGTTGCCGTTGAAATTGTACTTGAGGTTCAGCCTCGGCGTGGCGAACAGTCCGTAGCGGTTGTGGTGGTCGAAGCGCAGCCCGGCTATCACGCCGAATTTTTCACGGGTAAAATTGTACTCGCCAAACACGCCCGGCATCACCTCCGTCCGGCTGAAATCGGCCTCGTTGAAGAACTCGTCGTAGTTGTCGTACTGGAAGCTGGCTCCAGCGTTCACCCGGTGGTCGGTAGTCCCGATGAAGCTGGCGTAAAGCAAGTTGGCGTAAAAATTCCGCTGTTGGCCATTGTAGCGGGTGTTGCCGAATTGGTTCTGCATGTCGTGGAGGGAGCCACCGTAAATGAAGCCCACGGAGGTTTCTGGCTTCAAAAAACCGAAGTATCCGAACTTGCCGAATACGTCCACACGCTGGTTTTTTTGGTCAATGCGGTAGGCAGAATTCGGTGCATCGGGCTGGTTGTCGAAGGCGGTGACTTGGCCGCTTTGCCGCTCGTCGCTGAGGGCCTGCACATTGAACTGCGTGCTGAAATTTTCGGCTTGGTAAAAATTCCGCCACAGCGCCACGAGGCTCGTTTTCTTGGGTTGGTCAATGAAGCCGTCCTTGTTTTTGTCGAACTCGCCCTGCACCGTGCTGCCGTGCAGTAGCAGTCCGCTGCTCAGCTGTTCGTTCCATCTTTTGTTCAAATGCACGTTTAGTTCGCCCCGCCCGGTCGTTGCGCCGAAGGCGTTTACGAAAACTTTGTAATCCTGAAACGGCTTGACTAATTCCGTGTTGATTTGCCCGGTCATGGCCTGGGGGCCGTTCTGTACGGTGCTTGTGCCTTTCGAAACTTGAATGCCGCCGACCCATGTGCCGGGGATGTACTCCAGCGCCAGCGGGCTGCCGAGGCCAGTGAAAGCGGGCCGTTTTTCCACCAACAACTGCGAGTAGATGCCTCTAAGGCCGAGCACCTGGATTTCGGAAGCGGAAGTGACGGCGTCCTGGCGCATCACGTCCACACTGCCGCTCGTCTCAAAGCTTTCGGCGAGGTTGCAGCAGGCGGCTTTTTTTAGTTCGCAGGAGGTGATTTGCTCGATGTTGCGGGTGTCTAGGGTGGAAGTAAAGGCGTCGTCCCGGTGTTCGGCCACCACGACCGTTCCGAGTTCGGTGATTCCCTCAACTTTGATAAAAACCGTGTCTTCATACGGGTACATCTCAACGCTGATGGGGTTGTACCCAACGTATTGGATGATGAGGTTGGCAGTCTCTGGCCTTTTATTAATCCAAAAATCGCCCTTTTCATCGGTCACGGTTCCGATGTCAGTGCCTTCCCACAGCACAGTGGCGCCGATGAGGTTTTCACCGGCTTCGTTGAAAACGTTGCCGTAGAGTTGTTTGGCGGTTTGACTTTGGATTTGAGGTAAAATGCTGAATATCAAACAGGTGGATATGATTAGTGCTCTCATTCTTAATTTTTTTTGTGCGCTAACATGACGTGATAGCACACAGATTTAACTGATGGTACTGATTAGAACTGATTCAATCAGTGAGCACTAACAAAGGTAGGATTGTATCCAGGGTAGAAGCGTTTTCCCGGCAGGCGGGGGCGGTAGGTCTTGCTGCCAGTGGAGCAGGTTTTTCTCAAAAGAAATGACTTCGGGCAAGGGGAACTGCACCATTTGCGGAGCAGCGAAATCAAATAGTTTGAGGTCAAATGACGTTGGCAGGTACTTCGTATCGAGCTTTACTAACACGCTCGTGCAATCGGAGCAGTCGTGTTTTTTTCCCTCGTCAGTATTGCTGCAGGTAACTCCTTTACAGCAATTTTCTTTTGGGGATTGATTTTCCGTAATCTCACATGGTTCATCAGGCCGAAGGAAGGAGGTTACCATCTCTCCCTTACAATAGCAATACAAGTGATGTACGCTCAAACCCGTGGAAGCTACAAAGATGGTAGCAACCAGCATGAAAACGGTGATATGTCGAATTACTTGTTTCAATTTTTTTTCAAAAGCACTGCGAAAATAAGGGTAAAAAAAATGGTATGCACGATTGTCCACGATTTTGAACGACTTGTAGAATAATAAGTTGAGCTTTTGGCCTGTTTGCGACGAAAATCCTAACTTGGTGGGCTAAAATCACCTGAATGAAAAATAAGACCACCGCTGGAATTTTTGCCTTGTTTTTTGGCCCGTTGGGCATCCATCGCTTCTATCTTGGAGAGCGACAGTTGGGTAGATTTTATGCTTTTGCTACTGTTTTGTTATTCATGGCCTCAATAAGGGCCAAAGTCCCAATTGTCATGATAATGGGCGTCGTATCGTTCATTGACGCCATAATTTTATTGTCGATGAACCGGGAGGAGTTCAACGAAAAATATAACCAACGCTACCTGAACCGCCCTGCGCAGGAGGCCGCAGCAGCTCCAAACAGACACCGCCGTTCATCAGCCACTGCCTCGGAAGTCCCCAATCCCTGGAAAACCGCTGGTATCGAAAAGTTTAAGGATTTCGATTACAGTGGAGCAATAGAAGATTTTAAGCAATCGCTCGCCATTAAATTCGAAGACCCCGCTGTTCACTTCAACCTTGCCTGCTGCTACTCCCTGAACGAGCGCCCCGACCCTGCCTTCTTCCACCTCACCAAAGCCGTTCATTTTGGCTTTGTTGATTTTGACAAAATTGATAAACACGAAGGACTAGCCTTCCTGCGCACCCAACCTGAGTTTAGTGATTTTGTAAAAAAAGGCTACCAATTGCACCCTGCCCCAAGCGCAAAACAGCCCAGAGAATCGCCTGATTTGCTGGCGCAAAAACCCACTCACCGCCCGAACCTGATTGACCAAATCAAGCGCCTTAGCCACCTGAGGGAACAAGGAATTTTAACCGAAGAAGAATACAATGAGATGAAAGAAGAGGTTCTTAGAGGGTGAGAAAAGTGAGAAATGTGAGAGGGTGAGAGAAGCACGATGCGTTCTCTCACCCTCTCACTTCTCTCACTTTTCTCACATTTCTCACGCTCTATTTTAAGCTCTGCTCCAGGCCAGTTTTTTTGCTACGGTGACCGTTGCGTGGAGTGCCACGCCCAAGAGCGCCCAGAAGATGACACTGGCCCGGCGCACGATGCTGAATGAGATGATAAGCGCCGCCGGGTAGCCAAGGATGGTCAGTGCAGAGGCGATGCCCAGTTCGTTGACGCCCAGGCCTGCCGGCATGAAGAAAACAGAGGCACTGACGGCGATGAAACCTGCGATGGTGATTACATCGGCCAGTGCTGGATCGTAACCCAAGAGGCTGAAAATCACGTACATTTCTACCAAACTAAAAATGCGGCTGATGAACTTGTAGCCCATCGCTTCGAAGAACCGGGCAGGTGGAATTGGCTCGTTGCGGTATTCTTCCACCATTTTCAGCTTCTTCAAAACGACGTTGACCATCTTGGAAGGGGCTTGTGAGAGTGAAACCCAGATAATGGCAAACCCCAAAACAAAATGAAATGCCGCAAGTGAAGCGATGGTGATGTAGGTAGCACTGTTCATTTTCACCATAAAAAGCGTGAGCGTAAGGCAGGTGGTAGCGAAGAGTATGCCCGTGATGGCCCTAATCAAACGGTCAACCACCACCGTTCGGCTGGCAGTGTGGAGGTCGAGCCAATTGGTCAAATGTTGGATGCGATAAGGCTCGCCGCCCATGCTTGCCAATGGTAGTATCGTGTTGTAAGCCTCGCCAGTGATGTGATTGTAAAGAAGGTCAATAAAAGGCACTTTCCCTTGAACGAGGGTGCGAGTACAAAGCGAGTTGGTCACTATCCAGAGGATGGCCACAGAGAAGACAAGGAAAACCTTGCCGCCTATCAGCGCCAGTGAATCGGCAACTAAATTGAGTGGAACGTAAAAAAACAATGCGGCGATGATGCCAAGGCCCAGCACGTAGGGCAAGAATTTTTTGAACTTTGCAATGGAACTGACCATTGGCTTGGCCTGCGTTTCATTCGCACTACCAAGTAGAGCCGCCGCTTCTGGGCTGGTAAACATGGTGCCAAGGAGGCGTTCGGCTTCCCGCTTCATGTTGGGGTCGTCCACGTCCTGCCATCGTGCGTTGTCGAGCACTACCGCCCGAACGCCGTCACCATCAATGAAGTGCTGGATGATGCCACTCACGGAGTGCGCACCCTGCTTGGCTTTTTCTGCAATCGCGCTACCATAGCCCTTTGGAAAATAGAAAAGCCCAGTGTCCACTAGGTCGAATTCTTTGATTTCCTTGCCAATATTATGAATGAATCCGTCACGGCTGGCCACTTTGGTGGCGTCGTCCATGTCAAAAATATTTTCGAGGTCAGCATCGCAGGCAAGCGCAGGCAGATGAGGAACTTCCTTTGTCTTTTGGATAAAATCTTGCACCGTGTCTGGCGAAAAGATATGGTCGGACATGGTGAGCAGAAATGCTTCCGAGAAGCCCGCTGCACCAGCGGCAAGGCTGACACCGTTGCCTAGCTCGTAATCGTCGCACTCAACATACTCGATATCAATGCCTTGGAGCCGTTCCAGGCTTTTCATTTCAGCCAGAACTTGCTCCTTGTAAGCGCCCACCGTAATACGGAAATGTTCAATACCTGTTGAATGAAGCGTCAGGATGGCCCGTTCGAGGAGGCCCAGGCCGCCGACTTGCATCAGCACCTTGGGCTTTAGGACGCCTTGGTCACGAAAGCGGGAGCTTTTGCCTGCCGCCAAAATCACGGCATTTTTCACTGGCTTTATGCCAGCGGAAACAGGATTTTCAGTGAGGGGAGCTTCGTGTTGAAGCGAGATTGAGTTCATTGAAAGTTGCTTGGTGCGGCCAGGCAGTGATTGTTTTTGTTCCCCCGACCTCTTGGTCGGGGCGGTGTGGCAAATGTCGCAAACAAAACGAAAAGGAATCAAAAGCCAAATGTCCGTATTAATAATTTTCTGTTGTCGCTAAAAAAATGCGCTTGTTTGATTTTTGTTTTGCAAAAGCAATCTCCTAAAAGCATATCAGTCGCAAAAAAGTTCAAGGGAATGGCAGAATTTTTTTAGTTTTTGGGGTACTTAGGAAGTTTTCTGGATTTCAGACCAACCACTTAACCAGATTTTTGCTGACAACGCTGCGTGGGGTAATGATTATTTCACACTAATATCAATGGTAGGTGTTTGGCATTTTTTTTGGGTTAAAGTCAACCTCCCAATTGCGTAAAGAACAGCTTGAAGTATTAAAATTTCAGTGTGAACCACACCGATACGAACAATTTTGAAAGCCGAGATTCGAAATTTTAGAACATTATTTCTAACTTTTTTATGTTAAAGAAGATACTTTTTCAAAAAAAAATTGAATTTTGAAACTCATTTATTAGCTTTGCATTACTTAAAAAACTGCTGCCGTTAAATGTTCCATTCCATTAATCGACCAGATTTCTTTCGCATATAAAGCGGAAATTTTAAAAATCAGCAAGGCTTAGGTTAAAACTGCTCAATTAAAATCAACAAGTGGCAAATTGCCATTTATCGCCTATTTGACTAAATTTCATTTTATTCATAACCATAAATAATTGGCTTCTAGGTTATTGCATTTTTTTACGGGCCACGTGGATATTTTCTCTAATCTTTGAAAGCCTAAATAAATCACGTCATGAAAACATTTTATTCCTCTTCTATTTTGATCCTTTTCAGCATGCTTTTCAGCGTTCGTGCAAATGCACAATGGGATCTCCTCACCGATTTACTAGGTCAAGACCAGAATGGAGCTAGTATTTTTTTCAACTACGGTGATTCCATTCCCCCAAGTTGGAATCCAAATCTCGGGTTTGACAACGACCTATTTAACCAATTGAACAACAATCTAAATGACTCCATTCCTCCCATTGATTTTGACGGAACCTTGCTGGGTGAACTTGGGTCAGGTTTTGACACTTTGTTAGCCCATCTCCCAAACTTTGGATTTTCAGGCCCAGATGAAGACACACTCTTGGGCGATATTGACTGGATAGGAGATATCCTTACCAACAACTACGACTCCCTAGGTGGGCTGTTTGGTGGGTACCACGATAGCTTGTCCTTTGATGAAATGAATTGGGATGTAATTATTATCGGGTTTGACACGTTGGTGGAAGGGCAATTTGACGACCTCAATAATTCCATTGACCCCAACGACGTCATTTTCGACCCAAATAACCCAGGAAACTTTGCTGAAATAAGCGGCAAACTCTTTGACGTCAACCTCTTTCCAGATATAGAACTTGCGTTCGGCACACAAAACGCCGATTTACAATATTGGGGAATGAAGTACAACAGAACTGCCAAAGTGGTGAGGATAGGTTCAGTGCCACGGTTTGACCGAGAAGTTTTCAATAACAATGGGCATGGAAATGCTGTTCCTTTGGAGGCTCGTTGGCATGTACAGGCAAGTTGGGTTGGCGGTGACGACCAAGACGCACTTGGCGATGCTAATGCCAACGTCATTTTTGAAAACAGGGGCTTCAACCCATTGCTAATGTTTGGCGACTACGCCATCATGGCCACACCTCATATTGGCAGATTGGGCAATACCTCTTTCCGACTGATAACCAGTCTCGGCACTGAGTTTGGCACTTACGCCCCTGCACACCAAGGTTTTAACCAACCATTTACCAATGCCAACAAAGGTTACATGACTGGCCTTGGCGCTCAAGCAGGTGCTGGTTTTGCATTCACCAACGGCCCAGTTACCGTGTACAGCATCGGTACTTATGCACTTGGACAAGCATTGCGTAGCCCAAGGCCGTATGCCTATAAAAGCAGGAGATATGAGGTTGGGATGCGTTATTCCAATATCGTCAATGTACGTTATTCCAGTGGACTTGTTTCCTGGCAGGACTTTGACAACCGACTGGCTAAAATCAATCACCAATTCACCATTGGAATTATACTAGCCGAATTACATCATTAAGAGGTAGCTTCATATTTTCCATTTCAAATGCCCTGTTGGTGAGTTCCAACAGGGCATTTCTATTGATACGCCTATCATCAACTAGAATCAAATCCCGAAAGCATATTGAACGATTTAACCTTCTCGCATTTTTGAAGTCACAAGATGCAACCTATCATACCAAAGCGAATACCTTTGAGATGGCAAGGTGAAATTGATTGGCGCTCAAGGTTTTTGGATGCCTGTTTTTAGGGTAAAACATCATGCAAAACCTATGAGCCCGATTTTTTGAGTAATTTTTAAAATCATTTTTTACATGAAAATCAAAGTTCTATCAGCGGCCCTTCTGCTTTTTTCAGCAATGGTCGCACAGGCGCAAGGTGGCCAGCGTGGCGGCAGCGACCCTGCACAACGTGCCGAAATACAGACAAAAATGATGGCGGACAGCCTTTCCCTTTCCACCAAACAAGGTGAAAAAGTGAAGGAAATCAACTTGAAATATGCCAACAAACAAAAGGAAGCCCGACAGGCCAATTCCGACGGCAATTGGGAAAAAATGCAGGCCACAATGGGCACACTACGCACCGAGCAAGATGCAGAACTGAAAACTGTACTGACGCAGGAACAGTATGATAGGTGGCAAAAAATAGCCTCTCAACAAACGCAACGCCGGGGCAACCAGGGCCGTGACACAGACGGAAAAGAAGGCCAAGGTCGCAAGGGGAAGAAAGGCACCCCACCACCTCCGCCTCCACCAGCCCCCGAGCAAGGCGGCGGAAATTAACCATCACCTCGCCATACATAAAGGAGGAGACGACTGAAAATGCCGTCTCCTCTTTTCTTTTGCGGCGATGACACCAATACACCTAATTTTGCCGCATGAAAAATTTAGCTACAACACTTGTGATTCTTGCAATGGCCTTATGTGCCAACGCTCAAAATTTTAAAATCAAAGGCCTGGTAACGGACGACCAGAACCAACCACTGCCCGGTGCCAACGTGGTACTGCAATATCCTTGGGGTGAAATGGCAACGGCTACCTCCACCGAGCCGAACGGCATCTTCAAACTGAATAATGTCGAAAAAGGCGGCTACTCGCTCGTGGTAACTTTTCTCGGCTTTGAAGAACTGAAAAGTGAGGTGACCGTTACCGACAAGGACATAAACTTGAGCAAAATGGTGCTCAGCCCAACCGCCACCACGCTCGGAGAAGTAACGGTGAAAGAACAAATAAGCATGGGCAAAGTGGGTGGTGATACCATCCAGTACAATGCCGATGCCTTCAAGGTGATGAAGGACGCCAGCGCACAGGATTTGATTGAAAAAATGCCGACCGTGACAACCGAGAACGGCACTGTGAAGGCACAGGGCGAGAGCATCCAACAGGTGCTGGTGGATGGCAAGCCTTTCTTCGGAAACGACCCCGCCGCTGCCCTTAAAAACCTGCCTGCAGAACTTATCGAAAAAGTTCAGATTTTTGACCAACAGAGCGAGCAGTCACAGTTCACTGGGGTGCAGGACGGCAATACAACCAAAACCATCAACATTGTGACCCGAAAGGGCATGAACAACGGCCAATTTGGCAAGGTGTACGCTGGGTACGGCTGGGAGGACAAGTACCAAGCGGGCGGAAACACCAATATTTTCAATGGAGACAGACGGATTTCGCTGATTGGCATGACCAACAACATCAACGTACAGAATTTCAACATGGACGATATCCTAGGGGTGTCGGGAAGTAGTGGCGGCGGTGGCCGAGGTGGCAGAGGCGGTAGAGGCGGCGGCGGTGGCGCTTCCGATTTCTTGGTTCAGTCGTCTGGTGGCATCGCCACAACACATGCATTGGGCGTGAACTACACGGACAAATGGGGCGAAAAAATGGACGTGACCGGTAGCTATTTCTTCAACCTCAGCCAAAATAAATCCATCGACAGCCTTTCCCAGCAATTTGTCAGCCAAGAGGGTTTGGGAGATGTTTACGTGCAAAACAATGACGCCGAGACGGATAACACCAACCATCGGTTGAACTTCCGAATCACTTGGGAAATAGACAGCGCAAACTCCATCTTGATCCGGCCGAGGGCCACCTGGCAGTTGAACGACGGGATTTCTTCGACCTTCGGTCAAACCGCACTGGCATCCGATATTAAAAACCAAACCAACAACAAGTTCAATTCCAATTACGACGGCCTAAGTTTCAACAACAGTGTGCTTTGGCGGCACAAGTTCAGCAAGCAGCGCCGCACTTTTTCCATTGATTTTTCCAATGGCTACAACCCCAAATCGGGCAGCAGTACGCTGCGCTCATTCGACAGTTACTACTTCCCGGACACCAAATTCGACACCCTCGACCAAAAGTCATCGCTCACAGCAAGCAACTGGAACATGGCCGCCAACTTCGAGTACACCGAGCCGCTCACGCAATATTCGCAACTGCTCCTCAACTACAAAGCCAGCTACCAACAAGAGGAATCGGACAAACAGACCTACGATTTTTGGCCCATCACGCAGGACTACGCCCTGCTGAACCCCACACTGAGCAACGTTTTCTCCAACGACTATGTCACCCAATCGGGTGGCGCAGGCTACAACTACAGCAAGGGCAGGGATTTTAACTGGAATGTGCGGGCAAACTACCAATGGTCGCAATTGGTGAACCAGCCCGTTTTTCCCGAAGGGGAACAAACCACCCTCACTTTTAGCAATGTGCTGCCATCAGCCAGCCTGCGCTACAACCTGAGCAAACAGAAAAGCATCCGTTTCAACTACCGCACCAACACCCAGTTGCCATCGGTCAGCCAGCTCCAAAACGTGGTGGACAACACCAATCCGCTCCAACTCTCCACTGGCAACCCGGCCCTCGTGCAGAGCTACCAGCACAACATGTTTATGCGATACCAAACTACCAATACCGAGAAGTCAACCGTATTTTTTGCCATGGCCGGCGGTGGCCTAACGGGGAACTACATCGGCAACAGCACTTGGTACGCTGGTAGCGACACCCCGCTGTTCGACAGCCTCGACGTATCACCTGGCGCACAAATCAAGCAGCCCGTAAACCTCGACGGTTACCGCAGCATACGCTCGTTCATGAGCTACGGATTTCCCATCAAGCTCATCAAGTCAAACCTGAGTTTTAACTTTTCGTACAATTACGGCCGCTCGCCCGGCCTCGTGAACGGTAGGGAAAACATCTCCGACAACCATACGGTCAGCACAGGAATCACCCTGGCCAGCAACATCAGTGAAAAAATAGACTTCAATATCAGCCTTCGCCCAGGCTGGAACAAGGCCACCAACTCACTCCAAACTGCCAGCAACTCCACCTATTTCAGCCAAAACAGCAGTGTGCGCTTCAATTGGATTATCTACGAAGGACTGGTGCTTCGCACCGACGTGGCACACCAGTATTACAACGGTTTGTCGGATGGTTTTGACCAAAACTATGTGCTCTGGAATTTGGCGATTGGTAAAAAACTGTTCAAAAACGAGCGGGGCGAGATTGCCCTCGCCGTGAACGACCTGCTCAACGAAAACCGCAACATCACCCGCAGCGTGACGGAAACTTATATCCAGGACAGCCGCACGAATGCCCTTCAGCGCTTCGTGATGTTGAGTTTTACTTACAATATCCGAGTATTTGGCACTGCTCCGCAATCTCGGGACAATGAAGAAAGGCGTTGGGAGGGTAGGCCGCCGGGGCATTAATTGTATCGCACACGGAATTAACGGATAAGCCGGGTTCACGCAGATTAAATCTGTTCAAATCTTTCTTCTGCGATAAATCATGTGTGCCATCCTCCTCCAAGTTTGTAATTTTGCACCCGAATTTTCATTCGTCAATCCGAAACAAAAAATTATGGGAACGCAATCCGAAGCAAAACCACGAGAGGATTATTATTGGGTAGATGACCGTGAGCCGCATTTTCAGCGCAGGAAAGATATTTTGAAGTCGCACCCAGAGGTGACCAAGTTATTTGGGGTAAACCCGAATTTAAAATATGTCACGGTAGCATTGGTGGTTGCGCAGTTGACCATCGCCTTATTCATCCACAACCTTCCTTGGTGGGCATTTTTGCTGACAACGTTTGTTGTCGGCGCCACCATTGCCCAGGCGTTGTTCTTGGCCATCCATGAGATTACGCACGACCTCGCCTTCAAGAGCAAGCTGCACAACACCTGGTTGGCTTTTTTCGCCAATTTGCCTATCGTTTTTCCCTTTGCCATGTCATTCAAAACCTACCATGCTATCCACCATTGGGACCAAGGTAAGGACGGCGAGGACATGGACATCCCTTCCATTTTGGAGGCAAAAATCTTCCGTGGGTTCGTCGGCAAAGTGCTCTGGTTTTTCAACCAAATTGTGTTTTATGCGGTGCGACCCGTGTTGGGTAAACCTATGAAACCGGACAAGTGGCAGGTTTACAACATCATTTTTCAGGTGGCGGCCATGGCCATTTTCTTACCGTTTGCTGGTTGGGAAGGCACCATTTTCCTTCTGCTTTCACTGATATTTGCTGGTGGATTGCACCCGACTTCTGGTCATTTCATCTCCGAGCATTACGTATTTCAGGAAGGCCAGGAGACCTATTCCTACTACGGCCCACTGAACGCCATCACCTTCAATGTTGGCTACCATAACGAGCACCACGACTTCCCAACCATTCCCGGCAGCCGCCTTCCAGCATTGAAGAAAATGGCACCGGAATACTACGACAACCTGCACTCCTACAACTCCTGGATGGGCGTCATCAAGGACTTTTTGTTTACCAAAAAAATTACGTTGTACTCCCGCACCAAGCGGAAGTAAATTTTCATTGCTTCTCCAACCACCCGCCGTCCGCCAGCCAGTCCGTCAGGCGCTGCGACCAGTTTTTTATCGAGCCCAATTTGGAGCGATTGCCCATGTTGAAGGCATGGTTTCCCTGTGCATACAGGTGGATTTCAACAGCACTTTTTTATCGTGCAAAAAGTAGAAGCGACACGGCTGCTTCGAGCAACCGTGCCGCTGTGGAAATGCTTATTTCAACCTCAAATCTGCCGTCTTCACATCCCGTGAATTGCCCCCGACAAAAACCTGGAACTTGCCAGGTTCGAGCAGGGTGTTTCCATCAAAATCAAAATAACTCAACATCTTGGAATCAATGGTAAACGTCACGGTTTTCGACTCGCTGGGCTTGAGGTTTATCTTCTCAAAACCTTTCAATTCCTTGACCGGGCGGGAGTAGGTGCCCACGAGGTCACGGAGGTAAAGCTGCACGATTTCCTCGCCCTCCCGGCTACCCGTGTTTTTGACGGAGACAGTAGCGGTCACCGTTTGCGAAGCAGTCATTTCAGCAGCGCTCAATTTCAAATCGCCGTATTCGAAGCTCGTGTAGCTCATCCCATAACCGAACGGATAAAGTGGGGAATTGGGGATGTCCCGATAGCGGGAAACCCAAAAATCGTTGGGGCCGTCGTGGCCATCTTCGTGCGGCCTGCCAGTGCTGTAGGCATTGTAGTAAACGGGGATTTGACCGACGGAGACCGGGAACGAGATGACCGTTTTTGCCGAAGGGTTGTAGTCGCCGAAAAGCACATCCGCTGCGCCGTTGCCCATTGCAGTGCCACCAATCCAAGCGTTGAGGATGGCGGGCGCCAGTTTTTCCACCTCCGTCAGCACCATCGGGCGGGCAGCGTGGACGACCACGACGAACGGCTTGCCACTGGCCTTCAGCGCCCGGAGCATCTCCATTTGACCTTCCGGTGGTGTAATGTCGGCGAGGCTGCGGGCCTCCCCGGCGTGCTTGCCCGTGATGCCGATAACCGCTACGATGACGTCGGCTCCACGTGCTTTCTTCTTCAAGTCAACCAGCAGTTTTCCATTGGTTTTGCCGGAGGCTTCGTAACCTTGGGCGTAGTTGATGGTTGCCTTCGGCAATTTGTTGGCGATGCCATTTCGGTAGGTCACCACATCTTTTGCTTCGCCTTTTCCGCACCAAAAATCAAGCGCATCTTCCTGGCTGTCGGCGAAAAAACCAGCGACCAGCACGTTCTTGGTGTTTTTGCTCAAAGGCAATGTGTTTTTATCGTTTTTCAACAAAACCATGCTCTTGCGAGCGGCATCCCGTGCCGTTTCCAGACTGGCCGGGGTCAGCATCGTGGCGGCTTCCCGCTTTTCATCGGAGTATTTGTAGGGGTCGTCAAACAGGCCCAATTTGAACTTCCAGTAGAGTATTTTGCTCACCGCATCGTCCAATAAACTCTGCGGCACTTTCCCGTCCTTAATCAATTGCGGCAGGTTGTTGACCACGGCACTGGATTCCATGTCCATTTGCGAGCCAGCCAGAATGCCTTTCAGGGCTGCTTCGGCAGCATCTGCGGCAACACCGTGCGTGATAAGCTCGCCGTAGGAAGCCCAGTCTGACACCAGAAATCCTTTGAAGCCCCAGCGGTTTCGCAGCACGTCCGTATTCAAGAACTTGTTGGCGGTGGCTGGTATCCCGTCGAAGACGTTGAAACTGTTCATCACCGTCGCAGCACCAGCGTCCACGGCAGCATGGTACGATGGGGAGTAGGTGTTCCAAAAGGAGTAGCGGGACATGTCCACAGTGTTGTATTCTTTGCCTCCCTCCGGTTGGCCGTAGGCGGCGAAGTGCTTCACGCAGGCCATCACGTGGTGGTTGTCAAAATTACCCTGAAAGCCACGCACCCTCGCTGCGGCGAACACGCTGTTGATGAGTGGGTCTTCGCCCGAACCCTCCATCACCCTACCCCATCGTGGGTCACGGGTCAGGTCCATCATCGGCGCAAAAGTCCAGTGCAGTCCGGCAGCAGCGGCTTCGTTGGCGGCAATGCCAGATGCCTTTTCGGCCATGGCTGGTTCCCAGCTGCAAGCCTCGGCCAAGGGAATCGGGAAGACGGTCTTGAAGCCGTGGATGACATCGTAAGCGAACAACAACGGGATGCCGAGGCGGCTTTCCTCGATGGCAATTTTCTGCACCGCCTTGGTTTCGGCAGCACCTACCACGTTTAGGAACGAACCGATCTTGCCATCACGAAGCAGCTTGAGTTTGCCCTGTTGGCCAGGGTCGTTGGCGGCCTGCGGGCCAGTGAGTACCCCACCGTTTAGCTGGTTGAGCTGCCCGGCTTTTTCCTCTAGGGTCATGCGACCCAGTAGGTCTTGGACCCGGGTTTCTATGGGAAGTGATTTGTTTTTGTAGGAGTAGTCCGTTTGGGCGTTAACTTGATAACTGAGAACCATGACAATCAAAGTCGCCAGTATGTGAAAGTGCAATCGTTTCATGTTTATGATATTAAAAAGATAGTTTCAAAGTTGTTTCAAAAATTCAATTACCCAAAACCCATACGCCATAGTTTAACCTACGCCTGCTGGGCATAGTGTTGGGGTGAGCGTTCTTGAAACCACCTTAATGTTTAAATTATTTCCAGCAATATCAAACTGGTCAATCTGGTTAGGACGCCAAAAATAGGAAAAAGATGGAATTCTGGATCAAAAAAATGCCAAGGATGAGTATCACCACAGGATGATACTCAGCTTTTTGTCAGTCATTAATCCTTGTCGTTATTTCAGGACTAGGCATGGTTGGCCGTCCTAGACTACGAATCCTGCGTGGTGCTGGTTTCTGCCGAAGCAAAAGGCTTTCCTGCAAAGCGAACTGGATTTGCTGAGGAAGGAGATGGAGGTGAAGGAGTTGGGAGCGAGTTTTTGGGGTTTTGCCTCTTTTGAGGATAAAAAGCCATGTGTCGTGCTGCGATATGTCGGGGTGGGATAGTAACTTGGCGGCTGATAGCCACCAAACAAATCGCAAATGCGACCCTACATCAAAACCACGTATTTCAAAGTTTGCAGACCGCTAGCGTTGCTTGGTTTGTTGAATTCCTTATTGTTCATACTCCGCCAAGGCTCGTTCGTGGAACTTTTTCACCGCCGCCACCAAACTTTCCGGGTTCATCACCTTCACTTCGCCACCTTCGCCGCCAAGTTTTTGCACCCGGTGAAAATTGGATGCCAGCCCTTCCACTTAAAAAGCTGCAAACATGGTTGACCAACCAAAACTTACCCGGCTTTTGAGGCTGATTGACCTCCTGCGCCCACCAGGGAAGACCATAGGCTTTATCGCCAGTTTTTTGGAATGCGACGAAAGAACTGCCTATCGCTACCTTCGAAATTTTGAAGACGAAGGGTTCTCCAAAAGAAAGGACAAAGCCAAGCGTTTCAGTATATCAGAACCATTGGGACGAGGCGTGAAAGTTGCCTTGACCGAAGAAGAGGCATACTTTATGAGCTTGTTGATAGCAACTGCCGCACCCTCGCACCACCTCGCCCCTACCTTGCAGGCCAAGCTGCTTTTCCGCTCCAATATCGGCAAATTGACCAAGCACAAATTCCGCAGGAACGTGCCCAATATCGTGGAGCAGCTACTGGATGCCATGAAAATGAACAGGCAAGTTACTTTGAACACCTATTTTTCCGCTTCCCTGGGAATGGAACAGTCCCGAACCATAGAGCCGCTCGAATTCACCGAAAACTACCGCTATCTCCTTGCCTATGATGCGACGGCAGGCATTGTGGTCAATCTGCGGCTGGACCGCATCGTCGCTGTCCAAATCCTGGAAGAACGATGCACCAAGTCCCCCAACATGCTATTGGGCGTTGATGTCTTTGACATGGCCTTTAACGAGGAACGCCACCCCATAACGCTTTTGCTCAACCCCTTGGCCTATCGGCTGCTACTGGAAGAATACCCCGCCACTGAAAGCCATATTGCGCCTTCCGGCAATGAGCTTTTCCCTTTCCGTTTCAGTGCCCCAGTTGCCAACCTGCTGACCGTCGGGAGGTTTTGCCTGGGACTGCCGGGTTCCATCCAACCGCAAGGGCCCGACGCCTTGTTGGAATACCTGAAAGAAAAAATCAAAAAATTTACTTGGTAAATATTCTGTGACAGAAGTTGTCACAACGGGTACTGCAACTTGCACCCGATTCGCAAAACAATCAACCGAAAAGACACATGCGACTTCACTTAACGCTACAAAACAGACCCGGCAGCCGCCTCAGCCTCAACTACAATTACGAGGTGAGCAGTGCTGTCTATAAAATCCTGTCTTTGGCCGACCCTGCTTTCTCGGCTTGGCTGCATGATGTAGGCTACCCGCTCGAAGGCCGCAAGTTCAAGCTGTTCACCATCAGCAACCTCCGCTTCGGCGAGGGGTTCCGCATCAACCGACAGGATGGCACGGTGACCCTCGGTGGTCGCCAATACTTGAGCCTGTCCTTTTTTGTGAACGAAGCCGTGGAAAAATTTGTGGCAGGCGTGTTCCGGGAGCAGTGCTTCGGTATCGGCACGAAAGATTTGCCTGCTATAGACTTCCAGATACAGTCGGTGGAGGTGGAGCCACCGCCCACCTTTGGGCCAACGATGCGCTTCCGCACGATGTCGCCCATCGTGATGTCCCGATACGAGGAGGGCAACCGGTACGAGCAGTACATGTCACCGGAAGAACCAGGCTATGAGCGCCAGTTTTTCGACAACCTGCTGAACAAGTACGAGAGCGCCCGGCTGGCTGGCCTGGTCGGGGCGCTACCGGAAGGGGGAGAGATGAAGTTCCGGCTGCTCAGCCAGCCCCACAAGCGGGGCGTGCTCATCAAGGCGGGCACGGGCGCAATGACCAAGGTCATCGGCTACGAATTTGAGTTTGAACTGGCGGGGCCAGTGGAACTGCTGCGGTTTGGGTACGAGGCGGGGATGGGGCTGGACAATCCGGTGTTTGGGTGCGTGGGGGTGGGGAGGTGAAAAACGCCTCTCCAAGACACTGTCCCAATACTGGGAACCTCCACTGGGTGGGGGTGTGTGGCTTGGAAAGGCGTTTCAATTCCGGGCGGTACGGTTAACTGGTTCATAAACGAACCTACTCTAATTTCAATTCCAAATGGTACGGTTAATAAGTTAACCTTTACTCTTTGGCAAAAGGCTGTTAAGTTCTATAACCTTTTCTCCAAAGACTAAAAAAACCACAATGATGACAATCACAGCAATCAAAGGAAACCACCAAATTTTTTTTAGTACTAAAGTGACTTCGTCTTGATTGTAACCTTTCATCTCGAACGCTGCAAATCTAAAAAATGATACCCGAATGTATCTGCCGTCTTGATTTTTGACTTCAGTATCTGATTTTGCTTCATTCATGCTAATCAATTTTGAAGCAAAGATAAATAAATTTTAATGGCCTTAAACTAACTTACTCTATGAAAATAAACTCTACTTTTGCTTTTAAGCATTGCTTTACAGGCAAACCAAAGAAATAAACCTTTTCAAATTTGAAAAATGGAACAAATCATCTTTAAAAAAACAGGTAATTTTTGGATTGACAATGGCTTGGTTGCCTTAGCAGATATTCTCAATGGGATTGAGGGATTAGTCGATGTTGAATTGAACTCCGCCCACCTCGCAATAACAGATTCTGAAAGGGAAGAACCTTCTGATGATATTAAACCATTGGCGCTTGTAAACCAAGCAAAAGAAAGAGCCACACAGCGATATTTACTCGAAACACAAAACGCAGGATGGTATTATGCCGGAGGTAATTTCTATGTGTACCGAAAGACTGATTTCAACATGGCTTTGAAACCATTCTTCAAAGGCAAAACGCCTAATACAGAGGGCGCACTCTGCACACCTTTTAGCAAGAAAGCAACCCTTGAAATTCTCAGAAGTGCCAACATCGCCTTTTCATTGAAAGGCAAGGAGGAAGCTATTGAATTGACTGAAAAGAAATCGTTGGACAGAAAGCCACTCGTTCCACCCTTGTCCAAATCTGAAAAAGATGCTGGGAGCAAGGGTAGGTTTATGACAAAGGATGAGTTCATCAAATTTCTTGATTTCCTTTCAAGTAACTCACCTGTCAAAATAGGTAGCAAATCAGTAAAATTGGACAGTAAGGGATTCCTCAATTCCAAGCCACAATATGCCATTGGCCAAGAATTCACAATGGAGCACCTACAATCAGGTAAAAAACTATGCTCATTTAGTGGAGAAATAATGAAGTCAACTTCCTCGGCCACAGGAATGGATTTTCCTTTTTTGACTGGCTCATCGGGAGAAGTGAATTTTGCATCGTTCCTGTCAACAAAGCCACAGATTTCGGCCAAGTATGCATTTGTAGCCACATTCTCTTTTTACAATCTGAGGTATCTACTTCAAAATGATTTTGCCAGTTATTTCATCTTATACGACCCTGACCTTGACAGCTTAAGGAAGTTCTATAATCGAATTCGAACCAAAGCGGAGGTACTCGCCGACCCAATGGCGCAATACTGCAATTTTGAAAATGTAATAATTGGCGTGCAGTATGAGGCAGAAAGTCTCATTTCCTTTGTTATTTCCATCTATCTCCAACTGAAAGGAGGGATTAGGAATGATGAGATGTTGACAAAAACAATATACACTTTTGGAAACGATGGAAACATATTCAGGGACGTAAAAGAGTACACCAAAATTGCCACTCTATTCGAGTTTTTCAAGCATTTGCATGAAGCGGAAAGGTGGAATACTTTTCTTAATCTACTCCGTTTCTTTCAAGAGAGAAAGGGCACTAATAAAAATGGCACTCCCAAATTCGATACAACATGGCGCAACCGCCTATGTGATAAAATTTTATCATTCAGCCCAATTGCTACAACTATCGAACAATACCTTGGCGGCGTACGACTAAGGGATGGAGGGGGCATTCCATTCTTGGACTCAATCATTTTCATCTATAATCAAACCACTCAATTTATGAAAGAAGAAATCGTAAAAAAATGCAAAGGAGTGGGCGATCTGATTGGACAATATTGTAAAATCAGTAAGGACAAGGGGATTCTTTTCTCTATCCGAAACGCCCGAAATCGAACTGATTTTTTAAAAACGCTGAGTCTGGCCCAATTTAAAATGGCAGACGACAAGGAATTTCCAGATGACCAGAAACAATGGATTTCTTGGCATCTATCAGAGGAGTTTTTTGTAAGCATCCCAGAAGATGATTTATGGGAAGAACACAAAGCATTAGTAAGCATTTTTGCTATGAACCGCTTCCTATACGACCCTGAGAAAAAAGCAGCACAACCTTCTACCACTAACAACTAAAATTATCAAATCATGTCAAACAATAAAGTAAACTGCCTCAATATCGCCTACATATTCAAAACCTCCGTAGGCAGCATTAACGGAAGCTGGACGGAAGGCAATGTCAGTACCGTCAAAAAGATAACGTTGCCAGATGGCAAGCAACTTCCTTATGTTTCAGGTCAAAGTTTGAAGTACCAAATCCGCAGAGGATGGGTTGAACTTGGCTATGGAAATCAACTATCGGAAGTTGTCCAAACCTCAAACACAAAAGGGGTTAATTTCACTCAAGGCGACCCTGCCCAGTACCTTGATGACGACTTGCTTGGGTTTATGATAGCTTCTGAAGGCGAGAATCGGAGGAGAACAGCACCAGTAAGAGTTTCGGCTGCTATTGGTATTTTTCCATACCGGGGCGACCGGGATTTAGGCACAAAATCAAAAGAGCAGGCTGGTGGCGACATGGGAGCTGGAGGAAATATCTATGAAACAGAAATCTACTACAACTACTTTAGGGTGAATTTCTTGATAGAAATTGACAGGATTGGCAATTTCCAACCTTCCGAACTGCATAAAGACAAAAAAAACGTAACGACCAATGAATTGACCAAACGAAGAGAACGACTCAAACAGTTTTTTGAGTCACTCGAAAACGTGTGGGGCGGTGGCAAGCAGTCCCGTATCCTAACTGATATGTCCCCAAAGTTCCTTGCCATTACTTTTCAGACCTCCAAATCGCCCATTTTCCTTGAAACCTTAACGCTTTCCGACCAAGAGGAATTAAATGTTGGGGCAGTAAATGAAGTGCTTAATGGTAATACAGGAATTATTGCCAAAAAATTCATTGGGGTGCAATCTGGTATCTTCAAGAATAATGTTGTAGCGGCAGTTAAAGACACAACCAGCATTCAGGACGCTTGGAAAGCAGCAAAAATTCATATCGAAAATCTTGTTTTCTGATGGCAACATTTATCAAGCTTAAATGCCGGGGCAGCATCAACTCTTTTAGGCAAGCTGACTTTCACACCTACCATAAGACCCTGCCGCTTCCACCCAAAACAACAGTTGCGGGAATGATAGGAGCAGCGTTAGGGTTATCACCCCAAGTCGTTAATGATGAATGGCTAAAACCTGCTCGATTTCAAGTAGGCATTGTTGGCAAGGCTGGCGGAAAAGCAAATGACCTCTGGCAGATACGAAAGTATGAGGGGAAAACAATGAAAGCATTTGAAAAGGGGGAAGTACCAGCCCCCTACAAAACTGCGGTCATTGTTCGTGAACTACTGTTTGGCAGCTCGTTTTGTCTATACTTTTTCCTACCAGACGAAACCGATAAAGAGTTGCTGATAAAAGGACTTTTGTTACCGAAATGGGCGCTTTCGTTGGGAAGGGAGGACGAGTTGATAAGAATTGAACAACTAAAAGAAGTAGAACTAACTACCGTGGATGGACATTTTTTCAAGCATACGGTTATCAAGTATCCACAGGAGTATGAGTTGGACAAAGATTTCATGGAGGAAAGTGCGGGCAAAAATTTGATGGCTTCTGCCCCTACTGCCCAACGGGTACCCACCAGTTTTTCCAATCCCGGTTATGCCCGTGAGGCGGAGAGTTTTGAGCATTATCTGTTCATTAGTGATTTCCCATTGCGCCCTATCAACAACTCTGCTGGTTTTTTTGACCCAGAGGAAAATTGGGTGTTTCAATTAATTTGAAAGTAAACCATGAAGGAACAAGATGAAATCCTTGCAAAATCCGAACCTCGGCGAACGCTCATTGAGCATACAAAGGACTGCTTCTATTGGTTTCCGGAGGTGCTTCAATGGAAAGGAAACCTGATAAGTGCGATATGCGACAAGTATCAACTTGACCGGGAACTGGTCATACGTAAGCTGTTTATGACAATTGCTTTTCACGACGTCGGCAAAGCAAACCAGCGATTCCAGAATAAGGTGAGGGGTTTGCCTCCCAATGGGAAGGAGTCTCATCCACTGGCTTCCACTCCTTTCATTTCGTATTACTCAAAGCAAGAACCTGTTTTTAAAATAAAGAATGAAGCCTATTTACCAGAGACGCTTGCGGTGCTGACACACCATACCAAGCTACATGCAGAAGTGTTTGGAGATTATGAAAAAACAGGAAAGACTATTCAATATGTTGAGGAAAGCTATTTCGAGTGTTTTTTCCAAATGGTGAACCAAGAAGCGATACGTTTGGAAGTTCCTGGATGGAAAAACTTGGTGTTCATGCCGGCGATAACCCGCAAACATAACGCTTGTGAAGATTTTCGAACCGCTTTGGATTTTGTCAACGATTACTCCGATGACCGGAAATTATCCAACTTATTTAGGGATGTCTTTTTGCTCTTTAAATCTGTACTTCATTACTGTGATTGGCTTGCGTCCGCCCGATTGGAACATTATGAGTATCAATATTCAGTCAAGGAATCTCACGAAACGATGACGGAGAAAATGCGGAAAAAATTAGCTACTGATAATATTGAGTTTTTGGGATGGTCGAACTTTCAATTACAAACCGAGGCTGCTCTGAACAATGTTTTTGTGAAAATCCCCACTGGCCAAGGCAAAACGGAGGCTTCACTACTTTGGTCAGTAAATCAAGCTTATCCGCAAAAAATCATCTTCCTACTTCCCACGATGGTTACAACGAATAAGATGTGGGATAGGCTTAGAGGCTTTTTCGGAAAAGATTGGGTCGGTCTTTCACATAGTACAGCTCGGTATGTTATTTCTGAGGCTTTTGATAACGAACACGAAGAATCCACTACCCTCCGTGTCCATGATTTAATGGACAAAACTTTTTTTAGACCCGTTACAGCAGCTACAATTGACCAACTGATTTACAGTTTTTTTAACTGGGGTTATTGGGTCTTGACGGGTTCGGCTGCGTACAACGCCCGCATTGTCATTGACGAAGTACACTGTTATGATGGTTACACACTTGGTTTGCTGTTAAAAACCATTGAAACGACTAAACACTTCGGGGCAAAGTTTGCGATAATGAGCGCCTCGTTTCCAAAGATTTTACAGGATAAATTGGAGGAAGCACTTTCTCCTACTCCTTTCGATTTCATTTCCGAACCGGAATTCGACCAGAAGCAAAGACACCTTGTACAAATATCAGATAAGTCGATTGATGATTTTTTAGATGAAATCGAGCTTGCCTATAAGATTGGAGAGAAGGTCTTGATTGTCTGCAATACAGTTAAAGAAGCCCGACGAGTGTTTGACTTTTTTGAAGAAATTCCAATTTCCGACAAAATGCTCTATCACTCTCAATTCATTTTGGAAGACAAAAAAAAGAAAGAAGCCACATTGGATGAGTTGAAGAAAAGAGACGGAAAGTCAGGTTTTTTGGCTGTTTGTACCCAGATTGTTGAGGTCAGCCTTGATATTGATTTTCATAGGCTTTATTCAGAAAATGCGCCAATAGACGCCTTAATTCAACGATTAGGTAGGGTCAATAGGAAAGGTAAAATGAAGGATAACATGGAAAATTTGGTTTATGCCAACGTGACGATAACCAAAGAAAACGACATAACAAGAAAGTACATCTACCCCACTTCCATCTTGGACAATACCAGAAAATTTTTGGAAGAATATATCCTTCGATTGAGTGGCAATTTGAAAGAAATTGATTTTAGGGAGATAGTTGATTTGGTTTACACCCCTGAGAATCTTGGAGATGAATATTTCCAAAAGATAGAAAAAGGGAAAAATCTCATTGATGACCTATGGAAACAAACAGTAAAGAACATTTTTACACTTACAGGAGACCAGGCGAGGATGGAAAAAATTGCCTCACGTGAAATTGGAGTACTGAGAGTTGATTGTTTGTTACAATGCCATAATCAGAGCTTGAATTTTGACGAAATGCTAAGAAATCACCAGTTTGACGAGGTTAGAAAATATGTGATACAGCTTCCAGTTTACATAGCTACCTCCAAAGAAAATATGCTAAGGGACTACAAAAGAGGAGAACAATTGAGCAGACAGGACTTATACTTATTGGACATTCCATACAATGATGTTTATGGTTTAATACCTCCTAATCCTGAACATTTAAATATGCCCTAATTCTATGACCATCACCGCCACCCTCATCAATCTCTACCACGTCTGCCACCGGGAGCTCTGGCTGCACGCTAACCAAATCCAGATGGAGCAGACTTCAGAAGTGGTCGCCGACGGCAAGTTCATCGGTGACACGACCTACGAGCAGCGCCCGGAGAAATACACGCAGGTAGAACTGCCCGGCGTGAAGATTGACTTTTACGACGCCAAGAACGGCGTGGTGCATGAGACCAAACGCTCCGACAAGATGGAGCAGGCGCACGTGGCGCAGGTGAAATACTACCTCTATGTGCTGGGGCAGCACGGCATCGCCGCCAACTACGGCATACTGGAATACCCGAAGCAGCGGCACACGGAGCGGGTGGACCTGACGGACGAGGACCGGCGGGCGATTGAAGTTTGGAAAATGGAAATTGAGGAAATTGTGGGGCGGGAGGTTTGTCCACCGGTGATTAACAAGCCGTTTTGCAAGAAGTGTTCGTACTATGATTTTTGCTATGTGGGGGAATAAAGGGGATGGCGGGGAGAAGTAAATAATAGTAAATCATGGTGATTTTTGAAATCACCATGATTTGGATGATTTGGATACAACGATTGATATATCTTCCGCAACGATTTCTTGCGGAAACTGGCGGGGGAAGCGAGTAAATAATAGTAAATCATGGTGATTTTTGAAATCACCATGATTTGGATGATTTGGACGGTTCGAATGCGGCAATATCTTTCAACTAAAAAACATACCATGGAGAAACAACCACTTTATCAACCGGGCGGTATTTACCACATTTTCAACCATGCAAACGGCAGGGAAAATGTTTTTGAAGAGCCTGAAAACTACATTTATTTCATGGCCAAATATGCCGAAAAAGTAGAGCCAGTGGTTCAGACGTTGGCTTATTGTCTGATGCCCAACCATTTCCACTTTTTGGTAAAGGTCAAGGAGGAACAAGTGTTGTCAGGATTCCTGGAAAAAAAGGTGACTACGGCTGGCAACATGGTGCCGGAAGGTTTGTCGGGACAAGACTTCTGGCATTATGTCGTTCACCGGCAATTCCATAATTTCCTGGGTGGTTATTCCAAGGCTTTTAACAAATACCATCAGCGGTCGGGAAGCCTGTTACGCCAGAATACCCGGCGTAAAATCGTAGCCTCAAAAAGTTATGTAATGAATGCGCTCAGGTATGTGCATTTGAACCCTGTTTTTCATGGTTTCACCAGCCTGCCTGACGAATGGCCATACAGCTCCTATCTTTCATATTTATCCGATGAAGATAGCACATTGCCCCGGCAGGCAATGATTGACTGGATGGGCGGTAATGAGCAATTTATCCGTTTCCATTTGGAGAAACTGAAAGGGGAATTGGAGGCTCCGATGGAAAGTTAGTTTTTAGAAATCATGGTGATTTTTAGAAATCATGGTGATTTCTAAAAATCACCATGATTTACGACAACAACAGTAAAATCATGAAAAAAAGCTACTACCTCTTCAACCCCGGCAGGATGTCCCGGACGGACAATACCCTGCGCTTTGACCCGGTGGACAAGGACGGCAACCCCGGCCCGGCCAAGTACCTGCCCATCGAGGGCATTGACAACCTCTACGTGTTCGGCAGCGTGGACGCCAACAGTGCGCTCTACAATTTCTTGGGCAAATCGGGCGTGAGCGTCCATTTCTTCGACTATTACGAACATTACACGGGCTCGTTTTACCCGAAGGAATACCTGCTAGCGGGCAAGATGCAGATACAGCAGACGAAGGCGTACCTGAACGGCAAGAAGCGCATGTGCATCGCCACGGCACTGGTGGAGGGCGCCAGTTTCAACATGCTGAAGAACCTGCGTTACTATGACAACCGTGGCCGCAGCTTGGATGGACAGATTGCGGATATCGAGCGGTACCGGGAGAGCCTATCTGGCGCCAAGGGCGTGCCGGAACTCATGGGCTTGGAAGGCAATTGCCGCTCGACCTACTACGATGCTTTTGGGGACATCATCGCTGCTTCGGGGTTCGAGCTGGGGGGCAGGGTGAAGAACCCGCCATCGAATGAGGTGAATTCGTTGATTTCCTTCGGCAATACGCTTTGCTACACGGTGGCCCTCGATGCCATTTATCATACGCAGTTGAACCCGACCATCAGCTACCTGCACGAGCCGGGCGTCCGCCGTTTCTCGTTGGCACTTGATTTGGCGGAAATCTTCAAGCCGATTTTGGTGGACCGGACGATTTTCTCGGTGTTGAACAAAAAGATGCTGAAGGCTTCGGATTTCGATTTTTCACTGAAAGGCTGCCTGTTGAAAGACCCTGGCCGAAAGACTTTCCTTGCAGCTTTTGAGGAAAAGCTGAACGAGACCATCAAGCACCGGACGCTGAACAAAAACGTGAGCTACAAGTACCTCGTCCGGTTGGAGTGCTATAAACTGGCGAAATACGTGATGGGGTTGGAGGAAGCTTATAAACCGTTTAAAATCTGGTGGTAAAATCATCGGGTGAGCGGGTGAGCGCATGAGCTAGCGAGAGACCGGTCTTGCTCACGCCCTCACCCGGCACACCCGCTCAATCCTTGTTTTATGTACTGCATACTTGTTTACGATATTGGGGAGAAGCGGGTGGGGAAGATGCTGAAACTTTGCCGCCGCTACCTGAACTGGATTCAAAACTCTGTTTTTGAAGGTGAAATCACAGCACTTAAATTGAAAGAACTGAAGCATGAAGCCAAGCAAATAATGGATGTTGGAACGGATAGTTTGATTATCTTTACCAGTCGCCATGAGAAATGGCTCGATAAGCAGATAGTCGGGAAAGAGCGTAGTTCGCTGGACAATTTTTTATGATTAGGTCGTCGAAGTATGATTTTCCAGCGTACCCAACGGCTACTGAAACGCATGAATTGGGCATATTAACTACCTAACATGCTGAAAATCAACGAGTCGTCGAAGCCCTTGCTAAGAGTATGTTTTGAAATCCAAAAGAGGATTTTTGAAAAATTGACAATCGGTTGAAGAATGGGAATTGGCCGAGTAATTTGTGGTTGCAAAATCATCAATTACTATGGTCAAAGTCAAACTCCCTTTCAGGCGTCAG
>JAIPBL010000083.1 GCA_021739645.1 Saprospiraceae bacterium | reverse complement strand
CGGGCTTTACGGCCTGCCCAATAAATTGGGCGGCCACAACCCTCCCTCAAAGGTCGAGCAACAGCGTCACTGGCTCTTCCAGCAGTTTTTTCACCTTCACGAGGAAGGTCACGCTGGTGCTGCCGTCAATCACCCGGTGGTCGTAGCTGAGTGCGAGGTACATCATCGGGCGGATTTCCACCTGCCCGTTCACGGCCACGGGTCGTTGGATGATGTTGTGCATCCCGAGGATGGCGCTTTGTGGTTCATTGAGAATCGGCGTACTGAGCATGGAGCCGAACACCCCGCCATTGGTAATGGTAAACGTGCCGCCGCTCATTTCCTCCAGCGTCAGTTCGCCTTTGCGGGCCTTGTCCGCCAGTTCCTTGATTTGCTGTTCCACTTGCGCAAAGTTCAGCGACTCGACGTTGTGCACCGGTGGCACCACAAGGCCGTTCGGCGTGCTGATGGCGATGGAGATGTCCACGTAGTTGTGGTAAACGATGTCCTCGCCGTCAATCATGGCGTTCACGTCAGGCATTTCCATCAGCACCTTGGCACAAGCCTTGGCGAAGAGTGACATGAAGCCCAGCTTGATGCCGTATTTTTTCACAAAAGCATCCTGGTGCTTTTCCCGCAAGGCCATGACTTCGGTCAGGTCCACCTCGTTGAAAGTGGTGAGCATGGCCGTGTTGTTCTTGGCGCTGACCAGTCGCTTCGCAATGGTGCGGCGCATCCGGCTCATCTTTTTGCGCTCTTCGGTGCGGGCGCCTCCTGTGGGAGCGGGAGCTGGTGCTGCGGGTTTTTCAGCTGGTGAAACGGGCGTAGCGCCTGGTGTGGAAGCAGCTTTTTTGGCGTCCTCTTTGGTGATGCGGCCATCCTTGCCTGTCCCCGCAACACTGTCGGGAGCGATGCCGCTTTCTTTCAAAATCTTGGCGGCAGCGGGCGATGGATGGCCGTCGGCGTAGGTGGTTTTGCTTTCTGCGGGAGCAGCGGCTGGAGCTGCTCCCCCCTTTAGGGGGGCTGGTGGCGCAGCGGTAGGAGCAGGCGCATCACCTTTTCCATTTTGTGTGACTGATGTGTCAATCTTCGCAACGATAGACCCGATGGCGATATCGTCACCTTCGGCAGCCACATGGATGAGTTTACCGGCTGCCTCAGCCGGGAATTCGAGGGTCGCCTTGTCCGACTCGAACTCGCAGATGGATTCGTCCAGCGCCACGTAGTCGCCGTTGCCTTTCAGCCATTTGGAGAGCGTCACTTCTGTTATGGATTCCCCGATGACCGGGACTTTCATTTCAACGATTGCCATTTCTTCGATTATTTTTTGAAACGCAAATATCGGTTTCTTCAAACATTTGAGAAGAAAACCGATGATTTATTAGGTGTTGAGCAGTTCAGTTGAAGTGAAAATGAGTGAATTGGTTGATATTCAATCATTTGCGAAGTAAATAAAAAAGCCACGTGTGAAATACCCACGTGGCTTTTGCTTTTTCTAAAAAAGTCAAACCCCCGCCGGAGCGAGCAGTTTTTCCAATTCCATCTTCAATTGTTCGGCAGTGCTTGGTCGGGCAGGCACGAGTGGCAAGCGCACCTCGCCGGTGCAAAGCCCCATGATGTTCATCACCGCCTTGATGCCTGCGGGGTTGCCGTCCACATAGAGTAGCGGGTGGATGTCGTGCAGGTCGAGGTTGAGGCGGCGGGCCGTGTCGAAGTCGCCGCTGAGGGCTGCCCGCACCATGCCGCCGAACTGCTCGGGCAGTGCGTTGGCGATGACGGAAATGACGCCGCTGCCACCGCAAGCAATGATGGGCAACGTGAGCGCATCGTCGCCACTCAGCACTGTGAAACCAGTTGGTTTGTGCTTGATGATGGATACGGCTTGTTCCATGTTGCCACTCGCTTCTTTCACGGCGATGAACTTGCTGCTGGCCCTTGCGAGTCGCAGCGTGGTGTCGGCGGTGACGTTGGAGGCGGTGCGGCCCGGTACGTTATAAATGATGATGGGCAGCGGTGAGGCGGCCTCCAAAGCCATGTAGTGCTGGAATATACCTTCCTGGGTGGGCTTCACGTAGCTGGGGCTACTGGACATGATGGCGGCGAATCCGTCTAGGTCGTAGTTGCGTACCCGTTCGAGCAGGTGCAGAGTGCTATTTGCCCCAAAAAGCCCTGCCACGACGGGCACTCGCCCTTTTATTTTTTGGAGGGTAAACTTGAATACCTCCTTGCACTCTGGGGTGGTGAGCATGATGGCCTCGCCCGTCGAACCAAGCGACACGATGAAATCCACTCCGCCTGTAATGACATGCTCGATGATTTTTTCGAGGGCGTCATAATCCACTTTTCCACGCAGGTAGGGGGTCACAATGGCGACGCCAGTTCCTTTAAGCTGCTGCTGCTTCATGATTTGGTCGCATCTTTTTCATGTAAAAAATAACCTGCTGAAGGAACGTTTTGAGGTCTGTTTTCCCGGCGTGTTCAATCATTAGGTCGTAGCAAAAAGTCTGGTCGGTGTAGGGGCCAACTCGGTACTTCGCTTTTGAGAGGGCGGCGAGGTAGTCGAGTGGGACAACCGTATTTTTGGTGAGGTTAAGGAGCAGGTCGAAAGGCTGGTCTTTGAATTCGAGGGCCTCCCGGCTGTTGGGGCGCAGTGCCCAGTCCATTTGGAGCCGGTTGAAGGCAGGGAATGCAAAGCTTTCCCCTTTTAGTTTGTTGTTGAAAAAGGCGAGCAGTTTCACTTTTTTGCCAGCTTTTTTAAGTTGTTCGGCGTAGTCCAGCACGATTTCCCGCTCAGATTGCTCTGTGCCATCAAAGAGAATGCCAATGGAAGTGGCATTGTCAAGGTACATGGAGGCTCGTTGGGCCTTTTGCGTCGACCGTTCTTTGTTTAAAAAGGAACGGTGGAAACGAAGTCGAATTTGTTCTAAAAACTGCATGGTACGCAGGCGTTTGTTTTTTGTAAAAAAGCTGGGGGCTAGTTTGAAAATTAGACCTCACTGCTTTCTTCCGCTGCTATGGCTGCGGGAATAGTGTCGTAAACGCCCATGGAACTGTACTTGTTGATTCGAGCCTCGACCAACTCGTCTGGTGTAAGTTTTCCCAAGGCGGCCAGGGCCTTTTTTAAGTATGTTTTCAAAATAACGGCCATTTCTTCCGGTGCGGAGTGTGCGCCACCGAGCGGTTCTTTGATGATGCCATCAATCAATCCAAAGGAAAGCATGTCATCTGCGGTGAGCTTCAGTGCTTCGGCAGCTTGCTCCTTGAAGTCCCAACTGCGCCAAAGGATAGAGGAGCACGATTCCGGCGAAATGACCGAGTACCAAGTATTTTCAAGCATGAAAACTTGGTCGCCCAAGCCAATGCCGATGGCACCACCGGATGCGCCTTCGCCGATGATCACGCAGACGATGGGCACTTCGAGTTTTGCCATCTCGAAAAGGTTGCGGGCAATGGCTTCTGCCTGCCCACGCTCCTCAGCCTCGATACCAGGGAAAGCGCCCGGCGTATCAATCAACGTAACAACTGGGAACCCGAAGCGCTCGGCCAATTTCATCAAGCGCAGCGCCTTTCGATAGCCTTCCGGGTTTGCCATGCCGAAGTTTCGGTATTGGCGAGCCTTGGTGTTGTTGCCCTTTTGCTGACCCATAATCATGACGGTTTGGCCATCAATTTCTGCCAATCCGCCTACGATGGCCTTGTCGTCACCAAAACAGCGGTCGCCATGCAGCTCGATGAAGTTGTTGCAAATTTGCTCGATATAAAATAAGGTATAAGGTCGCTCTGGGTGGCGGGAAAGCTGGACTTTTTGCCAAGGGGTTAGGTTGTCGTAGATTTCTTTTCGCTTGGCGTTGATTTTGGCCTCCAACTCTTCTATCATGGGCGACACGTCAAGGTCGCCCTCTTCACCTACTTGTTTGATTTTGTCCAACTGCTCAAACAAGCTTTCCAACGGTTTTTCAAAATCCAAAAAAACCATAAACAAGTGTTGCGTTTGCCTTTCGTTCCTGGTAGGGGGGCCAGAAAAAAACAGCATCCTGTGTTTTTAATGAATGACAAAGTTAGCAAACCCTAGACAGTCGTTGCGAAAGCGAATAAATTTTTTACTTTTTTTCGACACTGGTTGGATGTAAAAAAAACAAGTCATACATTTGCGACCGCTTTGAAAGAAAGGCACTTATTAAAAACACGGTTCGGTAGTTCAGTTGGTTAGAATACCTGCCTGTCACGCAGGGGGTCGCGGGTTCGAGTCCCGTCCGGACCGCCAACATCAAAGCCCATCAAGTCTACTTGGTGGGCTTTTTAGTTTCATAAAACTGGAACCCATGTTCTACACCTAATATTTTGCAAAGCCAAATGGACGGCAGCTTCTATGTTGGCTATACTCAAGACCTTGCTCAAAGGCTTGAAAAGCACAACACAGCAAAGAAGGGCTATACAGCAACCAAACAACCTTGGCAATTGGTTTACAGTGAGGAGTTTGATTCTAAAACCGATGCTATGAAAAGGGAAAAATTTCTCAAGGCTCAGAAAAACAGGGATTTCTACCTCAAATTGATTGCTTCCGCCCGGTAGTTCAGTTGGTTGGAATACCAGTCCTGAGTACTCGGGAGGGTCGTGCCGAGTGCTCGGCATCCGGACCCTTTTCAAAAATCACAAAGCATTGTAAGTCAATGACTTATGAGGCTTTGTGATTTGATGGTACAACATAGGTACAACATTTTGAAAATTTCCTTCCCTTGCACTGCCTTTCTTCGATTTGCAGGAAAAATTTTGCTCAAACACCTTCCCACCCAACATCTTCCCTTCGAATTAAGCATTTCCTTCCACATTCCTACCGTGCCTTTTGCTGGGTGCCGCACTATTATGAGTTTGGCTCAACCCCTATTCCCTGCCGGCCTTTGCAGTTGATTTCCAGTTTTTTTCTAACCAAAAATGTAAAGCTATGGCAAGACAAAAAGGTCTAATCAAGTATGTCGGTACCATCGGTGATGTCCGGCACTTCAAAATCAAGGGCGAGAAGGGCTACTTCGCCGGGCTGGTCGGCGGGCCGACTGCGGAGCAGGTGCTCACCGGCGACGAGTTCAAGCGGACCCGTGAAAACATGGCGGAGTTTGCTGGCTGTGCAAGTGTCGGCAAGGCCATCCGCACGGCGTTCAGCCCATTGAAGCACATGTTCAGCAGGCGGCTCACCGGGACGCTCATGGCCATCGTCAAGAAAATCAACCTGGAAGACGGCTCTGAGGCCCGTGGGCAGCGGGCAATCCTCCTCACCCAGGCGCCACAGTACCTCGAAGGCTTGGATTTCGACCCCAGGCTGTCGCTATCTTCTGTTCTGCGGATTCCGTTCACCTTGACGCCGCTGGCTGCAAGGATAGGTTCGACACTCGCCGTTCCGGTTTTCCAACCACAAAACTTCCTGAACGTGCCAAACGGTGCGAGCCATTTCAGGTTGTTCAATGCCGTATCGGCCATATCCGACTATGTGTTCAACGCAGAGTCCAAAGTTTACGAGCCGAAGATGGCTGACCAAAATGGTGTTTCGGGAATGGCCTACACATACTACATCGATGTGAAGGTGGCAAATGCGATGCAGCTGGTGGACGTGTTCTGATGCTACTACCCGCTTGGGTTCGGGTTGCTAAATTGTTTTATCCGGCGCATGGGGCGGCAAGGCCTATGCCCCTTTTCATCCAAATCAAAATTCATCGGCTTATGAAAACTGAAAAAATGTCCGTGCTGGAGCGGGCTTCTGCTCCGACTCCGAAGTTCTTCAAAACCATCCGCAATTGGGGGCTTGTGTTGGGGGCGCTCGGTGGCACTTTGGTTGCTGCGCCCGTTGCCCTGCCCGCTTGGTTATTGGCCGCCGCAAAAGTGTTGATTGTCGCTGGCTCGGTAGCTGCGGGCGTCAGCCAAACGGCTGTGAAAGGTGGCGACGAGTGAAGAGCGTTTTGGGATATGTTCATGGGATTATTTTTGGAAGCCTGGGCAATGAGCCTGGGCTTTTTTGTTGCACAGCCTGCAAGGTGCAATCAAGTATGGCTTATGTTGCGGTCAAATAGGAGTCAATTATGCTTATCGGAACCTGCCAAAACTTAATTGACGCTTTGGATTTCAAGCCTTTTTCCGCTTTGGACTAAATTTAGGACTAGGTACTTTAGAGGCTTTCTATGTTACACCTATGAAAATACCGACATTTTTTTGATCGAAAAGTGGAGATAGAAATGATTGATTATCAAATAGTTGTGAATGGTGTTGGCATTTTCTAATGATTTCTATCGCCCAAAACGCCATTATTTAACCGCATTTTGGGCGATAGCATAACGTCGCCAGCGTTTATCACCATCGGGTAAAACTTCGCCTAATTCTACCAAGAAATCCAATTCACGTTTGATTCGCTTCTTGGTAATTTCCTTGCCCACCCTGTCCTGAATATCCGAAATGGAGCAATCACCGTAGTTCGTAAGAATCTGCCGGATGAGTTCCCGCAACCGGATGGGTTCGATGTTTTTCAGGTTCATCAGACCCCGGAAATCCAGTTTTTTCAATAAAACGGGATTGGCGAAATAGACAGTACCCTTTGTTTTCCCCCTCGTTTTCACCAAGCCCAAATCGGTCAGTTTGTCCAACCAGTCTTTGAGGTTGTCGTTCTCCCACAAACCCACAGGGCGGGCAACTCGATGGCGGTAAGTGCCTGATGTTGGGCAAGCAGCCCCAACGTAATCAGTTCCTTGGACTTGAGGACATTGACCTCTTGGCGAACCTTGTCCATGAAGTTGATGATTTCCCTTCGGACAATGCGCTTTTCAACCACGACCTTTACACGGTCGTTGCCTTCGTGTGCCTTTGGCAACGGTTTTCCCGCAGACAGGAGTATCTCGTACATCCGGTCATAGCCGCTGCCTTCCCGCTCCATCAAGCCAAGGTCGTAAAAGACCCTCGCAAGGTGCGGGTTGCGCATGACGGACTTGTGCAGGATGTTTTGAGGAGTAACACCCAATGGCAACAACCCAGGGTTGTGGACTTCCATCCGGTCATTATAGAGGTTGATGAAAAGGTCGCCACGGATGGTATATGGGCGGTGGACAAGGGCATTTGCCAGCAACTCACGCACCACCACTTCGTCGTAATTGGCAACGGTCTTTCGAAAAATTCCATCCGGGATTTCGATTCCGTCCTGCCACTCTGGGATTTCGTTCCACACGGACTGGATAAGCTCGAGAGTGTTCCTCCAGGCGTTTTTCAAAGCAGGCGGGTAAACGACCAATACCCGTGTTTTCCAGCCATTGATATGGTAAAAGTGCTTCATTATCATGGCTGCCACGACCGTTTTTCCAAGCCCTACCACATCGGCGAGGAAGAAACCGTTGTGCCGTTTCAGCATTTCTACGCCTTGTTTCACGGCATCCACCTGGTAGCGCAGGCTGGTATATTTTTTCGGCAAGCCATTGGCAATATCGGGGTCGTATTCGATGCTTCTTCCGAAGTATTCAATCAGGAACTTGATGTAAATTTCAAAAGGGGTAAACTCGTCGTTGAGGTAGGTTTTGCGTTTCAGTTTTTCGATGAAATCGGGGTTGAGGTCAATGCCTTCTTTCCACAGGTCTTCAAAGGTTTCAAGGGCAAACTTCACGTCGTCGTGGTCACGCAGCTCGACATTGAACTCAAAGTTCCGTTCCAGTCCCGGCTCGGTCAGATTGCTGGAACCTGTGATGACCGAACCCCATCCTGCGTGTTCATGCTCGTTTTGCTGCCGGAAAATGTAAATCTTGGCGTGGAGTTTTTTGGAAGGGTGAGCCTTTACCCGGATTTTTCCGGTGCGGATGCCTTCCATGAAATCGAAGTAATATACATCCGTATGCTGGAAAATGCCTTCCAGTTTTTGGAGCAGGGTTTTGCCTTTGTGGTTGGTGAAAAATTTGGTGGCCATGTACGGTTTGTTCAAATGGCGAAGATAATAACATGGGGGATAAGCTAATGGGTTAAAATTGACCCCTCTTGAAAACAGGTGACAAAACCTTCTCACTCAGGTTTTTAGCCTGTGTTGTTCCGGTATTTTCATCCGCACCTGCTCCTCCCGCTTCCGCCGCCGGGCATACCGCAGCCGCCGGTTTTGGTGAATGAGGATTTGGGAAAACACGTTTTCGAAGATGTGCTGTAATTCTCCTTGCTGGGCCATGAGGATGTCGGGTTCCGCGACGATGTCCACGAGCATTTTTCCCGGTGCGGCGGTGGTGATTTTCCCCTCCCGCATCAGCGGCGCCTCGGACACCAGCGGCTTGACGATGACGGCTTCGTTCAGCGACAGCACGTACAAGTCCATGATGGAGCGGTTGGGCTGGAGGTACACTTTTTTAGATAGTCCGGTCAGGTGGTTGAAGATGGCATCGAGGGCGTCTTTTTCCGCTTCCACGAGTGTCCAGTTGTAGGCGGGTTGGAGTTCCATCCAGGCATTGGGCCAGCGGGTCTCCCAGATGCAGACGTTGACCAGCGGCAATTCCTTTGCCAGCAGGGCAGCGATGCGTTTGGACAGGTTGGAAAAGACGGGGATGAAATCTTCCCGGGTGGCCAACCGGTACATCCCCCTGCCTGGGCTTTCCGTGCCAAAGAAGGCATTGGTTTCTTGCAGCAGGCGGGTGAAGTGTTCGTTGAGGCGCTGCCACTGGTCGGTGGTGAGGTAGAACTGCACAGGGTTTTCGGAGGTGAAGCGGGTGACTTCGAGTGTGCGCTCGGACAGGCTGGCGAAGTGCTCGGTGAGGTTGATGCCTCCGGTAGCGGGAGAGACGTCCCGCCAAGCGGGTTGCACGGCATAGCAGTAGAACAGGAAGCGGCTGAACAGTCCGTCCTCCACGGAGGGGATGAGTTTGAGGATTTGTTTGGGCGTGCCGCTGATGGCAACGCTGAGGCGGGGCTGGTCTATTTCGAAAAACTCGTTGCTGCCCCGTGCCGCCGCCGTCCCGGAGGTGCTTGATGACCATGGCGGAGGAGGAGTTGGCGGGAATGAACAGGACTTTGAAGGGCGGTTTTTCGGGTTCCTGGGGCAGGGTCTTGCCCCGTTTGTAATTGGACATCAGGAGTTTGTAGTCGGCAAGATACTGACGGTAGTCACCCATGAGCAGGAAAAGGCATACAATTCACCCCTGAAACAAGTCGAGGTACTGCTGGAAAACAAACTTCCTGTTCCGTTGAAAGCCTGTGGTCTCCTCAAGGATGCCCAGTTCTTCAAATGCTTCCAGCAGTTTGTAAGCAGTCGGGAGGGAGTAGCCCGTCACGCTCGATACCTCCGCACCATCGACGATGGGGTGCTGGTACAAATGATTGAGCAGCAGCCCGCCCTTTTTTGCTTTTGTCCCAAGTGACAGGATTTTTTCACCTTCCAACTGCTGGCGCAGGGCGATGATGGCTTCAAAAGTGCTGCATGCCTGGGCCGAAGTCTCAGCCACGCCCACCAGAAAAAATTTCAGCCATTGGGCCATGTTACTTTTCAGGCGAACGGCGGAGAGGTTATCAAAATAGAACTGCCTGTTTTTGTCCAGGAAGTCGGACAGGTACAGGACCGGTTTTTTTTAACAACCCAGAACTGACCAGGTAAAGCGTGATGAGCAGGCGCCCAATCCTGCCGTTGCCATCGAGGAGGGGGTGGATAGTCTCAAACTGGTAGTGGATGAGTGCGATTTTGACAAGGTGGGGAACTTTGATTTCCTCGTTGTGGATGAATTTTTCAAGGTCGCTCATCAGCTCCGACAATTCGGACGCTGGTTTTTTCGCAGTACTTCGAGGGCTTTGTTGGGTAGTTTGACCGATAGCTGCTCTTTAGTTTTCTGTGTAGCGATGGTGACGTGGGTACCATTGAAATTTTGCCATTTCAATTGCAACAGGTCGGAAATGCGCAGTCCACCGGCATAAGCGGCAAAAATGTACATGTTGCGGTGGTGGTTGATGGCCTGGTCTTCGGGCACTGGAAGAATTTCGATGCTGTGAATTTCCTCGTCGGTCAGATAGGCTTTGCTTGTTTTCTCCCAAGCGAGCTTGTAGCGTGGAAATGGATTGGCATAAGGCCCAATGATTTCTTCCCGGACGGCATCGTTCAGCAGTTTGCGGAAAATCTTGAGGTTGGAATAAGCGGTGTTGGTGGTGTTCCCCAATTTGTTCCGGAGGTAGTTTTC
Source organism: Saprospiraceae bacterium (assembly GCA_021739645.1). Classification (GTDB taxonomy): domain Bacteria; phylum Bacteroidota; class Bacteroidia; order Chitinophagales; family Saprospiraceae; genus UBA6168. Next base: position 17,205 of record JAIPBL010000083.1, on the reverse strand, counting down.
GTACTGTTTGAGGAAGTGGTAATTGACATCTTCGAAGGTCAAGTCACGGCCTTTCAGGCGGTTTTGAGTTTCAGGTAAACTGAATAGGATTTATCATGGGTGCCCAATTTTTTGGTGTCCTTCAGCAACTCCATGTAGTCCTGGAAGTATTTCAGGAAACTGGGTGAAGTCTTGCCCTTGATGTTCTCTTTGATGGCCAGGCTGGAAACACTTTTCTTTTCGGTCTCCAACTCGAAAGCGAAGCCTTCGGCTTCAGCGATTTTTTGAGCGAGGAAGTTGTTGAGGCGGGCGGAGTTGGGGTGGGATTTTCGGATGCGCTGTTTAACTTCATCCCTTGCTCGGGAACAAGATAAATGCTCAATCCAAGGTACTTGGGTTTGCGGTCATTGATGATTCGAAGGAAAAGCGGCGCTTCTCCTTTTTTTTGTGCTTCGCAACCATATAACCAGAGGGTTCAAGCCACTTACGAGCCTGCCAATGGTCCAGCATTCGATGCAGATTCGCATTTGTAGCTATCAAAATTGAAGTATAAAAAAACCGCCGCTGCAATCGCAACGGCGGTTTTCTTTTGGTGGCAAAATAGCAGTATCAACAAATTCAGCAGTCACCGACTGCCAACTGCCAACTGTCAAACTGCCAACTTAATTACGGCTTCGCCGCCTTCTCAAAATCCCCTGCCTTCACGTACACGAATTTCGACGGATCCACGTACTTCTTCATGGCAGCGTTTATTTGAGCTGGCGTCAGTGCCATAATTTTTTGCTCCATTTCGGCGTCCCACATCATCGTGCGGTCGAGTTGGAGGTAGCTGTTGAGGGTGCTGGAGAGGCTACGGTCTTCCGCCCGGTTCATGCCCTTACTCTGGATATAGCCTGACTTGGCAGCAGCCAATTCCTCAGCAGTGAAGCCCTCACTGCGCATCTTGTCAATCTCCTCCTTGAATGCAGCCTCCAGTTTCTCGGCGTTTTCCGGTGCGTAAATGGCATACGCCTGGAACATGCCCGACTTGTCCTCGCTGCTGGCACTCAGGCCAGAGCCCACGCCGTAGCTCAGTCCCTCCTTCTGGCGGATGCGAACCGCCAAGCGGGAGTTGAGGAACCCGCCACCGAGCATGAAATTGCCCATCACCAAGGCCGGATAGTCTGGGTCGCTGTCGCTGATGTTGAGTGGCATACCTGCGATGAAGACGGCGTTGGCCTTGTCCGGCGTGTTGATGGCCTCACTTTTTGCCTTCACTTCCTTGTAAGGCGACGGCACCCGGGTGTAGCCCGCCGGGCTTTTCCAGTTGCTGAACTGCTCCATCGTCACTTGCTCCACGGCCTTCTGGTCGAAGTCGCCGACCACGGCCAGCGTGGCATCGGTCGTGCCGTAGAATTTGTTGTAAAACGCCTTCACATCCTCCAATTTTAGGTTTTTAATAGCTTCTGTCTCTTCGTCAAGCGACATCACGTAACGAATATCGCCTTTTGGATATGGGCTCATCGTGCGGCGGAATGTCGTAAATGCCAGTGCCTGTGGGTCACTGCGCTGCGACTCGATACCCGCCAATTGTTCCTCTTTCAGCTTCTCAAATTCTTCTCCCGAAAAAGTCGAGTTCTTAAGCATATCGCCTACGAGCTTCATCACCTCGGGCAGGTTGTCGTGCTCTGCTTCAATGCTAACACTGGCTGTGCTGCCACCGCCGAAGATGTTTACCCTGGCCTTCAGGCGGTCAAGTTCGTCCTGTAATTGCTGGCGGTTCATGTTCTTCGTGCCCTTGTCGAGCATCATGGCCGTGAACGAAGCAGCCACGTCCTGGTTCATCAAGGTTTTTTCATCCCCAAAACGCAGCGTCATACGGGCCGACACGCTGTTTCCCCTTGTTTCCTTCGGTAAAAAAGCGAACTCAATGCCCTTGTCCTTGGCCTCGCCCCGGGTCGTGCGCGTTTCAATGTTCTCAGGGGCAGGGTCGAAGTCCTCGCCTTCGGCGATGGCTTCCTTGCCCTTGTAGTTCGCCAGCAGTGTAGCTAGGTTTGGTGCGTCGGGAATCTCCGAACGCTCAGGGCTTTTATCAGGAATAAAAAGTCCTGTCGTGCGGTTGGATGGCTTGAAATATTTTTTGGCAACAGCCACTACATCCTCCACCTTCACTTCCTCCACGTTGTCACGGAACAAAAAAGCCAGTCGCCAGTCGCCCATGGCGATGTAACCACTGGCACTCAGGCCAACGGAGGAAGAGCTTTTGAAGCCCAGTTCCCAATTTTTCAGCAGTCGCTTCTTTGCCCTGTCCACCTCCTCAGCGGTGGGCGGGTTGGTGGTCAGCTCGTCAAGCACTTTCAGCATGGTGGCTTGGGCGTCATCAAGTGAGCTTTCCTGCCGCACATCAGCGTTGATGTACATGAAGCCGCCCTCTTTTAGTGCTGGTGCAAACGACCAAACCGTTGCAGCTTTCTTTGATTCTACCAGTTCTTTGTAAAGGCGACCAGCTGGTTGGCTCGTCAGTATTTCATCCAAAACAGCCACGGCAGCGTACTCGGGGTGAGCGCCCGGCGGCGTATGGTAAAAACAGGAGGCCACCTGCACATCGCCTGTGCGACGGAGCGTCACGTTTCGCTCGCCGTCCTGCGTGGGGTCTTTCGTGTAGGTTGGAATGAGTTCTCGGGTCGGCTTTTGAATTTTACCAAAATATTCCTTCACCAGTTCCAGTGTCTTTTCTTGGTCAATTTTACCAGCTACCACCAGCACTGCGTTGTCCGGCTGGTAGTATTTTTTGTAAAAACCCTGTAACCGCTCGATGGGCACATTTTCGAGGTCGGCACGGGCGCCAATGGTCGAGTTGCCGTAGTTGTGCCAGAGATAAGCGGTGCTCATCACCCGCTCCATCAGTACGCCAGCAGGGTCGTTTTCGCCCATCTCAAACTCGTTGCGCACCACGGTCATCTCGCTTTCGAGGTCTTTCTTCGCAATGAACGAGTTCACCATCCGGTCGCTCTCCATGTCGAGCGCCCATTTCAGGTTTTCGTCCGTGGCGTTGAAGGTCTCGAAGTAGTTCGTACGGTCGTACCATGTCGTGCCGTTGGGGCGAGCGCCGTGCTCGGTCAGTTCCTGTGGGATGTTGGTGTGGCCAGGAGTACCCTTGAACACCATGTGCTCCAGCAGGTGAGCCATGCCCGTCTCGCCATAGCCCTCGTGGCGGCTGCCCACTAGGTAAGTAACATTGACGGTGATGGTCGGCTTCGACTGGTCTGGGAAGAGCAGGAAGCGCAGCCCATTGCTCGTCAGTTGATACTCAGTGATGCCCTCCACGGTTGTTATTTTCTCAACACCCTCGGGCAGTTTCATTTCCTTTTTTGCAGCGGTTTGTGCCCAGGCCATACTGCCAAAGCAGAGTGCCAGCACCATCACGGCCATCCGGAAAAAATTGTGCTTTTGATTCATAATGAAATTTATTTGGTTAAACATTTTTGAAATAATTGAAAAAGCGGCGGGAAGATACGCCAATGGACAGGGAACATTTAACCAAGCTGTCAAAAGACTCGATTCCTTCGACAAATGGGCAGTTGGGCGACAATTTTACCCAAAAACAAAAAGCCTCGCCACACGGCAAGGCTTTTTGTTTTTGGAATGTGTCCTGTCCTGAAATAGCGCCACACAAATAAGTGGCTAGCTTCGAAAGCGCATTACCTGAACAGCGTCACGTCTCCTTCGTAAAGTTCCACCACCCCATCCACAAATTCGATTTCGGCAAACCATGTGAACACTGCGGTATTTAAAAATTCATCACGGTGTTTGCCATTCCAGCCATAAACTGGGTCGTTTGGTTGGAAATCGTAGTACGAAAATACCGTCTCTCCCCAGCGGTCGAAGATGAGAAAGGATTTGATATTGGTGACTTGCTTACCGGCATATATCATGAACACATCGTTCAGACCGTCTTCATTGGGCGAAAAGGCATTCGGCACATACACCGGACGGTCTTTTTTTACAAAAAGCGTCAGGTCGTCGCTGTCCACGCAGCCGTTGCTCTCCACAGTGATGGTGAAGGTCGTCTGGCTCGTTGGTGAAACGAACGTGTTCAGGCAGGTGTCGCAGGAGACCAGATCCGCCGGGTACCAAGTGATATTGTCCAAGCTATCGGCAGGCAAGGTGACCAGTGCCTGCAGCTCCGTCGTGTCGCCGAGGCGGATGATGTTGCCACCACCCTCGATGATGGCCACCAATTCCACGTTCAGCTCCTGCGGCTGGCTGATGTCAATTGTCAGGCTGGCCTCGCAGCCCGAAGCATCAATCACCGACACCTCGTAAACGCCCGGTGCCAGCGGCTGGAAGTTGCTGCTTGAAGCGTAGGTACTGCCGTTGAGCGAGTAGAGATAAGGCGGTTGGCCACCAGTAACGGACGCCACCGAAATGGCCCCATCATTTTCACCAAAACAACTCACGGGCACGATAGTCACCATGGGTTCAGGAATGTCTTGGCTGGCCGAAATCACCACCACGTCCGTTGCCGAACAACCCTGCAGCGAAGTGTTGGTCACCGTCAAAGTATAAGTACCAGGCAAGGCGACCACTGGTGTTGGAATATCTGGGGTGCCTGGGAAATTGCCGTTAGCGGCACTCCATTCGTAGCTGATGTTCGGGCCAGTGGAGCTTCCGCTACCGCCCAATTGGATGGAGGTTCCGTTCACTTCACAAGTGAGTTCGCCATCCGGCCCAGCATCGGCCACAGGCGGTGCTACTATTTGTATTTGCAGCGTCGCATCATAGTTGCAATTGGCATTTTCAGCGTAAACATAAGTTATCGTTAGCGTGCCCACACCTGCCGTGTTCGGGTCGAAAACGCCGCTGGCGTTCACGCCTGGGCCGCTCCAAGTGCCAGTGCCGGTACCGCTTCCGCCTGTCACCGTGGCCGACAATTGCACAGTCCCAACGGTTGAACCCAAGCAAATCGGGTCAACAGGTGGCAGGTCAATCGTCACCGTCGGGCAGTCCTGAGCGACGCAGGTTTGCTGTACCGTCACTGGTGGGCAAGCCGTGTTGCCGCTCACAGTCAGCTCGATGGTCACTTGGTCGTTGGGTTGGAGGCCGTTCACGGCGTAGCTAGTCTGTGAGGTCTGGCTGCCTGCTTGCCCAGCCAAAACCGTCACTTGGTAGTCCGTCGCATTGGGCACCGTGCCCCAAGTGAACTCGATGGACGAGGTGGTCGTGTTGCAGTCAATGTCAGGAGCCGTCAGTTCAGGGTCCACCTGCACGCTGTTGACAACTTGCGAAGCAGTACAACCAGCTTGCGTCACCGTCAGCGTGATGTCGTAATTGCCCGCAGCTGGGAAGCTTACTTGGTGTGGGCCTTGGCCAGTGCCGGGCAAGGCTGTCCCTCCTCCGAAATCCCAAGCGTAGGTGGCGCCAACGGGGGCGCTGCCGTTGTAAGTCACTGTGGCGGCATCCGCTACACAAATATTTGCGCTTGCGCTAAAATTTGACGTCGGTGTTGGCAGCACCTGCACGGAGCCAGCGGCTTGGTAAGTACAGTTGTTTTCTTCGTAAACCACCACGACTTGGTGCGTGCCGACTCCAGCCGCTGCCGGGTCAAAAACGCCGCTGGCACTCACGCCGGGGCCGCTCCAAGTTTCCGTACCGCCGCCAGCATTGCCGGTCACCGTGGCCGTCAGTTGAACCGTGGCCACACTGCCGAGGCAGATTGGCGTCACTGGGTCAACGCTCACCACCACTGGCAAGCAGTCAATGGCAGTGCAGGTTTGTTGCACCGTCACCGGAGGGCAAGGCCCGCCGTTCGAGACGGTTAGTTCGATAGTGGCTTGGTCGCCGGGCATCAGGCCAGTTATTTCGTAGGTGTTTTGCGATGTCTGCGAACCCGGTGCACCGGAAATCAGGGTCACTTGGTAGTCCGTCGCACCGGTCACGTCCGGCCAACCGAACTCGATGGTGCTGAGGGTAGTGTTGCAGTTGATGACGGGTGCAACTAGTGGTGGTTCCACCTGTACCGACGCACTGAACGGCTCGGAAGCACAGCCCTGCGCCGAAGTGACGGTCAGCGAAACCTGTTCCGTGCCGCTGCTGGCCCAGTTCACTTGGTGTGGGCCTATGCCTGTGCCGGGCGTGGCCGTGCCTGTGCCAAAATCCCAATCGTAGATAATGCCAGTCTGCGCTGTGCCCGTGTAGGTCACAGTGACGTCCTCGCCTTCGCAGACTGCAGTCGCTGCCGTGAAGTTTGCCACTGGCTGGGCGTACACATTTATCACAATATCTTGGGTGTAAATGCAGTCGCCATCCGTGTAGGTGGCCGTGATGGTGTTTGCGCCAGCCAAAGCCTGTTGTGGGTCGAAAATGCCGGCGGTACTCACGCCCGTTCCACTCCAAATCAGCGTGCCGCCGCCGGGGCCACCAGCCGTGGTGGCTTCCAGCGTGATGGAAGTGGTCGCTGCGTCGAGGCAAATATCGTTCACGGGCGTGATGCTGATGGTCACCGCCGGGCAATCCTGTGCGACACAGGTCTGCTGCACTGTCACGGGTGGACATGCGCCGCCGTTGGAGACGGTGAGCGAAATGGTGGCCTGGTCGCCGGGTTGAAGTCCGTCGATGAGGTAGGTATTTTGCGAAGTCTGTGACCCAGGAGAACCTGATACCAGCGTTGCTTGGTAGTTCGTAGCTCCGGGCACGTTCGGCCAGTTGAACTCGATGGAGTTCGTGGTGGTGACACAGGTGATGGCTGGCGCAACGAGTGGCTGGTCCACCTGCACCGTATCGGTGAAGGGTTCAGAAACGCAGCCTTGCGCCGAAGTAACGGTCAGCGAAATGACCTTCGGGCCTGCGGTTGCCCAACTCACCTGGTGTGGGCCTTGGCCTGTACCGGGCGTTGCCGTACCGCCGCCAAAGTTCCAGGCAAACTGGATACCTGGCGAGGTAGTGCCGGTGTAGGATACCGAAGTGTTTGCATTGACGCAAACGGAGGCAGCAGCAGTGAAGCTGGCCACTGGTTGCGCCAGCACATTTATCACTATGTTTTTGGTGTAAACGCAATCGCCTTCCGTGTAGGTAGCGGTGATGGTATTTGCTCCAATATTTGCCAGCTGCGGGTCAAAAATTCCGTTCGGGCTTACGCCAGTGCCTGTCCAGTCCCAAGTGCCACCGCCCATGCCGCCCGTTTGGGTGGCTTGCAGGGTAACGGGCACTGTGCTGGTGCTGCAAATACCGGGTACGGGGGTAATGCTGATGGTCACCACAGGGCAGTTTTGTGCAATGCAGGTTGCCTGGGTTGACATGTTGCCGCAGGGGCTGGGGTCGAGGGCGGTGACCTGGATGGTTACAGCGTTGCCAGGGTTCAGTCCCGTGAACAGCATGGAAGTATCGGAGGTGGCCGTGCCTGTGCCGCCACTTATGACGGTGACCGTGTAGCCACCTGCCCCAGGCACGTCGTTCCAAACAAACTCAACTGAGTTGGTAGTGGTGACGCAGGTGATTTGCGGAGCAGCGATTTCATCCGAAACGTCAACGGTATGGGTAACCGTGTCGGAGGAGCAGCCGTCCTCGGATACCATCAGCGAGATGGTGTAGGTGCCGCCGCTTGGCCAAGTTACCTGAAGCGGGCCTGGGCCTGACGGAGGAGTAGCCGTGCCGCCATCGAAGTCCCAAGTGAAAGTGGCAGCGTTGGAAGCGTTGCCCGTGTAGTTGACCGTGGATAAATCCGAGCTGCAAATTGGCGTTGTCACGCTGAAATTGGCAGTTGGCGTTGGGAAGACATTGATGTTAATGGACTTGTTGTAAATACAGGTGTTTTCTTCGTAGGAAACACTGATGGTGTTGGCACCTGAGCCGGCATTGGCTGGGTTGAAAACGCCCGTGATGGGATTAACTCCTGGCCCCGACCAAGTGAATGCACCACCGCCCATGCCGCCTGTTTGCGTAGCAACCAACTGGATGGTGCCTGTGGCTGGTGTGAGACAAATGTCTGCCACTGAGTCAATCGTCAACGTGATAGGCGGACAATCCTGGGCCGAGCAGCTGATTTGCGCTGTGCTGTTGGGGCAGGCATTGCTGGAGATGGCTTCCACTGAGATGGTCACCTGCTGGTTCGGCATAAGGTTATCCACCAGATAGGTGGTTGGGTCAAGCTGTGTGCCCATTGGGCCACTGATGACCGTCACGTTGTAACCAGATGCACCTGCAATGGGGTCCCAGTAAAAGGTTATTTCACTGGAAGTGGAAATGCAATTGATGACGGGTGGCGGAATCTGGTTGCTAACGGTTACGGTTTGTGTGACAGTACCCGACTGGCAACCATTGGCACTGATAGTCAATGTTATGGTTTTCGTGCCACCGCTGCCCCATGTGACAGTATGCGGGCCAGCCCCGGTGCCGGGCACGGCTGTGCCACCGCCGAAGTTCCAGTTGAAAGTGGCGCCCGGTGGGGCTGTGCCAGTGAAGGTCACAGTGGAAGACCCACTGATGCAAATGGGCGAATCTACCGTGAAGCTGGCTACGGGTGTCGGATTCACCGTTAGCGTAACTGGCAGTTCGTCAATACAAATGCCAGTCGTTCCCAATACATAATAAGTGGTGGTAGTGGTGGGTGAAACATTCGTGTTAATAAGTTCATTGGCTGGGGTGGCCGGGGTTCCAGAGTGATAGGTTAGGGTGGGGTTTGTGTTGTTCAGGTCGATGATGTTCAAGCTGGCCAAATTAAAAGATTGACCTTCGCAAATGGAGGGGGGTTGGCTGTTCAATTGCAAGTCCGGTGGAGTAGCGTTGCCAGTTATGTCCACAGAGGCTTGCGCCGTGCAGGGTGGATTAAAGGCAGGATTGGTCACCGTTAAGGTATAAGTCCCCGGAGTGCTGGTTGTGATTAAGGGTTGATTGCTCATGAATCCGTTCGGCCCATCCCATTGAAGCGAAGCGCCAGCGGGAACAGAGCTGAGTCCATCCAGCGTGATGGCTGGGTTGCTGCAGCTGAGTGGTTCTGGGAACGGCGGATTTATCAAAGCTACCGTTATGATTTCATCAAATACTACGGTAATGACACTGTCGCAGCCTTGCCAGTTGGGCAAGACGTAGGTTACCGGGGTGGGTGGGCAATATTGTTGCCCATTTATAATAATGCAGTCTCCTTGGCAGACCGTCACCGTCTCGACAGTTGTGACCGGCGGGATGTTGCTGATGTTCACGATTACCATACTATCGCAGCCCAAGTATGACGTCAGGGTAAAGGAGCCAGAGATGCATACTGGCTGGAAGCCGACCTCGATACAAGCGCCGATGCAGAGGGCTGTGTCAATAATTGTTGGGGGTATGGCGGGGCCTATGGTCACGAGCATACAATCGTCAGAGAAATCTCCGCAGAAGGGTGCGGCGGAGGAGTTGAACTGGGCAATAGCCGAGCTTAGGTCCATACCGACAAGCGTGTTGAGTAATCCTGCGGCAGTGTTGGCATAGGAAAATCCGCACAGGTTGTAAGTGCCAGGTGGTAGCCCCGACATGTCAGGTGTTGGGTTGACGGATTGGATAATTCCATTTTCCGAAATGACCCAGGCGTAGCTATACTCCGCTGGGCTGGGTTCCATGTTTCCGCCAGTATAAAGTGGTGTAACGTTGAGGTTGAGGCTAGGGTCACCAAGACATCCTTGCACGTCAGGGTTTGTCAAAGTGCCGCCGTTTGCATTGCAAACCGTACAGGAGGAAGTGCCGCAGGCAAAGGTCAGGGAGAAGTTGTTGAGCGTGCCGACGTCTTGGCTGCAAATGTCATTGACGGTCAAAGTCCAAGTGCCGTTGGCTGGCTGCCCTGGCATGTTGAAGTCGTTGAGGTCACAACCGGGGGCTTGGTTGGCACCAGTCATGGGGTCGGTGACACCGCCGCAAGGCATCGTCCAGTTCCCGACGAGGCAACAGGTGCCGCTTTGGCAGGCACCCGTATTGCACATGTAATCTGTGTTGTTGGTGAGGGGGTTGCCTGTGCCTGGCACGATACACACGTCGATGTTGTCTGCATCCGTTCCACAGCCGCCTGTGCCGTTGTTGGCATCGGCCATGACCATGTAGTTGACGCCGCTGGGGGAGGTTAGCGTTACACAAAGGTCACCGACCCAGGTATGTGTGATGGAGAAGCAGACGGACGTCAGCGGGCATTGCCCAAGGTCGTTCGGGCCGCTCACGGTTACATCAAGCGTTCCTTGAAAGGTGCCGTTGTCCTGAATTGGCACGGGGCAGTTGCCCGTGGTTAGGCAGTCGCAAGGTTGAGCCAAAAGCGGTGTCAATGCAGTGATGGAGAGCAGCATAGCTGCTAAAAGGTACTTTTTGCCATTCATATTCGTAGTCGTTTCTTGCTTGCCTTTACTGGGTGGGCAAAACCATTTTGAGCGAATGAAAATCACTTGCTTTTCTAGTAACCAAATGCACCAACTGCGTTGGGAGCAAAAGAAAAATAGAAATACAAGTCATTGCAAACCAATCATCTGTGCAATACTTTTTCAAATTTAAACAGGCTTTTCGTTTCAGATATTTTCACTTAGTAAAAGCGCAAATAAGGTAGGCGCAAGTTGCTCAAAGGGATTCTAATTGTCGGAGTTGGGAGGCTTACCGTCGGTGAAACGGGCTGGCAAAGTTAACTCGCAAGAACTGTTTCGTTTGCAAAAACTAGACATAATTTGAGTTTTGCCAACAATTGTACTAAAATCCCTATTCTTTGCAGTTTTTTACGTTGAATCGCCCATTTTTTTCATAAAATCAGGTAGCTGACGCAAAGCCGCCAATTCCCGCTGCCGAATCCTGATTTCCTCTGCCGGGATTCCGAAGTACGCCTTGCCGCCCTCCAAATTTTTTGAAACGCCCGACTTGGCACTTACCACCGCCCCATTCCCGATGCGAACCCTCGCCGCCACGCCCACCTGACCGTACAGCACCACGTTGTCTTCCAAAATGGCCTTGCCACCCACGCCCACTTGCCCCGCCAGTAGGCAGTTTTTGCCGATGACGGCCCCGTGCCCCACGTGTACCTGACAGTCCAACTTCGTGCCTTCGCCAATCACCGTATCGCCGGATACGCCCCGGTTGATGGTGCAGCCAGCGCCGATTTCCACATGGTCGTGTATAACGACCCGCCCACCGGAACGCCATTTTTTGAAGCCATCAGCATTTTTTTGAAAATAAAAAGCGTCTGTACCGATGATGGCTCCAGCCTGCACCGTCACGTGGTTTCCGATGTGGGTAAAATCACCGATGTAGGCATTCGCCTGCACATAGCAGTTTCGTCCGATGACCACTTGGTTTCCAATTATCGCCCCAGGCTCCACTACGCTCGAAGGGTGGATGCTGGCGCTCTCGCTGATGCTGGCGCTCAGTGGCCGGAAGGGGCGGTGCTCCCGCACCAGCGAGTCGTAAGCCTCGAACGGGTTATCACAAAGCAGCAGTGCTTTGCCCGGCGGGCAGTCGGTTTTTTCGTTCAAGAAAATAATGGTGGCCGCCGATTCCAGCGACTTCCGGAAGTATTTTCGGTTGTCCACGAAGGTGATGTCGCCCGGCTCCACTTTGTGGATTTCATTGATGCCAGTGGCCAGCAGCGTCTCGTCGCCAACCAGGGTAGCCCCGGTTTTATGGGCGATTTCGAGGACGGGGATGGGCTTCGGAAATTTCATTTCTTCGCAAGTAAAAAGTAAAAAGGACAAAGTAAAAAGTGCGGCTTCATGGGCAATAAAATTGGGTTTCGCTTCGCAAAAGCTAGGCAGCCGCCCCACCCTCGGAAACTTTCAATAAGTTTGCGGCGTTAGCAAGGCGAAATTACAAGCCACATCTTGGCAAACTCAATTTTCACCAAAAACTTTTGAAATTATGACGCTGGAAGAACGCATCATGGAAGACCTCAAAGCCGCCATGCGCAACAAAGACGAAGCCGCCAAACGGGGCATTCGGGCCATCAAAGCCGCTATTTTATTGGCAAAAACCGACGGCAGCGGCAAGTCCGTGGAGGGCGATTTGGAAATCAAGCTCCTCCAAAAACTCGTGAAAACCCGCAAGGATTCCCTCGAAATTTACGAACAGCAAAGCCGGGAAGACCTCGCCGTCGTGGAGCGGGAAGAAATCGCCGTCATTGAAAAATACCTGCCCAAGCAGCTTGGCGAGGCCGAGCTGGAGGCACTTTTGAAAAATATCGTGGCCACCGTGGGTGCCACCGGCCCGCAGGACATGGGCAAGGTGATGGGCGCTGCCACCAAGGAACTCGCTGGCCGTGCCGATGGCAAACTGGTTTCGATGCTGGTGAAAAAGCTCCTGAGCTGAAGCAGTTATTGGGTTATTGGGTTATTTTGGAGGTCAATAACCCAATATCCCAATAACATAATCCTCTCTCCTTTTATACGAAAACAAATTATTTGCTGGCGCAAAAAACCCGTTTTACCTTCCCTTCCGCTTATCCGTTTTTACATACTAAAACAACCCTGAGCCATGCTCAACTGGCGTGAAATCCCCTTCGTGCGCCTACTCTTGCCATTTGCGGTAGGCATCCTTTTGGCCATTCAATTCAACCTGCAAATCCCCGGCTTGCCCATTGCCTTTTTGGCGCTGGTGGCACTCCAACTGCTGTCGCAAAAGTTGCGAGGGCTTTACCGCTATCGTTGGATGCCCGGTCTGCTGCTCACGGCGGCACTGCTGGTGCTCGGCTATGGCATCACGTTACAGCACAACGAGTTGAACCACGATACTCACTTCAGCAAAACAAGCCTGCCGGAAGCGGGCGCAATGCTGGTCGGTGAGGTGGCCGATGCGCCCGCCCTCAAAGAAAAATGGGTGAAAATTGAGCTGGAAATCAGCGGCAGCGGCCCCGATGCCGACAGCCTCGCACCCGCCTCCGGCAACCTGCTGCTCTACCTTGAACGGGACAGTGCCTCCGAACTACTCGCCTACGGCGACCAGCTTGTTTTGCAGGGAAAAGCCACGACCATCGAGCCGCCCGCTAATCCTCATGCCTTCGACTACGGACGCTATTTACGCTTCCAAAATATTCATTATCATGCTTTTGTAAAAAACGGAAGTTGGGGCTTGGTGAAAAAGCACAGTGGGTTTTCCGTTTACGGGACGGCCATTTCCCTTCAGCACCGCTTCACGGAAACCTTGCGCAAGCACCTGAAAACCGAGAACGAATTCGCAGTGGGCGCTGCACTCATTTTCGGCTACCGCAGCGAAGTGCCGGAGGAAGTGCTCACCGCCTACTCACAGACCGGGGCCATCCACATCCTCGCCGTGTCGGGCATGCACGTCGGCATCCTGTTCCTCATTCTCAACTTTTTTTTGAAGCAGGTGAAAACCCGACACCACTACTGGCGCTGGGCAAAAGCGGGCATCTTGCTGGCTGTGATTTGGTCGTTTGCGCTCGTGACAGGCGCTTCGCCCTCGGTGCTGCGCTCCACCACCATGTTCAGCTTCGTAATAATGGCCGATGCGATGGGCCGCAACAAAAATTTCTACAACACGCTGACCGCCAGTGCTTTCTGCCTGTTGCTCTACGACCCGTACTGGCTCCACAGTGTCAGTTTCCAGCTCTCGTACCTCGCCATTTTGGGCATCGTTTACTTCCAGCCGAAGATTGCCGGGCTGTGGGTCATTGAGAACAAACCGGGCAACTACCTCTGGGAACTCACCTCCGTTTCACTCGCTGCGCAACTGATGACGCTGCCGTTCACGCTGCTGTATTTCCACCAGTTCCCCACCTATTTTTGGCTGTCGAGCCTCGTGCTGGTGCCATTGGCGGGCTTTGAAATGGGCTTGGGCCTGCTGCTGCTCGTGCTCGACCAGTTTTGGGCAATGGGTGCAAACGCCGTGGGTTGGCTGCTGTGGGCATTGCTCAAATTCGGCAACGAGAGCGTGTTGTTCATCCGGCATCTGCCCGCCGCCCTGGTGAGCGGTATTTGGATGGGTGGCATTTCGGCGCTGCTGCTCTACCTCAGTTTGGGCAGCCTCATGGCGGCCATCAGTTCCCGCAAATTCCGTTGGGCACTGGCAGCGCTGACGCTGCTGGCAGTTGTCGGGATAAGCTTCGCCTTCTCAGAATTTCGGCACCGCAAAAACCGCCAACTCACCATTTACAGCGTGTACAAGCACACGGCCATTGATTTTTTTGACGGTGAAAAAGCCTGGTCGCTGATTGACACGGCGCTGGAAGCCAAGCCGCTCAAATACGCCGCCGAGAGCAATCGCTTCGCCAATGGCATCAATGCCGTGGAAATGCTGCACTTGGAGGACACGACGGCCCTCGTTGGCGACCATTTTTTCTATGAAAATGGGCTGGTGCAATTTTACGACAAACGCCTGTTCGTGGTGAGCGGCCCAGTGGCCTACGATGGTGAGGAGAAGGTGAAACTGGATTTTTTGTTGCTGCGCAATACGCCGAAAGTGGAACTGGAAGACCTGTTGCAAATCTTTGATTTTCAGCTACTTGTCTTTGATGCCAGCAACAAGCACTGGCGGGTGGACAACTGGAAGGCGGAGTGCGATTCGCTGGGTGTCAGCTATTTTGATGTAGATGAGGAGGGGGCACTGGTGGTGGATTTGAAGGAGTGAAAAAACTTCAATGTATCTTTGACATGATTTCGTTCCAGTGCTGTTTGTGTTAAAATTCTAGTGCCTTGTCAGTTTCGATTAGATTGACATAGGCGTCAATGAATTCATCGATTCGATTGAGCAAAAGCTCAACAACAGGCCTCGAAAAATACTCGGCTTTTTTACGCCATTGCAATTTTTTCATCTAATTACGAAGGGGGTAACACCTGTTGCACTTGAATATTGAATTCGTCTTTTTTCAAAAAAGGCCCATAGCCTGCATTCAGTACATAATCAATCGACTTCTATTTTTAAGCTGAATTCTCCCTACCTTTGCCACAGTGACAAAATTAAATTCTGTTGCGTCAATTGAAAATGTGGAATGCTTGCGCAAACCAATGACAGGTGACCGATAACTAATGACTTAATCCTCCATGCCACCGCCACTCGTAGCAGCACATAGCCAGGAAGATACCGCACTGATACACAGTGCATACCGTCGGCTATTGCGCACCCTGGACGGCAAAATGGATAAGGCAGACCGGGAGCAGATACGCCATGCCTTCGAGCTGGCAGCCGAGGCGCACTCGCTGCAGCGGCGCAAATCGGGCGAGCCGTACATCACGCACCCCATTGAGGTGGCGATCATCTGTATCGAGGAGATAGGGTTGGGGCCTACCGCTGCCGTCTGTGCCCTACTGCACGATGTAGTGGAGGATACGGACTATACCGTTGAGCAAATCAAGACGGAATTTGGTGAAAAAGTGGCGCTCATTGTGGACGGTCTCACCAAACTGGACGGTACGGCTACCTCGGAAAGTCCACAGGCAGAGAATTTCCGCAAGGTCATCAGCACGCTGGTGATAGACGTGCGGGTGGTTCTCATCAAAATGGCAGACCGGATGCACAACATGCGCACCCTCGGTTCCATGCCCCGCCACAAGCAACTGAAAATAGCCGCAGAGACAAGCTATATCTACGCCCCGCTGGCCCACCGCCTCGGCCTCTATAACGTCCGCTCGGAGTTTCAGGACCTCTGCCTGAAAATAATGGAACCGGATACTTTTGACGAAATCAACGAAAAACTGGACGCCTCGGAAGAGCAGCGGGCCGAGTACATTGAGAAGTTCCTGGTGCCTATCCAGCAGGAGCTGGATGCAGCGGGCATGAAGTACCGCTGTTTTGGGCGAGCCAAGTCGGTGTCGTCCATTTACAATAAAATAAAAACGAAGGATGCTCCTTTCGAGCAGGTGTACGACATTTTTGCCGTTCGCATCGTGCTGGACGTGGAGCGCCGCCAGGAAAAGACCATGTGTTGGACGGCCTATTCCATCGTCACCGACATTTACAAGCCCATCCCAGAGCGCCTAAAGGACTGGGTGACAGTGCCCAAATCGAACGCCTACGAGTCCCTTCATACCACGGTCATCGGGCAGGACGGTCGATTTGTGGAGGTGCAGATCCGTACCGAGCGCATGGACGAAATCGCAGAGCGGGGCTTTGCCGCCCACTGGAAGTACAAGGGGGTGAACAACCAGCCCGATGTGTACGAGAAATGGCTCGACCAGGTGCGGGAACTGATGGAAAACCCCAACTCCGATGCACTGGAATTTGTAAGTGATTTCAAGAACAACCTGTATTCCGAAGAGATTTTTGCCGTGACGCCTCGTGGCGACATGATTAACCTGCCGAAGGGCGCTACGGCGCTCGATTTCGCCTTCCATATCCACACCGACATTGGCTATCGATGTCGGGCCGTCAAGGTGAACAACCGCATCGTGCCGATGGGCTACAAGCTCGGCATGGGCGACAAGGTGGAGGTCATTACGGACAAGAACCAAAAGCCGAACGAGGGCTGGTTGAAGTATGTGGTGACGGGCAAGGCCCGCTCAAAAATCCGCAACGCCATGAAGGAGGAGCGCCGCAAGGTCGGCGAACTGGGGAAAGAGGCTTTGGAGCGGAAGTTCAACAACATGAAGGTGAACTTCGAGCAAGGCGTGGAAACCTTGGTGAAATATTTCAACCTCAACTCACATATTGACCTGTATTTTGCCATTGCGACGGAGGAAATCAACCTGATAGACACCTTCAAAAGCTTTGATGTCAAGGAGCAAAAGCTGGTGGAAATAGTCAAAGAACAACCCGCCGCCGAAGCTGAGAAAAAACAAGAACAGCCCCCCAAGACCAAGATTTCTGCCAAGACCAAAATCCTTGTGAACGGCGAACCAGCAGAGCTGTACCACTACAAACTCGCCCTTTGCTGCAACCCCGTTCAGGGCGATGACATCTTCGCCTTTCTGACGGCGAAGGAAGGCTTGAAAATACACCGCACCAACTGCTCCAACGCCACCAACCTGTTGGCCAAGTACGGCTACCGGGTGATGAAGGCCGAGTGGGTGGCGAATACAGACACCAAATTCGTCGTGGACCTGAAAATCACGGGCGTGGACGAGGGCATCGGTGTCATCGAACGCATTACGAAGGAAATTGGTGGGCTCAGCGTCAACATCCGCTCCTTCCACATCGAGGGCGGCGACCAGGGCTACTACGAGGGCAAGGTCAGCCTCATGGTGCTTAACCGGGAGCAGCTCAACGTCGTCATGCGCACCTTGAAAAAACTGGACTTCGTGGAGACGGTGACACGGATTGACTGAAGGGAACGTGCCGCCGAACTCCAGTTCGGCGGTGGGT
>JAIPBL010000082.1 GCA_021739645.1 Saprospiraceae bacterium | reverse complement strand
GTTCCTCTTGTTCAAGCATGCTGCCTTCGGTCTTCAAGTTCATGGTGATGGTGACGCTGCCGTCTGTTTCTATTTTGTGCTCTGCTATCATAGGTGTTATTTTTGCCCCTAAAGTACATCAAATTGGAGCCGCACCCTACCAGTAAGTTGACTACCGCAATAGCGTAAAACGACCGTAGTCCCACTGATTTCCATGCAATTGGAAGAGCCAGCACCAGGGTCGCAAGTACTAGTCAGTGCATCACAAAATGATTCAGATTTGGCCGAGCTTATAGTTACAGAACCCGTTACTGATAAATTGAATTCCATTTCAATTTCATCAACATCTTCTGAACCAAGATCTAAATAGAGCGAAAAACCTGATTCGCAGGCACTGTTTAAGGTATAGGTACCGTCATATTGTCCAATAGTGGCTTCTATGTCGCTACAGTAGTCACATTTTTCTATTGGAAAAGTCAACCCAGAATAAATAACAAAATTGGGAATGCAAGCATCCTCCCCAACTTCCTTTATTTTTAATTGGGTGACATTAATGCTTGATATCCCACCATTATTGCCATCAAACAAAATGTCAAAGAAATCATAATTATTAACTGTAATTGGATTCATTGCATCAGAAAAATCTATAATGATCTTACCGCTATTGCAAACCGATGCACAACCGCTATTAGGACAATTTGTAGCATTCACGCAACTTAGAGATGCATCATTAGCCACTATCTCTGAAAAATCAAGCATGCCGTAAGTTTCTACATCAATTTCCATGTAAAGTTCTTCTAGGACAAGACTTCCTGTCCCCAAAATATTAAAATCAACTGTAAATCCTGTATTGCATGGCCCTGAAGGAGTGCTTTGTGGTTCATCAATACGAATAGTCAAATTTCCATTATCGCATTCTGGTTCCCCTGGAAATTCACAAGTTTCCTCAGTTTCATCCATGATTTTGCAGCAAGAAGATGCACCGGCAGTTTTAATTCTAATATATTCGACTACAATTTCACCTAATCCTTCCAAATTTTCAAATCCTTGCGGGTTTAAGCATAAAAAATCAAGAAACGGATTAGAACCATTAACCAATGTTCCAGCACCATATTTAAAATAAAATGTGCTTGTTTCACCTGCAGTACCACTTCCATTCTCGTCATAGATTGCTTCTATGATAATCGGTGTATCGAATAATTGAGCTATCTCAATGTTGGGCATTGATTCATTTACATCTGTAAACCGAACCCGTATATCAAGCTCATCAAAATCAACACTGGAACCTGTATTTTCTATTTCAAGTGAATGCGTAATTTCTTGCGTTTCACCCGTTGCTGGGAAATTTACTGGATCTAGGAATACACCAGAAAGGTTGTTGCTACAAGCAGATGTATTTGTTGCTGTCATTGAGAAGTTATTTCCCATTATTAGGCTACAACAGCTGTTAGAACAAGTCGAAAATGGCGAAGGTGGATTTGCAGTAGTTATTCCTGTCACCTCAGAAGATACAATGTCAATCTGAATATTATCGTTTGAGCTACCCGTTATCAACGCATCCATTATATAATAGGCGCTGAAAATGTACTTCTTTGTTCCCCCAGGTGCACCTACCACAAATTGATTAACTCCACCATATAGGGTATTATCACACGCTATGTACCAATCCAATTCTTTACCATTAGCATTAAAATAGCTATGATAAATATCTGTTGTAAAAGAAGTTAAAATATTAGAATTTGGCAAACCATAAATTGTTGAATTGTTGCCTGATGCAAAATATTGTTCATTAAAAACGGCATCACCTGTTATCTTGAATTTAACGTGCATTGATTGAAAACCAAGTATAGTGGGTGCACCAAGACTACCATTATTTTCAAAATAAACTTGAAACTTGTGATCTCCGCAATCTGTCGGATAGCCAGTCACGTTCATGTTAACTGATATGCTTGGAGTGCATTGTGAGGAGTTCGTCTCATCTGATAGGCATGATGGATATTGAGGATCCTGGCCATAGGATACTAAACTGGTGAACAAAAGGAACAAAGTAATGCTCCAAGGAATTTTTAAAAGCGAATAATAAAATAAAACTTTTGAGAAAATTCCAAAAATCAGAACTGAATTACGCTTCGAAAATTGATCGGTTTTCATATAAAGTTATTTAAAAGTGAGTAATCGGTTTATTTTGTTCAATAAAATTTAGGCTGGCTACAGGTTGCCAGTAAGGAATTTTTATGTAGGTAAGCATCAAAAAAAATCAGTAGGCAAGGTAGGGTTAGTTTTTTGAACTTCAAAAAGATAACCTAAAATTTAACATTTGAATCTCGTTAGCTCTAGTTCAGTAGTTGGTATCGAGGTGTTTGAAGTATCTCGGCAATAGTTTTCATTGAAGTGTATCGTTGAGACTTATCTTTTTCAGGAGCAAAAGCATAAAAGAGATTGCTCAGACCTTTTCTGTGTTCTGCTTCACCCAAGAGTTTCCCCCGAGCATCAGTTACCGTAACCACTCCCGCAGTAACCAGATGCTTGAGCGCCTTCGAAATCACCCTTCTCGACAATCCGGTTTTCCTCATGAACTGAGAATGAGAAATCCGATCCCTGGTTTTGCGGTGGCCAGTCCTTTTGTCCATCCACCCGTTGGTCTGGCGGATGATTATCATGAGCAACTTAAATTCTGCTCCCGAAAGTTGAGGAAGGTAGGTGTCAAATGCGCTATTGGGTACCGGTGTGGTTTGTTGGTATCTCATAGATTTTCTTCTTCTTTATCATCCTCTTTAGGAGGATTATCTTCAAAATATTGAAGAATGAAATCTAGTAATTCCTGCATTTTGGCTCGGAGTTCTGGACTATCCACAGGTTCAGGTCTCAAAGTTGCAGGATTGGCATTTTCTTCTGTACTAGTTCGAGGTATACTACGAACAAGGTCACAAGTTAAAAAATCAAGCCTGTTTGCTATCTCATAAAACGGCGATCGCATTGCAATCATTAGGTTTTTTTCTTGAATTGATAAGTTCGAGGTAACGATTTTCATGATTTTCCTTTTTTCTTCCGTTATCGCTGATAAATATGAATTTTTAACGCTTTTAATCAGTTCGAGGAAATTTTTTGCTTTGCTAAAAATAGCATCCCTCTGACCAGAAATTTGGCTCGTTTTGTGGCGCAACCCTTGTAATTCAACAAGCAACATTTCTTTTTTCTCCTCAAAGAAGTCCTTCTCAATAGCGTTTTCAATATAGGCTTCAGTCAATCTTTCTTGTTTTTGGGAAATTCTGCTTTTCTGCATCCGAATGGATTCCTCGACTCCTTTCTCGTTAACCGACCAACTTTCTTGTGCTTCCTCCAAGAGTTCATCTAAAATCTTGGATTCTACCTGGTGAAGCTGTATGCGTTCGAAAGATTGCAAGAGAGTTGTTTCGATTACATCCTCCCTAATTGATTTGATAGGACATTCCTTGGAGTGGCACCGATAATACACAATCCCTTTTTGTCTCTCCCCAATCAGAGAATACCCACAGACAGCACACTTGACCAGGCGACGAAAAATGAAATCATGTTTTATGTGCCTAGAATTTGTTTTGCCCCGAAGGATGTTTTGTACCTCCGTGAAAAGTTTGGATGATACCAATGGCTCGTGCAGACCTTGGAATGTTCTCCCTTTCACTTTTAGCACTCCAGTGTAAAAGGGATTATTCAGAATTTTAGCAATCGTTTGAAGGGAGAGAAAATTTCCTTTTGAATTTCGGAGTCCGAGTTCTCGCATTGCTTGAGTGAGTGTGTCAAGTGAATATCTGCCACTTGCATAGAGTTGAAAAGCTTTCTTCACCAATGGGCCTTGAACCTTACCTATCGTCTTTACCTTGCCTCCACCGTTATCCACATAACCGATAGGTGCGCCAAAGGGATAAATCCCTTGCTTGAGGCGACCGTACAACCCTTTAATCGTTTCGTCTCGAAGATTCCGAATGTAATCTGACGCAATAACGGCCTGAATGTCAGCGGCCAGTCGTCCACCACGAGTATCCATATCGAGGCTTTCATGGGCAAAATAGACATCTACACCTTTATCAATCAGATCCCCAAGCGATGCCCAGTCTCTAAGGTTGCGGGCGCTTCTGTCAATTTTATGAATGATGACCCCGTTTGCTTTCCCGTTTTGCAACAGTTTCATCATTCTGCTAAAGTGTGGTCTGCCATGCTTGGCAGCCGTTTCCAGTTCTTCAAACCATTCTACAATGTGCAGTTCGTTTTTTTCTGCATACCGAATTATCGCTTCTCTCTGTTCTTGAAGCGACACCCCTGTACCTTGTTTGACGGTTGAAACCCGTATGTATCCATAGACTTTTTTCATGTAATATCACTGTAGAACTAATAATATTACTTGTCAAAGTTTGGGAACTCCTTTCCTTCTCGTTCGTAACGGTCACAGATTTCCTTCACCACCAAGAGGTAATCCTGAAAGTTTTGTTCGACTTCTAGTAATTCCTCTTCCGTTTTCCCATTGCATAAGTCCCTGAGGAACTTCATGGCCTTGGATTGTTTTTTTTCAATCTTCATACAATGAAGATTACAGATTTCAAAAGAATGAAAGTAGAGGTCGAAACTTGCCACTTTGGTTTTTCTTGCCGTCTATGATAGATAGGCTGTGCGTCCTATCATCAGGTAATGCAAAATGAAGACATTACGTACTTTGGACGAATCAATTGGCAGAGGGACCAAAGGCTTTTTGGCATCAAGCAGGAAGATCGGTTAACTCACACGTACATGATTGGGAAAACGGGTACAGGAAAATCCACCTGTATCGAGACCATGCTTTTACAAGACATCAATGCTGGTCGAGGATGCTGTTTGTTAGACCCACACGGAGACTTAGTAGAAAAAGTGGAGAAAGCCATACCCGAATGGAGGAAGAAAGATGTGGTGTATTTCAACATCCCTGATTTGAACCTGAATCTCAGATACAACCCGTTTAAGCGGGTCACTTTTGAAAAGCGGTCACTGGTGGCGTCTGGAATACTTGAAGTATTCTCGAAACTTTGGGGCAGCGCCTGGGGAGTGAAGTTGGAGCACATTTTACGATTTACCATCCTGACACTGCTTGACCAACCTAAAGCTACGATCGCCGATATTCCTGAAATTTTGCTTAACAAAGATTTCAGGAGAGAAGCACTTCGGTATGTGAAAAGTGAAAGCGTTAAGAAATTTTGGAAACGAGAGTTTGTAGAATACAACAAATACGACCTTTTGCCAGTCTTGAACAAAGTTGGTGGGATGCTGGTGCATCCAGTAATCAGGCGTGTATTGATTGAGAATAGTGAAGAAGTATCACTTCGGAAAGCTATCGATGAGAAGAAAATTGTTCTAGTAAACCTATCCAAAGGCCATTTAGGAGAGGACGTGACCCACATTTTAGGTGCGCTCTTCATAACCTCTATTGCTTCAGCTTCATTTAGTCGAGTGGACACCGCAGAAGATGACCGTGTGCCCTTTATGCTCTACATAGATGAGTTTCACAACTTCACCACGCTTTCACTAGTCAACATGTTTTCAGAATTGCGCAAGTTCAAAGTAGGAATGATACTGGCTCATCAGTACCTAAACCAAATTGACGAGGACATTAAGAGAGCGGTGTTGGGAAACGTGGGTACAGTCATTTCCTTCCGAGTGGGAACGGAAGATGCTATGCACATGGCCAAAGAGATGTATCCTGAATTTGATGTTGAAGATTTTATCAACCTTCCAAACTACAAAATTTACCTCAAGTTGATGATAGATGGGAAACCGAGCAGACCGTTTAGTGCAATTACCTGTAAAAGCCAAGAATTAGTTTGAAGAGTCGAACAGTATATATACTAATGTGTAAAGCAAGATTTGATTTGGCAGTTGTTGAAAAACTTACACCCTTAAATGCAAAGGTATCTTTCAGTCAGAACCCGTCAAGGGTATATGAACAGCGCCAACGCCTCAACCCTTCCAACGCTGCCCTTGACTGAACCTGCCTGAAACGATGAAGTAGCATTTACAGGGTGTAAGTTATTTTGTGTTCAGTTTCAAAATCGAAAGATAGTATCCTGACGCCTTTTTCTAAATTTAGAACCTTTCCTGAAAAATATCTTTAATTAAACAACCCATCATTCGTTGCATTTTTGTAAACTTGGTTCAAATAATTGAAGCATGAAAAAGAGAGTAGGAATTTGGATAAGAGTCTCTACCGAAGACCAAGCCCAAGGCGATAGTCCTAAACATCACGAACATCGTGCGAAGTCCTATGCTGAAGTCAAAGGGTGGGCAATCATTGAAGAATATCACTTGGAGGCTGTTAGTGGAAAGGCTGTGATCAACCATCCAGAAGCTCAGAGGATGATTGAAGATATCAAGAGAGGGCATATCACTGGCCTTATCTTCTCCAAAGTAGCGAGGCTTGCACGGAACACTCGTGAACTCTTGGAATTTGCCGACATCTTCCAGAAGTATAATGCTGACCTCATTTCACTTGAAGAAAGTATTGACACTTCCTCTCCTGCTGGAAGATTCTTCTATACTCTCATTGCAGGGATGGCAGAATGGGAAAGAGCAGAAATCGGCTCTCGGGTAAAAGCATCTGTTGGTGTTCGTGCCAAACTCGGAAAGCCACTCGGTGGCGAAGCTCCCTTTGGCTACAAATGGGAGAACAAAGAGCTTGTCCTTGATACTAATGAAGCACCGATACGCAAACTCATCCACGAATTATTCTTGGAGCAGAAAAGAAAAAGGACTGTAGCAGAACTACTTAACCAACAAGGTTACAGAACAAGACGAGGAGAAAAATTCTCAGACACTTCCATTGATCGGATGCTCCGTGATCCTATTGCAAAAGGGATGAGACGAGTAAATTATACCCAAAGCACAGGCGATGGAAAAAAATGGAAGTTGAAACCAAATGAAGAATGGGTTTTCATCGAAGCTCCTCGAATTGTCTCGGACGAACTTTGGGAAAGTTGCAACAGAATTATTGACGAAATGGCCAAGAAAAAAGGCAAAGTGAGACGAAAAGGAGTACATCTTTTCAGCGGCATCGTTGAATGCGAATGTGGAACAAAAATGTACATGAGAACGCTTTCGCCAAAATACGTTTGCCCGAATTGTAAGAACAAAATAGGGCCAGATGATCTTGAAGAAATATTTCATGGCCAGTTGGAGAATTTCTTGTTCTCAGACACTGAGATTCAGAATCACCTCAGCCAAGAGAAGAAAATGCTCATTGAGAAAGAAGAACTACTCAGTACAAGGAAACAAGAGTTCCAAAAACTGAAGCAAAAAGCAACAGGCATCATGGAACTGTATCATGATGGTCAACTCTCAAAAGAATCATTTAGTGAGTATCATACACCTGTGTACGAAATGCAAACTCAGGTCGAGCAATCCATGATGGATTTGCAAGGTCAGATTGATGCACTGAGGATGCAGTCCTTAGATAATGTGCAGGTTTTGAGCGATGCTCAAAACCTGCACAAGCAGTGGAAAAGTTTCTCTCTCCTAGAGAAAAAGAGCATCATTGAAGCCATAACCAAATCAATAGTTATCGGCAAAGAAGACATTGAAATCAACCTTTCATACATTCCTACTCTGTTACCCGAAAGCGGACAAAAAATAAACACCCCCTATTCCTCTGAAATAAACGATACAACTATGCAACACACCCACAGGGGTTCATGCTGGCGATAAGCATGAAATTGGCGGGATAGTCAATGCTCACCTTCGCCCTCGAAATGGTAACACGCCGCTCCTCCATCGGCTGCCGCAGCACCTCCAGCACCGAGCGCTTGAACTCCGGCAACTCATCGAGAAACAGTACCCCATTGTGCGCTAGCGAAATCTCGCCCGGCATAGGAATGGAGCCGCCGCCTACCAGTGCCACATCACTAATGGTATGGTGCGGTGAGCGGAATGGGCGGTTGGAAATCAGCGAAGCCTCTGGTGGCAGGATGCCAGAAACCGAATGGATTTTGGTGGTTTCCAATGCTTCCAGCAAAGTGAGCATCGGCAGGATGGTGGGCATCCGGCGGGCCAGCATCGTTTTGCCAGCGCCCGGCGGCCCGATGAGGATGGCGTTGTGTCCGCCTGCAGCGGCAATTTCGAGAGCACGTTTCACATTGTCCTGGCCTTTCACATCGGAAAAATCCACATTGAAAACCTCCTGGTTGGCAGCAAATTCCTCCCTGGTGTCCACCACGGTTGGCTCCAACGTGATGCGCCCGTTCAAAAAATCCACGGCTTCGAGGAGGGTGGTCACGCCATACACGTCGAGGTTGTTGACGATGGCGGCCTCCCTAGCATTTTGTTTTGGTAAAATAATGCCCTTGTACTTTTCCACCCTCGCTTGAATGGCAATGGGCAAAGCCCCTTTTATTGGCCGCAGGCTCCCATCGAGCGACAGCTCGCCCATCATGATGTACTTGTCGAGTTCGGTGTTGCTGATTTGTTCCTGCGCTGCGAGGATGCCGATGGCAATAGGCAGATCATAGGAAGAACCCTCTTTCCGGATGTCGGCAGGGGCAAGGTTGATGACCATTTTCATGCGCATCATCTGGTACTTGATGCTTTTCATGGCGGTCTCGATGCGGGGAAAACTTTCTTTCACCACATTGTCCGGCAAGCCGACGAGGTGGTACCACGGGCCAGTTGGGGGAGGTTGTCCTCCTGCGCTCACTTCAACGGTGATGGTTTGGGCGTCAACGCCATGGACGGCGCTGGCGTAGGTTTTTACGAGCATTGGGTTTTCTCATTTTTGCAAGGATTGAAGGAGTGAAGGATTGAAGGCTCAACCTACTCAGCCAGCCATGCTGTTTGTTTGTGTTTTTGTCTGAAACGAAACTGTTTAGAAAGCATCAAATATCATTCAAAATAACGAATTTACACTAACACCCAAACACATAAATACTCAAGTACAAAACATCACCCAAACAACGTTGGCGGCTCTGGCACTTCAAGGTGCATGTCGGGTGAGTCGTTGGCCACGGCGTTCACTTTGTCCGTCACCCGGTACTTCCTTATTATATGGTCTGGTGGCGTTTGAAGCAGCATCAGAATTTCGTCAAGGTCCTCCGATTCGAGCCAACGCTTTTGTTGTTCGGGGGTTGTGAGCAGCACAGGCATCCGGTTGTGGATGTCGGATACATCGTCATTGGCATCGGTGGTGATGATGGAAAAAGTTTTCAGGCCGTAGTCGCCTTTGTACCACACGTCCCACACCCCGGCGAACATCATCAAGTCATTGTCTTTCAGTAAAATACGGTACGGGATTTTCCCCCTTCCCTCTCTGCGCCATTCATAAAAACTATCGGCAGGCACTAGGCAGCGGCGCTTGCGGATTGGCACTCGGAACGAGGGCTTGGTTTCGATGCCTTCCCGCCGGGCGTTGATGAGGCGGCCCGTGTTCTTACCATCTTCCGACCAGTGCGGCACGAGGCCCCAAGCGATGTACTGTAAGCGTTCAGGGTCGTCGTCGGTCACCACGTAGGCGTGCTGCGTCGGGGCGATGTTGTAGCTGAGGCGCAGTGTTTCCGGCACTTCCACGAAGGGAAGTTGTTGCTGTAATTTTTCTTTAGAAGTGACCAAGGAGAAACGTCCGCACATATTTTTGAAGTAAAATTGAGTTTACGAAATCCCGCACCGGAGGTCGGGAAGGATGAAGTTGAAAAAAAGTTGGGGTGAATGGGTGGCGTCTTTTTTCAAAAAGAACAAGCCATTGCAAGCTATTTTTTCTAAACAAAATACCCTTGTTGTTCCACACGATTCAACAACAGGAGCGAGGCTATCCACAACAAATATTTAAGGCAAAAAACAAATCGTTGGGAGCGCTCAGAAGCGGTTCTCAACACGCCCAAAAAAGCGGTTTCATAAAGGTATAAAAATCAGGCTTTTAGCAAAATGCTCCGCCAACAGTTTCTGTGGGGAAAAATGTGGAAGCCAAAGGAGCTTGCCAACAAGTCATACAGTAAAGCGTGTATTTTTCAAAATTCGAGGTACACTTGAAATGGGGTTTGTGTGGGTAACCCCATGTTTCATGAATGTTAAGCGAAAGTTATCCCAAACCGGAAAACTTATTTTTATCACCAAGGTTCTTCTCCACAGGCTGTGAAAAAAGAACACAAAGCATTGATGCTGAACAGGCAACCATGTTGGCGGACTGTGGAGGAAAGGGGCGTTTATTAAGATTCTGAAATGACCTAATTAAATGGCCTCATTTTATCCACGAACCAACACCCCTAATAATAGGCTGGCAAATGAATTTTTAAAAAAGAAACTCATCAATACTATTAGACATGACACGGCGGTGATTCTCGTACAAACAAAACAATTTAGTTTTGCCCAAAATTTTCGTCCATGCGTACAAGCACTACTTCAGCTCCTGTTTCAAAATCCGTTCGCCTCTGGCTACTGGCAGGCGTGGTCATGGTTTTCTTCCAAGTGGTCATTGGTGGCGTGACCCGGCTCACTGACTCGGGACTTTCCATCACCGAGTGGGCCGTGATTCAGGGCACGTTGCCGCCGCTCAACGAAGCCGAGTGGCAGGTAGCCTTCGACAAATACAAAGTGGCGGCCAAGAAGCAGTTCGAAACGCTCCATGCCGACATGGCGCTCCGGGATTTCAAATTTATTTTCTTCTGGGAGTACGCCCACCGACTCTGGGCAAGGATGATGGGTTTCGTGTTCCTGTTCCCGTTCCTTTGGTTTTTGGTAAAAAAACAAATGCCCGGTTGGCTGCTCCGGCGGCTAGGCGTGGTGATTGGCTTGGCGATGTTGGCAGCGGTCTTCGGTTGGATCATGGTGGCCAGCGGCCTCAACAACGACAACCGAACTTGGGTGAGCGCCTACAAACTCGTGACGCACCTTGGCATCGCCACGGTGCTCTTCGCCTACTTGTTTTGGACTTGGCGGCGGGCGGCACAGCCAATCGCTACTGACGGTCACTTGACCACCCTCCGGCGGTTGGGCTGGTGGACGGCGGGCGTACTCTTCGTGCAAATCGCCTTCGGTGGGCTGATGGCCGGTATGCGAGCGGGCTTGATTCATCCGCATTTTCCGGTCTTCGTGGAGTGGGGCAGGTTTTGGCAAGTCCTCACAGCCGGGTCGGTCGGCACAGAACAAATGCTCGACTATGAACCGCAGCAAAGTATCAAGGCCGTGGTGCAACTCCTGCACCGGGGCATGGCTTGGGTGTTGACGGCAATGGTGGTATTTTTATTCCTAGAAATTAGGAAGCAAACTACATCTGCAAGGCTCAGGTTTGGTGGAAATTTTATGCTTGGAATGCTCGGTGTCCAGTTTTTACTGGGTATATTGACGATTATCAATTGCATCGGGAGAGTGCCGCTGGCGTGGGGAGCAATACACCAGGCAGGCGCTTTGGTGCTACTGGCGGCGGTTTTGCACGTGAACTTCCAGTTTTTGAAAAAATAGAAAACCATTAGTGTTGAAAACACTGTTGGTAACTGCTTTGAAAAATACAGTCTTTTTTTTTAATTCTATAAAAGGTTGAAATGTGTGGACTTGGAGGGTTGGCTTGAATACGAATAGGTACCTGGTTTTGTTGAAAAACTTGTTGATAACCTAATGTGCCAATACTTTTATAACCTATTTTTCACCTTATGTTTTATTTTATTGGGTAAAAATTGAAGTTAATAATGAATTACGGATTAAAATAAAAACTCTTATAAGTATCAACAATTGTTGATAAGCTTGTGGATAACTAGGTGGACTAGTAAAATGCCCTCTTTTCTCATAAAATAAATGCCACTTTAATTTTTCAACGGGCGGGATGGGCTTAGGTTGCAGACTTAGAAAACAAATTGGCTGTTAGTTTTTAAAAAAACTATTTTTGCCGCATTGCCTAACAATTCAAAAGCTGAATGGAGTATCCAGTCACTGAAGAAGGAGGTTTCAAATACATTGAAACAAAAGGCGGGGAACAAAACCTGCTCTTGCTGCACGGTCTGTTTGGCGCACTAAGCAATTTCACAGCCATCCTCCAGCGCTTCGGTACCACATACAACGTCGTGGTACCCATCCTTCCTATCTTCGAAATGCCCTTCCGAAAACTGTCAGTTTCTGGCTTGGTGGATTATGTCGCTGCTTTTGTTGAAAAAAAGGGCTACAAAAAAGTACACCTCCTCGGCAATTCGCTCGGTGGGCATATCTCTTTGCTCTACGCATTGGCATATCCTGAGCGCATCGTCTCCATCACCCTCACGGGCAGCTCTGGCCTTTTCGAGAGCGCCATGGGCTCCACTTTTCCGAAACGGGGCGACTACGACTACATTAAAAAGAAAACGGAAGACACTTTTTACAACCCTGAAGTGGCCACAAAAGAACTGGTGGACGAGGTCTTCAATACCGTCAACGACCGCAACAAAGCCATCCGAGTAGTCGCTACCGCAAAATCTGCCATCCGCCACAACCTGCGAGAACGCCTCCAAGCCATCATCGCTCCCACCCTCCTCATTTGGGGGAAAGAAGATAAAGTGACTCCCGCCTTCGTCGGCGAGGAGTTCCACGAGCGCATCCAAAACTCTCAACTTTTTATGGTGGATAAATGCGGCCACGCCCCTATGATGGAGCATCCCGAGGTTTTCAATGAGCATTTGGAAAACTTCCTGAAAGAGGTGGCTAAATAATTGATGGATTGTTGAATTGTTTGATTGTTAGCGAGTTACGCCGACAACAATCAAACAATTCAACAATCCAGCAATCAAACCAACTCTTTACACGCCCTATAAATATCCCCCCACTCCTTCCGTTCCTTCACCACCGTTTCGAGGTATTCCAACCAGATGTTTTTGTCCTGCACGGGGTCTTTCACGATGGCGCCGGTGATGCCTGCCGCCAAGTCATGAGCCCGCAGCGTGCCGTCGCCGAAATGGACGGCAAGTGCCTGACCGCTGTGCACCACCGATATGGCCTCCGCCGTGCTCAGCGTGGCGCCCGGCGATTTCAACTTGGTGCGCCCGTCCTCTGTTTTTCCGCTTCGCAATTCCCGAAAAATAGTAACCAGCCGCTCGATTTCCTTCACTGGTGCCGAGTTTGGCGGCAGTTCGAGCGACACGCCGATTTTTTCCACCCTCGTTTGCACGATGTTCACCTCCTCGGCTAGGGTGGCGGGCAGCGGCATCACCACCGTGTTGAATCGGCGGCGCAGGGCGCTCGACAGGTCGTTGATACCCCGGTCACGGTCGTTGGCGGTGGCGATGACGTTGAAGCCACGGATGGCCTGCACCTCCGTGTTCAGCTCCGGGATGGGCAGCATTTTCTCGCTGAGGATGGTGATGAGCGTGTCCTGCACATCGCTCGGCATCCTCGTCAGCTCCTCGATGCGGGCGATTTTGCCCTGCCGCATGGCGTTCATGACGGGGCTGGGCACGAGGGCGTTTTGGCTGGGGCCTTCGGCCAACAGGCGGGCATAGTTCCAGCCGTAGCGTAGCGAATCCTCGCTCATGCCTGCGGTGCCCTGCACCAGTCGGGTGCTGTCGCCGGAAATGGCGGCGGCGAGGTGCTCGGCCACCCATGTCTTCGCCGTGCCGGGGATGCCGATGAGCAGCAGTGCCCGGTCGGTGGCCAGCGTGGCCACGGCGATTTCGATGAGGCGGCGCTGCCCGAAATACTTCGGCTCCACCTCTGTGCCATCTGGGAGCTTGCCGCCGAGCAGGTAGGTGACTACGGCCCACGGCGACATCTGCCAGTTGGTGGGCCGCTGGTGCTCGTCCGTGGCGATGAGCGCCTGGATTTCGTGGGCGTAAATCTGTTCGGCGTGGGGGCGGAGGATTTGTTCCGTCATGATTTTGAAAATGATTGTGCGAGGCGAAAGTAAAAAGATTGGGGGAGGGGGTGGGAGAAATCAAATGACATTAAAATTCAAAAAATCAGCTAAGCCATTTTACTGAATACGTGGTTTTGTATTTCAGCTTCTTGTCGAAAATCGTATTTTCGTACCGTAAAAAATCTGCCATGCAATTCCAATATATTACCACCAACCCAAAGGTACTCGCAGGAAAGCCCATCATCAAGGGCTCCCGAATCAGTGTGGAGTTCCTGATAGAACTGGTTATTTCTGGTGCTTCTCTGCAAGACATCGTGAAAAAATATCCTCACCCTTCCAGGGCATGGGGCGGTGATGTCCAGCATGCCAGTCGAGTAATTTTTCTTTAAAGAACTGGTGGTTATCGGTGGCGGCCATGTGGCGGGTTGTTTTGTGTGCAAGGTTACGGGAAATTGGGGAATCGCCATCAGTCACATACACAATATTAATAGGGCGTACCCGCGCTTATTTAGGTTGTTCCAATCCTAAAAGTGGGATTTCATTTTTATAAAATAGACGTTGAAAGATAATATTACATGACCAGTTTATAAATTAAAACCAAATAACAATAAAGGGGTGTTTTTTGAAATTTTATTTTTAATAAGTAAATTATGCTAAATTCTTATTGTGCTAAAAATGAATGGCAAAATGTATTTTGCGTATTTATTTTTGAATAAAACAAAGCATACCTTTAATTTTTATTAACCCAGAAAAGAAATAACGCTTAACTTTGGGTTTACTATTTCAGTCATCTCCACTCATTAATAACTTCCCCTCAGGATATTTCGTATTACTTTTGACAGCCCCCCGTGCTGACAAAACTTACGCAAAATGAACAAAACTTACGCATTGATTGCATGCTTTTGCATGCTCTTGAGTGGACATTTGAGGGGGCAAGAAGGCAACACTTTATTTGACCCATCCTACGTTCACGAACTTCACTTCACTTTTTTCCAAGACACTTTTTTTGAGGAAATGGATAGCTTGTGGGCTGCTGACCACGATGCATCCGGAACTAACGTCCCATCGACTAAAGCACTTCTTCAGATTGATGGACAATCTGTAGACACAATTGCTATAAGAATCAAAGGGCTTTCCTCTTACTATAAAGCTAACGATCGAAAAAAACCTTTCAAGATTGACTTGAATGAATTCGTTGAAGGAAACGAATACGACGGGTTGAAAAAATTTAATCTCCACAACGGCGCATGTGACCCTAGTATGTTAAGGGATTTTCTATCGTATGACATCCTGCGAACCGCAGGTGTTAGGGCACCAAGAGTATCTCATTGCAGGGTTTATTTTAATGGAGAATATTGGGGTGTTTATAGCATCATAGAGCAAATTGACAAAACTTTTTTGAAAAATAATTTTGTCTCTGACGACGGTACTTTAATTAAAAATACGGGATGGGACGAACTAAAATGGAAAGGAGCGACAATCACCCCTTATCTTGAAGACTATGAATTGAGAACTAATGAGGAAGTTGAAGACTGGAGTGATTTTTTGAATTTTATGAACGTGCTGAACAACAGCTCAAACGTGGACTTTGCGGCAGCAATACAGCAGTTTTTCGATGTAGATTTATATCTGCACGTTATGGCGGCAGATGTAATGACAAATAATTGGGACAGTTATATAGATGGTGAACGTAACTATTATTTGTACCACGAACCAACTAGCAATCAATTTCATTGGATACCTTGGGATTATAACCTTAGCCTCGGTGGTGCGCTGACGATAGAAGGAAATCCGTATCCACCTTTCGACTCTACCTGTTATATTCAGGCTAGTTTTTCCCAGATTTCGTTGGGCAATGCTATACAATTTACCAATGAATCTGTGCCATCAGTGGACAATGTCCTTTGGGATTTTGGCGATGGGAGTACCTCAACAGAAATAAACCCAGCACATGCTTATTCCACTGGAGGAAAGGTCAATGTGTGCTTAACTGCTTATCGAACGGATGCGGGGCAGTTGTGCCAGAATACCCGCTGCCAGGTAGTTGACCTTGACTTTTTGCCGCAAGCCTGCAACACGATAATTAATGGCAGCTGTCCCTTCCCAGCCTCCGACCCATATTTTCAAATGGTAGCCCAGCAGGACAGCTATTGCTGCGAAGACGAGTGGGACGCGTTGTGTACCCTTCAATGGTTCGAGCTAAGCCAGTCGACACAGAACAATGGCATTGGCAGCCCAGGAGTAACATATGGACTTAATTATCCCCTTATCATTACAGATACCAACAAAGTGCTTATTCGTCGACTCATGAATGTACCAGAATTTAGGCAGCGTTACCTTGACATCTGCTGCGTTATGTTAGCGAATAATTTTACGGAAGATCGGCTCTTTCCGATGATCGACGAACAAGCAAACCTTATACGCCAATATATCAAAGATGACCCGAACTATATTTTTTCGTCGGACTATTTCGAATATGACGTCGGCGATGGCTCAGGAGGTGGAGGCGAAGCTAATATACCTGCTTTGAAATGGCTGCTAAAGCGCCGTTTTGATCAGCTATCCAGTAATATGCTCAGTATTGGTCATGATTGTGGCGATGCATTTTCGCCTATTGGATGGCATGATTTAGTCATTAATGAATTCTGTGCTTCTAGTTCTGACATAGGTGGCATACCTGATGCTATGGGTGAATATGATGATTGGATTGAGATTTATAACAATTCCGATGAGACTGTTCAGTTAGATAATTTCTATTTGAGTGATTCGCCGGAAAGGCCATTCAAGTGGACTTTCCCCATTGGCTCTATTATTGAGCCACATGGTTATTTTATGATATGGGCAGACCAAGACGAATTTCAACCGGGCGTGCATACTAATTTTAAACTATCGGCTAGCGGGGAGTTTTTGATACTAATGCACGAAGATAGAACGGTAATAGATAGTATTAGCTTTGGTGAACAATCAACAAATCTGCCTAGTGCACGAAAGCCCAATGGTACAGGAAATTTTGTATCCCAGTCACATACATTTGCTAGTAATAATAACTTGGTAAATTCGGTAAATGGGAAGTCGATGGATATATTATTTAAGGTTTATCCCAACCCAACAAATAACCAATTGGCAATAGAATTAGATGAAAGTATTTTGCACAACAATAGTTTTGAATTACATTTGTGTGATGCTTTAGGAAGAAGTCTCACCATTGCACCTAAGCTAAATTCAAATAAGTTGTTTATATCCACCACCTCCCTTCCCAATGGATATTATTATTTAAAATTAAAAATTGGAGATTCCAGCACCCTCATAAAGAGGTTCGCCGTAATTCATTGATCCGTTCGCGTAGTCGGTATTTTCACGAACGGATAGTTTATAGCATATTGTCTCACCCAACAAGTTTACTCATTCATACATTTTTTGCAATCGGCAAGGTAGTCGGGTGTGCATTTATATGGTGCTTTCAAGCCACACAGTAGCCATATAATGCACTTATAACTATAAATCCAAATCAATTGCTCTAGCATGTAGCTACTGCATTTTGTATGGTATTCATTGAAAAGAGCTAGCAGAGAACTGCTATTTTATTTGACATTACAATTTATTAACTAATTTAAACTTAACGTTATGACTTTAAATTTTAACCAATTTAAAAAGTTGTGCATGTTGCCCATCATGTTAATGATGGCAAGCATGTTCACGACTTCTTTACACGCACAGGATTGTTGCGATCAAGGTGACAAACCTAAAAGCCTTACAATGAAGTTTGTTGGGGGGAATTGCACTTACTCCAATGACTCCCAGGAGGGCAAATCGAACTGCTACAACTTCGGTGGAGGACTTACCACTCCAAACAGTGTTTTCATCAAAGTAAGCTCCAGCGCAAACGGTTCTGGTGATGTTTACTTTAGCGGAAGTGTCGGTATCAACAGCAATTTCACAGCATCAGCTGCTACTGTTGGCGATGACAAATTCCCTTCCAAGATTTTCTTCAACATTTACGCAACCCAAGGGGGCACGCTCTTGCAGCGCAACGAAATCCACGTCTCATGTTCAGCACCATTGGTGTCCGGTGAGCGCTTTGGTGGCCTACTTTTGGAGAGCATTATTTTCCAAGATGGCACCAACTGTGGCGGACCTCCTGTTCCACCACAAGTTTGCCCTTCTCCGGTGATTAATGTACAAACAGGACAGTTGTGTAAAGGTGCGCCTATCACTTTCCAAGCGCCTGACCTTGGTTTTCCATGCTTAATGTATGTTTGGGATTTCGGCCTTGGCGCCAATCCCCCGGTGGCTGTGGGTAAAGGCCCATTCGTGGTGACGTATTCTACAGATGGTTCTAAATTAGTCTCATTGACTATTGACAATGGCTGTGATAACAGTGGGAATAGCTCTAGCGGTGGCTCCGGCAGTGGTTCTGGTTCTGGTTCCGGTTCTGGCTCTGGCAGCGGTTCTGGTTCAGCGGGTTCTGGTTCTGGCAGTGGTTCAACTGCCACACCAATGATTTGCCCAGATCCATGTAGCACAGCTAATAATGGTTCTGGTTCTGGTTCTGGCAGCGGTGGTTCCGGTTCTGGCAGCGGCGGCTCTGGCAGCGGTTCCAGCAGCAATCCTTGCGACCAAAATACTGGCTCTGGCAGTGGCTCTGGCAGTGGTTCTGGCAGCGGTGGTTCTGGTTCTGGCAGTGGTTCTGGCTCTGGCAGCGGCTCTGGCTCTGGTTCTACTGCTAATACTGGCAACGGTGGGTTCTCCGGGCCATGTATGGAGTGCAGGAAGACAACAATTGTCACCATCAACGTAGAAACTTGCAACTGCCTTACCCAAGGTGGCGATACGGACGGCGACGGCGTTTGCGACTACCTCGATTGCCAACCAAACAATCCTGCTTACCCAAAAGTACCTGGAACGCCCTGCAACGATAATGATGCAAACACTATTAACGACATAATTACTGCCAACGGCTGCGGCTGTGCCGGCACTTTCGATCCTTGTGCCACCAAAGGCGGCGACTCGGACGGCGACGGTGTTTGCAACGCAGATGACTGCAAGCCAAATGACCCTGCCTTCCCGGCAGTACCTGGAACACCTTGTAACGACGGCAACCCAAATACGACGAACGATGTCGTAACAGCCAACGGCTGCGGCTGCGCCGGAGTTACGAGCCCTTGCGCTAACCAAGGTGGCGACTCAGATGGCGATGGTGTCTGCGATAACCAGGACTGTAAGCCAAACAACCCTGCCTTTCCGGCAATACCTGGTACTTCTTGCAACGACAACAACCCGAATACCATCAACGATGTGGTTACTGCTGATGGCTGTAACTGTTCAGGCACACCGGTCAACAACGGGCCTGATTGTGTGAACAATATCAACATCACTGTTGGAACCGGCAATATCACCGTTACCGGACTGAACGGCGCACCGGTATCCTCCCTTCAGATATTTACCGCAGGTTGGTCACCAGTGTACAGCTGTTTTGCCAACTGTGGCGCTTCGCAAACTGTACCCGTACCTGCTGGAAACTACATCGTTTACGCCAAGTACTACAATGCAAATTACAGCTTTGCATGTGAGAAGAAACTCAACGTGACCGTCGGTGGTGGCGTATGTGACAACATCACCAATGGCGGCACCATTGGTTTTGGTATAAACTGCGCTGGTAGCATATCAATTTGCCCAGCTACTGGCGGCACGGCATCTATCGCCAATTGTACGGCTCCATCGGGTGGTTCTGGCAATATGGAAATCGTATGGCTGAAGAGCACTACTTCCTGCTCGCCTCCTACCTCGACCACTGCTCAAATCGCCAGTGGACAAGACCCACACTGGACAATGATACCTGGCGCTACTGGATTTAGCTACAACCCAGGCACAGTGTCGCAGCAAACCTGCTTCCTGCGCTGCACACGCCGTGCTGGTTGCCCGATATTTATCGAGTCGAACATCATTTCCGTGAACATTACACCGAACTGCGGTGGCAACGGCAACGGAACTCCGAACTGTGGCAGTGTTCAAATTTCTACCCAAACTGGCCAGATTACGGTTGCGGGACTTAGCGCACCAGTTACTTCCGTGCAGGTTTTCAATAGCAATTGGCAGCCCATGCACAATTGTTTTGGAAACTGCAGCAGCCCATCTACTGTCGTTCCAGTTGCTGGGGGTACCTATTATGTGAAAGTGAAATTCTATACCGCAAACTATAATTTCATTTGCGAAGAAACCCAAACGGTGAACGTGCCTTTGGCACTCGGCTCCTACAGCGGAGAGTCTTTCCAGTTTGAGGCAAACAAGCAAGAAGAGCACACGGAACTTTACTGGCAGCACAATGGCGGCTACCACGTAGCTGAGTACATCTTGGAAAAGTCGGTAGATGGTGTGGTGTTTGCACCACTCAACAACCTGACTTCCAAAGGTGGCCATGCTGCTGAGCATTACGAAGATTTCGACTTCGAGCCAGCTACTGGCGACAACTACTACCGCCTGAAAATGGTGGACATAGACGGTTCAGTTTACTACTCAAATGTTCAACTCATCCATTTCGAAGACCTGATAAACTACACCCTGTTCCCGAACCCGGCAAACGGTTTTGTCAAGGTAAACCTCGAAACAGTGGTTGGATTTGAAGACGTGAGTATCACCATGTTCAATGACCTTGGCCTGCAAGTCAAGCGTTTCGACCTGAACGAAGTTTACAGCAAGTATTACCAGATAGATATCCGGGATATTCGTGAAGGCCACTATATTGTTTGGCTGAACGTACCTGGTAAGAAGCCAATTGCTAAGACACTGGTGGTTGGTAGGCTGTAATCAGCGTACAGATTACTTGTTTTGGTTTTAAAAGCGAGTGTAGAAGGTCTTGCGCCTTCTACGCTCGCTTTTTTTTATGGTGAAAAAGAAGGGACTACCTACCTTCATTTTTTGAACTTGTGATTTTTTTAAAAATGGCCACAATTAGAACTTTGCTAAAAAATGCTGCGACGATACTTGTACTTGCTTCATTCCTGATACTTGCTTGCAAAGAAGAGCCTAATATGGAAGAAGCTTTTGACAAGTCCTTATTGTTCAATAAGTGGTACTTGCAAAGTGGAATTATAGTCGAAAATGGCCTGAAAAGACCGTTGACTATAGATTCATGCAAGCAGGATGATTTTACTCAACTCAAAACGGAGAACAAGCTGGTTTTTTACTTTGGCAATAAGAAATGCAACCCTCAGGAGCCCGATACCCTGTATCGCTATTGGCATATTATTGATGGCCAACTGGACTTGGACAATGTGTTTTATGATGTTATTTCCGTAACGCCTGATTCGATGAATTTGCGAAGGAAGCTCTCATCAGGGTTAGGTGAATACACAACGATAGCTTATTATTATCTGCATTAGACCTCACCCCCACTTTCCTTCTGTTTCAACACCGCCTGCAACACCGCCGCTGCCGCCATCACCGTAAAGCACCCAATCGGGTTCAGTCAGATGTAGCCGAGGTCTTCTTTCCCGTCCATTTTATCCAAGAAAATAAGTGCCCACTATCGCAAGTTTAGCGCAGCGTAACTTTTGAGGCTCCGTAACTCCGAAACTGGGCATACCAAGTCTGTAAGGGCAGTTTTTCCAAAAAACACCAAAAAACCCGATGCCCGCTCTCGCAAGCATAGCGCAGCGCAACTTGTGAGGCTCCGGCAGCGGCCAAAATCAATCACTACTTCACCAGTATTGCTGAAACCGGCCCCGCCAAGCTCGTCGCCATTTCTCCCAACCCGCTAAAATCCCCGCTGGTTCAATTCCCCAAATAGCTCCCAATCCGCACCACTTCCGCAAACACCCCCGCCGCCGTCACCGCTGCCCCAGCACCGGGGCCACGCACCACCAGCGGGCGCTCCTTGTAGCGTTCGGTGGTAAACACAATCATATTGTCCGAGCCGCTGAGGGAGTAGAACGGGTGTGAGGCATCCACTGCCCGCAGTCCGATAGTGGCTTGGCCAGTCAGCTTGTCCAGGCTGGCGACCATGCGCAGCGCCTTCCCATCGGCGGCGGCATCGGCGGCCATTTTTTCAAAATGGGCGTCCGCTTTTTCCAGCTCCGCAAAAAAGGCATCCACGTTGGG
The DNA here is from genome assembly GCA_021739645.1 of Saprospiraceae bacterium. Lineage (GTDB taxonomy): Bacteria > Bacteroidota > Bacteroidia > Chitinophagales > Saprospiraceae > UBA6168. The sequence goes on along the minus strand of JAIPBL010000082.1, from coordinate 6,049 downwards.
CGCATCCTGTGCTGCCTTCGGCAAAATGCTCTCGATATGCACATCGGCAGCTTCGAGCGGCAGGCCGGTCTCACGGGCGAGAATGAGCAGTTTGCGGCGTACGTCCGCACCACCGAGGTCGTCACGGGGGTCGGGTTCGGTGTAGCCGAGCTGCTTGGCCTCCCGCACGATGGCGCTGAACGGCTCGCCGCCTTGCTTGAATTTGTTGAAAATGAACGACATCGTGCCGGACAGCACCCCTTCGATTTTCAGGATGCGGTCGCCGCTCGTAATCAGGTCTTCGAGCGTACCGATGACCGGCAGGCCAGCGCCCACGTTGGTTTCATACAAAAACGGAACGCCCCGCCGGGCGGCGATGCCCTTCAGGCGCTGGTATTGGAGGTACGAGCTGCTGGTTGCAATCTTGTTCGGCGTGGAAATGCTGATGCTGCTTTCGAGGATGGCTTCGTAAAAACGGGGCACTTCCTCGCTGGCCGTGTTGTCCACAAAGATGGAATTGCTCAGGTTCAGCCCTTTCATCCGTTCCACAAAACCGGGCAGGTTTGCTTTTTCGCCGGAGGCGGACAGCAATGTTTTCCAGTTGGCGAGGTCAATGCCGTCCTCCTCGAAGAGCATCGTTTTGCTGTTCGTCAGTCCGACAATTTTCAGTTCTAGGCTTCTTTTTTCCTTCAAAAATGCGGACTGCTCCCTGATTTGCTCGATGAGCGTAGCGCCAATGAGACCGACGCCGACCATGAACACGTGCAGTTCCTTGGTGTCGGAGAGGAAAAAGGCTTCGTGCAGGGCGTTCATCGCCTTGGCCTCGTCGGCATGCGCCACCACCACGCTGATGTTCAGCTCGGAGGAGCCTTGGGCGATGGCCACCACGTTCACGCCGTTCTTGCCAAGCGCTTGAAACATCCGGCCAGCGATGCCGGGCCGGAAGCGCATATTTTCACCGATAATGGCAATGACCGAAAGGTCGGCCTCCACTTTCAACGGCTCGACCATGCCTTTTTCGATTTCATATTCAAACTCGGCGGCCACCTGCTGCTTCGCCTTTTTGGCCACCTCCGGTGGAATGGCAAAGGTGATGCTGTGCTCGGACGACCCTTGCGTTATCAAAATCACGCTGATGCCCGCACTGGCCAGACTGCCGAAAAGCCGCCCAGCGATGCCCGGCACCCCGAACATGCCGCCGCCCTGCAAGGTGAGCATCGCCACTTTGTTTATCGAAGAAATGCCTGTGACGGCATGGCCGCTGGGGTCACGTTTGTCGGTGATGTAGGTGCCTTCAAAACCGGGGTTGAAGGTGTTTTTGATGAAAAGCGGAATACGTTTTTGCAGCGCCGGTTGCAGCGTCGGCGGGTAGATGACCTTCGCCCCGAAATGCGACATTTCCATCGCCTCGGCGTAGGTCATCTTAGGAATAGTGAACGCTTTTTTCACTTTCCGGGGGTCGGCGGTGAGTACGCCGTCCACGTCCGTCCAAATTTCGATGGCAGCAGCGTCCAGTCCGGCAGCGATGATGGCGGCAGTGTAATCCGAACCGCCCCGCCCCAGCGTGGTCGTGATACCTTCCGGCGTAGCGCCGATAAAGCCCGTAACCACCTGAACATCAGGATGTTGGGCGTAATATTCTTTGATGAGCGGATTGGTGACCGCAAAGTCCACTTTTGCATTCTGAAAGGCATCATTGGTGCGGATGACCTTACGGGCATCGAGGAACGAGGCCGGAATGCCTGCCTGACGAAGCGCCGCTGCGATGATGAACGAAGAACTGCGCTCCCCGAAGCTCACCACATAATCCATCATGCGGGGCGATGCCTCCCGCACGAGGAAGATGCCACTGAGCATATTGGCCAGCGACTGGTGGCTGCGCTCCATGTCGGCGGCGATTTGCGCTTGTTCTTTGCCGCTCACCAGCTCGGCGATGGCATCCTGATGCCGCTTCGCAAACCCCTCGAACGATGCCCGCCAGCCCTCGTCGCCAGCGGCGGCCTTGCTGCTCATGTCGAGCAGGCTGTCCGTCACGCCACTGAAGGCCGAGAAGACGACGGTGAAATGGTCGCCACGGCTGTAGTAGGATTTGAGGATTTCGATGAGGCCGTTGATGCGCTCAGGCGTGCCGACGGAGCTGCCTCCAAATTTTAAAACTTTCATGCTTTTGGTGATGATAGACATTAGATTTTAGACATTAGATGGTGACCTGCGACTGTCTAAAGTCTATGGTCTAATGTCTAAAATCTAAAAATAGGTTTTACGTGATCAGGCGAGGTAGGTTTGCTAGTTTTCGAAAACGAAGGGCAAAAGTAGTGGGATTTTTGTTGAGAATTTTTGTCAACCTATTTTAGGCACACACATTTTGGCTTTCTGGCCTTCTGGCTTTCTCCTTTCAGAAAAAAAATGCGCCCACTCTTGGGTTTACCAAAAGTGGGCGCAAGTATTTTTCCAAAATTTCTTGGTTCAAATCACCGCACTGAACTGCTTCAAAAACCGCACATCATTTTCAAAAAATAACCGAATATCGTGGATGTCATACAGCCGCATGGCCTGCCGCTCAATACCCATTCCGAAGGCATAACCCGAATATTTTGAGGAATCAATACCGCAGTTTTCGAGCACCTGTGGGTCCACCATGCCGCAGCCAAGGATTTCGAGCCAACCGGTGCCCTTGCTCAGGCGGTAGTTCTTTTCATTGTCCATGCCAATCCACACATCCATCTCGGCGCTCGGCTCGGTGAAGGGGAAGAAGCTGGGGCGCAGCCTGATTTTCGGCGTTCCGAACATCTCCTGCGCAAAATACATCAGCGTCTGCTTCAGGTCGGCGAAGCTCACGTTCTCGTCCACGTACAGCCCCTCGATTTGGTGGAACTGCGCATGGCTGCGGGCGCTGATGGTCTCGTTGCGATAGACCCGGCCCGGTGCAATGATGCGGATGGGCGGTTTTTGGCCCATCATTACCCTCGCCTGCACGGGCGAAGTGTGGGTGCGCAGAAGCATTTCGGTGCTGTTTTGCAAATAAAAAGTATCCTGCATGTCCCGAGCGGGGTGGTCTTCTGGCGTGTTCATGGCCGTGAAATTGTGCCAGTCGTCCTCGATGTCCGGCCCCTCGGCGATGGCAAACCCCATGCGCTGGAAGATGCCCACGATTCGGTTCATCGTCGTGGCGATGGGGTGGCGGCTGCCCAGTTCCAGCGGCTCGCCGGGACGGGTGAGGTCGAAGTCCCGATAGCTATCGGGAAGGTCGGCATCGCCGCTGACCGATTCGAGGGCATCTTGCAGCGCCGCAAATTTTTGCTCGGCAGCGTTCTTGGCCTCGTTCACCAGTTGGCCATATTCTTTCTTCTGTTCGTTCGGAACATTTCTAATTTCGCCCATCAACGGCTTGATGACGTTCTTCGAGCCGAGGTACTGGATGCGGAACTGCTCCAGTTCGACCTTCGTCGTTGGGTTAGCCGCTGCTATTTCTTCGATGAGGCGTTTTACATTTGCGAATGAATCGGACATGTGGTTGAGGATTTGAGGAATCGAAGATTTGAGGATTTGAGGCGAGCCTGCCAAAACTCATCACTTCGGTGTTCTTCCAAAAAATGAAGGGCAAAGGTAGTATTTGGTTTATTTATAAAGCAAACCAAGCTGCATTCGTTCCGCGCTCAAATCCTTAATTGTCATTCCCGAAGGGAACCTAAATCCTCATCGTGCAGACCATCTTACAATCATACAAAGCGCAATCCATCATTTTCCTGTTCATCTACTTGGTGAGCATGGTGTTGTCGGCAGAGTTCGTGCTCTCCGTTTCGATGATTGCGCTGGTGGTGCTGGCCGTTTTTCAACTAAAAATTGACGGCCCAAAAATCAAGGTCACGCTTCGGGATTCGCTTCGCTCAAATTTCGAAAAATACCGCCGTTACACGCCTTGGCTGGCCGTTTCCATACCATTTTTGCTGGTGCTGCTGTCGTGGCCATGGTCGGGCGACCTCGGCTATACGCTGGAGCGGCTGCGCATCAAGTTGCCGTTTTTGGTGCTGCCCTTCGCTTTTGCCTCCATGCCCGCATTGCGCAAGCGGGAGATTTTCACTATTCTGTATTTTTTGTTGGTGACGATGTCCATCATCAGCGTCTATGTCCTGCTGAATTTCATCGCCAACTTCGACGCCGAGATGACCAACCTCGGTCGGGGCGGCCATCTCACCACGCCCAGCAACCATATCCGGTTCAGCCTCATGGTGGCGCTGACCATCCTTGGCGGTGGGGCGCTCTGGGTGGAGGGTTTTCATTTTTCGAAGAAAAGCGAACGATGGCTTATTGGCGGGCTGACGCTGTCCCTGTTTGGTTTTATCCACGTACTGTCGGTGCGGAGCGGGCTGGCATCGCTGTACCTCGCCCTGCTGGCGCTCGGCGTTTGGTTTGTTTTGGTAAAAAAACGCTACCTGCTCGGCCTGGCGGGCATCGCCGGGGTGGTGGCGCTTCCGATGGTGGCCTATTTCACTGTACCCAGTTTCAAAGCCAAAGTGGATTACGCCCGCTGGGATTACCGCCAATTTCAGCAAGGCACTGGTGCCGATTACCCGGACGCCGAGCGCTTCACCTCCGTGCTCATCGGCCTCGACATCGGGCGGGAGCACCTCATTTTCGGCATTGGCGCTGGTGATTTGAAGCAGGTCGTCGAGGAAAAATACGCCTCCAAAATCTACGGCGACTACCAACTTCGGATGCCGCACAACCAGTTCGTGACCCTCTTCGCTGGCACGGGGCTGGTGGGCTTGGCAATATTCACCGTGGGTTTTTTCCTGCCGCTTTTTTACCAAAGAAACTGGCGAAACCCGCTGTTCTTGGCGCTGCATGCCGTGGTGTTTTCTTCTTTTTTTGTGGAAAACACGATTGAGAACAATTTTGGGGTGTCGCTGTATTTGTTTTTTCTGTTGGTGGGTTTGAAGTATTTGGGGGATGAGCGAAGTTAGGCACCATCATTTTCAAGAATAGAGTGTTTCTGGTTTGAAATATTGTTTGTAGTTTTGCATACTATAAGTAGCAATTATCTAAATTTGAGCCAATGTTCGAGACATTAAAAAGCATCTTGGGGAATCCTTTCTACGAAAATGAAACTTGCCTCATTTACAACATGGATTGTGAGGAAGGATTAAGGCAACTGGAAGGGTTAGTGCAGGTTGAAGCAACAATTACCAGTCCCCCATATAATATAGGGAAGGAATATGAAGATATCCAGCCATTACAGAAATACCTGAACTGGCTATCTAACATATCCAATTCCATTTATGAAATAACCCGACCCGATGGGGCTTATATTCTTAATGTTGGATATTTAAGCATCGAAGGAAAAGGACGTGCAGTGCCAATCCCATATCTTATCTGGGATAAAATAAAATTTTATCTCAGTCAAGAGATAGTATGGAATTATGAGGCTGGTGTTGCTTGCAAAAACTACTTGTCTCCTCGAAACGAAAAAATTCTTTGGTATATTAAAAACCCCGAAAACTATACCTTCAACCTTGACGCCATAAGAGACCCGAATGTGAAGTATCCAAATCAAAAAAAGAATGGCAAATTGCGCTGCAATACAATTGGCAAAAACCCTTCTGATGTTTGGCGAATTGCCAAAGTAACATCAGGCACTAACAGAGCCTCAGATGAAAGGACTGAGCATCCAGCGCAGTTTCCGGAAGATTTAATTAGTAGGGCGATGCTGGGTTTCACCAATGAGGGAGACTTGATTTTAGACCCCTTCATGGGTTCTGGTACTACGGCTAAAGTTGCCATGCTGAACAACAGGAAATGTATTGGATTTGAAATAAACAAGGATTATTGCCAAACGATTAAAGAGCGACTGGAAGACACGATTAAAGCATTGAGAATCAAAGAAATGACGCTTACTTTGTTTTAGCCTTCCTGTCATAAAGCAGTTTTAATTTAGAGCATGTTGGGGAATTTAATTTTAAAATCATTGGATTCTGTTTAAGATTATTGCGCAATTAGCCAATAATATCATCGTTTCGGCACTTTTCGTAGTATGCTCATAGTCCTTGCATAATCTCCTGAAGAAATTAAA
>JAIPBL010000081.1 GCA_021739645.1 Saprospiraceae bacterium | reverse complement strand
TGCCACCACCTCTTTTTCATAGTCGGCATAATCAAAATCAGGGGCCAATGGGGTTTTGTCTGTCGTTTTTTTTGTCTTTGCTAATGTCATGTCTCAAATTTAAGGTTTATTTTGAGACACCGTTGAGTGAACACTCTCTGGTAAACGTTTTTAGGTTTATAATAACCACATCCCTCCCACCCAAGCGTAAGGAGCATGGCAGAAAATACAAATCAAAAGTCTTTGCGCACAAGGCACAAATGCCTAAGCTCAAGTTTAAGTTGGAGCAAGGCAAAAACGGTATTGAGCCGCATTGCCCCCAACTTAGGTTAATCTATCTCACACAGATGGGCAAACAGGTGTTGGCGGCGCAGGGTAGCTTGGTCATTTGAATGTGGGTTGGCCGCCGGGAGGCTCGATTGCCCCCGTTTTGTAAGCATAAAAAATCACCGAACAAAATACTTATTAATTACAGGAAGGCACATATATATATCATGGGGGGGGTATTTCAAAAAAAAATTTGACATTTTTTTATCATGTATGCAACCCGGTTTCATAAGCCCGTTTTTCCATTAGCTCCAAGGGGCAGTGCAGCCATGCGGCGCCACACAATCCAAATTCCTCAACGCTTAATTTAACCAGCATGCCAGTACCAAACAGCATGGACCTAGTGCTCAGAGCGCTGCATGAGAGTGGGTGCTGTTTACCTGAGCTGGGCAACTATTGGTCACTGGGTTTCGCCTTATTCTTTAAAAACCTATCCACCTCCTCCAGCGGCATATTCACGCCAATGATTTTGCGATTTTCATCCAGCAAAAACGACGTGGGCAATTGCTTCACCCCATAATCATTGGCGATAGGAGAATCGAAGAACCTGAAGTTGCTCACCGGGTCGATGGCTTGATAGGGCCAGGTGTACCCAAGCCGTTCAATGGCCGACGCCCAGCGCTGCCGGTCTTTTTCGATGGCGACGCTGACGATGGTGAAGCCTTCTGCTTCCTTAAATTTGACAGTCCCATATTTTTCATACAAAGCAATGAGCGCAGGGGCCTCGGCAATGCAGGGGCCGCACCAACTGCCCCAAAAATCGAGGAGCACGTATTTGCCCTCCAGGTCTGAGAGCTTAAAGCCAAAATTTTGGTGGGAAACAGCCAGGAAATCGGGCGCTTTTTCCCCATCGTTGACGCTGGGTTTTAGGTAAAAATGCTTGCCGACGGTAAAAAGTCCAGCCGCCACGACGAAAAGGATGATGTAATTGATTGGGTTCCATTTTTTCATGGGGCAAAGATAGGGATAGCCCTGTTCGATGGTTTACTTTAACTTCGAAATAACAACCTCCTCGAACCAGTACAGCGGCGCTTGAACCTTGTCGCCCGTGCGGGTATCGCATTTGTAAAAATCGAAATAGAGCGGGAGGTTATCGCCAACCACTTCAAGCAGTTTTTCGAGGCGATGGGTGGCGGCCACAGGCTGATTTTCCAGCGTTGCTGCACGCCAACAGTAAAAAGCCTCGTCGTGCAGCTCGATGAGGTCGAGCAGGACGGGGTCGTCCAGGTATTTTTCCATGAATTCCCGAGCCAGCAGCCCGTGGTGCTTCACCCGCCTGCCCAACTGGAATTCCTGAAACTTGAAAGTATCGTGTGCGATGGCGACGAGGCGGAGTTGTTGCCGTGCGGTTTCGTTTGTTGCGCAATGCTCCACGTTGTCCAACACTTCCCGCACATGCAGCCCGACCTTGCCCTCTGGGTGGCCAAAGCGAGGCTTGCCCCAATCCAGGCCCTCCCTGAACACCGGAGTGTCGAGCAGTTTGGCTTCCAGTTCGGCTTCCGGCTGGATCAGTGCATGAAATTCGAGTTCGTTTTGGAACATAAATTAGCAGACATTGCCCATCGGCACAAATTGCCAAGGCGTAACAAGCAAATATGGGGTGAAGGTCTGCATTTGTCGGAGTTTTAAAAAAAATGGGTTGGGAAAAATTTGGGACAACGAATTCATCAAGCCAAGTGTTTAGAATCAAAGCCTATCTAGGCCGTTTTTTCCGCTTGTTAATTTGTCGTTAAACCAGTTTGGGGAAATAACCGATGGGGAGGCTGGGCGTTTATTTTTGCACTGTACAAACAGCAAGTTTGGGATACGACTCAACTTTAAAACTAACACAAAATAATTCAACCATGAAGCAGGCATTTTCATACGTTTTTGCGGGGATGATTGGCGGCATGATGACGCTTGGCGGCTACTTTGCCTTGCAGGGAAATCAGCAAATAGCTGCTGCAGACAATGGCCAATTCGCCAAGAAAGTAAATTATGTGAACGCGCCCCCGACCCTCAACGTTCCTTTTGATTTTACCGAAGCGGCAGCCACAGCCACACCAGCAGTCGTGCATATTTCTGCCAAGGAGAGTGAAAAAAAGGCCAGTGAAAACCGCAAGCAACAGCAAAATAAGCCTTGGCCAAATATTTTTGAAGGTGACTCTTTTTTCGGAAACCCATTCTTCAATTTCAACCAACCGAAGCAGGGCACTGGCTCCGGCGTCATTTACACTGCCGACGGCTATATCATCACCAACAACCATGTGGTTGAGTTCGCCGATGAGGTAGAGGTGACCACTACGGACAACAAGACCTACAAAGCCACCGTCATTGGCACATACCCCGAAGGGGACCTTGCTGTGTTGAAAATTGATGCCAAAGACCTCCCAACCATGCGCATCGCCAACTCTGACGAAGCCAAGATTGGCGAATGGGTACTGGCCGTTGGCAATCCGCTGGAACTCAACTCCACCGTCACTGCGGGCATCATCAGTGCCAAGGGGCGGGACATCAACATCATCAGGGGCAAAGCGCCCATCGAGTCGTTCATCCAGACCGATGCTGCCGTGAACCCAGGAAACAGCGGCGGGGCACTCGTGGATGCCAATGGCAGGCTGCTCGGCATCAATACGGCCATTGCGACCCAAACGGGCTATTTCGAGGGCTATTCCTTCGCCATTCCCATCAATTTGGCCATTGGTATTGTCAACGATATTATCGAAAACGGCAGTTATGAACGTGGTTTTCTAGGTATAAATATTGCCGATTTGGACAATGAAATCTCTAACGAACTTGGGCTTGACATCTCACAAGGCGTACTTGTGGAAAGCTTGGTTGATGGCGGTGCGGCTCAGTACGCTGGCGTTTTGCCGAACGACATCATTGTGCAAGCCAATGGGAAAAAAGTAAGGTCTTCCGCCGACCTACTGGAAGCAGTGGGCGGGTTCAAGGCTGGTGAAACAGTTTCTTTGGTGCTGAACCGCAACGGAAAGCAAGAAAATATCAGCGTTCGATTGAAGGCCAACAACTGATTGACAAAGGACTATTCATTTCTATTTAAGGATTCCTTAACAAACGCTCAGGCAACATTTGAGGAAAATGGATGGTTATTAAGTTCATAAAAAGACTTGTTTAAAGTTGGTTTTTCGTTTTGTTTTGATGCGTCTGTCTTGATTTTCGAGGCAGACGTTTTTTTATGGGCTACCTGTTTTTTTATACTAAAAACAAATATTTTACTGGTAATCCAAGAAAGCATAGGTTGCATTTGTTTCACCAAAAAAACAAGCAACTATGAGAAACCTGATTCGTCCGTTCGAGGACTTCCTCTGCCTATTTTTCCCACATCTTTGCCTTGCCTGCGAATACAATTCACCGCCCTACGGAGAGCATATCTGCACGGCCTGCCGGGCCACCCTGCCAGAAGCCAATTTCCATTTTCGAAAAGAAAACCCGTTTACCGAGAAATTCTGGGGGAGGGTAAACCTCCATGCAGGTGCTCCCATGTACCTTTTCACGAAAGAAAGCAGGGTGCAAAACATGGTTCATAACCTCAAGTACAAGCGGAAGGCTGAGGTAGGGACGGCATTGGGCCGAAAAATGGGTTCGATGCTCCGCCAATCGCCACTTTTCGCAGAAGTGGATGTCATCGTGCCAGTGCCGTTGCATGTTCGAAAGCTGCGTATTCGTGGCTACAACCAGAGTGAGGTCTTCGGCAACGGCATCTCTGAAACTTTTGGAAGACCCTGCCTCGGTAATGCGATGAGGCGGATCGTACACTCAGAATCTCAAACCAAGCAATCACGGGAGGCTCGGTTGCACAACGTGGGTGAGGTTTTTGAGGTGGCAAAGCCGAAAATATTGGAAGGTAAACACATCCTGCTGGTTGACGACGTGCTGACGACAGGAGCTACGCTGGAGGTTTGCGCCAACAGATTACTGGACGTGCCCGGTACGAAGGTGAGCATGGCTACAATTGCGATTGCCATGCAGTAGTCCAGTTGGCAGGCTGCCAACTGAAATCACTCCGTTTCAACGAGCGTCCCCACTTTTTCACCCATCACAATCCGCTTCAGGTTGTCCTTGTTGTTGATGTCAAAAACGATGATGGGCACGTTGTTTTCTTGGCAGATGGTGAAGGCAGTCATATCCATGACGCCAAGGCCCATGCTGATGGCCTGATTGAAAGTGAGATGGTCAAACTTGGTGGCATTGGGGTCTTTTTCAGGGTCGGCGCTGTAGATGCCGTCCACTCGGGTGCCTTTCAGGATGACGTCGGCACTAACCTCGTTGGCACGCAGGGCGGCGGCGGAGTCGGTGGTAAAATAGGGATTACCGGTACCGCCAGAGAAAAGCACGACGCGCCCTTTTTCGAGGTGGCGGATGGCCCTGCGGCGGATGTACGGCTCGGCAATCTGGTCCATTTTTATCGCTGAAATAAGGCGGGTAAAAACACCGGCGCTTTCAAGGGCACTCTGGAGCGCCATGCCGTTGATGACGGTGGCCAACATGCCCATATAATCACCCTGCACCCGGTCTATACCGGACTGGGCAGCCTGCAATCCTCTGAAAATATTGCCCCCACCAATTACGACGGCCACCTCAATGTCCAGTTCTACTAGTTCCTTGATTTGCGCTGCATAGTAAAAAAGCATGGAGGCCTCAATACCGTATTTTTGGGTGCCCATGAGCGACTCGCCACTCAATTTCAACAATATCCGTTTGTATTTGATTGCCATAGTGATTGTAGTAAAAAATCAAAGGTATAAAGGAAAAAGTAGGGGCATAAAAAAAGGCGAATTAATTGCTTAATTCGCCTTTCATAGCTTCGGGCAACTAGCCCAGTTCAACATGTTTGAACGCTGTGACCGTAAGGTCTTTGTTCAAACTTTGCAGGTATTGTGCAACCGTCATCTTGCCGTCTTTGACGTAAGTCTGGTTGAGCAGGGTACTTTCTTGGTAGAACTTGTTCAGTTTACCAACAGCAATTTTTTCCAGCATGGCTTCTGGCTTGCCTTCTTGGCGAGCTTGCTCCTTGCCTATTTCAATTTCTTTTTCAATCTGTTCTGCCGAAACGCCGTCTTTATCGAGGGCAACTGGGCGCATGGCTGCAATCTGCATGGCCACGTTTTTGCCCGGCTCGACGAATTCAGGGCCTTCGAGGTTGAGTGCAACGATAACGCCAGCACGGTTGCCCATGTGGATATAAGGCAGCACTTGTCCTTGGCCAGCGGCAGTCTCCAGTTTCGAGTAGTGGCTAACCTCTACTTTTTCACCGATAACGCCAACCTGCTCGGTAATCTTCTCACCAACGGTTACCCCATCGTATGGAAGACTGAGTAGTGCCTCAGTGTTCTCAGGAAGATTCTTGAGTGCAATCTCCGTGATGCTTTTTGCGAAGTTCACAAAGTCCTCGTTTTTGGCAACGAAGTCAGTTTCGCAGCTCAAACGCACAAGTACACCATTGTTACGGTTAGCGGAAGTCATGGCAATAACAGCACCTTCCTTCGCTTCACGGTCAGCACGTTTCAGCGAAAGTTTCTGGCCTTGCTTGCGCAATACCTCTACTGCTTTATCGAAATCACCACTGGCTTCTTCCAGGGCTTTTTTGCAATCCATCATGCCAGCGCCCGTCATGTCACGGAGCTTTTTTACATCAGCAGCTGATAATGTAGTGGTCATTTTATTTGAATATTAAATGGTTAAAAATTTGGTAGCGCAAGGGGCGCCAGCTCAAATTTGAAATTAAAAACAGGTTAGGTCACTGTGGATACCTCCAAAAATGGGATAAGGTCAGTTTTCTCCTGTGTTCGATTATCCCTCCGCCTCTGTCTTCGTAGCCTCTGCTTTCTCCTCTTCCGCTTTTGTGGAGCGGTCGGCCAAGCCCTCACGGATAGCTTCGGCCAAGTAGTTGGTAATGATGGTGATTGACTTTGAAGCATCATCATTGGCAGGGATGGCGAAGTCAACCTTGTTCGGGTCAGAGTTCGTATCCACCATGGCGAAAGTGCGAATGCCTAAACGAGTTGCCTCGGCCAACGCTAGGTGCTCATGGGAGATATCCACCATGAAGATGGCAGCTGGAAGGCGACCCAAGTTTTCGATTCCACCGAACACTTTGTCCAGCTTTATACGCTCACGGTCGAGGGTGAGGCGCTCTTTCTTGGTCATGTTGGCTGCAGTACCATCTGCGAGCATCCGCTCAATATTCTGCATTTTTTTCACAGAACGCTTGATGGTGGCAAAGTTGGTCATCATACCACCCAACCAACGGTCGGTCACGTGCGGCATTCCAACAGATTTGGCAGCAGTAGCGACGAGGTCACGTGCTTGCTTCTTCGTTGCCACGAACAATATCTTGCGGCCCGACTTTGCGATGGCACGCATGGCGTTTGCGGCGCGCTCCATCCCATCTAACGTGCGGTTCAGGTCAATGATGTGAATGCCTTTGCGCTCCATGAAAATATAGGGCGCCATTTTCGGGTTCCATTTCTTGCGCATGTGGCCAAAGTGAACCCCTGCATCGAGCAAATCTTGGTATGTAGGTTTTGCCATTTTTTTATTGCTTTTAGCTTTTAGCTGTTGGCCATTGGTAGTAAAAAACCAATAGCCAACGGCCAAGTGCCATAATTAACGTTTGGAGAACTGGAAGCTCTTTCTTGCCTTTGGTTTACCGTATTTCTTACGTTCAACCTCACGGGCGTCACGGGTAAGCAGCTTTTTTTCTTTGAGCGGTCCGCGGAAGTCAGCATTGAGCTTCACCAGCGCACGGCTGATACCCATGCGAGTTGCTTCTGCCTGACCCTTGTAACCACCACCGTCAACGTTCACGCTGAGGTTGTAGAGGTTGCTCTCCAGGTTTACGGTGATGAACGGCTCAGTGATGGAGCCTTGCACATGCACTTGTGGGAAGTATTCTTTAAAGTCCTTGCCGTTTATGCTGATTTTACCTTCACCCTTGGTGAGGTAAACCCTAGCGACAGAGGCTTTTCTTCTTCCGATGGCATTTATCATTTCCATGTTTGAAAAATTTCCTTGTTAGAAGTTAAATGGTTGGGGCTTCTGTGCTTGGTGAGGATGTTCCTCGCCACCGTACACGAAAAGCTTTTTGATCATTGCATTCCCCAACTTGGTCTTGGGCAACATGCCACGAACGCCGATTTCAATAACGGCTTCTGGCTTGCGGTCGAGAAGATGGCCTGCGGTTTCCCTCTTGAGGCCACCAGGGTAGCCAGTGTAACGTAGGTACTCCTTTTGGTCCTTCTTCTTTCCGGTGAAACGGATTTTGTCAGCATTGATGACGATGATGTTGTCACCAGTATCAACATGCGGGGTAAAGTCGGGCCTATGCTTGCCCCTTAGTACGGCCGCAATGCGGGAAAACAGGCGACCCGCTATCTGGTTTGTTGCGTCAACAACATACCAGTCACGCTTTACCTCTTCCTTTTTCGCCGACACGGTGTTATAACTCCGAGTATTCACGATTTTATGCGTTTAAACTGTGATAAAATTTTAATCCAGAAATGCCTTTTTTCAAGGCGGGTGCAAAGGTAATTTTGTTTGGCTTATTTTCAACCTGATTTTTTGATTTTTTTGAAAAATATTTTTCATAACTGCTTGAAATTCAGTTCAATTATCGCCCATCGTTTTTAAAGCACAGATAATCAGCACTTAATGATAAGGTCGGAACTTGGACATTTGTGGGGCTTGTTATTTATAAAATGGCCGCACACAGTAACTTTGCATCCAAAAAAAGCAAAAACATGAGCAGATTAGTTTCATTTTCTATCCTCCTACTGGCCCTTGCCCTATCAACTGGTTGCATCCCAGACCCCATCTCCTCGGAGGAACTACTTGTAAAAGACATCAAAAAAATCGAGGATTACTTGGCGGAAAACAACCTGACAGCCGAATCTACGGCCTCTGGCCTACATTATATTATTGAGGAGCCTGGCGCAGGTGGGCATCCCAATATCAATAGCACCGTGACGGTCAAGTACAAAGGCTACCTGCTCAACGGAAATGTATTTGACGAAAGTGGAAACAGCACTGTCACCTTTCCGCTCAAGAACCTGATACCTGGTTGGCAAGAGGGCATCCCACTGCTGAAAGAGGGCGGGAAAGGCAAGTTCTTTATTCCTTCTGGCCTAGGGTATGGGCGAAGCGGCTCAGGCAGTATCCCCGGCAACTCGGTGCTGATATTTGATATTGAACTCGTTAGCTTCTGATTTTTGCTTTTTATAGCAATAAAAAAGGGCGCTTTTGGCAAACAACTCACTGATGTTCAGTGCGTTGGAATGCAAAAATCGCCCTAGTCATTTTGTTCCTTGAAAGCCCTTAATCAAGCATCGGCCTTATCGGAAGGTAGTCCTTCTGCGGCATCTGGGGCATCCGTTTCTGATGTCTTTTTATTGATGGAGCCTTTCAAGCCCTCGATTTTTTCACTGGCATGAGCCCACTCTTCTTTAGCGGCATTTGTCAGTTTTTCGCTAGCTCCTATTACCGTTTCTTTGGCCTTGGCAATTAGTTCGTCTGGGTCGCCCACATGTTCGGTAAACTCTTTTTCAACAAAATGCTTCGCTTCCGTGATTTTCGTACCTGCCATAGAAGCAAGCTCGCTGGCATCATCAGCTAGTTCAGATGCGGTTTCCTTGAGGTCGGCAGCTACCCCTGCAATTGACTTTTTGGCTTTGGCCACCAACTCATCGGGGTCGCCTACATGTTCGGTAAACTCTTTTTCAACAAAATGCTTCGCTTCCGATATTTTTTCACCTGCCGTGGATGCAAGTTCACTTGCATCTTCCACCAGTTCGCTAGCGCCTTCTTTGATATCGTCAGCCAATTCCGAGAGTGATTCTTTGGCCTTTGCAAAAAAATCAGCTGATTTGTCCATTGCGTCCGAGCCTTTTTCAGTTGCTTCCTGTTTCACGGTGTCGGCTTCCGTCTTGTTAGCGGTTCCGAATAGATTTTTGAGAAAATTTTTCATGTTGAATTGATTTTAGTTTGAATTGATGCATCAAGAACCAACGGCTTGAAGGTTGACTTTATCGGTTATTTCACAATTTCCACATTGGAGAGTGAATACATTAGCTTGTTGATATCGGTGGAGTTGAGGTGCAGGGTGCCTTTGATGCTGATAGGGTCGGCAGTGAACGCTACTGGGGTCTTGGCTCTGACCTCCATCACTGTTTCTGGGCCAGCGCCACCGCAGAAGAAGCACATGCTGTATGGGTATGCCGAAAAGACAAAGTCTTTGTGGCTTTTGTAACCTTCTACCGGGATGATGTATCCTTTGATGGTAACTTCCTTGCCCTCCAGTTTCTGGATTTCGTTGCTGAAAATTGGGACATCCACTTTGAACCCAAGCATTTCGTCGTACTCTTTTTTGTAAGTTATTTTGCTGAGGGTCTTCCACATGAACTCCTGCGCAACCAGCCCAGCTGAAAATGCAAGCATGAAGAGTGCTGTAAGAACGATACTTTTGATTTTCATTGATATTGTTGTGTTGAACAAGGTACAAAGGTATAAACGAAAAAATGGTTGCTGCGTCACCAAAAACCTTGTTTAAGAAGGATTTATTACCTTTTTAGTTCGATTTGTGTTTAAAATATTGCGGAGCGACCACCGTTTTATAAGGAATTTGAACAAAAGAACCCATGCGCAAAATGGGTTTTGCAAGAAATGGGCAGTCAAGTTCGAATAAATCGCAGAACTTTGCCGCCATTTCAATAAAAACTGAACTGAACTGATGAGATTTTTGACTTTAGTATTTACGCTATTTTCTTTCATAAACCTTCATGCCCAAATTGGGGAGGACTTGGTGTCGCATATCTCTTTCAACCAAAACGGATGTGCCGTAGAGGACGAAGCAGGTGACCCAGCCATTCAATTGTTCGTGAACGGCGACGATGCTTGCGGCTGTGGGGTGAACGGGAACGCCCGTTTCTTTGATGGCAACGACGACTGGTTTTATCTTTTTGGGCAACGGGTGGAGGAGACTTTTTCCACCATAGATTTTTCCCTTAGCTTTTATTTCAAACCAACCACCAACAGCGCAGCCAACCAAGCACTTTTTTCAAAAAAAGTAGGCTGCACGAGTGATGCGTCATTCGTCATCCGCTTCAACGCTGCCAACAGGAGCTTGAGCGTAGAGCTGACAGAAAGCTCCACGGTGACGGCCTCCATCACCAAAAACCTGCCTGAATCATGCTGGTATCACGTGGTGGTAGTGAGGAAAGGAGCAACTACGACCCTGTACGTGAATAAGGCAAAACTTGGAGAAGTGAATGCGCCGGGCAATTTGCGGGTCAACATCAGCAACAGCGAACCGCTAACGATAGGCAGCAGCGATTGCAACCTCAATGAAGACTTTCATGGGTATATTGATGAAGTCAGGCTGTACAGTCGGGCCATAAGTATTCAAGACGTTCAAGACCTGTACCTCGCCCCCAACCAAATAAAGACAGGGTTGAAGGCAACTGGGGTAAACGACACCACGATTTTCCTCGGCGAGGCCGTGGCCATCCACCTAACGCAAACCTGCGCCAATACTTTCGATTGGTCGCCTCCCACCAACGTAGTTGATTTTAATCTTCCAAACCCCATCATTACACCTTCGGAAACAACTACCTACACCCTCGAAATGACCGACAATGAAAACTGTGTGTCGAAAGACTCTATTCGCATCGTCGTGGTTGACCCGACCACCGTCGAGTGCGGGGACATCTTGCTACCCTCTGCTTTCACGCCAAACGGCGACGGTTTGAATGACAGGTTTGGAATCAGCAACCCTTTTGCCACTGGCGAATTGCTGTCTTTTGAAATATTCGACCGTTGGGGCAATATCGTTTTCCAAACGAACGAGACCTTCGGGAAATGGGATGGGTTCTACAAGGGGCAAGCCGTTAGCCCCGGTGTTTTTCTCTACAAAATCCGTTACCGCTGCGAGGGGAATGAAAAGGTATCTTCGGGCAGTGTCACCGTGTTGCGCTGATACACCTCTACGCTGCCAAGTTTTGTGCACGGTCGAATAATTGAAAACTCGTAACAGTTTAGCACCCCATCAAAATGGGGATTAAATTTTTATTTTTACGTCTTAGAATTGAGCTTACCAAACGACATATCAGCCTGTCATGATTTGATTTTGCGACAACAAGAACTAATCACAGCCTTGCAAAAGCAAGTAAACGCCCTTTTGTCAAATCAGGCAGAATTGACGGAGCGTTTGAACAAGAACAGCCGCAACAGTAATTAGCCGCCATCTTCCGACGGTTTGAAAAGCCAGTTTCAAAACCTGCATTTGCCAGACGCAAGGGCCGCAAACTTGGTGGCAAACCGGGCCAAAAGGGCAAAAAATTGGTCGAATATTGCATCAAACGCTCAATTGAAATTGTTTTTTCATTTTCAAAGAACTGCTTTAGGATTGAGGGAAGAATTACTTCATCGTTCCTTTTCTCCACAGCTTAAAAAAAGTGTACGGTAGAGAATAATTTCTTTATCGCAAGGTCATACTCCCTCGCCCTTGGCCATGTTTTTGCCAGCTACTCAACAAAGCCGCTGATTTTTTCGGCCTTTGCCTTCATCAATATTATCTTTATGTGGTAAGGCTAAAAGCCCGCTTCACTTACTCAGACACACAACTCATTTTCTTTAAGCATGAAAAAGATTTTTTCCACTCTCGTATTGGCCAGCTTGGCCATTTGCCTTTTTGCCCAAACAAAACAAAACCCGTGGCTCGACACGCCGGAGAGCAGCTTCGCCAAAAAAAACAGCGAACGCCGCATCGTACCCACCAAGTACCGCACCCTTTCCCTCAGCCTTGATTTGCTGAAAGCCAACCTGAGCGAAGCCCCCATGCGCTTTTCGCCGGAGGGGGCAAACTCGCCCGTAAAGCTGGCCATCCCAATGCCTGACGGCTCGACGGAGGAATTTCAGATAGTGGATGCCCCCATCATGCACCCCGATTTGGCGGCCCGCTACCCCTACATTCGCTCCTTCGCTGGCTGGAGCAATGCCGACCGCACGGCCTACCTGCGCTGCGGCTATACCCAGAATGGCTTCCACGGCATGATTCTCTCCGCCAACCACAGCACGGTCTATATTGACGCTTTTGCCGAAGGCGACGACCTGCACTACATCAGTTATTTCAAAAAAGACTACCCCAACCCGCACACCGATTTCGAGTGCTTGGTGGAAGACGTGTCCCCCAATCCGCAATCCGCAATCGCCAATCCGCAATCGCTAGTCGTCGGCGACTGCCAGCACCGCAACTACGCCCTCGCCCTCGCCTGCACCGGCGAGTACGCTACTTTTCACGGTGGCACGAAGCCGCTTGTGCTGGCCCAGTTCAACGTGGCGATGACCCGGGTGAATGGCATTTATGAAAAAGACCTGGCCGTGACCATGACCATGGTTGCCAATACCGACCTGCTCATTTACCTCAACGCTGGCTCCGACCCCTACACCAACAACAGCGGCTCGACGATGCTCAACGAGAACCAAGCGACCTGCAACGCTGTCATCGGCAATGGCAACTACGACATCGGCCACGTGTTCAGCACGGGCGGCGGCGGCATTGCACAACTGAACGCCGTCTGCAACAACACTGGCAAGGCGAGGGGCGTCACTGGCTTGGGAAGCCCTGTCGGAGATGGGTTTTACGTGGATTATGTTTGCCATGAAATGGGCCACCAATTTGGTGGTAACCACACCCAAAACAACGACTGCAACCGAAATAGTGCCACGGCAATGGAGGTCGGCAGTGGCAGCACCATCATGGGCTACGCTGGCGTTTGTGCCCCCAACGTCCAGAACCACAGCGACGATTATTTTCACGCCGTCAGTCTCGGAGAAATCACGAATCACTTGCTCGGCTCAGGCAACACCTGCGCCACCACCACCGCCTCCGGCAACAACGCTCCGAACGTGACGGTGACACAGAATTCGTACACCGTGCCGGTTTCCACCCCGTTCGTGCTGACAGCGCAAGGCAACGACAGTGACCCCGCCGATGTGCTGACCTACTGCTGGGAGCAAATGAACAACCAGGTGGGAACGCAGCCGCCACTGGCCACAAATACCGTCGGCCCCGTGTTCCGCACTTTCAACCCCACCACCTCCGAAAAACGCTACTTTCCAAACCTGGCCGCCATCCTCGCTGGCACTACGCCGACTTGGGAGGTGCTGCCGAGCGTAGCCCGCTCGATGGCCTTCCGCTGTACGGTGCGGGACAACCACCCAATCGCCGGCTGCACGGACGAGGTGAACGTGACGCTCAATTTCAGCGCAGCCGCTGGGCCATTCGTCGTCACCAATCCGAACACCTCCGCCATCACCTGGACCGGCGGCAGCACGGCCATCGTGACTTGGAACGTGGCCAACACCACGGCTCCGCCCGTAGCGGCAAGCGAAGTGGAAATCCTGCTTTCCGCCGACGGCGGCAACACCTACCCCTACACGCTGTTGGCTTCCACCAACAACGACGGCACCGAGATGGTGCTCGTACCAAACATCGCCACCACACAGGCGAGGGTGATGGTAAAAGCACTGGGCAATGTCTTCTTCGACATTTCCAACCAAAATTTCAAAATCGAACTGGCGGTAGTGCCGAGTTTTACCCTCATCACCACACCAACTTCTGCCGCCGCTTGCCAGAGTGGAACAGCCGATTTCAGCTTCGAAATGTTGCAACTCGCTGGCTTCAACACCCCCGTGAACTTCACGGCGACGGGTGTTCCTGCTGGCGCAACGGCTACATTTACCCCAAACAACGTACCGCCACCAACCACGGTGGACTTGGTCATCGACAACCTGACGGGCGTGACACCTGGCACCTACCCCATCACGGTGACTGCCACTGGCGGCTCCGTCACGCAGACCTCCAACCTCACGCTCATGGTGCTCGACCAAGTAACCACTGGCACAACCCTCAGCACCCCCACCGACGGGGCAGAAGTAACAGACTTCCAACCCACGCTGACTTGGGCTGCCGTCGCCAATGCCGCTGAGTACCTCGTGGAGGTGTCGGAGTTACCTGATTTCAACTCACTTTTTGCCAGCGGAACAGCGGCCACCAATAGCTTTCAAGTACCTACGCCATGTGCTTCACTAGGTGTCTATTACTGGCGAGTGCAGGCACAAAACCCTTGCAGCCAGAGCGATTTTTCTCAAACATTCGCCTTCCACCTCGGCACCATCGGCTGCCAAACCTTCACGGCCACTGGATTGCCGCTGACCATTCCGCTCGTGGCGACCAGCGTGACGAAGACGCTGAACGTGCCTGCCAACTTGTCCATCAACTCCGTGCAGGCCAACATGAACATCGCCCACACCTACGTCGGCGACCTGGACGTGGAGCTGACCTCCCCACAGGGAACCACGCTGCAAATCTTCGACCGGCCGGGCGTGCCAGCCAGCAGTTTTGGTTGTACTGGTGATAATATTGTGGCCAATTTTGCCGATTCGTTTGCCAACTCGGCGATGGTCTTTGAAAACACCTGTCTTGGCACCACGCCCACCATCAGCGGCAACTACCAGCCCATTGACCCATTCGCAGGGTTTAGCAGCGAAAACTCGATGGGCAACTGGATACTCAAAATCACCGACAGCTACGACGACGACGGCGGGGCGCTGAACAATTGGTCGCTCGACATCTGTGGCCTCGTGCCTTCACCACTGGCAGTTTTATTGAAAAATGAGGTACTCACCGTACCGCAAGGACAAAGCGCCGTCGTTTCACAAACCTACCTGCAAGGGCAAGGCAGCCCAAACAGTCAAGTTGTTTTCACATTGTTGTCAGTACCGGTGAATGGCAACCTGATAATCGGCGTGGATGTCCCCGTTGTTGGCACCACGTTTACCCAAGCCGATATTGACGCTGGCCTGCTCTCCTACCAGCACGACGGCAGCATGACCACCAGCGATGAGTTTGAATTTGACATGGTTGACAATGCCGGAAGCTGGCTCCATGCACAGGTTTTTCATATCAACATCATACAAAATACCTTGGCCGCTACCATTGCCATCACGCAGGGCATCAATTGTTTTGGGGAAAACGATGGGGAAATCACCGTGACGGCCAGCGGCGGCAACGACCCGCTGACTTACAGCCTGAACGGCGGGACGTTCCAAAGCAGCAACGTTTTCAGCGGCCTCGCCCCTGGCGACTACGCCGTGGAGGTGATGGACGCCGACGGTTTTACCACCACCACCGCAAGCCTGACCATTGATGGTGCACCTGCCATCTTGGCCTCGGCCAGCGTCAACAACGATGAAATCACCGTGACGGCCAGCGGCGGCACGGGTGGCTTGGAGTACAGCATCGGCGGGACGTTCCAAAGCAGCAATATTTTTAGCGGCGTGGCCAATGGCACCTACACCGTTACCGTGATGGACGCCAACGGCTGCACCGCCACGACCACAGCCATTGTTGCGGTGAACACACTGATTGTTTCGGCCAGCGTCAGCGGCACTATCAGTTGTTTCGGTGAAAATGATGGAGAAATAACTGTGTCGGTCAGCGGCGGCAGCGCCCCGCTCCAATTCAGCCTCAACGGCGGGGCATTCCAAAGCAGCAATGTTTTCGACGACCTCGCTCCCGGCAGCTACACCGTGGAGGTGATGGACGCCGACGGGTTAACCCAAACCACCACCAGTGTCACCATCAGCAATCCGACACAAGTGACCGCCTCAGCCTCCGTCAACACCAACATCATCACCGCCACAGGTGGCGGCGGAACTGGCACCCTGGAATACAGCATCGGCGGGGCATTCCAAAGCAGCAATGTTTTCAGCGGCGTGCCCAATGGGACGTACACCGTCACCGTGATG
This sequence comes from Saprospiraceae bacterium, assembly GCA_021739645.1. Lineage (GTDB taxonomy): Bacteria > Bacteroidota > Bacteroidia > Chitinophagales > Saprospiraceae > UBA6168. The sequence goes on along the minus strand of JAIPBL010000081.1, from coordinate 11,905 downwards.
GACGAAAACGGCTGCACGGCCACCACCACGGCGATCGTTTTCACCAACAACATCGTCGTGTCGGGCAGCGTGACTCAACCCGTGAGTTGTTTTGGGGAAAATGACGGGGAAATAACGGCGACGGCAACGGGCGGCAACGCTCCCTACACCTACAGCATCAACGGCGGGACTTTCCAGAGTAGTGGCGTTTTCATGAATCTTGCCGCAGGCAGCTACACCATCACCACCATGGACGCCGACGGTTTGACGCAAACCAGTTCGGCCATCGTGGTTGCGGCGCCGCCGCAAATCACCGGAACGGCCACGGCCACGGGCTACACCGTGACGGTAACGGCCAGCGGCGGTACGGGCAGCTTGCAGTACAGCCTCGACGGCGGGATGTTCCAATCGAGCAACATGTTCACGCCCGTTGCCAACGGCAGCCACAGCATCACCGTGCGGGACGCCAACGATTGCGAAACAACCCTCAGCGTGACCGTGACGGTGCCAGCACTGACGGTTTCAGGCAGTGTTTCACAACCCATCAACTGCCCCGGCGGCACGGACGGCCAAATTACAGCGGTGGGCGCGGGCGGCGTTCCAGCCTACCAGTACAGCCTGAACGGCGGAACGTTCCAGCCGGGCAGCGCTTTCTCTAACCTTGCCGCAGGCACCTACACGCTGACCATCAAGGACAGCGGCGGCTTCACCGTTTCGTCTTCGGTCATTGCGCTGGCTGCCCCACCTGCACTGGTGGTAAACCCCACCGCCGTTGGTACAACGGTTACCGTGGCAGCTAGCGGAGGCACGGCGCCGTACCAGTACCAATTGGATGGCGGAATGCTCCAGGGTTCCAATATTTTCAGTGGGGTGGCCAACGGCACGCACACCATCACGGTGGTGGATGCGCACGGCTGTCAGAAAACGTCGAGCATCTTCATTGGTGGCGTACCGCCAAATATCTTTGTCTCGCTGTCGCAACCAGTGAGTTGCCACGGCGAGTCGGATGCGGTCATCACCGTGAACGCCAGTGGGGGCACGCCGCCTTACACCTACAGTCTCAACGGCGGCACATTTCAACCCGGCAACACGTTCTCCGGCCTTGCCGCAGGCACTTACAGCCTAACGGTGAAGGGTGCCGATGGTGGCTTGACCACAGCCCCGAACATCATCATCAACGACCCGCCCGCCCTTAGCGTGACGGCCACGGCTTTCGGCCTGACCATCACAGCCAGCGGTAGCGGTGGCAGCCCAAACTACCAGTACAGCCTTGATGGGACGAATTTTAACACAGGAAACATGCTGACAGCCAGCGGCAACGGCAGCTACACCGTCACCATCCGGGACCAGCACGGCTGCACGGCCACGACGACCGTGAACGTGAATGCGGTGGTCGGTGTCAACGTGAACGTGAACGATGTGAGCTGCTTCGGCGAGTCGGACGGGAAAATCACCATCTCTGACGTGACTGGCGGCACGGCACCTTACACCTATTCTCTGAATGGCGGTGCTTTTTCTTCGCAAACCACCTACTGGAACCTCGCTCCCGGCGACTACACCATCCGGGTGAAGGACGCTACTGGTTATGAGTTTGTAGCACCGAGCATCTTCGTGGATGAGCCGAATGTGGTGCAAGCCAATTTCCAATTGGCGCTAAACAACCTGACCATTGTAGCCAGCGGCGGCACGGGCCAGTTGATGTACTCAATTGACGGCGGATTGACTTTCCAGACCAGCAACGTTTTCGATAATTTACCACTCAATACCTATCAAGTTGTGGTAATGGACGAGAACGGCTGCACCTTCACAGGTCAGGTCGTCGTGGATATGAGCGCAACAAATGAGCTATTTGGCGGCCTCGTATTCGAGGTGCTGCCAAACCCCAGCGATGGATTTTTTACCTTGAAATTGGATTTGCCGACTTTCGCCAACCTTGATTTGACGGTGTTCGACGTGGTGGGCAGGCGGGTTTTTGCTTCGCAAACGGAGGCCGTGGGCGCTGTTCAGCAGCCGCTCGATTTGCGGGGATTGGCGAGCGGGGCTTATTTGCTAAAGGTGCGAGTTGGGGAGTTGTCGGGCGTGAAGCGGTTGATTATCTTGGGGCAATAGGACAAAAATGCAATTTAAAATGGTTGGCAAACCCGAAGAGCGGCGCCACTAGGGAGTAAGCTGCAACGGCTTTGCCAACCAATTTTGAACATAAACCAAAGTTTACCAAATCAGGTGATTTAGCCCTCCGCATATTTTTTGAAATTATCCAAAATCGCCTGCCAGCCACCCCGCTGCATCTCGACCGGATTCGTGCCTTCTGCCTCGAAATTTTCCATCACAAACGTGTTGCCATCCACTTCCGAAAAATGCACCTGCACTTTCCGGTCATCGTCAAGGGTGTATTCAATCAATTGGTTATCAACGACTTGGTCGTAAGTGCCGCAGAAATCGAAGCCGAAGCTGCCGTCCTTTGCTTCCATCCGGCTGCTGAACTTGCCACCAGTCCGCAGGTCGTTTTCCGCATGAGGTGTGTGCCAGTCATCGGAGGCGTTGTTCCATTTGGTGATGTGCTCGGGCTGCGTCCACAGTTGCCATACTTTTTCGAGCGGTGCATTGACGGTCGCATGCACGGTGATGAGGGTTTTGGTTTCATCGTCGGCAGCTTGGCGGAGCTTTTCGATGTCAATTTTCCGCATCTGCATCATGGCGCCCGTCGCCCGCTGTGCTCGTGCGGGGTCGGGGTCAGCGAGCAGTTGATGCAATTCGGCAGGCACCACCTGCCACGACACCCCAAACTTGTCTTTGAGCCAAGCGCAATGGCTCTCTTGCCCGCCGTCGGCAATGAGTTTTTCCCAAAAATAATCCACCTCTGCCTGCCCCTCGCAGTTGATGACGAAGGAAAGCGCCTCGTTGAATTGGAAGCCGTGCGCTGCACCGCTGTCTATGACCATGAGTACCTCCCCATCCAAGCTGAACTGGGCATGGGTCACGGTGCCTTCCTTCTCGGTTTCGCCCGCACCGTAGCGCATAATTCCAGCTATGCTGGAGTTCTTGAAAATGGAGGTATAAAGGTTCAAGGCTTCTTCCGCCCTTCCGTGCTGACTGCCCGTGAACATCAACAAAGGGGTAATTTTTTGCCCAACTTCTTCCATTTTGCCAAGTGCTATTTGCCAGGAGACGCCATACTTGTCGTTCAGCCAGCCGTATTTCTCGCTCCACGGGTACTTGTCGAGCGGCATCATCACCTGGCCTCCATCTGCGAGCTGCCGCCATACCGTATCCACCTCCGCTTCCGTTTCACAAACCGTATAAAAGGAAATGGACGGGTTTAACTTAAACATTGGGCCACCGTTGAGCGCCGAAAATTCCTGTCCGCCGAGTTGGAACCCGACCGTGAGCGCCTTGTCGCCCTGCCGGAATACCTTTCCGATTTTGGAGTTTTTGAAAATGGCGGTGTAGAAATTAGCAGCCTCCTCAGCTTGGTTGTCGAACCAGAGGAAGGGGGTGATTTTTTGCTTAGTTGCCATGGTAGAAAAATTGATTTGGTTGATGATTTAGTTCAGACTCTCACGCCTTTGCATCACAGCTCACCATCCACTGCACCCCGAACATGTCGGCGCACATCCCAAAATAGGCGCCCCAAAAGGTGTCGGCAATCGGCATGGAAACTTTGCCATCTTCGGAAAGTGCTTTGAACAAGCGGTCGGCCTCCTCCTTGCTGTCCGCCGTAACGGAGACGTTGAACAGGTTGCCCTGAACACCGCCTGTGAAGGTGGGCGGGCAGTCACTACCCATCAACACACAGCCTGCCGTTCCGACAGGAAGGGAAACGTGCATGATTTTATTGGCCTCACTTTCAGGCAATGGTGCTTCCGAAGGAGGCATGTCGCTGAAACGGGAGAACGTGTCGAACTCGCCACCAAAGACGGATTTGTAGTGATTGAAGGCGGCTTCGCAATTGCCGTTGAAGTTGAGATAAACATTGAGGAAGGCCATGTCAGGTGATTTTAGTCGTGAAATAAATTGTTTTAAATTTTGCTTCAAAGATAGTGTTTTTTGAAAATAAAAAACAAATAGTTTTTATTTTTTCTTCGGCTTTGCCAAATTCTCCTGCACCCGAAATCGCACCATACTGCCAACCAAACCCAGCGGCATCGGTTCGTCAATCGGGAACTGCACAGAGCCTTTGCCCTGCTTGTATTTGGAAAGCTCCGCCGCAAAAGCCTCGTGCCCCGTCGGCGTGGCATAGAAGCCGATATGGTTTTTGAAACCTGCAAAATAGACCAGCGGGTGGCCGTGCAGTTTGTAGGCGGGCATTCCGTAGGCTATCAGTTCCATGGCCTCCAGGGCATTTGCCTTGATGGTGGCTCGGACTTGCCGCAGGATTTCCTGCACCGCTGTGGGAAATGCTGCAATGTACTCGTCAACGTTGTTCGCTTTTTCCATGAGACCTGTATTTTTGTTTTTCCGCGCTAGTTATCGTTGCCATCCCGGGAATTTGTGCCAAGACAATGGCCTTTTGGGCGATGCGAGGGACGGCAAAACGCAGCCCCGAATGTAGCCCAAAAATGTGAATTCGGTAAGGTTCGAAATGGCTACGCCATGGCGATACAAAAGCGTAGCGTGAGGTTTTTTAAGAAGAGAATCGGCCTGAAACTGGTGGAGCTACTTTGCAAAAATGGCAAGGCAGTTGAGATAAAATATCGACACAAGTAGTTGATGCCCAAATATTTAAACTTGGGCAACCACTTCACAGCGTTCCATATCGCCGACATTCTGAAAGCGGAAAGTTGTTTATTTTTTCATGAAACTCCGCACCGACGAACCACCGTCATGAGCCTGCAACACAAGTCGGTAAAGTCCAATCTGCAAGTCGGAAACATCAATCGAAATGCCTCCCCACTCCAGTGGGCCTGTCTTGACCGTTTGCCCCAAAGCATTGACCATGAACCAGTTAAGCTCACCTTTCACTTTGTCGTTTTTATAAAAAATCTGTAGGAATTCATTTGCCGGGTTAGGGTAAACGAAGAACTGCTCATCGGTCAACCTCGCATCTGTTCCAACCAATTCGCCCTGCTGAACCGTGTTGTTTGCGGAAATCAGCCAAAGGTCCGGGTCTAACAGCACGGAAGTGACCTCGAAGGGCATTTTTACACTAAAAAGTTCGCCGTTCTGGGTTTGTTCCAGTCGCACGAGCGAGTCCACACCAGCGCCTTTCAGCAGCACAGGCACCGGCATTTCAAAAAAATCAACGGAAGGGTGCGAGGTCGTTTGGTTGAGTTGGACGTACACATCACCTTGGCTGCTTTGTTCCCAGATGGCTTGATAGCTGGGAAAGCCCTGCCCCTTAAACCAATCGTTGAAATATTCTGTCAGGTCTTGCCCCGACGCAGCTTCGAGGTGCGATTGGAGGCTGACCGTGCGAGCATAGCTGAATTGCTTGTCGTTCAGGTAATTGCGAATCCCACTGAAAAAATCATCGTCGCCAAGCTTCCAGCGGAGCATGTGCAACAGGTAGGCGCCCTTGTTGTAGCTCAATCGCCCATTGAAGATTCGGTTCACACTGGAGGTATCGTCCACGAGCACCGAGCCATCAGGTTGCGAGGTGATGTTGTTTACTTTGCTGAGTTTCCAGTCGTACCACTGCGTAACCACCTGCGTGGGGAAACGCTCCCTGCTCAAGCCTTCGAGGTAGGTGGCAAAACCCTCGTTGAGCCAGATGTCCTCCCAGCTACCGCACGTCACCATGTCGCCGAACCATTGGTGTGCCAACTCATGGGTGAGCAAGCCCCATCCGTAGCTCGAAACAAAACTCATGGTCTGGTGCTCCATGCCACCGCCCCAACCAAACTGGGCATGGCCATATTTTTCTTCGTGAAATGGGTAAGTGACAAACAGGCTATCGTAAAACTGAAGAACCTGCACCAAATCGGCTGTGCCACTTTGGGCAGCACTAAGGTTTTCGGGATAGACATAATTGAGCATCGGAAGGTTCGTACCATTGCTAAGCGGCACATTGTCAGTGTATTGTGCAAAATTGGAGACTGCAATAGCCACGAGGTACGGTGCTATCGGATACCGGTGCTTCCAATGGTAAACCTTGTCTGAACCAACAGCAGACTCCTGCACCAACAGGCCGTTGCTGGCTGCCCGATTGGCCGATGGCGTGGTCACGATGATGTCAATGCTGTCGATTTTGTCATCAAGGCCATTCTTGCACGGCCACCAGTCTTGGGCGCCGTAGGGCTCGGACAGTGTCCAAAGCGATGGCACACCGTTGTGCTCGCTCTGAATGAACGAGCCAAATCCACTTGATGGTGGTGCGCCAGCGTAGGTAATGGTCAGGCTGTCAAGCTGTCCAGCGGGAAGTGGGGAGGGCAATTGAATCGTGAGGAGGTAGTCGCCCGTGGCCGTTGAGTTGAGGCTTTGACCGTGGTAGTCAATATCATTCACGGCCATTTGGGTGGAGAAGTCGAAGTTGATTTCGCTGAAATTGTCCTCCAGTACCTCAAAATAGACCGTCGCCTTGCCGTTGATGAAATACTGTGCCGGGTCGATGTACCACTCGAAGCGGTAGTACTTCAGGTCGTAATTCAGCGTGAGAGGATTGGCGGCAGGTGCCGGGTGGGTGAAATGGGCATGTGCGTCTGCCTCTTTGCATACGACATTTTCAAAGTCGTCGTCCGTTAATTGGTTTTGGGAAAAAAGGCTTGCCGTGAAGGCTACCAGAAGGAGTATCAAAGTCTTTTTCATAAAAATTGCTTTAAAAGATAAGCTTTAAAGTTACCTGAAAACGCACCTATGAAAATTTGACTTTTGTCACATAAACTTGTTTTCTTGACGATAAAAATCACCCTACGAGTCATTGTTTTTCTCGAAAACAAACTAAAAGGACAGCCCGGGATTATCAGGGAAGGGACAACAGCCAAAGCAAAAAAGCCCAGCATAACCGAATATGCTGGGCTTTTCATTTTAGTAAAAACCGCTTACTTTTTCACCACCTTCCCCTGCATCACCGCACCGCCGCTCAGTAGCCGGTAGAAGTAAAGCCCTGAAGGATTACCTGCAAAATCAACCGAAACGGAAGGGCTGAGGATGTTCCAATTGCGCAGCAAAACCAGCCTGCCACTCACGTCGAACAACTCAAGCTGCGCCTCGCCAACGGCATGTTGCACCTCCACATTCAACCGCTCGCCAACCGGATTCGGGAAAACCCTGACGGCCATTGGCACTTGTTCGTTTGTCGCACTTGGCGGTGGCGGAATCAGCGCCAGTGCAGCTTCCACCGCTGCCAGCGCATCTACCCGACCAAAGCCGTAGGTGTTGTTGGGCACTTCGGTACCGAGGATGTTACCGCAGTTCTGGTCAGTGGTTTTTGGCACCGCAGTTTGCTCGATGATATCCTCGATGAGGTCTACCTGTCCGGCCAAGTCGGGGTTGGCAGAAATCATGAGTGCCACCAAACCCGCCACGTGTGGGCCGGCCATGCTCGTGCCGGAGTAGTTGGCATAGGCACCGCCCGGCACACAGGATCGTACATTAACGCCGGGCGCTGAAACGTTGGGCTTGAGGCGGTTGCTGCCGTCCATCGTCACGGGGCCTCGGCTGCTGAACCCGGCAATCGTATCGTTGATGGCCGTAGCGCCAATGGAAAAACTGTTCTCATAAAAAGCGGGTGGATTGGACACACTGCCGCAGCCGCTGCCGCTGTTCCCTGCCGATACCACTACGACGGTACCTGCCAGCCGAAGGCTGTTCACTGCTTGGTTCAGGACGAAAAAATTGCTGGCGTTGCAGCCTTCGCCCTCCGAACAGTACCACGAGTTGTTGATGACGTGCGGTGCTTTTGTCGGGTCGGGGTTTTCGTTGTTCAGGTCGGTGGGTGCGAGGAACCACTGGAAGCACTCCAGGTAGGTGAACGGTGAGCCGTTGCCCCGTTCCATGTTGCGACATGCACACCAGTTGGCATCAGGTGCTACACCGATTTCATAGTCGCCGTCAGAGCCGACCATCGTGCCCATCGTGTGCGTACCGTGACCGTAGTCATCGCAAGGAGCTTGAATGTCAAGACCGCAGGGATTGAGGCTATCGGAAGCAAGTGGGCTAATGACATGGATGGCATCGTGCCAGTTGTAGTTGTGGTCGGTGATATTGGTTGTATCGTCGTAGCCCCGGTACTTGTTTTTGATGGCGGGGTGCGTCCAGTCGTAGCCGGTGTCCTCGCCAGCCACGGTAACGCCTTGACCACGGTAGCCGAGTGCCCACACGTCGTCGGCGTTTATCATGTCAATGCCCCATTCGACAGCGGAACGGGAACTGGTGCTTTCCTCCAGCTCCTCGACTGGGCCGGGGTTGTGGATGCTCGGATTGCCGAGGATTTGCGCCACGTCGGGACGTTGCGCCAGCGAATTTATCAAGGTCAAATTGCCCTCCGTTTTGATGGCATTGATGATGAAAAAACCTTCGTGCGGAGCATTTTTTTGGGTCAAAAATGCGGTGATGCCACTTTGGGTGGTTTGGGCCGTTTGCCGAAGGGCATTGAAGACGAAAGTCGCCTTCTCGTCCTTGGTTTTCAGCTGCCGGGCGGCACTCACATCCGCTTGTTGCGCCAGCAAAATGAGAAAGGGCATGGACTGGCCATCGGCTGTTTTTGCAAGTAGGGATGCGTCCACTTTCCTGTGCCAGTCGTTGGCGGTTTGGCTGTTTGCGAAGCTGAAAAATACCAGTAAAATGGCGACGGTAAATAATTTTTTCATGTGAATTGGTTGGAATAAGTAATTGATGCGGAGCAAAATTAGGCCAAAAGATGGAAGTTCAAATGTGACTTTCAGCATTTGGTCGGGCAATTGCTCACCGCTGCGCCTTCGCCACCAGCCACAATGCCACCATTCCAAAGAAAATATTGGGCAACCACACACCGAGCACGGCAGGCAATGCCTCGTTCATGGCAAAAGTGATGCTGAACTTGGCCACGAACACGAACACTGCCCCCAGCACAATGCCCATCGCCAAGTGCAGGCCCATGCCTCCCCGAATCTTGCGGGAAGCCAACGCCACACCTATCAGCGTGACGATGATGAGGGTGAATGGGTCGGCAGTGCGGCGGTAGAGTTCTACCTCATAGCCCTTTGTGTTTCCAATGCCCCGGCGGCGTTCTTCGTCAATAAACGCAGCAAGGCGGGTGGAGGGGATTTTCTCCCGGGTATCATCGTAGCGCACGAAGTCGTCGGGGGTGAGCAGTAGCGCCGTGTCCAGCTTCTCTTTTCCGCCCACCACAATGCCTTCCTTGATGCCGTTGAAGGTGTGGATTTCGTAGTTGCTGAGTTTCCATTTTTGGGTGTTGCCGTCCCATCGTGCCTCGTCTGCCTCGATGTAGCTGGTGAGGCGGTTGTTGTCAATGCGCTCCAGCCGAAAGTTTCGGGCGAAGCTGTCCCGCTTGAAGTAGTCCCGCACATAGATTTTGGTGTTCGGGTCCACGAACATGTGCACGTCACGGGTATTTCCATGGTCGCTTTCCTTCATGATGTAGGCATGGAAAAATTCGAGCCGGGTCTTGTTGCTTATGGGGATTACGAAGTGGTTCAGAAAGAGGTGCAAACCAGCCAATAGCCCCGCACCAATCATATAGGGGCGGATGAATCGCCGAAAACTGACCCCGGCATTCAGGATAGAAATAATCTCGGAATTGTACGCCATGCGGCTGGTGAAAAATATCACCGAAATCATGGCAAACAGCGGCCAGAGCAGGCCATTGATGAAGACGATAAAATTGAAATAATACTCACTGGAAACCTGCCACGGCCCCAGTTTTTCGTCAATAAATTCCTCGACGTTTTGGCTAAAATCAATGATGACGGCAATCATCGAAAAGATGAGCACCACGAAGAAGAAGGTACTCAGAAACTTTTTGATGATGTAGCGGTCGAGAATCTTAAGCATTGCGGATTGCGGATTTGCGATTGCGAATTGGGGTGACGGGACAAAGCTACTACGAAATCAATGGCATGAATGGGGCGTCATTTGCATAATTTTAAGATTGGGTTCAGCAGTCGCCCCAATCCGCAATTGTAAATCCGCAATCCGCAATCGTCACAGCCTCGTCGCCATACTTTTCACCATCCCATTTTTCCAGCTCAAAAAATCGCCCTCGATGATGTGCCGCCTCGCCTCGCCCACCAGCCAGAGGTAGAAGCAGAGGTTGTGCAGCGAGGCTATCATGCCGCCCAACTGCTCCCCGGCCACGAAGAGGTGGCGCAGGTAGGCCATCGAGTGTACCCGGCTCGTGTGGCTAGTGCTTTCTGGGTCAATGAGGCGGTGGTCGTTTTTCCATTTTTCGTTGCGGATATTGATGATGCCGTTGGCGGTGTAGAGGTGGCCGTGGCGGGCATTGCGGGTGGGCAGTACGCAGTCGAACATGTCAATGCCGAGGGCGATGCACTCCAGGATGTTCATCGGCGTGCCGACGCCCATCAGGTAGCGGGGTTTTTCCTTTGGTAAAATGCCGCAAACCAGCTCTGTCATGGCGTACATGTCCTCGTCCGGCTCGCCGACGGATAGGCCGCCGATGGCGTTGCCCTCCCGCTCAAAACTGGCGATGGCTTCTGCGGATTCCTTTCGCAAATCAGGGTAGGTGCTGCCCTGCACGATGGGGAACAGCGTCTGCTCGAAGCCGTACAGCCCCTCCGTTTCATCGAAACGGTCGCAACAGCGTTTGAGCCAACGGTGGGTGAGCCCCATCGAGTTCTTGGCGTAATTGTACTCACAGGGATAGGGTGTGCATTCATCGAAGGCCATGATGATATCTGCCCCGATTTCCCGCTGGATGTCCATCGCCTTCTCCGGCGTGAAGACGTGCTTTGAGCCGTCAATATGCGACTGGAAGGTAACGCCCTCTTCCTTGATTTTCCGTTGCGCAGCAAGGGAATAGACCTGATAGCCGCCACTGTCCGTGAGGATTGGGCGCTCCCAGCCGTTGAATTTGTGCAGACCACCAGCCGCTTTCAGCACTTCCATACCGGGGCGAAGGTAGAGGTGGTAGGTGTTGCCGAGGATGATTTGGGCGTGTACCTCCCGTTCCAGTTCGTGGATGTGGACGGCCTTCACGGCAGCAGCCGTGCCCACTGGCATGAAGATGGGCGTCTCGATGGCGCCGTGCGCCGTTTCGATGCGGCCTGCTCGGGCGGCGGAGTGGGGGTCGGTATGTTGAAGTTGGAATTTCAAAATAGTAGCTGAATTTGGAGGGCGAAGATGGGGCGATATTATGAAATCTTAAAATTGACCTGATTTTGGCTTTCTGTCATCCTATATCCCAAGAGAAAAAAGTAGGTTTGCACCTATTGAATCACTACTGACAATCAAAAAACTTGAACTATGGCAATCAAAAGAAATGCAACCTCCGTTTGGGAAGGCTCTGGCAAGGAAGGCATGGGGCATCTTACCACCCAAAGCTCGGTCTTGAACCAAACCCAGTATTCTTGGAGCACCCGTTTTGCTGACGGAATCGGCACCAACCCAGAGGAACTGGTGGCGGCAGCCCATGCGGGCTGTTTCAACATGAAACTTTCCTTTGTGCTGGGCGGTGCTGGTTTTACGCCAGAGAAGCTGGAAACAAAATGCACCATCTCCCTTGGCGATGGCGCTGTTACTGAATCCCATTTGGAACTTACAGCGACTGTGCCTGGCATTTCGCAGGAGAAATTTGAGGAATGTGTGGCCGATGCGGAAAAGAACTGCCCGATTTCAAAACTCTTGAACTGCGAAATCAAAGTAGATGCCACCTTGGCTTAATGGAGTTATGAATTAGGGGTTGAAATGTGCCGTTAGGCACAAAATGTCGGTAGAAATCGAATGAAAATGGGTCTGCGTGCCGTAGGTACGCAACAATTCCCACGAGAAGTAGCGTACCTAACGGCACGCAGACCGATGTTTAGGCATA
>JAIPBL010000080.1 GCA_021739645.1 Saprospiraceae bacterium | reverse complement strand
AGCGCCAGCAGTTCCCCCCACACCAATTCGATGCAGTCCCACAGCAGCTTTTGGTCGGCGGGGTGCTTGATGCGGCTCTCAAAAACGGTGGCGCCGTCCATGCGCACGTGCGTCTGGCCCAGGTGCCCTTTCCAGTGCGAGACGAGGATGTCCTGCAACTGTCCCCAATCGCCGTTCAGCGCCAGGGACTTGCGCCAGCGGCCCACCATGCCCTTGTCCCGTACCGGCTCCGCCGCAGGGATGCACACCCCGCAGAACAACCGCAGCTGCCAGTCCGTACAGGGAGACCCTTTATAGGAAAGCCCTGCCAATCAACGGCGGTTTGGAGTTGAAGCTGGTAGGTCATTTTTGTGGAACAACCATCTTTTGAGTTTCCGCCCAAGTATGCAATTTCTCGGTGCCGTTTAGGAAGGCTTCATCTCGCTTGCCCAGCTCGGACTTCCAAACATCCGAAAGCAGGAAGCCATCGTCCTCCTGAAGCAGTTGGACGATGAATTGAATCAGCGAAAGCTGCTCCCGTTCGGGGAAGTTGGCAAACTTCATTTTTGATGGCTGTGGCAGCTATGGTTGAATTAGTTAGAAAACAAATTTGCCCAGTTGAAAGGAATTCACAGAGAGTGTTTATTGAAAAACAGCTACTCCACCGGATGCAAAAACTGCATCTCATACAATTCCCGGTATCGTCCGCTTTCATGCTGCAACAACTCCTCGTGCGTCCCGAACTCCCGCACCTCTCCTTTTTCCAACACTAAAATCTTATTGGCGTGGCGAATCGTCGTGAGGCGGTGAGCAATGATGATGCTGGTTCGCTTCGCAATCAGCTTTTCGATGGCGTACTGGATGACCGATTCTGATTCCGGGTCAATGGACGAGGTCGCCTCGTCAAGGATGAGGATTTCGGGATTGAAGACGAGCGCCCGCACGAAGCTGATGAGCTGCCGCTGGCCCATGCTCAGGGTGGCGCCCCGCTCCTGTACCTGGTAGTCGTAGCCGCCGGGCAGTTTCTCGATGAACTCGTGCGCCCCAATCATTTTGGCAGCTTCCAGCACTTGCTCCCGGCTGATGCCGTCATTGCGGAGCGTAATATTCTCCAACACCGTTCCACTAAAAAGAAAAACATCCTGCAAGACGACAGCCATGTGCGAGCGCAGGGCGTGCAGTTCGTAGTCCCGGATATTCACGCTGTCAATTTCGATGCTGCCTTTTTGCGTTTCGTAGAGCCGGTTGAGAATGCTGATGGTGCTCGTTTTGCCCGAACCCGTACTGCCCACGATGGCCAGCGTTTCGCCGGGTTTTATGTCGAAGCTGACATTGCGAAGCACCCAATCCTGCTCCGTGTAGGCGAACCAGATGTTCTTGAACGCCACTTCGCCCCGCAGTTTTTCGGGTAAAAGCTTGCCTTTGTTCTTGATATGGTCGGTGCGGTCGAGGAGGTGGAAGACCCGCTCGGCAGCCACGAGGCCCATTTGCAAGGTGTTGAACTTGTCGGCCAACATTCGGATGGGGCGGAAGAGCATGTTGAGGTAAATGGGGAAGGCGACGAGCGCACCCAGCGTCACATCGCTGCTAAGGCTCTCCCGTGCGCCGTACCAGACCATGAGGCCGAGCGACGCCGCCGAGATGATTTCCACGGCGGGATAATAGATGGAATAGGCGAGGATGGAGTCAATATTGGCCTTGGTGTAGTCCCGGTTTATCTTTTTGAACTTTTCCATTTCCTGCGCCTCCGCGTTGAAAATCTGGACGATTTTCATGCCCGTGAGCCGCTCCTGGAGGAAGGCGTTCATCTTCGCAATCTGCGCCCGCACTTGCTGGAAGGAGGTCTTGATGGCCTCCTTGAAAATATACGTGGCGGCGATGAGGAACGGCATGGTAATCAGGCAAACCAAGGTCAGTTTCCAGCTCACCCAGAACATGACGCCCAGCACCACGAATACCGTGAGGAAGTCGGCGATGATGGTCATCAGCCCCTGCGAGAACACGGAATTGATGTTCTCGATGTCGTTGATGGTACGGGTGGTGCTGATGCCGATGGGCGTGCGGTCGAAATAGGTGAGCCGCAGGGAGGTGATGTGGTTGAAGACCCGCACCCGCAGGTCACGCACCACGGCTTGGCCCACCCAGTTGGAGGCGTAGATGAAAAAATAGCGCAGGAATGATTCAAAAATGAGCACGCCGATGAACAGCAGCGCCATCTTGGTCAGCCCCGGAATATCGCCCTTGAAGATGTACTTGTCCACCATCTCCTGCACAAGGTAGGGCCGCAGGATGGCGATGGGCGCCAGTACCACGGCCAGCACCGCCGCCAGCGACAGTGTGCCACGGTAAGGCTTGGCCTGGGCGACGACCCTGCCGAGGAGTTTGTAGTCAACGCTTTGCTTGGTGGTGGATTCCATCGAGTGATTGAAAAATTAAGGGGCAAAGGTAAGGGATGCGGGGGAGATGCAACGGAGATTAGCTCACGCTTGAGCAGCGTTTTTTTGAAGGATATGACTTTTCGGCTGTTTATTTACCTTTGATACATCATCTTTTTTTAAAGCGCAAACTATGGAAAACCAAGCCTCACCAGATAGCGGAAATCTCTTTTCAGATATTCGGCAAATGATAGAAGATGCCCGCCGGGCCGTCAGCCAGACGGTGAACGTGGGCATGACGATGCTTTATTGGAGCATCGGAAAACGCATCAATGAGGATGTGCTGAAAAAGGAGCGGGCGGAGTATGGGAAGCAGATTGTCTCTACATTGTCGGGGCTTTTAACAGAGGAATACGGAAAGGGTTGGAGCGAAAAACAACTTCGGCACTATATCCGATTCTTTGATAAATTTCCCGAAATCGAAATTGTCTCTACGCTGTGGAGACAATTGAGTTGGTCTCATTTCAAAGAAATCATTTATGTTGAATCAGAACTTGCAGTAACGTTCTATGCCCAAATGTGCCGCATCGAAAAATGGGACGTGCGCACCCTTCGCAAAAAAATAAGCTCAATGCTGTTCGAGCGGACTGCCATTTCGCAGAAGCCAGAAGCATTGGCCAAGTTAGAGCTACAAAGCCTAAAAGAGGATGACCAATTGACGCCTGACCTTGTTTTTCAAAACCCTTATATCCTTGACTTCCTTGGGTTGAAAGACACTTACCTTGAAAAAGACTTGGAGCAGGCCATCCTGCACAAGTTGGAGCATTTCCTGCTGGAGCTTGGTCGTGGCTTTGCTTTTATGGAGCGCCAAAAACGCATGATTATTGATGGAAACGACTACAAGCTCGACCTGCTTTTTTATCACCGAAAGCTCCGGCGGCTCGTCGCCATTGACCTCAAAATCGGCAAATTCGAAGCGGAATACAAGGGCAAAATGGAACTCTACCTTCGCTATCTTGAAAAGTATGAGACCGAAACTGGCGAGGATCCCCCATTGGCCTGATTCTATGTGCCGAGGGCAATCACGAACAAATCGAACTGCTGCAACTCGGCCAAAGCAATGTCAAGGTTGGGGAGTATATCACGGAATTCCTGCCGCCCGAATTGTTGAAACGGAAACTGCACCAGTTTGTAGAAGCGTCGAAGCGTCAGATGGATGAGCGGCATGGGTAGTCTCCGCTATTCTTGACGGTGGATTCCATCGAGTGATTGAATTTTTGCGGGGCAAAGGTAAGGGATGCGGGGGAGCCTAGGTTAGGCATCAGCAATACGTTTTTACCGACGCTTTCTCTTGTATTTTGTGTTTCCATAGAAAAACAACTGATGGGTGGCTGGCGCAAATATCTCAGCTCGAATGCTTTGGTGATAGCTCATTGCCCAAAACAAAAATGGCTGTATCGGAATGTCACTTCAGATACAGCCATTTTTCGATTAGGAATTTCGGATTACTTGCGCTTCGCTTTATCCCGTTCAATCATTGTCATGATCTGGTCCACATTTAGGTTTTTGGCGATGATGGTGCGGTCGGGGTCAAGAAGGTAAACTTCCGGGGTATTGTCCACGTAGTATTTGCCGTAGATGGACTTGTTGGTAGGGTCAAAAACATTGGTCCACGGCATTCCGTAACTTTTTATGGCCGCCCGCCACGCTGCGTCTTCGGTGTTGACGGCGATGCCGTACACATCAAATCCCTTGTCCTTCATTTGGTTGAAAAGCGTTACAAGCTTTGGTGTTTGCTCGGCGCAATGTTCACATTCAGGGTTCCACATGTACACCACCACGTAGGGTGCTTTTTTAGCGTAGAGCGATATAGGTTTCCCATCCGTGCCTGGCACGTTCACCTCGGGCGCCTTCTTCCCAACTAAGCTTGCCGACATCTCGTAGGCACGCTGCTGCAAGGCAAAAACTTCCGAGGAGTCCGACCAAAAGGCTTTGTCATAGGTGAAATACCGCTCTATCATGTTGACGTACACTGCCTGAGGATCCATGAGTGCCGATTCTTTTGGGTCGTAATGAAGCACTATCCAGTTGGCAAAATATTTCAGGAACTCCGGCTTATCGGTCACCCTGTCCACCAACGAAATCGAATATTTCACGATAGAATCCTGGTGCTGAGGGGTCAGTTCCGTGATGTAACGGTTGAGCATCTTGGAAATAACGGGTGTGTAAAGCAGGCGTTCGTCGTTGAAGTCGGTGCCGTTCCAGAAGCGGGTTCGGTAGTTGTAGGTGTATTTGGCAGTATCTAACGAGCCATCCGGTTTGTAGCAATCCCGCAGGTCAGGGTTCTGGCCAGCCCGTTTGAAGGAAGTAAAAAGCGAAGTTGGATTTTCTTTGAATATTTTGTTTAGGAAAGCCATCCTGTCGTCAATCAGCTTGTCTTGTTCAGCTTTTACTTGCAAAAAATTGGGGTCGCCGGGTTTGAGTCCGGCCATTTTCTGAGCATTCATTTGAAAAAGCTGGCGCTGGCCATCCTCAAATTTCATGGCATCGTACAAGAGTTGGTTGTCTAAGCTGCCTTCCACTTTCATATCCTTCACCAAATTAACCATATTAGTCGTCATCGTGAATGTCTGGTCAAGGTCTATTAGTATTTGCAGATTGAGGCTGTTGGGCAGGACGAGGTAAAACAGGCCGGGAATGTAAGCTTCCTGTTGCTTGAAAATTATCTGCCCAGTCGGGCTGATTTGGGCAGAGTCCATCTTGTAGGTGTTGTCCTCGAAAGTGCCAATAAGATTCGCTACACCCCCGCCTGTGAGGCCCTGAATCTGAACCACAATATTGGGCGACTCAGCCTGTTCCCTTCTTTTTTTATTGTCCAAGTAGGTGTTGCTGTACTGCGGGTAGCCCTGTTCCGAGGTTTGATTGGTTGGTGGATTTGACTCATTAGCGCCACAGGCAGCAAAGAAAATTGCGATAGCAAACAGTAGAACCAGTCTCATATTATTATTTTTTAGGTGCAAAAATAGCAGATTCATAGGAATCTCAAATAAGAAGCCATGGGCTGTTAGGCAGTTATTAACGACAGGCTGTAAAAAATGTTAGGCCCCACTAAATTTTATTTGAAAAAGGTGGAATTGCCAAGGTGTGGAAATTTTTATGAAAAAATGAAATCATTTTGATATTAAAACACTATGTTTGCACCATCAAATAAGTATTGAATTGATTTTAATTTGTAATCACTAATTTCATAATTTTAGAAACACGCTCGGAGCCTTTTAATTTACTGATTCTACATCCTGTACCGTGGCCCGGCTTACCGGGTCGCGTACTTTTTTTCTGAGAAAATGGCAAAGAAGAAATTCGTTCTTCGAATAGAGGAGGATCTCTACACCGCCGTGGAGAAATGGGCTGCCGACGAGTTCCGCAGTGTGAACGGGCAATTGGAGTGGTTGATATTTATCATGCTGAAGGATGCAGACAGGTTGAAAAAGGAATTGGAATCCCCACCTCCAGAAACAGAAAGCTGAGGTTTTTTTTCACCAACCATTCTATTTTTCCAGAAAACATGTAATTTCGCACCCGCTAACGACAATTGGTTGTGTAGCTTTAGAAAATGGGGGGATTAGCTCAGCTGGCTAGAGCGCTTGCATGGCATGCAAGAGGTCACCGGTTCGACTCCGGTATTCTCCACCCTAACTGAAAACCCCTGTATTTACAGGGGTTTCAGATGAAGCGGTAACACTTGGCGGTAACACAGGGCAACAGGAACGAGTTATTGTTGATTGCCTGTGAGTTGTGCAAAGCGTGTTTTATCCGATTACTTCTACGAAATCCCAAGACCTCGGCAATTGCTGGTGTCTTGAGGTTTTAGGCAAACTGGCTGTCGGCATGAAACTTCATCATGTCTTCAGAAAAAAAAAATTTTGCCCACCTTCCATGTCTTCTTATCTGAAGACTTGTCTAAGGAAGCTTTTATTCACTGGACTGACCATTTAGGGAAACGCCACCGCAAGAAAGGGGGCATCAACCGCTTTCATACCCTCCAAGAAAGAAGGGCTGCGGCTGATGAACATATCGCAAGTATCATAGCCTCGTATATCCCGCCTTCGCCCATTGGGGAGAAAATGCTGGCTTGGGTGGAGGAACGAAAGTCGTGTTGGCGAAAGAAAAGCTGGCAGACGTTCAAATCGAAAGTGGATGTATTCCTCGGCTGGGCTAGGGGTAGGGCAGTGACAAACGAGCTGATGAGGAATTATTTCGGGCACCTTCTCAAGAACAAGCACAATACGACCTTCAATGCCAACCTGAATGTTTTCAAAAGGATTTTCATAGGCATTGGTATGCCGGATTGACATGGTCCCATTTTCACGGACACTGAATTAAGTTAGAAAAATACAGTTCCTCAAACTTGTCAGGGCAAAGGTACCCAAGCGCAGAATGACTTCTTTTGGAGTTGTAATAGCACTCGATAAAGTTGAAGATTTCCGTGTAAGCATCCTCAAAGGTATCAAAAATGCCATCCTGCAAAAGCTCGCCCTTAAGCCTACTGAAAAAAGACTCTGCGAAGGCGTTGTCATAGCAGTCGCCCTTCCTCGACATGCTCTGCTTATACCCCTTGCCTTTGGGGTGCTTGCGGAACATGGCGCAAGCGGTTCCCGCTTGCATTTGTCTGTTGTTGTTGTTGTTTCTTCATGACACAAAACTAAGTTAGATTTGTGTCCGGCTAAATCAGACCACCTCAGTATCTTAATCAAAAGCCCAAAAGAGTTTTATGAAGAGTGGGAGAAACGATAAGGCGTTTCCGTTTTTCCCGCAGCCGGAATGCATGGGAGTGGAGGGAAAGGGTGTAGTTTTGTGGGCGGGGCGGTGCAAGTTTGCTCCCAATCTTTTTCTTTCTTAATTTTGTTGAAAATCAACCCAACATGGCAGACCTGATTTTAGAAATAACAAAACTGAGCATTGCTGACCGGATAAAACTGGTGCAAGAAATCCTTGGAACTATTGCAAAAGATGCTGATAGCCAAGCATTTACACTAACCGATGCCCAGCAGACGGAAATAGAACACCGTTCAGCCTCCATCACCAATGGCAAGGCAAAAACAATTTCTTGGGATAAAATCGAAACCGCACTCACCGAACGTTATGGCTTATAACATCGAACTGCACGAAATCGCCGAAGAAGAACTTTGGGAAGCAGTGGACTGGTATGATGCCCAAAAGGAAAAGCTGGGTAGGGACTTCGCCAAGGAATTGCAGGAAGTGGTGAAGCTACTCAAAGACAATCCGCAACAGTTTCCAAAAGCATTCAAGGACAAAAGAAAAGCGGTGCTTCGGCACTTCCCTTACGTCGTCATCTATGAAATTCAAGGGGATACGGTGTACGTTCTTGCCATTTTTCACACCAGCCGGAATCCGAAGATTTGGAGGGAAAGGGTGTAGTTTTGCGGGCGGGGAGGCGCAAGGAGTGATAAGGTGAACTTGTGACAACTGGGGGCAAATTTTCATTATTGTTATAACATTTCAGAC
Source organism: Saprospiraceae bacterium (assembly GCA_021739645.1). Taxonomy (GTDB): domain Bacteria; phylum Bacteroidota; class Bacteroidia; order Chitinophagales; family Saprospiraceae; genus UBA6168. The sequence goes on along the minus strand of JAIPBL010000080.1, from coordinate 20,615 downwards.
TGTACCTAATTTTCAAAAAAAAAGAGAAAATGACTAAAGTGATTTTAATTTCCTTGTCAATATATCTCTTTTGTTGGATTGCTGTGTGGTTGATAAAAGATGCGTTTAGCGAATCTAAGCCATTTTCAAAAACCAAACTTGGTGTCTTATTATTAAGTGCCGTAGCCTTAATTATGCTACACTTTTTTGGAAAAAAAGTAAAAAAAACTTACTTCCAAAAAATAGATTGGTTTTATAAATCACTATTTTTTGGCTCGTTGATTTTTTTTATTGTCTTAGATTATGTGGTTGTGGACAATTGGGAAGATTTTTTGAAAAATATATTGGTTGAAGCACACGGTTTTATTTTTGATTTGTTGATTTTTGGGATAATCTTTACGATTTATCAAGAGGTGAGAGAGAAAAAGGAATCCATTAAAAGATATTTAGAGGAGTTGGAAGATTTTAGGAGATGGCAAGAACCCGAAGCTTCGTTTAGAATTGCAGGAATTGTCAGAAGGTTAAATAGAATCGAAAAATATGATTTAGACTTAGATGGCTGCAATCTGGAAAATTCTGATTTAAAGAATTTGCGATTTGATTATTCTAAATTTTATGGAACAAATTTAAGTGGTTCTGACCTTCGTGGAGCGAAGTTTAATGGAGCCTATTTTAATTCTGAAACCAATCTTGAAGGAGCGCTCGTTGATTCTAAAGAATGGTTTATATCATTGAAAGATGAGCAATTGGCAAAGGGGATAGAATATTTGTCGTCAAAATATGAGATAGTTGAAATTAATCGATTTAATAAAACCTATAAAATTCGGATTAAAGATGTAGCGTAACTTTTTAAACTGAATGATGAATCTCCGAATGCGCATTCGCCATCCTCGCCGCAAACAACAAATAAGCCCGAATATCCTCCCCCTCAATAAACGGATCCTCCGCCAAAATCTCCTCATGTGTCATACTAGCCGACAGCAGTTCCAGCATCTGCGCCACGGTGAAGCGCATATTGCGGATGGTCGACTTGCCATTGCAGACTTTCGGATTCAACGTGATGCGTTCGAGTAATGGATTCATTTTCCTAATTTTGAACAAAAATAAGGTTTTCAGTGGGAATTCTTTTGCTTTGCCCACCGAATCAAGAGACTTGACCTAACCAATAAAATATGTCCACCAACCTTTCCAACTACACCCAATCCCAATGGCAACCCGCCACCGGCCGCACCCAACCCCTCCACAACGCCATCACCGGCGAAGTCATCGCCACAGCGAGCAGTGAGGGGCTAGACTTTTCCGCCATGATGCACCACGCCCGCACCCTGGGTGGGAAATCATTAAGAAAAATGACCTTCTTTGAACGGGGCCTCATGCTCAAAAAACTGGCGCTCTACCTCCACGACAGGCGCAAGAGCTACTACCCCCTCAGCTACGCCACGGGCGCCACCAAGATTGACTCCTGGGTGGACATCGAAGGCGGCATCGGCACGCTGTTCGCCTACGCCAGCCTGCGCCGTCGGCTCGGCAGCGAGACCTTTTTCGTGGACGGCGAGACGGTGAAATCCTCCAAAGAGGGCAGCTTCGTCGGGCGGCACATCATGTCCCCACGACACGGGGTGGCCATCCACATCAACGCCTTCAATTTCCCCATCTGGGGGATGCTCGAAAAAATTTCCGTGAACCTGCTCGCTGGCATGCCCGCCATCGTGAAGCCCGCCACGCAGACCTCGTTCCTCACCCACGCCATGGTGCAGGACATCGTGGCGTCAGGCATATTGCCCGAAGGGTCGCTGCAACTCATTTGCGGCAGCGCACGGGGCATCCTCGACTCCGTCATGGGGCAGGATGTGGTGACTTTTACCGGCTCCGCCGAAACGGGGCGGATGCTCAAATCCACGCCCGCCGTCATCGCCAATTCGGTGCCGTTCAACATGGAGGCCGACAGCCTCAACGCCTGTGTATTGGGTGCTGACGCTGTGCCCGGCACGCCGGAATTCGATATTTTCGTCAAAGAAGTTCATCGGGAAATGACCACCAAGGCTGGGCAGAAATGTACCGCCATCCGCCGCATTCTCGTGCCGGAGCAGTTGGTCGAAGACGTGCAAATTGCGCTCGGAAAGGCATTGGCGAAGACCACCATCGGCGACCCGCAAGTAGAAGGCGTCCGGATGGGAAGCCTCGTCGGGCGCTCGCAAGTGGACGAGGTGCGGGCACGGGTGGAGGAACTCGCCGCCCACACGAGCATCGTTTTTGGAAAATTGGACGCCGACTTTGAAGTCATCGGAGCCGACCGCACGAAAGGCGCTTTCTTCTCGCCGATGCTGCTTTTGAACGATGACCCATTTCACAAAACCGACTCGCACGACATCGAGGTGTTCGGCCCGGTGAGCACCATCATGCCGTACAAGCACCTCGACGATGCCATCGAATTGGTGAACATGGGCAAAGGCTCGCTCGTCAGCAGCATCGTCACCGCTGATGAACGCACCGCACGGGATTATGTGGTGGGTTCGTCGCCGTATCACGGCAGGATATTGATTCTCAACGAGTTATGCGCCAAGGAAAGCACGGGCCACGGCTCGCCGCTCCCCTTGCTCAACCACGGTGGCCCCGGCAGGGCAGGCGGTGGCGGCGAACTCGGCGGCATGCGCAGCCTTCACCACTACCTCCAAACCACGGCGGTGCAGGGCCACCCGACCTTCCTCACGGCAGTGACGGGGCAGTACCACCAAGGCGGAAGGCAGGTGGAGAAAGACGTGCATATTTTCCGCAAGCATTTCGAAGAACTGGAAGTGGGGGAGACGGTCGTGACGGCCAAACACACCGTTAGCGAAGCGGACATCACCAATTTCGCCAACGTGAGTGGCGACAATTTCTACGCCCACATGGACGCCACGGCGCTCGAAGGCACCATCTTCACCGGGCGGGTGGCGCACGGTTATTTCATCCTATCAAAAGCGGCTGGCCTCTTCGTGGATGCGAAAAAAGGCCCGGTACTGTTGAATTATGGCGTGGATGAATGCCGTTTCACAAAGCCGGTTTACCCCGGCATGACCATCGGGGTACGGCTGACAGTGAAGGAAAAGGTTGACCAAGAGAAAAAAAGCGAGGAAGATGTTGCCAAAGGCATCGTGAAGTTTTTGGTGGATGTTTATGATGAAACGGGCGAGACGGTGGCACTGGCGACGATTTTGACGATGGTGAAGAAGCTTGACCAGTCAAATTAGCCACCAAATGTATTGCCTTTTTTACCTTCGTTTTCAAACAAAACGTCTTTTCAAAAAATGTCCAAGCCAAAAACAAAACCCTCCCTCCCCATCCTCAAAAAAGGAGAAGTCCTTTACCTCACAGGCCCCAAGCAACGCCACCGGGAACTTGGGTTCGCCATCCGAGTCATGTTCCAGTTCATCAAGGGGTTTCGGGCGCTTCACTTTATAGGACCATGCATCACCGTGTTTGGCTCTGCTCGCTTCAAGGATGGGCATGAACATTATGAAAAAGCAGAAGAAGTGGGCAAGGCCATCGCTGAGATGGGCTTCACGACACTGACTGGCGGTGGCCCGGGCATCATGGAAGCGGCGAACAAGGGAGCCTTCGAGGCAGGAGGCAAGTCCGTCGGCTGCAACATCGTGCTACCCTTCGAGCAGCACCCGAACCCCTACGTGCACAAAACCGTGAACATCCGCTACTTCTTCGTGAGAAAGGTGCTGCTGTTGAAATATTCCTACGCCTTCGTCATCATGCCCGGCGGATGGGGCACCATGGACGAAATGTTCGAGACCCTGACACTGGTGCAGACGAAAGTGATGCACAATTTCCCGGTCGTGCTCATCGGCAAAAGCTACTATCAGCCGTTGTTGGATTACCTGCAAACGATGGTTCAACAAAAAACCATTTCCCCCGATGACATGAAACTGGTGCTGCTCACCGACGATATTGGTGAGGCCATGGCGCATGTCCAGAAGTACATCCAAAGCCACTACAAGGTCACCACCCGTGCAAAGCCAACTTGGTGGCTCTTCGAAAAGGTTTGAGCAGTTGCTTCCTAATTCTATCTTTGCCCATACAGGCAATTGCCTGCAACTTAAAACTCAATAATTTAAAACTCAAAACTCATGTTGAACGGACTCATACATGCACACTCCGGCCTACGCTGGGTCGTACTGGCCCTGCTCGTGGCCGCCACTTTCATGTCGCTGCTCAAGTGGCGCTCCAACGCTCCCTACACCGACGGTGGGCGCAAGCTCAACTTTTTCACCATGATTTCCATGCACGTCCAACTGCTGCTGGGCTTGGCACTTTTTTTCATGAGCGACAAGGTGAATTTTTCGCAAATGAAGGATGCCATGTACCGCTTTTTCAGCGTTGAGCACACTACCATGATGTTGATAGCCATTGCGCTCGTCACCATCGGGCATGTCAAGTCGAAAAAAGCCACCGACGAAGCCAAAAAACACAAAACCATTTTCATTTTCTACGGCATCGCCCTACTGCTGGTTCTCTTGGCCATCCCGTGGCCGTTCCGTGGCTGGGGGAATGGGTGGTTTTAGGAGTTCGCCAGTTCGCCAGTTGGCAGTGGGCAGTCGGTGACTGCTACCACGGCACTGACTGAACAACTGCAAACTGACTGCCCACTGACGAACTGCCAACTAAAATTAAGGCTTTCCGTTAAAGAAATATTATCGTTGGCAAGCGCCACAACCTTGAAGGTTGTGGCGCATTATTTTTGTCTGCTTAACTGAAAATCAAAACCTTTTAAAATGAAAAAAATCGCCTTTTTCGCTTTCGCAATTTTTGCGGCCTTCGCCGCAACGGCACAACAAAGCCCCGTCAAATGGTCGTATGAAGCCAAAAAAGTGGCCGACGGCACCTACGACCTCGTCTTCACCGCCAACATCCAAGATAGCTGGTACGTCTATTCACAGTACCTTGAATCTGACGACGGCCCCATTCGTACCGCTATCGGTTACGATGAAAACACCGCCGTAAAACTGGAGGGCAAAAACGTGGAAGACGGCCACAAATACGAAGGCTACGACGACCTTTTCGGCATGAACATCATCAAGTTCAGCGGCAATCCGACCTTCACCCAACGGGTGAAAATATTGAAGCCGACCACGCTTTCCGGCCATGTTGAGTTCATGACTTGCGACAGCGAGCGATGTTTGCCCCCCGTTGAAATCCCCTTCCGTTTTGACCTGAAATGATGGTTTTGGATTGTTTGATTGCTGGAATTGCTTGATTGTTGCAGCTTGGCCGACAACAATTCCAACAATCAAGCAATCCAACAATCCCTTATTCCTTAGTTTTGCGGACTTTTTTATAAAACACCCACAATGGCGGGCAAGTCCCGCTTTTCAAATAACTCAACATGAGGAAGTTCTGGACACTTTCATTGCTGCTGGCGTTTGCGGCGACCGCCTTTGGACAAATTTACGACCCCGTCAAATGGAGTTTTTCTTCAAAACAACTCAGCGACACGGAGTTTAGCCTCGTGTACACCGCCACCATTCAGGACGGCTGGTACATCTACTCGCAGTACCTCGATAACGATGACGGCCCTACCCGCACCACCTTCACCTACGAGAAAGGCAGCCATTTTTCCCTGTCGGGAAAAAACGTGGAAAGCTCCAGCCACCGCATGGAAATGAACGACCCGCTCTTCGACAACATGCACGTCGTCAAGTTTGCCGAGAAGGTCAGTTTTACCCAAAAAGTAAAAGTCACAGACGTTTCGAAGCCCATCACGGGCTACTTGACTTTCGGTACCTGCGACAACATGCGCTGTCTCCCACCCGCCGATGTTGATTTTTCTTTTCAGTTAAAATCGAATTCGAAACCCGCCGAAACCAAAGCAACTACGCCAGCTGCTGACAAGGGCGGCAAAACCAACTCCGCCGAAACGGCTGCACCAGCTACCAACGGCATCCCACAAGTACCCGTCATTGATGGAGGCGGAGGCAATATCCTAAACCCCGTAGGCTGGACAAGTACAATTGAAAAAACAGGCGAAAACCAATACGTGGTCAACTTTAAAGCGGCCATCGAAAAGGGCTGGTCCATTTACTCCCAGTTCGTGGAAGATGGTGGGCCGATACCTACTTCCCTCACTTTCGATACCGATGAGAATTTGCAACTCAACGGCAAGGCCGCCGAAATCAGCAGCCACAAAATAGAGGGCCTCGACCCGTTTTTTGACATGAAAGTCACCAAGTTCAAAGAGGAGGTGACGTTCAGCCAGAAGTTCACCGTGAAAGACCCGGCCAAACCCGTGAAGGGCTATCTGACCTTCATGACCTGCAACGACGAGCGCTGCCTGCCGCCAGTGGATGTGCCCTTCCTCATTGATCCTGCTGGAATGGCCGTAGTGGTGGGTGCGGGTGCCGAAACGTCAGCGGAAGTCGCTGAGGCTGACTCCAGCTTTGCCTACATCGGCGATTGCGGGTTCAAATTGGACAAGGCACAGATGGCCGACTGTGGCGAACAGCACGAAAGCAGTAAAAAAGGCTACTGGAAGATTTTTATCCTCGGATTTCTCGGTGGCTTGGCGGCCCTGCTCACGCCCTGCGTGTTCCCGATGGTGCCGCTGACGGTGAGCTTTTTTACCAAAAGCGACCAATCAAAGAAAAAAGGTTTTCAAAACGCTGCGCTGTACGGCTTTTTCATCCTGCTGGTTTATGTGCTGTTTAGTTTGCCATTCCATGTTTTGGACTCCGTCAGCCCCGACATATTGAACGAGTTCTCGACGAACGTGACGATAAACTTGTTGTTTTTCGCCATTTTCCTCGTCTTCGCCATTTCGTTTTTTGGCTATTTTGAAATCACGCTGCCCGAAAGCTGGTCGAACAAGGCCGCCAGCGCCGAGGGTGTCGGCGGTATCCTCGGCATCTTTTTCATGGCGCTCACGCTGGTGCTGGTATCGTTTTCCTGCACCGGTCCCATCCTCGGCTCGCTCCTCGGCACGGTACTCGATTCCGATGCTGGTGCGATGCAACTCACGGCGGGCATGGCGGGCTTCGGCGTGGCATTGGGCTTGCCGTTTGGCCTCTTTGCAGCCTTCCCCAACTGGCTCAAGGCACTGCCAAAATCCGGCGGCTGGATGACCACGGTGAAGGTCGTGCTCGGCTTCCTGGAACTGGCGCTGGCGCTCAAATTCCTCTCAAACGCCGACCTCGTGAAACATTGGGGCATCCTGAAAATCGAGGTATTCCTTGGCCTTTGGATTGTTATTTTCATTGCCCTCGGCCTTTATTTGTTGGGCAAAATCAGGTTCCCGCACGATAGTCCATTGAAGAAAATACCACCCGTACGCTTGGTATTGGCCATCTTGTCGTTTGTCTTTGCTGGCTACATGGCCACTGGGCTTCGCTACGATGAAAAGGCAGGTTCGCTGCATTCGCTCACCTTGTTGAGCGGCTTGGCGCCGCCAGCTTGCTACAGCATTTGGTACCCCTGCGATTGCCCGCAAAACCTCCAGTGCTTCAAGGATTTTTGCGAGGGCCTCGAATTTGCCCGCAAGGAAAACAAGCCCATCATGATTGATTTCACGGGCCACGCCTGCGCCAACTGCCGCCGAATGGAGGAGACTGTTTGGCCGAAAAAAGAGGTGTACAACTACCTGAAAGATGAGTACGTAGTCATCTCGCTCTACGTGGACGAGAAAATCGAGCTGCCGGCCGACCAACAGAAATCGTGGCCACTAAAGGGCGGCGGCACCCAGCGATTCCGCAACGTGGGCCATAAGTGGGCCTATTTCCAGCGGGAAAATTTCAACGACAACTCACAGCCACAGTACGTACTGATTACGGCGGACGGTGTCCTGCTCAACCAGCCAGTGTCCGGTATGCAAGAGGTGGACGATTATGCCCATTTCCTGAAGTGTGGCTTGGATAAGTTCAAGGAATTGAATGTGCAGAAATAAGCGACTTATTGACCGGGTGACTTTGAGTCACCCGGTCAATTTCATTTCCCCTCATCATCAGCTAGGACTTTCCACACCATCTCCGTCTCAAACCCCCTCGACATGGCGTACTGTGCCAGCTTGCCCTTTCGTGCAAAATCATCGGCTTCGGCAATTTGCGACGCCCGTTTTTCCAGCACTTCCTTCAACGTCTTTAAGTAGTCTTCCTCGCTGATTTCCTCCATCGCCTTACGCAGGCAGTACTCGGAGAGGTTGCGCATTTTCAATTCCTGTCGGATGCGGATGCGGCCCCATTGTTTCATGCGGAACTTGCCCCGTGCAAACGACCGGGCGAAGCGCTCCTCGTTGAGGAAATTTTCTTCGATTAAACTAGCAATGATGTCCTCCAAATCCTGCCCATAAATACCCAATTCGATGAGCTTGCTACGCACCTCCTTGTGGCAGCGGTCTTGGTAGGCACAGTAGCGTTGCAGCTTGACGAGGGCGTCGGCCTTGGAGGTGTATTTTTTGACGGGTTTCTTTTCCACGGTGCAAATGTAGCAAGGTGACTTTTCGCACTTCCGCTATTTTCCCAAAAAACTTACCTTCGCAATGCCAAACATAAGTTGCGAGTGAGCTTCGCAATTGTTTTTCCTAACCAACCACCAAATTAAAGGACTATGATTTCTTGGTTCAAAAAGCGCCCCATCAACACTTCGGCCAACATGGAAGCTAACGACGAACAATTTTTTGCCGACTTGCGCAAGCGGGAATTCAACCGCCTCGACGAGCAGCGGCATGTGTACTTGGACTTCACCGGCGGCAACCTCTATCCCCAAAGTCTGATTGACCGGCACTTCGACTACCTCCGCAACGCCGTGTACGGCAACCCGCACTCCACCAACCCGACCTCCCAGCTTTCCACACAAAACGTGGCGGAGGCCAGGGAAAAAGTCTTGAATTTTTTCAACGCCACCGACGACTACCACTGCGTCTTCACGGCCAATGCCTCGGCGGCGCTCCAAATCGTGGGCGAGTGCTACCCGTTCGGCGAGGACAGCCACTTCCTGCTCACTGCCGACAACCACAATTCCGTGAACGGCATCCGGGAGTACTGCCTAAGCAAGGGCGGCGATTACACCTACTGCCCACTGCATTACGAAGACCTGACGATTGACGAGACTTTGATGAACGAAGTGCTCACGCAACACGCTAGCTGCAAGCAAAAATTGCTGGCCTTCCCCGCGCAGTCGAACGTGTCAGGCGTGAAGCACCCGCTCAGTTGGATTGAAAAGGCGCAGGCACTTGGCTGGGACGTACTGCTCGATGCAGCGGCTTATGTGCCCACCTCCCGCCTCGACCTCAAGCAAGTCAAGCCTGATTTTGTTTCTGTTTCATTCTATAAAATCTTCGGTTACCCGACGGGCATCGGCTGCCTACTGGTGCGCAAGTCCAAGTTTGACTTGTTAAAAAAGCCGTGGTTTGCCGGGGGTACTGTTGTCGCAGTGGCGGTCAACTACGGTGCTCACTTCCTTGCCGACGACCACGAGCGCTTCGAGAATGGTACGGTGAATTACCTCGACATCCCCGCCATCAGCCGGGGCATTGATTTCATCGAAAACATCGGCATGGAGCGCATCAACCGCCGGGTGGGCCACCTCACGCAGACCCTCACCCAACGGATGCAGGCGCTCCAACATGAAAACGGCTCACCACTCGTGCGCATCTTCGGCCCGATGGACATGAAGCTAAAGGGCGGCACCATCATCTTCAACCTGAGCGACTCCGATGGCCATGTCTTCCCGTTCGAGGGGGTAGAGCAGCAGGCCAATGCGGCGCTCATCTCGCTGCGCACGGGCTGTTTCTGCAACCCCGGCATTGACGAAATCAACTATTGTGTCACCGTAGAAGAAATGGCCAAGTATTTCAGCTCCCGCAAGACCGGGAACATGCACGACATGTTCGAGTTTTTAGGGTATATGCGTGGGGCCATTCGAATCAGCGTCGGCATACCCACTACAATGGGCGACATCGAGCGGTTTATACAGTTTATTCAAAAATTTAAGGATAAAAAAGTGGCTGGAATGCCCGAAGTGCAACAGGTGGCAGCGGCGTGAGTTTTTACCCCAAAGCCTCCACCCCTACAAAATCCCTCAAGGTAATCACCCGCCAACTCTCCAATACCGCCGCCACCTCACGAAGTTGCTTGGCTGCTATTGCCACCAAAAACACCTCCCGTTCCTGTTTTCCAAAAATTGTCTGGTCGAAGTATTCTGCCACGTTGCGGTGGATATTGGGCTGGAAAAAGCGGGTGGCATTCGACCAGTTGTCGAAGCCAAGGTTGGCGCTGAGGCAGAGGTTGGCCAGTGTGTCCACATCGGTTTGCGAGGGGGTATGCAACAAGACGGAGAAGGTATGCCAGTTGGAGGACTTGAGCAGTTGCAGCTCGTTGTGGATGGGGAGTTTTTTATGCTGTTGGTAAAAATTGCTGTTGGTGTTCGGCCTGTTTTCCACCAAAATCAAATCCTTGTACCGCCTGCCCGATGATGGCTGTGGGATGCTCTCGATACTTGCCCGAACGGGGTCGATTCGGCGAGCTGCCACGATTTCAGGCTGGGTGGTTGGGTTGAGGCGAACGGGAACAAGGCCGAGGTCGAGGTGCAATGCCTCGTTGGACGGCTTGAAGTGGAAGCCGAGTTGGTTCCAGGCGTAGCGGGCTGTCTCCCATTCGCCCAGTACCGTGGAAGCGATGCCGAGTGTTTCCCAAAGGTTTTCATCGAAATTGTTGTGCTCCACCGCCTTTAGGCAGTAATGGAAAGTGGGCTTCCATTCCATGCGGGAGCGGTAGGTGCGGCTCAGGAAGGCAAATGGCACCGACCAATCGGGGGCGAGCCGGGCCAGTCGCTTACAGAGTTTCACGGCATTGTACACGTCGCCTCGGCGGTCGTACTCGACGACCAATCGGTAGAGCTGTTCGGCAGCGTCGTTATGCGATAAAAGATTGGGCATTAGTTAAAAGACCTTGGATTTTAGACAGGCACTGTTTTTAAAATGCGAAGTCTAGATTCAAGGTCTTTCAAAGGTAAGCGGCTGCTCTGCAAAAAGCAAGCTATAAGTTTTGGGCTTCGCTGGTATGAACTTAAATTTTTTGTCTAGGGTATATTCTCCCCAAATTCACGCTCGGCCTTGGTTTTTTCAAAAACATCACGGTCAAGAAAATAGGAAGCCTCGTGGCTCTCGCCTTCCCAAGAAGGAGGCTGCGGTTTGTCGTCCGCTTCGATTTCTTCCTTGTACCAGTAAGCAGTAAAAATGCCGACCAAGGCTCCCAGCAAGTGGCTCTCCCAGGAGATGCCCGGCTGGTTTGGTAGGATGCCACCCAAGTACCCGCTGTACAACACCGTGACAATCAGCGCCAAAATGATGGATTTCAGGCTGCGCCGAAAGATGCCACTCCAAAAAACAAAACTCAGCATCCCGTAAACCACGCCGCTGGCACCAATATGGAAAACTTTGCGAGCAAAAAGCCAAACCGCAAAACCTGTGAGCAGGTAAATCATGAACACACTGCGCACGGCCACCCGGCGATAGAAGTACATGATGATGAAGGATAGCACAAAAACCGGGGCAGAATTGGAAATGAGGTGCTTGAAATCATCGTGAATCAACGGTGCAAAAAGAACACCACGCAGCCCAAAAAACTCTCTGGGAAATACACCGTAAGCACCAAAGTCAAAATTGGCAAAAGCCTCCACCAAAAACACGCCCCACATGATCACCATGAACTGAAAAGGCAGGCGAAGGCTCTGTAGAATCCGTTTTTTTTGTTCTTGCATGGCAGGTATTAGGTTTTGGCGTAGCCGCAACGGTGGTCGTTGAGTTTTGCTATTTGTTAAAAAGGTGGGAAGCCCTCAAAAAGTTGATTGAAACACAAGGTAAAAGTAAGAACAACTAGACTTTCTCAACCCCATTAGCCGCCCGACTTTTTCCAAAAATCCTATCTTGCCCCAGAAATTGAAAGGATTGAAGGAATTTGAGGGATGAAAGATTAAAACAAACTATGAAATAATTCAACAATGAAACAAACAGCATTTCTATTCCTGTCCTTATTCGTATTGGCAGCTTGTAACCAAGACAAGCCTGCGCCCCCTCCCCAACAAACTACCCCGCCGCCTCCGGCAGCCGCAGCCACCCTGCCCAGCGTCCCGTTGGATTTGCTGAAAGATATCTTTGAACAAGGCACTCAGGTGGACTACATTTTCTACAACCACCCCTTCACCATGAGCCTCACGGACAAGCCGAGCATTCAGTTCGCCGTGCGGCACATCGCCGAGCAGCCTGCCCCGTTGAAGCCGGAGTGCAAGGCCATGGGCCGGGTCTCCTACCAAATCAGGGGCGACATCGTGCTGGAGGGCGATTTCTATTTCAGCACCGGCTGCACCTATTTTGTTTTTGAAAAAAACAGGGTGAAAACCTCCGCCAACTACATGACCGACGAGGGTATCAAGTATTTTAACGAACAAATAAAAAATGCCATGCAGATGCAGCAGCAGGCGCAACAGAAGGCGAACGGGCAGTAATACTCACTCCATGCGCCTTGCAGTAATTGATTGTGGCACCAATACCTTCCACCTGCTCGTCGTTGATGGGCAGCCAGATGGTACGTTTAAGCAGGTGTATCGTCTTCGTGAATACGTCCGATTGGGGCAGGAGGGTTTAGACCATATCGGCACCGCACCGTTCCAAAGAGGCGTGGATTGTATTGTCTTTTTCAAAAAAATCATGCAGGAGCTGGGCGTGGATAACCATCGGGCATTTGGCACGGAGGCGCTGCGCCGAGCCGACAACGGCCCTGGTTTCGTGGAGGCCGTGCACTCGGCCTCCGGTGTGGAAATCCAGCTCATCTCCGGCGACGAGGAAGCTAGGCTCATTCACCTCGGCGTGAAGCAGGCCGTACCGGTTTTTGAGGGCAAGATATTGATAATGGACATCGGCGGCGGCAGCGTGGAGTTCATCATCGCCAGTGAGGAGGAGGTCTTTTGGGCGCAAAGTTTCCCGATTGGGGTGCAGGTGCTGTTCTCCCGTTTTCACAAAAACGACCCGATGAACGCCGACGAAATGGTGGCCATCCAACAGTACCTCGACGAGATGCTCGAACCGCTGCACACTGCATTGCGCCAGCACAAAACGCCACAGCTCATCGGCGCATCCGGCTCCTTCGAGGTGGTGGAGGACATGCTCATTCGGCAAAAGCAGCACCCGCTGTACTCCGTCTTTTCAAAAGAAGATTTTTACCAAATCCATGAAAAAATTATTGGAGCCGACTACCAAACCCGGCTAAAATTGCCCGGCTTGCCACCTGAGCGGGTGGAGCTAATCGTCGTTGCCTTTGTGCTGATGGATTATATCGTGCTGCGGGCCGGGGTTGAAAAAATCGTGACCTCGGCTTATGCGATGAAGGAGGGGATGCTGTTGGAGATGGGGGGATAGAAACCAATTTGCCGAAGGCGCTGCTGGAAATGGGAAGGAGTTCGGATGGGGATTTCGTGATTAACTTTCCCTACCTTGCACCCCAATTTTACAAACAATCACATGGCTTTTCAAGAAAAAAATACCCTGATTTTTGGCCGTCACCCAATCGTGGACGCATTGAAATCGGGTGCCCGTTTGGACAAGATTTTCCTGCAACAAGGCGTACGGGGCGAGTTTGAAAAAGAAATCCGCATCCTCTGCCGGGAGTACGACGTGCCACTGCAGTACGTGCCCAACGAGCGCATGAACAAGATGGTGAAGGGCAACCACCAGGGCATTGTGGGCTACCTCGGCCTGCTCGATTATGCCCAATTGGACAACGTGGTGCCCGGCATCTTCGAGGCGGGAGAGACCCCGCTTATCCTGCTCCTCGACCGGGTGACGGACGTGCGCAACCTCGGTGCCATTGCCCGCTCGGCGGAGGTCTGCGGCGCTCATGCCATCGTGATTCCGAAGACCGGGAGCGCCCTCATCAATTCCGACGCCATCAAGACCAGTGCCGGGGCACTCACCCGCCTGCCCGTTTGTCGGGAAAATAGCCTCGTGACCGCTGTGGAATATTTGCAACACTCTGGCATTCAGGTGCTTGCAAGCGACCTTAAAGCCGAAAAATACATCTTCGATACTGACCTCGTTTCGCCCACAGCCCTCATCCTCGGCTCCGAGGACGAGGGCATTCACCCCTCCCTCCTCGACCGGGTGGACGGCCGTTTTCTCATTCCACAAAAAGGCACGACGGATTCGCTGAACGTGTCGGTGGCGGCGGGGATTATGCTTTACGAGGCATTGCGCCAGCGGATGAAATAAGTTTCGAGTAGTGAGTAGTGAGTTTCGAGTTTACTAAACCCGAAACTCACGGTTAGTTTTCACAATTTTCCATTCTCTTTCAGCCAATCATACGTCTCCTGAATGGCTATTTTGATGGGCGTCTGCGGCAAGTCGAGTTCCCTTCTGGCTTTTTCTGGTGAGTAAAAATTCTCGTCGAGTGAAATGCGGCACATTCGGTAGCTGATTTTTGGGGCTTTGCCTTGGAGCCTTGCCAAGGCCGTTGCTACCCGACCGAAAAGCAGCACCACGAAGCCGGGAACGGCCATTTTGGGCGGCTTCACACCAAGCACCTCGGCGATGAGATTGAATATTTCCTGGTAGTTCATGTTCTGGTTGGCAAGCAGGTAGCACTCGCCGATTCTGCCCCGTTCGAGCGCATTGGCGATGCCGACGACGACGTCTTTTACGGCCACGTAATTACGCCCGCCGGGGGTGTAGCCCGCCAGTTTCCCGTGTAAAATATTGTCAATCATCAACGTCGCTCCCGTCTTCAGGGCGAACGGGCCGAACATGAACGTGGGGTTCACCACCACGGCAGGCAGCCCCTGTTCTTTCACCATTTTCAAGACCAAATCCTGCGCCTCCCGCTTGGTGTCCATGTAACCGAGGCCGTAGTGGGCAGAGTTGTAGGGACGGGTCTCGTCGCCGGGGTTTTGGCGGCTGCCATAACCGTAGCTGTTGGCGGTGCCGACGAAGACGATGCGTTTCAGGCCAAGTTCCAGCGCAAGTTCCATCACGTTGCGGGTGCCGTCCACGTTCACTTTCCGCTGGATGTCGGAGTGGTACGGCCAGACGCCGAGGTGGGCGGCGGAATGCACCAGCGCATCGCAGCCCTGCATCGCAGCCCGCAGGCTGGCAGGGTCAAGAAGGTCGCCGTCGCAGAATTTTATGGGTAGGCCCTCCAAGGTGACGGGGTTCACGCCACGCTGCACGAGGGCAGTGATTTCGTGGTTGCGCTTCAGTAGCTCCCGAACGAGGTTGCTGCCGACAAAACCATCGGCGCCAGTAACGAGTATTTTCATTGATATAAGGATTGAAGGATTGAAGGATTGAAGGATTGAAGGCGGGAAGGAAAACGGGATGTCATTATTCAATCCTTCGTTCCTTCAATTATTCAATCCTTGAGTGGGGCAAAGGTACATTTTGAAACAAAAAAAGACCCGCAACTTAGCGCCGCAGGTCTTTTTCGCAAAAACTCAGGTGTTCTTTTTAGCCTCGCCTGGGGTTTGGTGCTCCGCCCTGCCGGGCATCCCGGCGCTTTTTGATTTCTTCGAGCAAGGCCCGTTTGAAGTCGTTGTCAATGCGCTGGAGCATGGCCACTTTGCGGATGGGCAGCACTTCCATGAAGCGGCGGACGTAGTCCCGTCGGAGTTTTACCATTTGCTCCTCCATGTCAAAATGTTGCATGATGGCGGCCTCCACCTCTTTGTCGGCCAGTAGCTCAAATCGTTGTCCATCGAGGTCGAATTTGTCTTTCATGGCGTCCCGTTCGTTCTCGAACTGGTTGTAAAGTGGCCAAAACGCCTTCGACTCGTCCGGCGTGAGCTGAAGTTTTTCGGTAAAAAAGGCAATTTTGAACGCCTCCATTTTCTCTTGCGCCTTCTCGCCTCGCTGGCCGGGTTGCGCCATGCTTACGGCCACGAAGGCCAGCATGAACAGGATTGCAAAACTCAATTTTTTCATTGCTTTAAATTTTTATCGTTTGTGATTTTAGGTTCTAAAGTTTTCGAGCAAGCAGAACATTACCCTACTCAAAACATGGCCTCCAAATCCTCCAAGTCAATATCGTCAATTGCATCGTTGAGGTAGGCTTCAATTTCTTTCATTTCGGGTTTTTGGGCTTTGATTTTTGGGAGCGTTGGAGTCTTCTGCTGAACCTTGACTTCAGGCAGTTCAGGCCCACTAGCTTCCAGCATTTGCTGGCGGTTGAAGTCGCTGATATTGTCGGAGACGTATGCAAAAAGTTCCTCGTCGCTGATGTCCGCCAGTTGCACCTCGGCCATTGCGGGCAGGGTAGTTGTGGCGTTTTTATCCTTTAAAAAAACAACGCCTGCCACGACCAAAACCACCACCGAAGCCAGCGCCAGCGCATACCTCGGCTGTATCAAACTTTGCATGAACTGTTCGATGCGTTCCAGCCAGCTTGGCTGTTGAACGGGTGCAAAAGTCGGTTCCTTCACCTTCTGCATGACCTCGTTGGGTAAGTGCTGGAAGTAGTTTTTCGGCACCTGGAACCCATCGCTTGGCCGCTCCTTCATTTCTTTTAGGAAGGGCGAATTTTTGAGTTCGTCCCTCAAGTCTTCATTATTTTTCATCGCACTCATTTCATTTTGAGTAGTTCCTCCAATCGTAAGTCGTCAATCGCAACTCCTCACAAATCCCTCGATTTTCTTCACCGCATGATGAAACGACGCCTTCAATGCTCCCTCCGACGTGCCGAGCAATTCGGACATATCGGCGTAGTTCATCTCGTCGAAGTAGCGGAGGTTGAACACCTGCCGCTGCTTGTCCGGCAAAGTTTCGATGGCGGCCATGAGCTTGCGCTGCGCCTCGTCGCCGTCGAAGTGGTCGTCGGCCCGCAGGCGGTTGGCCAGGGGGCTTTCGCCTGCGTCGAGTGGGGTGGCCATTCGCTGTTTTTTTTTGTTCAAAAAGGTGATAGCCTCGTTCGTCGCTATGCGGTACAGCCAGGTGTAGAGCTTTGATTTGCCCTCGAACGTGTGACTGCTCCGGTACACTTTGATGAAACAGTTTTGCAGCACGTCGTTGGCATCCTCGTGCTCGAACACCATCCGCCGGATTTGCCAGTAGAGCCGTTCCTGGTACTGTTCCATCAGCAGCCGGAAGCCGCTTTCGGCGTGGCTGCCACCTTCACGCAGCAGCGACATAATCCTGTCGTCCACATTTTCGCTGTTTTGCACCATGCTGTCGTTGCGGGAAAGTTTGATGAATAGACTTGAGCCGCTGGGTAAAGTTTAAAAATGGAAAGGATTTTTCTTGTTTCTACGGTAAAAAATCCAAGTCAATCCGCTTTGAAGCCAAGTTTTTAGGATTATGTTTTTGCGAAATAATCGCTTAGTTTTGTCAAAAAGAAGCGTCATGGATATTCAACTTGAAAAGATCAAAATCATCCAAAAACTGGCAGAAGTTGAGGAAGAATGGGTGCTGCGGGGCATCAAGCGGCTGCTTGGTTTGAGCGACTTGGAAGAGGATGATTTTGTCAAAAAATACGAATCCAACCTCCGGCCTATGAGCCAACAAGAATTGATGGATCGGGCATTGGAAGCCGAAGAGGATTTCAAGGCGGGCAGATTTGTTGAACTGGAAACCTACCTCAAATCCGTTGAACCATAACGATGACGGTCATCTTACTCAAAAAAGCCGAGTTAAGGCTCGATGAAATTGTCGAATATTACCAGCGGCTTGGCTATGGCAAACGTGGCCGAAGAATCAGGGTGGCCATTTTAAAGAAAGCTTTGCTACTAAAGGAACATCCCAACTTAGGCGTCATCGAAGACAAACTTGTCGAGCTTGGACTCGGTCACCGCTTTCTCGTCGAAGGTAATTACAAAATTATGGTTCTTTGACAAATTCCGTGGCAGAAAGAGCGTAGCTCTGACCCCGTTTGTAGTAGTAGAGATGTTTTCGAAATAGTCGTGGAGGGGCGTAGCCCCGGCCCGGAAAAAGCTGTGAAATCAATCGTGCCGGGGCTACGCCCCTCCAAAAATGACGCAAATTATTTTCTACAAACGGAGTCAGGGCTACGCCCTTTATTTTTCTATTCCACGGAATTTGTCAAAGAACCAAAATTATTTATCGAATTGAAGGGCAGTATGCATTGATATCAGATGTTTTTGACACACGCCAAGACCCAGAAAAAATTTGAGACCAAGCGGTGAAAAGCTCGTTTACACACTACCTTCACCCCCCAAAACGAGCATCAACTTGAAACATCTTATAAAAAACATCCTGCCACTGCTGTTGCTTTGCGCCAGCACCACCGCATTTCCACAAAAGAAAAATGCCGCCTACGAGTACCATCTCCACCGGACAACTGGGCCAATAACCATAGACGGAAGCGCCGATGACCCTGCTTGGCAGCAGGCCGACCTTGCCACCGATTTTTTTCAAATGCTGCCGATGGACACCGGGCGGGCCGAGCTGCGCACCGAGGTGCGGATGCTTTACGATGACCAAAACGTGTACCTGTTGGCGGTCAATTTTGACCTCGCCGATGGCCCTTGGATGGTCGAATCGCTGCGGCGGGACTGGAATTTTGGGAAAAACGACAATTTCATTTTCTTCCTCGACCCCTTCGACGACCAGACGAACGGGTTTTCATTTGGGGCAAATGCGCAAGGCGCACCCTGGGATGGCCTCATGTACGAGGGCGGCAAGATTGACCTCAGTTGGGAAAACAAATGGCAGTCCGCCGTGATGGCGGACGATGAAAAATGGGTCTTCGAAATGGCCGTGCCGTTCAAGTCGCTGCGCTATAAGCAGGGCATTGACCGTTGGGGCGTCAATTTCAGCCGGAACGACCTAAAGTCCACCGAAAAATCGGCCTGGGCGCCCGTGCCTCGGCAGTTCCCCAGCGCCTCTTTGGCCTACACGGGCGTGCTGGTCTGGGACGAAGCGCCGCCAGCGACCGGGGCCAATATCTCCGTCATCCCATACGTGCTTGGTGGTACGAGCAAGGATTTTGAAAAAGGAAAAGACGCCAGCTACCGCAAGGAAATCGGTGCTGACGCAAAAATTTCCCTCACCTCCTCCCTCAACCTCGACCTGACGGTGAACCCCGATTTCTCGCAGGTGGAAGTGGACGTGCAGCAGACCAACCTCGACCGCTTCGAGCTTTTTTTCCCGGAGCGGCGGCAGTTTTTTTTGGAGAACGCTGACATCTTCGGCAATTTCGGTTATTCGAGCATCCGCCCGTTTTTTTCCCGCCGAATTGGCTTGCAGGCGCCCATCAAGTACGGCGCAAGGCTCAGCGGAAAGCCCAACAAAAACTGGCGCCTCGGGGCGATGACCATGCAAGCGGACAATTTTACAAATGCTGATGGGTTGTCCACTCCAGAACAAAATTTTAGCGTCCTTTCCTTGCAGCGCAGGGTGTCCACCCGCTCCAACGTGTCCGCCATTTTTGTGAACAAACAAACCTTCGATTACAAATCGGTAACGGACACCGTGGCCATTCGGGAGTACAACCGGAACCTTGGTTTTGAGTACAATCTCGCTTCGCAAAATAATACCTGGGCGGGCAAGCTGCTCTACCTCAAGTCGTTCAGCCCTGGACTGAGCGGCAAGGACGACATCAAGGCGGGCAACCTCGCCTACACGGCCAAGCAGTGGAACTTCAACGTGCAGTTTGAAAACGTGGGCCAAAACTTTCGTGCCGAGACGGGCTACGTGCCCCGCACGGGCATTGACAAATTCCAGCCGACGGCGGGCTTCAACCATTTGCTGACAACGGGCGAGCACTTGTTTTTCCCTAAATCAAATTGGTTGCTCAGTCATGGCCCCCGAACGAAAGTGGAGTTTTATTTCAATGAAAAAATGCGGCAGATAGAAAACGAACCAGTGCTGTTTTACAAGTTCACCCTGCTCAACCGCACGGAACTGACCTTCTGGACGGCACACAATTACGTGAAACTCGGCAGTTCCTTCAACCCTGTGAACCCCGCCAGCAAGACCAATTTGTTGGCTGCCGGCCAAGAACACGACTGGAACAGCTTCGGCACGGAGATAATCTCGAAGCCACAAAGCCGCTTCACCTGGTCGTTTAGTGGGCGCTACGGCGGCTACTACGCCGATGGCACCCGGCTACGGCTTGGCGGCGATGTTGGCTACCGCTTCCAACCCTACGTGGCGCTGAGTCTGGCCGGGCAGTACAACCGCCTTGAATTCAAGGCAGACGACCGTTTGCCGGAGGCACTAAAAAACAGCAGCCACGACATCTGGCTCGTCGGGCCCCGCATTGACGTGACGCTGACGAACAAGCTCTATTTCACGAACTTCCTGCAATACAACAGCCAGACAGACAACGTGAACCTGAACCTGCGCTTGCAATGGCGGTACAGCCCGGCGTCAGACCTGTTCATTGTTTACACAGACAATTATTATTCGGATTTCAGCGACGTGCGCACCCGGGCGCTGGTGGTTAAGCTGACTTATTGGTGGAATATTTAAGCGATTTACGATTTTGGATTTACGAGTGCGCAATATGCTGAAATCCAGTATTTTGGGTCTCCCTGTAAAAGCCAATAGAAGCGCCCCAACCGAAGGAAATTTGGTTGGGGCGCTCGAATAAAGGTTGGCCCAACAGTATCGTGCCGCAGCATTTTCGTCAAAAAAGCCACCCCTGCCGTCAAATGTTGGG
>JAIPBL010000006.1 GCA_021739645.1 Saprospiraceae bacterium | reverse complement strand
CAATTTATTGGGCAGACCGTTCGGTCTGCCCAATAAATTGGGCGACCACATTGGACAAAATATGCAAAAAACCGACATCCTCATCATCGGCGCAGGCCCAGGCGGCTGTGCCACCGCCCTCAAGCTCAGCCAGCTCGGCATCCCGTCCGTGGTCGTGGACAAGGCCGTTTTCCCCCGTGACAAAGTCTGCGGCGACGCCATCAGCGGCAAGGCTGTGACCATCTTGCGGCGCATTGACCCAGGAATTGTAGAGCGTTTTGAGGCGGCCACGGCGGAGCAATCCAGCGTCTGGGGTATCCGCTTTGGCGCTCCCAACGGCAAGTGCATTGACGTGCCGTTTCGTCCCAACTACGACCCCGCTATCGACCCTAAGCAGGGTTTTGTCTCCAAGCGCATGGACTTTGACAACCGACTGGTGGAGGAGGTGAAATTGCGGAGCGACATCGAATTGCACGAGGGCATTTCCATCGAAAAATACGAGCGGACGCCAGACGGCTACTTGGTTTCTAACGGCGACGGAAGTTTTCAGGTACAAACCAAATTACTCATCGTTGCCAATGGCGCACACTCCGCCTTCTCCCGCCATCAGGTTGGTTTGGTAAAAGATGAAAAACATCACGCTGGCGCCGTTCGAGCCTACTATAAAAACGTGACCGGCCTGCACCCCGACGGCTTCATCGAGCTTCATTTTTTGAAAGAAATCAACCCCGGCTACTTCTGGGTTTTCGGCTTGCCAAGTGGCCATGCCAACGTGGGGTTGGGCATGAGGAGCGACTTCGTCAGCAAACGCCGCTACAACCTGACCAAGGGCATGTTGGATATCATCACCAACCATCCCGAATTTCGGGAGCGTTTCAAAGATGCAGAACTGATGGGGAAAATAACGGGTTACGGCCTACCCCTCGGCTCCAAACAGCGCCAGCTTTCCGGCGATAACTTCATGCTGGTGGGCGATGCGGGGCACCTCATTGACCCACTTAGCGGCGAGGGAATCGGAAACGCAATTTACAGTGGCGTCATCGCTGCCGAACAGGCGCAGCTATGCCTTTCAAGCAACGATTTTTCAGCAAAAACAATGCATGACTACGACGTGCGGGTGGCCCGAGTGCTTGGCAAGGAGATGGAAATGAGCCTCCGAATCCAGCAGTTGATGGCCCGCCCTTGGCTGGTCAATTTCACCGCTAACCGGGTGGCCAGAAACCCCAACCTCATCTATTTAATTGCAGAGATGTACGCAGATTTGGAAATGCGGAAGAAGGCACTGAATCCTCTTTTTTGGATAAAAACCTTGATGAAACGAGCGTGACAGACTTTTCTAGTTTTTAGGACTTGGTAAGTCTGTAAAAGAAGAGGCGGCATCTGAACCCAAGTTCAAATGCCGCCTCTTCTTGTTTTTGGAAACAGCTTCGACTAATAGTCGTCATCGTCTCCGCCGCTGTCGTCGGGAATATCGTTGAAACTGCCATCATCGAACGCATCCGATTGTTCGACGCTTCCGCTCTTTTCGAAGTCGTCGTCGGAGGAGGAGTCGTCGCTGCTGTCTCCGCCATCGTAGGAGTATTCCTTATCGAAGTCGAAATCGAGGTCGTCGTCGTCCACATTAACGGGCTTCGTCGCCGTCGTTTTAGCTTTCCGAATGACTTTTGTGATGATTTTCGGCGCTGCTGGTGCAAGTTTTTCCTTTTTCTCGGCCTGCTCCAGCGACAAAGGTGCTTTTTCAGCAGGCTTTTTGGGCGCTTCCACTGCCTCGGCAGCTTTGGCTTCCACGCTTTTGGTAGCGGTAGGCACGGCCAACAAGCGGCGTTTTTCGATGAGCTTGCCCGTTACCATGCACATTCCATAGGTCTTGTTCTTGATACGGATCAGCGCATTTTCCAAGTCTTGGATGTACTTGCGCTGACGGATGGCCATGTTGTTCAAAAACTCAACATCATTATTGGTGTTGGAATCGTCCATCCAGTCGCCACCGTGGTCATCGCCACTGTTTTCAGTGATTTCGAGAATCTGCTCTTGCAGGTAAGAAAGTTCCTGTACGGCAGTCTCCAGTTTTGTTGCAACGATTACCCGGAACTCCTCCAAGTCGGTGTCGTTGTAGCGGGCTGTTGTGTTCACGTTTTGTGCTTCCATTTTTATAAAAAATTCGTTTTCGGTAAACAGGGGCGCAAAATAAATGGAAATCTTTGAAATGGTTTCAAAAAAAATCACATCTGTGCCGCCTGATGAGGATTTCGTTTTAAACGTAGGTTTACCAATAAGTCACAGCTTAACCTTTTGTTCAGCTTAGGCTTAAAAATAAGGCTTTTTGCACGGTTTTTCAACCAAATGCAGTTTCGTGTCCTTGTTTTTCCAAAATTCACCAGTGAAGGTAATGGAAATGGGCTTTGCCCAAACTGTTGAATTCAAGCACTGGCGCTGGTACTTTCAAAAAGTTTAGTGCCCTGAGCGAGACTTTGAGCCAGCGGTGCCGGGTCGGTATCCTCGTCCAGTCCACATCAAGCGATAGGTAGTACTGCCGATAGCGTGGGTAGCGCTCGGGATCGAGTTCAAAAACAACGCCATCTTCGGTTACCCATTTGTTTTCGTACCCGCCGTAGAGGTTGCCTGCCCCGTACCCGACTGCCACGTTCAACCAGGCAGGGAATTTCGATGCTTTTTTGTTGGGCAAAAATGAGTGGACGTTTACCGACGCCCAAGTCGTGAGTGCATTGTAATCTTTTAGCAGCACGTGAAATAAAGTGGTACCGTAAAGTCCGGCAGCCCTTTCGTCGAGGGTGGTCACTTGGCTGCCGTCTTCGGAATAGAGCGGCTGTTGCGAGTACCCGGGCCGAATTCCTGAGACCTTGAGCTGGATGCGCTGCTCTTGCCAAGCTATTTCCTGGCCAATAAACAGCCCGGCTCCCATCGTATTGAAGGCCATGTCGGC
The DNA here is from genome assembly GCA_021739645.1 of Saprospiraceae bacterium. Taxonomy (GTDB): domain Bacteria; phylum Bacteroidota; class Bacteroidia; order Chitinophagales; family Saprospiraceae; genus UBA6168. The sequence goes on along the minus strand of JAIPBL010000006.1, from coordinate 135,270 downwards.
GAAGGAAAAACCCCATTCTTCCGAAAATCCATCCATCACCTCAAAGGTGGTCATTATTCCCATGCCCACTCCAACTGACGTCCACATGGCGTGGCGGCGGCTCATGCCCGTCCAGCGGGCGCCATCAAAAGCATAGCTGCAACCAGTCCAAGTGGAGAAAAAATGTCCTGATTTGTCCATGTGTTCCCACTCGCCCCAGTCGTTGAAGGGGTGGAACTTCGTGAGCGGGTAGTCCTTGTACCATGCTTTCCAAAGTGCCACGGAAAGGCCGCTGTACACGGCTGCACCTGTGCCGGTCACTGCCCAAAAGCGCCGCTTGTCGAATTGGGGGGCGGGCTGGAGGGAGAGGAATTTGATTGTTTGGATAATTGAGTCAGGCTGCGGTGCTTGGGCATTGGAGGTGGCTGGTAAACATAGAACAAAAAGGAAAATCTCAAGAAACCCAAGGAGGGTTAGGGCTTTCATTTTCATAAAAATTTGGCCAATAATTTTATTCAAAGCATTGATTTTCAGTCAGTTAATAGATGTGTTTGTTAATTTGAGGCAGTTCCTGACTGCCCACTGCAAACTGACGAACTGCAGACTTCACTCCACCACCACCTCATCCACAAACAACCAAGCCTCATGCCCCGCTCCCTGCTGCCCGGCAGGTATCACGCCGAAGCGCTTCACCGTTACCTTCATGTCCACGCCCTTCTTGATGTTCAACGGCACCTCCACACCGATGACCTTCGATTCGCCATCAGGCACATTGGCTCGGCCAGCCTCCTTGAACGTTTTGCCATCGTCGGAAACGGAGATGATAACCTCCTTCGGTGGGTAAACCCACTGCCCCTTGCCGTTGAAAAAACGCAGCTTCACCTTCGAGAACTCCCACGGCTCGCCGTAGTGCAGCATTGCCTCGAAGTCTTTGCCCTCGAAGCCCAACCACTCGGTGCCGCCGTAGCGCTCATTGGGGCCAGTCACGCCATTGACGACGCTGCCGTTGCCGTTGCCGCTGTACTTTTCGGCGGGCTGTTCGGTGAGCGAGATGACTTTGCTGGTGGCCTTGTGCAGGTCAAATTTTATGGAAGTGCCATTGCCAACAGGCTTGGCGTCCATGAAACCCTGGGCTTTTACTTCGCAACTTTTGTCAATGTGAAACGGGCCGGTGTAGGCAATGCTGCCAGCCGTAGGTTCGGTGCCGTCCATGGTGTAGCGGAGGTCAAGGCCGTCCATTTTGGGCGAAAGGCTCAACTCCACACCCATGCCATCGCCAGATTTCACGCTGGTTTTCACGTCGTAAATCTTCACAGCAGCGTTCACTCCCAATGCCTGCAGGCGCTTCAGGTGTTGCGACAATCGCCCCACGAAGTCGTCGTAGTTCCGGCTGGCCTGCGGCGACCAAGCGATTTCGGCGATGGCGCAGGCACGTGGGTAGGCCATGTATTCCAGCTTGGCGAGGTCGGGGATGTATTCCGTCCAGAGGTTGGCCTGCACGCCGAGGATGTGCTTGTGCTGCTCCGGTGTCAGGTCGGCAGGGTCGGGGTTGTAGCTATAAACTTTGTCCAGCGGCAGGTAGCCGCCGATGGCCAGCGGCTCGTTCGGGTCTTGTGACTGGTAGTAGTCGAGGTAGCAGTAGTCGGTGGGGGTCATGATGACATCGTGGCCTTGTTTTGCTGCCGCAATGCCGCCGTCCGTGCCCCGCCAGCTCATCACCGTGGCGTTCGGTGCGAGGCCACCCTCCAAAATCTCGTCCCAACCGATGATGCTGCGGCCTTTCGAATTCAGGAATTTCTCCATCCGCTGGATGAAATAACTTTGGAGGCCGTGCTCGTCCTTCAATTTTTTCTCCGCAATCAAATCCGAGCAGTACTTGCTCTTTTCCCACGCTGTCTTCGGGCATTCGTCGCCGCCGATGTGGATGTACGTGGAGGGGAAAATGTCCATCACCTCCGTCAGCACGGCTTCCAAGAACTTGAACGTGACTTCTTTTGGGCAAAAAACATTGTCGTAAACACCCCATTTGGTGCCTACCTCGGCGGGTTGGTAGGAGCAGCCCAGTTCTGGATAAGCGGCGATGGCGGCCAATGCATGCCCCGGCATCTCGATTTCGGGGATGACGGTGATGAACCGCTCGGCGGCGTACCGCACGATTTCACGGGCTTCGTCCTGGGTATAAAAACCGCAGTATTCCTTGCCGTCGTATTTCTGGGGATTGTCGTTGTAATGCCCCACCATGGTTTCCTTGCGGCAAGCCGCAATGGTCTGGAGCTTGGGGTATTTCTTGATTTCGAGGCGCCAGCCCTGGTCTTCGGTGAGGTGCCAGTGGAAGCGGTTCATCTTGTGCAGCGCCATCACGTCAATGTACTTTTTCACGTCGTTTATCCCAAAAAAATGGCGTCCAACGTCGAGGTGCATGCCCCGATAGGCATAGCGTGGGGAGTCGGTTATTTCCACGCAGGGGATTGATAATGAACTCATTACGCCGTTCTCGGCTTCCACAGGCATGAGCTGCCGCAATGTTTGCACCGCATAAAAAGCGCCTGCGCCTGTCTTTGCCTTGATGGTCACGTCATAAGGCGTCACGGTGAGGGAGTAGCCCTCGTCGTTGGGAATGCTGGGGTCGAGTTGAAAGAGGAAGGCGTCTTTGCCGTCCTCGCCCTCGGCTGGTGCGATGGTGGTTCCCGTTGCTTTTATCAGCAGGGAGGCAAGGTGTGCGGCGGCAGTCTTTAGGCCCTCGTCGGGGGAGGCCAGCAGGATTTTGGTGTCGCCGGTTATTTTGAACTCACCTGTTTTTGCCGTCAGGCTGACGGGTTGTGGGATGATGTGGTAACGGGTCACGTCGTTGCCGTTGGTAGGGGCAGGCTTGGGGGCAGGGGCTTCATTTTTACAAGCGAAAAAAAAGAGGAGGAAGAAGGGTAGCGTCAGTTTTTTCATATTGGAATGCAATGATTTACAAATTTTGGTTGGTTTGATTTTTAGGTCTAAATTCAAGGTTAGCGTCATGTAGTCATAGTTTATAGCTTTTCAACAAGGCTTCTTTAATCGCTTTAAAAAATAGCTCTCGGCGCTTGATTTGTTCTGGTGTCAAAGAGGCCAACCAAGCTGCTTTGAAATCCTCCATTTCCTCAAAAGTTTCAAATGCTTTCCAGACCAATTTCTTGCTCATGTTGCAAATATTTTTTGATAATAAACGCCCCCAAATTACAAACTTAAAACGGATACAGCATTGGCACCATAATCATGATGACGATAAAAAGCAGAATAGTAGCAATACTTCCCACCTTCAAATAATCTGAGAATTTATAGCGTCCCGGCCCGTAAACCAAGATGCAACTCGGCTCAAAAGGAGTAATCAGCGATACGGAAGCCCCCAGCATGACACCCAGCGCAAAAGTCACTGGATTCACGTGCAGGCTCTCAGCGGATTGTAGCGCAACGGGCAGCATTACCAGCGCTGCTGCTGCGTTTGACATAGGCTGCGTGAGCAAAATCGTAAACAAGACATAAGCCGCCAGTACGGCAGTGGGGCCCATGCCGCCGACCAGGTCGTTGATGTTTTCGGCGAGGAAGGCTGCTGCGCCAGACTTTTGCAAAGCCACTCCGTAGGAGGTCATGCCGCCGATAAGCACCAACAGTTTCCACTCGATTTTTTCGTATGCCTCCTCTGGTTGGATGCATTTGAAAAGTACGCAAAGAAAGGCCGCCAGCATGAATGCGATGGACAGCGGTATGATTTCAAAGGTGCCCAATATAATGGCGCCAATGAAAAAACTCCCCGACAAGGTAGCGTTCCGGGTGCTTCGGTCCAATTCGTAATTGTGCTCTTGCAGCACGATGAAATCGCTGAACGACTTGCGAAAGCGGATGACATCGGCAGGGCCTTGCACCAGCAGGCGGTCGCCGGACTTGATTTCTGTGCTGCCGATTTTTTCGGAGAGGGTTTGCCCTTCCCGGTTGATAGCCATGACGGTGAGGCCGAAACGCCGCCTAAAGTTTGACTCCTTGATGGTTTGCCCCACGAAGTCGTGGGTGGGCATGATGAGGATTTCGGCCACCTGGATGTCCTCGGATACGAGATTTTGGGCTACCATGGTGTCGGCCAGGATGTCAATGCCATTGGTATTCTTGACCTTCATCAATTCTTTCAAACTGCCCTCCACCAGCAAAATGTCGTTGGCTTCCACGACGGTGTTTGAGTCAGCGATGGTATTGTGCTTGTCGCGGATGATGTTCAGTACACGGAGTTCCATTTTGCTGAGCACCGTTTCCCTGATTCGTTGGCCCACCAATTTTGAGTTTTTCTTCACCAGAATTTCAGAGAAATAATGCTTTTCCTGGAGGTCTTGCATCATGTCCACCTCCTTGTAGTCGGGCAGTATTTTCATGCCGATCGTTGCCAGAAATGCAATGCCGATGGCACAAAGCACCAGGCCTATCAACAAAAAATCGAACATGGCGAAAGTGGGCAACCCTTTTTTACCCAGGTAAGCGTTCACGGCGATGTTGGTGGAGGTGCCAATGACGGTGCAGGTGCCACCCAAGATGGAGGCATGGGCCATGGGCATTAGCAGTTTTGACGGGCTTATTTTGAGTTTACGAGCAAGCCCAACCACAGGCCCCACGAACATGGCCGTCACCGTGGTATTGTTCATGAAGGCAGAAATAAAGCTAATGGATGCCATCAGGATAGTGGGCAAGGACCTCACCCGATTGCGAGTCAGGATGAAGAGTTTCGTGCTCAATATCTCAAGAATTCCAGCCTTTTGCATGGCTCCACCCACTACGAAGATGGAGGCGAGCATGATGATGAAATCACTGCCAAACCCAGAAAACGCCTCGGCGGGTGTGAGAATGCCGAGGGTAGTCATCATGATAAGGAGGCCAATGGTGATAAGGTCCACCGTCGCCTTTTCGGTGGCGAATAAGACGATTGCGAGAACAAGAAGGCCTAATACCAGTGCAATTTGCATGCGGTTGGGTGTTGGATGGTTACTTGGCAAAGGTATCAAAAAGGGAAGTCTCATTGCATTCAGTTGGGTTTCAACTTTGAAACGACCGGTTTCACCGATAAAAATTGTCCGTTGCGGTTTATCGAACCAGCTTTGTCCAGTCAAACCATATTTTTGAAATCAAAACCTAAAGACATGAAAAAGTATAAAAAATTAGCCGCCCTTGCTTTATCAGCTATTTTGCTTACCCTCCTGAACGGTTGCATTCCATCCCTCTACCCGATTTATACAGCCGACAAATTGGTATTGTTGAGCGGATTACCAGGCTCGTGGCAAGAGGAAAAAGGTGAGGACTCCATGAAACCGGAGCACTGGACATTCAAGCAGGGTGAGGAAAAAGGATACCTGCTTATTCACGTGGATGGAGTTGGTCATTTAGCTGCTTTCGATGTTCATGTTGTGAAATTAGGGAGCCACTATTTCATGGATTTTTATCCTACGAATATGCCTGATAAAAACAATTCCGACCTGATTGGAAACGTAACTGGATTTCCAGAGAAAATGAATAGCTTCCTAGAAATACATCTGCTTGCCGTACATACCTTTGCTAAGGTGGAATTGTCCGGTAAATCATTGAAAATCAGTATGTTCGACCCGGATTTTTTAAAAAATATGTTGGAAAACCAGCAAATCCGCATCAAGCACGAAAAGTCAGAAGACGGATATTTGTTGACCGCTTCTCCAACTGATTTGCAGAAGTTTGCGGAGAAATATGCCGAGGTAGATGAAGCCTTTCTTGATGAGCCTCTCATGTTGAAACTGAAATAAAGAAACGCCATGTCAATAACGCTTTTAATAAAGAAAACTGCCCAGAACCGCCCTTTGCAGCACCTGCTGTTTTGGGCAGTTTCTTTTTACGTGCTGGCAAGGCTTTTTGCCTATTCTGACGAATTGGCGACGGTAGATATTATTTACACTTTCCTGTTTCATCTAAGTATTTTATTGGCCGTATATGTCAACCTGATTTGGCTAATTCCTGCCTTTTTGACAACAAAAAAATATGGCTTATACTTTCTTTTATTGGTTGTTATTGTTTTCTGTTCGATTGGCTTTAATTTGCTGACATTCAACTATTTATCCGACCATATATTCCCCGGTTATTATTTTATAGCCTATTATGGTTTTTGGGAAATATCGCAGTTTATAGTCGCTTATATTGTTATCACGTCACTCATTAAATTATCGAAAGGATGGTTTCGGTATTTGGAGACAAAAGACGAACTACAACGCCTGGAAACCGAGAAAAAAACGGCAGAACTGAGTGCCCTGAAATCACAGGTGAACCCCCATTTTTTGTTCAACAGCCTGAACAATTTATACTCCCTCGCCCTTGACAACGATGAGCGCACGCCGGGCATCATCCTCATGCTGTCGCAAACCATGCGCTACCTGCTCTATGAATCCAACGCCGATTTTGTGCCGCTGGAAAAAGAGGTCGAACACCTCCAAAATTATGTAGAAATGCAGCGGCTGCGGGTGGGTGAAAAGGCGAGAATCAGCTTTGAAGTGATGGGCGATACAACAAATAAACAGGTGGCCCCGCTGCTTTTTTTGCCTTTGGTGGAAAACGGGTTTAAGCACGGCGTGAAAGGCGAAACCGAAGGTGCTTTCATCAAAATGCTTTTGCAAGTCCTTGATAATCAATTGGTTTTCAAAACAGAAAACAACAAAGGCGAGGTGGACGACATAGAAAAAAACAGCACCACCGGAGGTGTCGGCTTGCAGAACCTGCGCCGCCGACTAGACCTGCTCTACCCCAACAAGCACCACCTCGAAATCACGGATGGTATCGGAACCTTCACCGTGGTTCTAAAAATAGACCTGCCATGAAAATACGTTGCATCGCCGTGGACGACGAGCCGCTTTCGCTCAGAATCATCCAAAAATACGCCGCCGACCTGCCACACCTCGATCTGCTGGCCACCTGCGACAATGCCTTCGACGCCATGGATTTTCTTCGCCAAAACCCGGTGGATTTGATGCTCCTCGACATCAACATGCCCAAGCTTTCCGGAATCAGCTTATTGAAAGCTTTGGACACCAAACCCCTGGTTGTTTTCACCACTGCCTACTCGGAATATGCCGTCGAAGGTTTTGAATTGGAGGCGGTGGATTATTTGCTGAAACCCTTCTCTCTGGAGCGTTTTGTCAAGGCCGTGAACCGGGCAGCCGACAAGCTCGAACCCCAAAAGGGCAAGCAAGAAACGCTGCCAGATTTCTTATTGGTGAAGGCAGACAGGAAACTCTACAAGGTTGATTTTCAGGATATTGCACGATTGGAAGCCTACGGCGACTATGTGAAAATTTTCACCAAAGACAAAATGCTGCTCACGAAAGAACGCCTCAATATCGTGGAGCAACAATTGCCGCCAGCACTGTTCACCCGCATTCACCGCTCGCATATTATCGCCCTCGCTGCCATTGAATTCATTGAAGGAAATTTGGTGAAAATCGGCGACGAAAAGCTGCCCATTAGCGAGAATTTAAGAGAGTTGTTATTGGAAAAATTGAACCGACAGGGGTGATAGGGCTTTCCTATAAAAACTGTTTAGCGCCCTTTTAGCGCCCCATCGGGGCGAGATGTCGGTAGCAATTTCATTATGAACGGGTTTCCGTGCCGTAGGTACGGAATGTTGTAGCCAGTCTCCCGTACCTACGGCACGGGAGACAATGATTCTGGGTAATAACTACCGACATCTCGCCCCGATGGGGCGCCAAGTAGCCATCCGTAGTTTTTATAAGAAAGCCCTTACGGGGGTGAAGGCAAACTGTTTGATTCCAGCTATTTGGGCTATATTTACAACTCCTTTTTTCATAACCACCCAATATTCGCCCAATGAAATGGAACTATCTCCCCTTGCTGTTTTTCCCATTTTTCCTGCTTGCCCAAACCCCATTTCCAGCGTTGCCCCCCGTTTTTAAGGACGACGCCATCCCGCGGGTGGACGTGTTTCTACCGCCCGATTCGCTGGCACTGATGCTGGTGCCCGGTAGCGAATACCATTGGCACGCCAGTTTTGTTTTTGACAACGGCCAAATCAAGGACACGGTGGAAAATGTGGGGGTGAAAATCCGGGGAAATACCTCCGTGAACGCCGCAAAAAAATCCATCCGGGTGTCGTTCAACACCTACGAGCCGGGCCGCTCGTGGCATGGCCTGGAAAAGCTGAACCTCAACGGCTCCCACAACGACCCTACCGTGGCCCGTGCCAAAATTAGCTGGGATTTGCTGCGCTGGATGGGCGTGCCGGGCCCTCGGTCCAACCACGTGAGGCTTTATATCAACGGCGACTATTTCGGTCTTTACATCAATGTGGAACACATTGACGAGGAGTTCACTAAACTGCGCTTCGGCAGCAACGACGGCAACCTCTACAAATGCCTCTGGCCCGCCGACCTCACTTACAAGGGTAGCAACCCCGACCTCTACAAACAAGAATTTGGTGGCCGCCGAGCTTATGCCCTCACCACCAATGAAATCGCTGACAACTACACCGACCTTGCCCATTTTATTGACGTCCTCAACAACACACCAACTGCCGACCTGCCCTGTGAACTGGAAAAGGTTTTCAATGTGGACAGCTACCTCAAGGCCGCTGCTTTTGACGTTTTAGATGGCAACTGGGATGGCCCGATTTACAACAAAAACAATTTTTACCTCTACCATAATTTGGCAACCGACCTATTCGAATACATCCCCTACGACCTCGACAATACCCTCGGTATTGATTGGCTGAACGTGGATTGGGTGACCCAAAATATTTACGCTTGGGCGCCTGTCAACGAGCCTCGTCCATTGTACAAACGGCTGCTCGAAGTACCGGAATACAAGAAACGTTACAGCTATTACTTGAAGACTGCCTTGCAAACGGTTTTTGACCCCAGCTCGTTTTTCCCGTACCTGGACAACCTCAAAGCGCTTATTGCGCCAGCCGCCCAAACCGACCCCTACCGCCCGCTCGACTACGGCTTTACGTTCAGTGATTTTGAGGAGGGCTGGGAAGGGCCACTGCCTTGGTTCCAAACGCCCGAGGGCATCAAATCATACGTCACTGGGCGGCAGGCAACCGCTCTCCAACAGTTGACGCCGGGCGATATTTCGCCAGTAATTCACCATGTCAAACACACCTACCTCTACCCATCGCCGAGCATCCAAATCAATGCCTCCGCTACCGACGACAACCTGACTTCAAACTTACAGGTTTGTTACCGATGGAACAGCCAGGCCCAGACCTGTCTCGACCTCTTCGACGACGGCCAACATGCCGACGGCCCAGCAGGCGATGGTGCTTACGGCAATACCATTGACGTGGCGAGCCAGACCGGGCGCTTCGAGTATTACGTGCAGGCGATTGACAATATTGGGCAACAAAGCCGCCAACCTGCATGCGGTTGGCGCTTGATTTATGTGGGTGAAAACGTGGTGCCGCTCGTCATCAATGAGTTTATGGCCAGCAATTCCAGCGTTTACCCCGACGAAGCGGGCGAGTTTGAAGACTGGGTGGAAATTTACAATCCGGGCGACGCACCACTGCCACTCCAAAATTTCTTCCTCACCGACAATGAAAAACTGCCCGCCAAATGGCGAATGCCGAATATCTGGATACAACCGCAGGCCTACCTCGTTTTTTGGGCGGACAGCGACGAGTCGCAAGGAAACCTCCACACCAATTTCAAACTGTCCGCAAGCGGCGAATACGTTGCTATTTATGAAAAAAATGCCGCCGGCTTCAGCCTCGTGGATGGCTTCGACTTCGGCGAACAAAATCCTGACCAAGCCACGGGCCGATTGCCAAACGGCACTGGTGATTTCCAGCCAGTGAACCCAACGCAGGGCACTACCAACCAGCCGTACACAGCAGTGGAAGAGATTGGGCTAACAAGTTTGAGTCTCAAAATTTCGCCGAACCCTGCCAGCGGCCGGGTCAGCATCACCCTCGAAAGTGAATCTGAAAGCATTTCCGAAGTGGAATTGATGAACGTCAGCGGGGTTGTTTTGCTTCGCAAAACGTTGAACAACACCGGTTTCTGTGAAATGGAATTGGACTCGGTATTGCCTGGGGTCTATTTTTTGAAGGTGAGAACTTCGGGTGGAAATGTGGCTTGGAGGAAGCTAGTGGTAAACTGACCAAAACAAATCAAAACAGTGATGCAACAGACAGGCGCCCGTCCTGTCATTTTTTCAATAGTTTTGATTTTCAAAACAAACGAAAAATCCATTTCATGCTAAAATATCTCCTTCTTCCCGCCTTGCTCCTTGGCCATTTTTGCGCCAGCGCCCAAACTGCCCCCGACGACCAGGCCGCCGTCATCGCCACCATCCAGCGAATGTTCGATGCCATGCGGGCGGGCGACAGTACGATGCTGCGCTCCACCTTCGACCCCACGGCGAGGTTGCAGTCGGCGTTCACCAGCAAAGAAGGAAAACCTGTGCTGCACGATGAGTCCATTGATGAGTTTGTGGGGGCAGTGGGCACCCCGCACCCGGAAGTCTGGGACGAGCGAATCTGGAGCTACGATGTGCGCATAGATGGCCGCCTAGCCTCTGTCTGGACAGACTACACGTTTTTTTTGGATGATAAAATGCTGCACTGCGGCGTCAACGCTTTTCACCTTTTTAAGGGGGAGAACGGCTGGAAAATCACGCAAATCACCGATACCCGCCGAAAGGATGGCTGCCAAACTGAACCCAACGCCGATCTCGCCACCATCCACCTACTCATGGACGCCTGGCACCATGCCGCCGCCGTTGCTGATGAGGATACGTTCTTCGGAAGCATGTCCGCCGATGGTGTCTATCTCGGCACGGACGCCAGCGAGCGTTGGCTGCGGGACGAGATGAAGGAGTGGTCAAAGGAGTATTTTGCGAAGGACACCGCTTGGGCGTTCACCGCCCATGACCGCCAGGTTTATTTTTCGCAAAACGGCCAAACTGCCTGGTTTGAGGAATTGCTCAAAACCTGGATGGGCCCGTGCCGTGGCAGCGGCGTACTGACAAAAACTGCGGGTGGCTGGAAAATCCGGCACTACGACCTTGCGGTGTTGGTGTCGAATGAATTGATTTACGATTATATCAAGTTGTTGCCGGGGAAGTAGAAGGAAGAGATAGGAGTACAGCCATTTGTGATGTACTCAAGTTTCACCCTTTCAACAAAAACAGAAAATTGCTTCCTGGTTCGTTTTTGCCGAAAACCGAATAATGCGGGACTGGGCTGCTTTTGTCCAAATACTGTTGCAGCCTTTCCAATGTAATGATGCCTTCTTCGGGGTTTCGGAGCGCTTCTAGAAACTGCTTGGCAAAGGGGGAGTGGTTCTTGGCAAGACCATCGGAAAATAGTCGGAGTTCTTTTTTTTTGCTAAAAATTGAGTTTTACTACTATTTTAGATTACTAAAATTAAAAAATCACCCATATATTTGCCTACTAAAAATAAAATTTTGTATCACAAACGACTGATAGACAGCTATTTAAATGAATGGAAGGTTGAGGCTAACCGTAAGCCGCTAATGCTCCGTGGTGCGAGGCAGGTCGGGAAGTCCTCGGCGGTGCGGCAGTTGGCGGCAAAGTTCGAGCAATTTGTGGAGGTCAATTTTGAGGAAACCCCCAACCTGCAAACGCTCTTCGCCGCCGACCTTGACCCGATTCGCATTGCCGAAAACCTGTCCGTTTTCTTTGGAAAGCCCATCGTGCCTGGCAGGACGCTGTTGTTCTTCGATGAGATTCAGGCTTGTCCGACCGCCATTTCGTCACTGCGTTTTTTTTATGAAAAAATGCCCGAGCTGCACGTAGTGGCGGCGGGGTCGCTGCTGGAATTTGCGCTGCAATCATTGCCTTCGTATGGCGTCGGCAGGGTGCGCTCGCTGTTCATGTATCCTTTTTCCTTTCATGAGTTTCTGGGGGCGATGGGCGAGCAACGCCTGTTGGATGCCAAGCGAAACGCTGGAATTGAAAACCCCTTGCCCGATATTTTCCATCAAAAATTGCTGGATTATTTGAAAACATTCCTGCTCACGGGTGGGATGCCTGAGGCCGTGGCGAAGTATGCAAATAGCCGGCAATTGCTCGATGCCCAATTGGTTTTGGACGACCTGTACGTTGCGTTTCAAGCTGATTTTACGAAGTACAAAAACACGGTACCACCTGCCCGTTTGGTGGAGGTCATGGAGTCGGTGGTGCAGCAAACGGGCGGAAAATTCATGTACAGCAAAGCATCCGCCACAGCCAACCACGGCCAAATCAAGGAGGCACTGGAACTGCTCATCATGGCTGGCCTGGTGTTGCCCGTCACGCACACTGCTGCCAACGGCATACCGCCCGGTGCTGAGGCAGACCCAAAAAAACGGAAAATGCTGTTGCTCGACACGGGCATTTTTCAACGGATTCTGGGGCTGGACCTCTCCGATTTCCTGTTCGACCCCGCTGCCACGCTCATCAACAAAGGCGTGATTGCAGAGCAGTTCTGGGGCTTGGAGTACCTGAAATACAACTCGCCTTGGTCGCCGCCCTCCTTGTACTATTGGCATAGGGAGTCGGCCAACGCCAATGCCGAGGTGGACTACGTGATGCAAGTGGGGGCTGACCTGCTGCCCATCGAGGTAAAGTCTTCGGGGAAGGGCGCCATGCAAAGCCTACGGCATTTTTTGAAAGAAAAGGGCAAGCCGTTTGGTTACCGTTTCTCCCTCGAAAATTTCTCGGAATACGGCGACATCAAATCGTTTCCGCTTTATGCTGTGTCCAATTTGGTGGCACCTGTCGTTCAAACTGTGGATAAACAATAAACTCCTATTTACCCAAGCCCTCACAAGCACGCCCGGTTCACCCCCAGCACATATTTCTCCACGATGCCGATATGTGCCGCAGTTGAAGCTGATTAATCAGGATATTGCACTGCAAACCAGTCAAGATAGGCATCCAGCCGAGTGGCGAGATAATACGGCAGGTTCATCAAATAAAAGTCTTTGCCTGCGGGTGTTGCCACTTTTTCAACTACAAAATAATTGGCGTGAAAGCGCACGGCGAAGGGGTGGTCGCAGCGGTCCATGTACTGGTGGAGGGAGCGCAGCTTGCCGTCTTTGCCAGCTTTCACCTCCACCGGAATGAGCAGGGAGCGGTGAGGATAGGCCAAGTCCACTTCGGCTTGGGCATCGCTTCTTTCCCGCACCCAGAACATGGCCTTGAAAGAAGGAAGGTAATGCGTGGAGATGACCTCTTGTGTCACCAGGTGCTGGATAATCTTCCCCCTGAAAACCTGGTTCAAATCCTGTATCCCAAGCAAGTCCTTTTGAAGTCCGGCCTGATAGTTCATCATCCCGGTGTCCAGCAACTGCAATCGTGGGGATTTTTTGAGGTCGGGGAGCGCAGGTAGGCTGACCGCAGTTGTCGGGTAAAGCAACCGTACCAGCCCGGCAAGTTCAAGTGATCGCATGGCCTCTCCCACTTCTCTTGAGCGGTAGTTGGACTGCCCAAAACTCTGGAGCTTGATGCGGCTGTCGGCCTCATAAGGCGCCGTTTCGATGATGTGGCGAAGGATGCGGGCCTCTGCCTCGTTTTTTGCATATTTCTTGACGTCATCCTTGAACGACTGCACCAGGCTTTCATAAAACGGGACCAGTGCCGTAAAGTCCTTTTTTTCGATGAAAGTTGACAAAACCTCTGGCAGGCCTCCAACAATGGCATATTGGTGAAACAAGTCCATCAAGGTTTGATGGGCAAACTCAGGCACTGGCAAAGTAGAGAATGCCTCAGCGGCCAATGGGTTTGCGGATGCTAGAAACTCTTCAAAATTGACGGGATGTAAGGTGAGGTATTCCACCCTTCCAACTGGGAAGCTTTCAACATCTCCAAGGGCGTGTTCCAACAGGGAACCGGCAGCTATGACGTACAAATTCGGGAACTCCTCCTTGAAATACCGGAGACTTTGAATGGCCTTTGGCGACTCTTGGATTTCATCAATGAAAATCAACAAGTCTGTTTGACTAGTTTCTATTCCTTCTCGCAGAAAAAGCTATTGAACCAGCAGTTTTACATCGTCGAATCGTTCGAAAAGCTCACAGTCTCTGGCAAGCTCAAGGTTCAAGGCTATGAAGCTGCTAAATTCTTTTCCGAAATAGTTGACCAGAGTCGTCTTGCCAACCTGCCGTGCGCCCCTGACAATCAAGGGTTTACGAGTTTCTCTTTTCTTCCAGCCTCGCAGTTGTTTTATTAGGCTTCTTTGTATCAATTTGATGGAGTTTGTAACAGATTGGGGGCAAATTTACTGATTTATTGTTACAAAATGCCACCATTTTTCTCCATTTTTTGTAACAGATTGGGGGCAAATTGAAAAATTAGACTCCAAATGCACTTTCGATTGCCAAATGCACTACTTCAAATACTTCCTCACGCCCACATTAAATTCCAGTGCCTTTGCTGCCCTGAAATGATAAGACCTCACATTTATGCCCGCAAAATAGTGCTCGTAAAAATGGTACTTAAATCCAAGCCGCTGCTCAAAACGGGATGAAGAACTTTCATACCGGGTGCCTGCCACCATATAACCCAAAGTGGTGACAACCGATAGCTGGTTAATGGCAGTTTCGCCACTAATGAAAACAGCCACGCCTAATTTGTCCTCAAAGGCAACGGCACCCTTATCTGGTACGCCTATTTTCGCCGATTCTCGTTGCCCATTGGTGCCATCATAAATTAAATCCACCCCGCCTCCCAATTTGAAACGACGGGTCATTTCATAATTATAACCCAAGTGGATATTGGTCATGAGATAGTTCATGCCATAAGTTTCGATAGACCAATCATTTTCCTGCGTATGGAATTCAATTTGGCGAGAGGCAACCCCAATAAAAGCTATCATTTCGTGTCTATGTTGGGGCTTGTTCAGGGACATTTTTATCGGTGCAGGCGGTGGGCCGTTTAAATAGGAACGCAGTCCAATGCTGTATGAGGTGATATTAATCCCCTTTTGTGGCTCTCGTATATTGCCATTCGAAAAATGCGTTAAGCGAAATCCAGGTTCAATGAAAAGCGACTCATTCAAACGAAAAGCCATACCGATTCCCAATTCAATAAACGAATTCACTTTTGTGCAAATGATATCATTTGGCAAAACGTCGTTTGGGTCGTAGGTGGTTAACCCATAAGCAAGTCCTGCTGACAATCTACTGGTCAACTCGAAATTTTTTAACCTCAAATAATTGCCATCATAAAACCCATACACCGAAAGAGGGTGGCCCAATTCATTTCTGTTCATGATATGCAGGTACTGAAGGCCAATTCCCAGGCGTGGGTAATTGCAGGCCTGAGCCCATTCTATACCGCCCAACATTTGCCAGCCATATTCTAAGGATATAGCCTTTGTTGTTTTGAAATAATTGCCTTCATCGTCTGCACCGGTAAAAAAAGGCCCTTTTTGCCTAATGAACTTACCGTTGATGATAGAAACCCGCAATATGGGTTCTTTGAGTACGGAAATCGTTGAATCTACTGGCTCAGGAACGGATTGGCCTTGAATTACTTGGAGCAAGGCAAAGAAGAGAATTAAAAAGGTCAATAATCCTGCAAATGGAGTTGATGATGGAGTTGATGATGTATTGGACATAGCAGATTTATTTTATCCGACTACTTAATACATGAAGTATTTCGCCTTGGCATCAAAGGTAAACAAGAATATAAGTGACATTATTGAGAATTGCTAAACGGGCAGGTGAGATTTGTCAACCTGTATTGCAACGACAAGAACACAGTCTAAGCTTCACAAACACGCCCCATTCACCCCCAGCACATACTTCTCCACAATCCCAATCTTGACCGCTGTCTCTGCCCCTTTGAAGCCGCCTATCATGTCGTCGGTCATGCTGCGGGCGGCGAGGTCGGTGAGCTTTTTGGCGATGGGCATGTAGGACCAGTGCCATTTCTCCTCGTTGTAGCCAGTGGTGCGCCCGCCTTCTTCGGCAGATTTTTTGGAATAGGGTTGGCAGAAGCCGTATTCGTGGGCGTGTTTTACCATCCAATCATAGACCTTTTTGCCGGGACCCTGCTCGAAGGTGAAATTGTCTAGGTCGTTCAGGTCCACGTCGGTGCCCCAGTGGTGTCGGCTGCTGCCGGGCATGGAGCTGTACTCCAGAATCTTCAGGGCACGGGTCTTCGGGTCGGGGTACTTCTTGGCGGCGTTGGTGCCGTTCTCGATTTTGCGCTCGCCCATCCACTTTGCTTCCCAGATGGATTTTTGCTTAGAAAAATTGCGGGTAGCGGAAATGATGGTCAGCGTGACGCCATCGGCCAGTGCGGCGTCGTGCATTTTTGCGAAGCTCTCGTAAGTCTCTTTCCGAAGGAAATAGCCCTCGCCGTCAGCGTATTTTTTGTCCACCGATACAAAATCGGGGTGCTGCGCCGGGTCGAACTTGCCCATGATGTACTCGATGGAAAACGCCGGGTTGGGTTCGGGCTTTGGCGGTGCAACCGCTTTTACCACAATCACTTGGGCGGTGTCCGTTGCCTTGGTTTGCTTTGTTGCCTCCGGCAATTGGGCGCTGGCCTGTTCGGTCTGTGCCGACCCCTGTTGGGTGCAGGAAAATATGTTAGGCAGGAAAAACAGGAAAAGCAGGTACCGCATGGATTTATTGGTTTTAGCAAGCTGTTTGTTCAGCATTGCCCATCGAAATGAAGGTCAAAAATAAGCACTTGCGGGGTTTCATGGTGGCAATCACCAAAATTAAACCCCGCAAGCCAAATCACCACCCTCGCTAAGTCCTCCTGCAAATACTGCTTAACTCAACTTCCCTTCTTTGGAAATAAGCAGGTTTTGAAAATGGAAAATCTTGGTCAAATCCTCATCAATGCGCACGGTCACGTCCAAATCCTTGATAAGCCCGGTCGAAATATCATAAACCCATCCATGCACGTGCGGTGCTTGGCGATGTTGCCAAGCGTTTTGGATGATGGAGGTTTTGCACAAATCGAACACCTGTTCAAAGACATTCACCTCCACAAATCGGCGTAGCCGCTTCGGTTCGTCTTCGATGGCGTCAAGCTCTTGCTGGTACAGCCGATAAACGTCCTTCAGGTGCCGGAGCCAATTGTCAATCAGGCCGTACTGCTTGTTGCTCATGGCGGCCTCTATGCCCCCGCAGCCATAGTGGCCGCAGACGATGACGTGCTCCACCTTCAGCACATTCACCGCATAATCGAGCACGCTGAGCATGTTCATGTCGCTGTGCACGACCATGTTGGCGATATTGCGGTGCACAAAAATTTCACCTTGCCGAGTGCCTGTAATCTCGTTGGCAGCCAATCGGCTGTCGGCGCAGCCAATCCAAAGCACCTTTGGCTGTTGGCCCAATGAGAGGTTTTTGTAAAAATCCGGGTCTTCCACCAAGCGGGCTTGGGTTACTTTGATGTTGTTGTCGAGAAGTTTATGATAATATTTGTCCATGATTGAAATTTTTAAGTGGAGTGATTTAATGATTGCCTTTGAGCCAGGCGATACAGTCAGAAAAATTATTGAAAATATTATCCTCGCTCACGAGGTCGGGGATGATTTTCACCCGCTCCAATTGGTCTTTCGGCTGGGTCTGCAATCCCGTCAACAGCACTTGAATGTTGCGGCGTTCCATGTCCAGAATCGCTTCTTCGAGTGCGTAGAGGCCACTTTGGTCAATGTACGGCACCTTTGTCATGCGGATGATGAGGTAGCGGGTGTCTGGCAGGTTGTTCGCCAGTGCCTGGAAGCGGTTGGAAAAACCGAAGAATAGCGGGCCATCCAGGTGCTTTACCAACACTTGGCTGGCGAGTTCGGGCGGGAGATTCTCGTCGGCCCAAGGCTTTTCCTTTTGCAAATCCTCCACGGAATCAACAGTCGTGCCCTCCTCTGCTAGGTCACTCATTTTTTTCATGAACAAAATAGACGCCAGTAGCATACCAATACCCACTGCCACCAGCAGGTCCACGAACACGGTAAGCACCAGCACTGCTATCATGATTACTGCATCGCCGACCGGCACTTTCCTCAAATGGGCAATTCCCTTGTAATCGAGGATGCCAACACCCACCGTAATGAGGATGCCCGCCAACACTGCCTTTGGTATCACCGCCGCATATTGGCCTAGGCCAAGCAGTACCGCCAGCAGCACCAGTGAATGCACCACGCCAGATATTCTTCCCCGGCCACCTGCACGGACGTTGACGAGGGTTCGCATGGTAGCGCCAGCACCCGGCAGACCACCAAAAAGGCCGCCAACCGCATTGCCAACACCTTGGCCGATGAGTTCCCGGTTGCTATCGTGTTTGGTCTTGGTCACGTTGTCGGCCACCACGGAGGTGAGCAGCGAGTCCACAGCGCCGAGTGCGGCGAGTGTCGCCGACATTTCTAAAATGACAATAAACTCCTTTGAACTAAAAGTAAAAATGCCTGCACCGAGGAATGGCGGAAAGCCGCTTGGGATTTCTCCAATGGTTGGCACCTCACCCAAAAACAAGGAGAGCAGCGTGCCTGCTACTAGTGCCACCAGGGCCGCCGGTATTTTTTTTGTCACCTTCGGAAAAAGGTAGATGATGGCGATGGTTGCGGCCGTGAGGCTAAATGCGATTAGGTTGCTTTGGGTAAATAGGCTGGATAGATGTTCGAAAACACCGATAGTGGAGGAAGGGGAGGCCAGTCCGACCGCCGGGAACAATTGCAGCAAAATGATGATGACCCCAATGCCCGACATGAAACCCGATATGACCGGATAAGGGATGAACCGGATGAGGCTGCCCAGCTTCAAAAAGCCCATGGCGATTTGAATCACACCAGCAAGGAAAAACGTGAGCACGATAGCGCCGATTTTCTGTTCAACGGTGAAGCCACCTGCCAATAGTTCTATCAAAAGCGCCGCCGTAACGACGGTCATTGGCCCAGTCGGGCCGCTGATTTGGGAAGGAGTGCCGCCGAGTATTGCCGCAAAGAAGCCGATGAAGATGGCGCCGTAAAGCCCCGCCGCTGCACCCATGCCCGACTGAACGCCGAACGCCAATGCCAATGGCAGCGCCACAATACCTGCTGTGAGTCCCCCGAAAAGGTCTCCAGATTTTATTTTAAACATAAGTAATTGAATTAGCTTTATTTCTAACCAAACTCAAAAGTAGGCATATTGCCAGTTGACAAAGTGCAGCATTTTAAAATCATGCAGAATTGGATAAATGAATACTAAAAGGGTGGGAAATTCAGCCGACCGATTTCGGGGGTTGCGTTGGGATGGGAAGCGAATAGAAGTGTTTGGCGAGTTTGTCGTGGTCAAAAAACTGCTGAGTTTCAGCATCGAAGGAAAGGCCAATTTTGCTGACCACTTTGTCAGCTTCGGCTTTTTCCTCCCCGAATCCTTTTTCATTTTCATGCTCTGCTTCCAGGCAAATTTCTATCGCTTGAACATCCTGCTGGTTGACGAACAAAGGCATCACCGTATCTGCGATGATGCACGTTATTAGCAACAGCAATTTTATTTTAAGCAGTATTTTCATGAAAGACAACGCCTTAAAAACCTTGTCAAGGCGCATTCAGTTTAATCTTCGGATAAAATAGGTAGCCAAAAGCAACGGCTAAAAATACAAAAAACGGCCCAATTCATCACATCTTCTCCTCCACCATCTTTACGATTTTTTGCTCCCATTCATTTGCTTGCCTCACAATGGCCTCCGCTTTTTGGATGAAATCCGCAGCCAATTCCTTGTCGGCGAGGCTCACAGCGTTGATTTTCACGTTCATCCAAGCGCCCATCACGGCAGCACGGGCGCAGAGCGCACCCACACCCGCATCAGATACGGAGTTCGGGTTTCCATCCTTCACCATCGCTTCCGCCAGTTCGAACACGGCAAAGGCGGCCTCCATAGTTCGCATTGGCGCCTCGATGGCATAGCGGGTAGCGGCTTGAATGGCGGCCTTTCGGGCCGCTTTTTCCTCGGCAGTTTCCTTCGGCAAACGGAAGGCGGCCATGATTTGGTTGAAGGCGTTGGTGTCCTCGTCCACCAGTTTTAGCAGACTGTCCTTGATGGCCTGTCCTTTTTCCGCCCAAGCGGAAAACTCCTCCAAGCGGTCGTCCCAGCCACGCTTGCCAGCGCTCAGGTTGGCCACCATGGTACCAAGCGAAGCACCGAGCGCACCCACGTAGGCGGAGATGGAGCCGCCACCGGGAGCAGGCGAGTCCTTGGCCGTCTCATTGGCGAAGGCCCGCAGGCTCTTATGGATGAGCGGCGCTGATTGCTCGTCCGCCAGTTGGTACTCGATGATTTTTTTCTTGGGGTCAAACGGCGTCAGCTCGTCCAGTCCCAGCGACTTCACGGCGATGTGGACAAGCTCCTCTTCCGACACCCCGGCGCTCCATTTTTGTTGTTGCAAAAAATAACGCCCAGCTTCGGTCAGCACTTTCAGTGGCACTAGGCCGACGAGTTCCGAGCCGGTGACTCGCATCCCCCGGTTGTTTGCGCTCTTGCGGCACTCCTCAAAAGCAACGTGCAGTGGCGTCACTTCGATGTTCGTCAGGTTCATGCTCACCTGCGCTACGCCATACTCTGGGATGTACCAGCCGATGCCTTTTACCGCCTTGCAGGCACCAGCTTCTCTCACTGGCTCACCGCTCGCATCTCTCACAATCTCGCCCTCAATCGGGTCGCCTTTGCGCATCACCCGCCCCTGCTCCCGCACGTCGAAGGCCACGGAATTGGCCCGGCGCTCGGAGGTGGTGTTCAGGTTTACGTTGTAGGCCACGAGGAAGTCCCGAGCGCCGATGGCCGTTGCGCCAGCTTTCGCATTGAAAACGGCAGGGCCGTAGTCGGGCTTCCACTCCGGTTTTTTGAGCTTCTCCGGCAGCGCCTCGTACTCGCCCGAACGGACAGTGGCGAGGTTGCGGCGCTCCGGTTTGGTCGCCGCCGATTCGTACATATAAAAAGGTATGCCGAGGTCGCTGCCTGCTTTTTCACCCAGTTTGTGCGCCCATTTGGCCGTCTCCTCCATCGTGATATTAGCGATGGGGATGAGCGGGCAAACATCGGTGGCGCCCATGCGGGGGTGCTCGCCTTTGTGCTTGCTCATATCGATGACTTCCGCCGCTTTTTTGATGGCCAAATATGCCGCCTGAATCACGGGCTCCGGTGCGCCCACGAAGGTGACGACCGTGCGGTTGGTGGCTTTTCCTGGGTCAACGTCGAGCAGCTTGACGCCTTCCACGCTTTCGATTTCGTCGGTGATGAGTTTGATGATGGCCATGTCACGGCCTTCGGAAAAATTGGGGACGCATTCGATGAGTTGGTTGGTCATTATTGTAGTATGGTTAGGAAGTTTGAATTGTTTTGTAGCTATGTTCTCAATGTAAAAAGGGCAGAAAATCAGTTCAAATAATGATTGTTTTCCAAGGCGGCAAAGGTAAGATGATTTGCTTGCTTTCAGAAATTGTGAAATTCCGGCCTGTTTGCACACTTATTTTTATGAAAAACAAAATTAACCGCCTCGATTTCCATTTCTGGCACGGTTTTCTGTTTGTATTTCTTCGCAGAAAAAAACAAAAACACTAACAATGTCACAATCAAGCACTACCAGCCTAAATTCATCTTTCCAATCCACTGAGATTTCCACTGAATTTGTTGAATGGCTTACGAACGAGAAGGCTGATGCTGAGCGTCACCAACGTCGTATCTTCAAGGCAACATTGATGATAGCTTTTGCTATCGTTTTGTTCTTGTTGAAAGAGCAATCAGAATGGGTTGCCGGGCTTCTCAATTTGGACGCTTATGCGGCTGGATAATTACCTACATTTTCATACATCACGATAAAGATTACAAATTGCACGGCCCACTTTCTTGCGGTGTGGGCCAATTTTTTAAGATTGGTAACAAATTTTCAAATTGCGAAACCTGTCAGAACAACCCTGACAGGTTTTTTTATTTAAATCAATCCGTTAAATCACACGTGATTTACATTGACCTTTTCTAATTTTCCGCCTCAATTGCATTTTGAAGAAACCCAGGTTTCGTCGAAGCGCAAAAACCACCAGGATTTTATGGCCACATTAACACAAGAAAAACAAGCCGTCATCATCAAGTTTGCGGGCGATTCCGGCGATGGAATGCAGCTCACGGGCGGCCTTTTCACCGATGACACTGCCATTTCTGGCAGTGACCTCGCCACTTTCCCCGACTTCCCTGCCGAGATTCGTGCCCCCATCGGGACGCTGGCGGGCGTGTCTGGGTTCCAACTGCATTTTGGTAGCGAGCGCATTTACACCCCCGGCGACCGCTACGACGTGCTGGTGGCCATGAACGCCGCCGCATTAAAATCCAATATCAGCAACGTCCGCAAGGGTGGCACCATCATCATCAACGAGGACGGTTTCGATTCGAAAAACCTGCGGCTCGCCAAGTACGATGAGGACAAAAACCCACTCGACGACAATACCTTGGAGGGGTTTGAAACCATCAAAATCCCCGTGACGAAGTTGACACGGGAGGCCATCAGCGAGTCCACGCTAGGAACGAAGGAGAAAGACCGCTGCAAGAACATGTTCGTGCTGGGTTTCCTGCTCTGGCGCTACAGCCGCTCCATGGACACGACGACGAAGTTCCTGAACGCCAAGTTCAAGAACAAGCCAGATATCCTCGACGCCAACCAAAAGGCGCTGATGGCTGGCTACAACCTCGCCGATACGATGGAGGTTGTCCAAGACCGCTACGTGGTGAAACCAGCCAAACTTGCCCCCGGCAAATACCGCAGCATCATGGGCAACGACGCCCTTGTTATGGGGCTTGTCACTGCTTCGAAAAAACTGGGGCTATCGCTTTTCTACGGCTCGTACCCCATCACCCCGGCATCCAGCATATTGCATTCCCTATCAAAATACAAGAACTTCGGCGTTCGTACTTTCCAGGCTGAGGACGAAATAGCCGCTGTTTCTTCCGCCATTGGCGCCAGCTACGGCGGCAGCCTGGGCATCACCGGCACCTCCGGCCCCGGCCTTGCGCTCAAGGGCGAGGCAATGGGTTTAGCGGTGATGCTGGAACTTCCGTTGGTGGTGATAGACGTGCAGCGGGGCGGCCCATCCACTGGTTTGCCCACCAAAACGGAGCAGAGCGACCTGTTGCAGGCGCTCTATGGCCGCAACGGCGAGTGCCCAATGCCCGTGATTGCTTCTAGTACGCCCTCCGACTGCTTCGAGGTGGCCATGGAGGCATGCCGGATTGCGGTGCAGCACATGACCCCCGTCGTGCTGCTGAGTGACGGTTATATCGCCAATGGCGCAGAACCCTGGCGCTTTCCGAAGGCTTCGGACATCCCCGAAATGAAGGTTTCGTTTGCGAAGCAAAACGAAAATGGCGAACCCTTCATGCCCTACCAACGGGATGAAAAACTGGCCCGCCAATGGGCCATCCCCGGTACTCCGGGCCTCCTGCACCGGGTGGGCGGCATCGAAAAAGAGGACGTGACAGGCAATATCAGCTACGACCCCGCCAACCACGAGCACATGGTGAAGACCCGTGAGCGGAAGGTGGAAATGATTGCTGATTATATCCCGGAGCAAAAAATCGAGTCGGGCCACGAAAGCGGTAGCCTACTGCTGCTCGGTTGGGGCTCCACCTACGGCGTCTGCGAGGCGGTGACGAACAGCCTGACGAAAATGGGCTACTCGGTAGGACATGCACACCTACGATACCTGCGCCCGTTCCCGAGAAACCTTGAGGAATTGATGAAACGTTTTGACAAAATCGTGATACCGGAAATCAACAACGGCCAATTGGTGAAAGTCATTCGTGACAAATACCTGCTACCTGCCATCCCGTACAACAAGATACAGGGCACGCCCATTGCGCACGAGGAGTTGTTTGATTTTGTGTTAAATCTTTTGAAATAATGTAGTGTCGCCTAAAGGCGGGCGCTACTAAACTATAAAAAAATGGCCATAGATTCCAATCCAAACGGCACTCCATACACCCTAAAAGCCAAAGATTTTGCCACCGACCAGGACGTTCGCTGGTGCCCGGGCTGTGGCGATTACTCCATCCTAAAACAGGTGCAGACGACGCTGGCCGACCTCGGCAAACAGCCGCACGAGACGGTTTTTGTGTCCGGTATTGGCTGTTCGTCCCGCTTCCCGTACTACATGGAAACCTACGGGATGCACAGCATCCACGGACGTGCTCCGGCGTTTGCTTCTGGTTTGAAGATTGCAAATCCGAATCTCAGCATCTGGGTCATCACAGGCGACGGGGATGGGCTGTCCATTGGTGGCAACCATTTCATCCACTTGCTTCGCCGCAATTTTGACCTGAACCTGCTACTGTTCAACAACCAGATTTACGGCCTCACGAAAGGGCAATACTCGCCCACTTCGGAAGAGAACAAACGCACGCCCAGCACACCTTACGGCTCTATTGACCACCCGGTGAACCCGATTGCGCTGGCACTCGGCTCCGATGCCACCTTCGTCGCCCGCTCGATGGACCGTGACACGAAGCACCTCAAGGACATGCTTGCCCGTGCCGATGCGCACCGTGGCACCTCGTTCCTGGAGATTTACCAGAACTGCAACATCTTCAACGACGGCGCTTTTGAGGTGTTTACCGAAAAAACCTCCAAGCCTGCAACGACACTGCTGCTTGAATCCGGCCAGCCGCTGGTATTTGGGCAGGAAGGTGAGAAGGGAATCCGCCTCGATGGATTCACGCCAACGGTGGTTGACCTCCGTTCTGACGGCTTCACCAAAGATGACCTCTGGGTGCACGACGATTCTGACCAATTAAAAGCGAACATTCTTGCTCGTTTCTTCGATAACCCGGCGGTGAACCCAAGCGCCTTGCCACGGCCATTCGGCGTGTTTTACCAGACACAACGGCCTTGCTATGAGGAAATGCTGCACCAGCAGCTCAATGCGGTGGTGGAAAATCTGGGAGAAGGTGACTTGGATAAGATGCTGGCGGGGGGGAGTACGTGGGAGATAAAGTAGGCATAAACCACCAATCCCGACTAAAATGCTGTCCAAACGATTGATACTAAATTGCTTTGCAATAGCAATGGCTTTTATGGCTGGCTGTCAAATTTAGCCGCTAGGTGAAAACAGCCTGATTTAGCGTTTGCCCCAAATTGAAAAATCCGTACAGACATCAATTCAACAATAAAATCTACAAATCAAACTTAATCCCTTGCGCCAGCGGCAAGGTCTTGCTGTAGTTGATGGTATTCGTCTGGCGGCGCATGTACGCCTTCCAGGCATCGGAGCCGGACTCACGGCCACCACCAGTCTCTTTTTCACCACCAAAAGCCCCGCCGATTTCAGCGCCGCTCGTGCCGATGTTGACGTTGGCGATGCCGCAATCGGAGCCAGCCGTGGATAGGTATTTCTCCGCCTCCCGCATATCATTCGTCATAATGGCAGAGCTGAGGCCCTGTGGCACACCATTCTGAATGGAGATGGCCTCGTCGAGGTCTTTGTATTTCAACAGGTAAAGAATCGGTGCAAACGTCTCGTGCTGCACGATAGCCATGTCGTTTTTCGCTTCCGCAATGCACGGCTTCACGTAGCAGCCGCTTTCGTAGCCCTTGCCTTCCAGCACGCCGCCTTCCACGATGAAGCTGCCGCCCTGTGCCTTGCACTGCTCAATGGAGCTGAGGTAGGCATTCACCGAATCCTTGTCAATCAGCGGCCCGACGTGGTTGTGCTGGTCGAGGGGGTCGCCGATGCGGAGTTGGGTGTAGGCTTTGGCCAATTTTGTTTTTACTTCGTCAAAAAGGCTCTCGTGCACGATGAGCCTGCGGGTGCTGGTGCAGCGTTGGCCGCAAGTACCGACTGCCCCGAAGACTGCCCCAGTGAGCACGATATTCACGTCGGCACTTGGGGTGACGATGATGGCGTTGTTGCCACCCAATTCCAATAGCGAGCGGCCCAATCGGCCAGCCACCGTCTGCGCAACTATCTTACCCATGCGGGTGCTGCCTGTGGCGCTGATGAGCGGCACACGGGTGTCCTGCGTCATCCATTCACCGACTTTGTAGTCGCCGTTGATAAGGGAGACGACGCCTTCGGGTACATTGTTTTCTTTCAAAACCTTGTGGAAAATGTTCTGGCAAGCAACGCCACAGAGGGGCACTTTTTCCGAAGGCTTCCAGATACAGACATCGCCGCAGACGAGCGCCAGCATGGAGTTCCACGACCAAACGGCCACGGGGAAGTTGAACGCCGAGACGATGCCGACCACGCCGAGCGGATGCCACTGCTCGTACATACGGTGGTGCGGGCGCTCGGAGTGCATGGTGAGGCCGTAGAGTTGGCGGCTCAGGCCGACGGCAAAGTCGCAGATGTCAATCATTTCCTGCACCTCGCCGAAGCCTTCCTGGAGGCTCTTGCCCATCTCGTAGCTGACGAGTTGGCCGAGCGGCTCTTTGTAGCGGCGCAGTTCTTCACCGTACTGCCGCACGATTTCGCCCCGCTTCGGAGCGGGAATTTCCCGCCAAACAAGGAATGCCTCTTGGGATTTTTTCAGCACAGCTTCGTACTGCTCCCGGGTGGTCTGGCTCACGCTGCCGATGAACGAACCGTCCACGGGGCTGTGGGATTGGATGTAATTGTCGCTGCCAGAAACCGTCTGTTGGCCGGTGCTGGTGCCTGCGTTTTTTTCTTGGAGGTTGAGTTTTGCTAAAAAGTCTTTTGCCATGAAGTGGATATTGTGGTTTGGAAATTGGTTAGGTAATACGGGGATTTTTGGGGTTGGGTTTTGAATTGGGGCGCAAAGATAAGGGATGGAGGGCCTTGGCGGGAATATCCTTTTCGAATAGTTTTGTAAAAAAATAAAGACATGTTTGCTCAACAAGCTGATATTTATCAAGTCTTCTCCGACTTCATCGCTGGGCTTTCACGGAAAAGCTGCTGGGCTATTACGCCCCGGCGAAGATGCAAAAACGATGCTCCAGACATGCATCAAGCGGCCCCACCCGGATGGGCGTTACTTTTCCGAAGACAAAACCACGGGTAGCAGACCGCGCTGCCCAGCGTTTCGTCGAGTGAGCGTTCCTCTCCTGCTCACTTCGCTCTCTCGCTCACTCGCTATTTTAGGGACAATGGGTTTTCTTGCCGCACCACTTGCTTCGCCTTTTTGATGGAGGCGTCGGACTCGTTCATGACATAGTGGTAACCTTGGTCAGACCAAATATGGCGAGCAATACCGGCTTTGATGGACATTTTGAGCTTGTTTTTCACTTTAAGCCACTGGCGCTCGTTCCGCTTTTCGCCCCGAGTTACAGCGAAATCAAGGAACTCGGCAACAGTCGCATCGCTCAAAGTGAAATTTGCCGAAAAATCTTCCATCGAGTATTTTTCCAGCACCGCCCGGTGGGCTTCAAGATAGCGGAAGGCAAACGACGGCACATGCTGGTTCAGTCGAATGTAGTAGGGGTTGAGCAAGGTGGAATCGAGGGGCACGAAAAAGTCTGGGTCTATGCCGCCGCCGCCGTACACGGTTCTGCCACCGTCGGTTTTATATACGGTGGTGTCTTCGTGGTGGACGTTGTGGTTGTCGTATAGCTCTCCGTTTTCGATGCGTTCGGCCATGTCGTCGTCGTAGTCGTCACGGCCTGCGTAAGGCTTTTGGATGCAGCGGCCCGATGGGGTGAAGTAACGCGCAACTGTAAGCCGGATGGCCGAGCCATCACGGAGGCGGTACTGTTCCTGCACCAGCCCTTTTCCGAAACTCCGCCGCCCGATAATGACGCCACGGTCCCAGTCCTGAATGGCGCCAGCGATGATTTCACTGGCGCTTGCGGTGCCTTCATCGGTCAGTACGGCAATGTTTTCGACATCATAGAAAGTGCGGCCAGTGGATTTGTAGTCATTGCGGGGCACATTTTTTCCTTTAGTGTAAACAAGCAGTCTGTCCTTCTCTTTGAACAACTGGCTGAGGATATTGGTGGCCTCCTGCATATAGCCACCTGGGTTTTGCCGAAGGTCAATCACCAGGTGTTTCATGCCCTTTTCGTCCACGAGTTTTTCGAGGTTCTTCATGAACTCGTCATAGGTATTGGCGCTGAACCGGTTGATCTTGATGTACCCCGTCAGGTCGTCGAGCATGTAAGCAACCTCGACGCTGTGGACAGAAATTTTATCACGGGTTAAGGTGAAATTTCGGATTGACTTCTCCAAGCCCCGCAAAATGCCCAGCTTTATTTTTGAGCCTTTTTCGCCTTTCAATTTGGTTAAAATTCCTTCGTAATCTATGTTCTTGCCGATGGTCAGTGAGTCCTCGATTTGCACGATTTTGTCACCCGAAAGGATGCCAGCGCCCTCGGCGGGGCCACCTGATAGGGCGGCCACGACCATCACGGTGTCGTCCACCACAACGAACTCAATGCCGATACCGTCGAAGCTGCCTTCGAGCTGCTCGTTCACTTCCTTGAGTTGCTCGGCGGAGATGTAATTTGAATGCGGGTCGAGTTGGTAGAGGATGTTGTCAATTGCTTCCTTGACAAGTTCGTCCTTGTTCACTTCGTCCACGTAGCGAGATTCAATGTAGCGGATAAGCTCTTCTAATTTGCCCTGTCCGATGGTGCTTGGCGGCAGTGCGTTGAGGCCATTGGGCAGGTCTATCGCTACAGCGGTAGGCGGGTTCGATTGCATCCGGGTGCCGATTAGCATCCCGGCCACCAGCATCAGTGAAAACAGCATGGGCAGCCAGATATTGAGCTTCTTCGTTGTTGGCGTATTCTCTTGATTCATACCTTTTAAAATTGTTGAGGGCAAATTGGGTTAAAGTTTGCCCCACAAAATTACGCCAATCTGACGTATTCGGTTTTGACACCAAATAATAATGTGTGTTAAGCCCCTAAAGTTTAGGGCAACCATTGGTTTGTGGGGCAACAATTCAATAAAATCAAGAAACAACAACGAATAGATTTGCCTAGAATATTTGACGATACAGTAAAATAGATGACTATCTCACAAGATTATTTCAAAAATTCCGCCCAAAAACGCAAATTTGTTGAAATTTTTAAAATCATAAAATGGGTTCTTCACTAACCTGCTTGTTCGGCTCATAATAAATCGTGGTACATGAATTCAATCGACAAGACCGATAAGCTCATCCTCTCCTTGCTCATGAACGATGCGGAGCAAGCCTACACTGATATTGCGAAGAAAATCGGCTACGTCTCCGGTGGCACCGTACACGTAAGGATGAAAAAACTGCGGGAAATGGGCATCGTGAAAGGCGCCAACCTTGTGGTGAACCACGATAGGCTCGGCTACGACATTTGTGCTTTTCTCGGCATCTACCTCGACAAAAGCTCCCTCTACGACGATGTGTCGGAGGAGCTAAAGAAAATCCCTGAGGTGGTGGAGGCCTACTACACCACTGGGCTTTACAGCATCTTCGCAAAAATCTACTGCCGGGACACCGACCACCTCCGGGACGTGCTGCACGACAAAATCCAGAAAATATCAGGAATCCAACGCACCGAGACCTTCATCTCTTTGCAGGAAAGCATCAACCGGCCCGTTGACATTTTGACGGATGAAACGTAGGGACTCCCGAGTGGCTACTGAAATTGCAGCCTCCCCTCCAGCTGACTTTGAAAGCCCATGATTCCCCTTATTGGCAATATTTTGGTGTAGTATAAACTGAGTGCGGTAGTTTTATATGAAAAAAAACTCACCTTTCACTCCTACTGACTTGAGAGCGAGCGTTATACAACTATGGTCTTCAAACTAAAACCTGCAAACTTCTTCTTTTGGGTGCTTTCCATCGGGCTTGGCATCGCAGGTCTTTCTTTTGCCGGTTTGAAGCCACACAAAGACCTACAATCCCAGCCCATACCTCATACCTCATACCTCATACCTCACACCCCTTCCAACGAGGATACCATGAAATACCGAGGCTTCCGCCTTGAGCTAATTAATTTCGAAATACTCAAGCAAACGGACGATTGGGTGAAAGTCCGCTGCGATGTCGTCAACTCAGGCCGGATGGACGTCAATTTTTCGAAAAAAGGAACGCTGCACTGGGTGCAGTTCATCTTTGACCATACGCTTTTCAGCTACAAACTTGGCGGCTTGCGAGAAAATATCCGATACACGCTGTACGAAGAAAACTTCAAGCTGGCAGCTGGGCAAACATTGCGGGGCAAAGAACTGAAAGTGCCCGTGGTGATAGTCAAGAAAAACACACTGCCACCGCCCGTTGCAGATGGGTTTGAGACAAAAGTCGGCACTCCAACCGCTGCACTCCTAGAGGCCGATGACCCCACCATGCTCGCAGGGAAGGGCGGCGAAGAGGAGCCAGCTTCCACGACCACCCTGCAGCCCGGCATTGCAGACGACTGCCCGGATATCTATTTCTATCGTCTGCACATCATCGGGCAGGATGACAAATGGGCCACCATCGAGTACACCATCGCCAATAAAGGTTTTGGCACTTTTAAGCTGTTCGACAAAGGCAGCAAAAACGAGGAAAAACTGGTGGTGAATGCCTTTATTTCCGGCGTGCCCACCCTGTCGAGGGGCGCACTATCGGCAGGTGGCCAAATCGTGAAACCCCTACCCGGCCAGACTGGTGATTTGCTGCCCGGAGACACCTACACGGGCCAAATGAAGGTGGATGTGCGCAAAAAGACCCGATACATGAAAAGCCTTATCCTTTCGCTCGATTCTGACCAGTTCCGGTTTGAATGTGACAAAACGAACAACACGGATGCGGTGATACTTGATTGATTGCGGATTTAGGATTTCGGAATGCGGATTTGGGCACCGAATAATCCATAAGAAAAAGGGTACAGAGATAATTTCTCCGTACCCTTTTCCAATTAAACTATTTTCAGGAACTCTTGAATCCGCATTCCGAAATCCCGAATCCGCAATTGCTTACGCTCCAAGGTAGTGCTTCAACAGCTTACTGCGGTTGGCACTGCGGAGCTTGTTGATGGCCTTGTCCTTGATTTGGCGCACCCGCTCACGGGTGAGGCCGAACTTGTCGCCAATGTCTTCCAGCGACATCGGATGCTCAACGCCGATGCCAAAGTAGAGTTTGATAACATCCATTTGGCGGTCGGTCAAAGTGCTCAGTGAGCGCTCGATTTCGAGGCGCAGGGACTCGGTGTACTCCAGGTCCTGGTCTGTTTTTGGTGAATGGATGTTCTCCAGTACGTCGAGCAAGGAGTTGTCCTCACCGTCCACAAACGGAGCGTCCATGCTCACGTGGCGAGCGGCTACACCGAGCGTGGTTTCCACCTCTTCGGTCGGTATTTCGAGTAGGGTAGCCAGCTCTTCGGCGGAAGGTTCCCGCTCAAAGTTTTGCTCCAGCTCGGAGAATGCCTTGTTGATTTTGTTCAAAGAACCAACCTTGTTCAGTGGCAGGCGAACGATACGGCTCTGCTCTGCCAAGGCCTGGAGGATACTCTGACGAATCCACCAAACGGCGTAGGAAATGAACTTGAAGCCCCGTGTTTCGTCAAAACGCTGTGCGGCTTTGATGAGGCCGAGGTTGCCTTCATTGATAAGGTCGCTGAGGGAAAGGCCCTGATTTTGGTATTGCTTCGCAACGGAAACGACGAAGCGCAGGTTAGCTTTTGTGAGTTTTTCGAGGGCCGTTTGGTCGCCTTGCTTGATGCGTTTGGCCAAATCCACTTCTTCCTCTGGCGTGAGCAGGTCCACTTTTCCGATTTCCTGCAAGTATTTCTCAAGAGATTGGCTCTCCCGGTTCGTAATAGACTTTGTAATTTTTAACTGTCTCATTAATCCGCAAAGATTTTGAAAAGGTTTAGCGTTCTTTTGTTCAGGTTTGGCTCGGGATAAAGCATCGGAAAAGTAATTTTTGAAATCCAGTGTTTGTCCATTTTTAATAATTTAGGTAAATAAAAATGCAAAAAGACCTGATTCTCAAAAAGTTCTGCTCAAAAATTACCGCTTGGCTAGGGATTGGGTAAAAACGCTGCAAAAATAACGGAATTGAACGAGGTTATCAACCTTAATGTATGCCAGTTAATTTATATCCCCGCTTTTCCGATGCAAAAACGCCTGACATTTAGCGTGATTGAATTTGAAACCTTGTTTTTTTTATTGAAAAAAACATCTGAACCGTTTATTTGGCCCTCATTGCACCATTGTAGGTGATTTTGAATAGTTTTTTTGGAAAAATCAATATTTTCCTTTTTACTTGCGGCGTTTCTTGTAAATTGGCTAAACCGTCGGGCATTTGGATAATTTCTCATTCCAACACCCATAACAGCCACCTAGCAGTAATTTTTGAATCAAAGTTTGTGGCAGTTTGAGCCAAAGCCAGAGCTGCCATTTACCAAATAACTTAAGGGCGAGATGGTTAAACCCTGCCACAAAGCGTTGTAAACCAACGAATTGTCGCAAGATTCAATCCTGATTTCGCACAAAAACATCCAGCTGTATGAACCGAGTAAAGATTACACTGGAATTTATACTCAAGGCTTCTCCCACCTTGTTGTATCAATTTTTCACCTCACCGTCAGAGCTAATCCGCTGGTTCTGCGACGATATCGAAGTAGAAGGCGAGACGCTCTACACTTTTAGTTGGGGCGGCTATCCCGAAATCGCCCGCCTGACCGAGGACGTCGAGGATGAAGTCGTTCGTTTTGATTGGGTGGACGAAGACCGGGAAGGCGAGTACCTGGAATATCGAATTTCCCAGTCCCCGGTCACCAGCGAGACCATTCTCGAAATCACCGACTTCTGCGACGAAGACGAGGTCAGGGAGCAAAAAGCCCTGTGGGAATCTCAAATCAAAGCACTGAAGAAGGAAACTGGGAGTGGGAATTGACGCCACACTAGCCCAATTTTTAAATCGGGGCTGCGCCCCATTCCTTATTCACTTACCGCTGTGCTGCTCTACTTCGGTCTGCGAAACTTATGCTTTCGCATGTCCACCAAGCCTCCTTTCCTTTGCTTACACTGTTCGCTTGCTCCACCTCTTCTGGCCTCTCCCAAAGGGGCTGGCTGGCTGCTTTTGCTAACTGGCTGAACTGGAGGGGGAGAACACCAGCCGGAACCCGATGCCGCAGCCACCGCTGCCCGGCGTCCACCTGTCACAGTTCGCTGGGTGGCGGCCGTCAGCGTCGCTGAAGTAGCTGCCACCACGCATCACACGGCGATCAGGAGCATCTGTCCAGGCTGAACCGTCTTTTGGTGCAACTTTGTAGCTGTCGTGATAATCGTCCTCACACCATTCCCAGACATGGCCGCTGAGGTCATGAATGCCAAGCTCGTTGGCAAGCAGCAGGCCGACATCGTGGGTTTCATTACCACTGTTTTCATGGTGCCAGCCCACTTGTTTTAGTTTGTCGCTGCCAGCAAATATGCAGCCTTGGGAATAGATGCCGCCATGGGCAGCGAATTCCCATTCGGCTTCCGTGGGCAAACGGAATGCCTTGCTTGTAGCCTTACTCAATTGCTTGATAAATTCCTGTGCGTCGTCCCAAGAAACCGTCTCTACTGGTGGGCGATTTTCACCTATAATCTTTGATTGGTTTTCACCCATGATGGCTTGCCAAAGCGCCTGTGTGACTTGGTATTTGGCCATGTAGAAGCTATTGACTCTCACAGGGTGAGCGTCCTTTCCTTTGCCCATGAGGAAGTCGCCGCCCTCGACGAAAATCATGTCGAATCCGGCTGCTCGATGCAAAAACAGAACAACCGCTCTTCTAAAAATGCATGTGGCTTTGTGTGTGGGGTGAGCGGCGGATGGAACTGGATGCAGAAGAAATCCATTGGGCATACCGCAATCGGTATGACATAGCGCATTTTTTTCGGTTCAGCAAACAAAGGCTACTGCTGGACAAATCGCAGACACCGGACGAGGGACATTTGCAAAATTGGATGGAATTTGTAAACCTGGCCTATTGGCTGCTTTTTGTTGGAAAGGGAGAAGCCGGACATGGTTGCCGCAAATGGCAACAGTACGATAAGAGCTTTAAAAACAGGGTGGAACATGATAGGCAAGTGACCCCTTCGCAGGTTCAGTTGCAGATGGAAAGAATGAGCAGGGCTTGTTTTTGCCAAAACTCCAAATAAAAGGAAAGGGGCGAAAAAAAGGGCAGCTCATGCAGAAAAGGAAGAGGCGTCCTGTCCTCAAAAAGAGGAGGAAGAAGAAAAAACAGCAGAAAAAATGACCACAGATTGAAATAAACCAAAATGTATGGCAGACGCGCACTTGAAGGCATAACCTTCAACTATTAAGGGTTTGTCAAAAGTCCAGTAAGTGATAAATAAAGAAAGAAATTTAAATTTGTCGGTTGCAAATCCGATACTTGCCAAGTGTTTTGCGTCTCAACATTGAACTCTCGTCGCTTGCGGCGTTTTTACTAAAAATTCATAAAAAAATATCATGGGAAATTTGTTTGATTTACTACAAGGTCACATGGGCGATAACGTTGTGGACCAACTTAGCAACCAGATTGGCGGCGCAGACCGTGCTCAAACCGCCACAGCGGCACAGAGCATCGTTTCTACCCTCCTCGCAGGTTTGGCAAAGAACGCCTCGACACCAGAAGGTGCCGCAAGCCTTAACAGCGCCCTTGAGCGCGACCACGACGGCAGCCTCCTCGACAACCTCATGGGCATGTTGGGCGGTGGTGGACAAGCAGCGGCACCAGCACCTGAACAGTCCCGTGCCCTCAACGGTGCAGGCATCCTCAACCATATCCTCGGCCCAAACCAAAGCGGCGCCATTGACATGATCAGCAAGATGAGCGGTCTTGATAGCAGCAAGACCGGCAACCTCATGACCACCCTTGCACCCATGGTGATGAGCCTACTCGGCCAACAGAAAAAACAGCAGGGCCTTGACGTGGCTGGCATCGCTGGCCTCCTCACCAACAGCGTAGGCCAGCAAAAAGAAGCTGGCAACCCACTTATGGACATGGCAACCCGCTTCCTTGACAAGGACGGCGACGGCTCAATGCTGGACGATGTGGCTGGTATGGTCGGCAAGGGCCTACTAAGCAAGTTGTTCGGCGGAAAGTAAGTTGGAAATTGAAAATTATGAAATTGAAAATTGGTAGCGAACCAATTTCATTTTTCAGAAATACAACATGGGCGTGACTTTGGTCATGCCCTTTTTTTATCCCAAAAAATCAATACAGCTTACATTGCCCCTCCAAATCACCAGTCACCAGTTACCAATCACCACATGAATCCGTTTCTCGAAATATCACCTTCGGTAAATGAGGCCCTGCAAAACGGTCAGCCCATCGTTGCCCTCGAAAGCACCATCATCTCGCACGGGATGCCCTACCCCGACAACGTGGCGACCGCCCTGCGTGTGGAGCAGACCGTGCGGGAAAATGGGGCAGTGCCAGCCACCATCGCTATCCTCAACGGCAAATTGAAGGCTGGGCTTTCCGAGGCCGAAATCGAGCACCTCGGAAAAACTGGGCGTGGCGTGGCCAAGGTCAGCCGTCGGGACATCCCCTTCCTGCTCTCCAGCGGAAAACCGGGTGCTACCACCGTCGCCTCCACCATGCTAATCGCCGAAATGGCGGGCATCCGAATCTTCGCCACCGGCGGCATCGGTGGCGTACACCGGGGCGCTTCCGAAACGATGGACATCTCCGCCGACCTCCAGGAACTTGCCCGCACCAGCGTTGCCGTCGTTTGTGCTGGCGCAAAATCCATCCTCGACCTCGGCCTGACGCTTGAGTACCTCGAAACCCACGGCGTCTCCGTCATAGGCTACCAGACGGATGAGTTTCCTGCATTCTACACCCGTCGCAGCGGCTTCGGCGTGGACTACCGCCTCGATTCGCCTGCCGAAATCGCTAAAGTATTGACTATCAAATGGTTGGCTGGCCTTGCTGGCGGCGTGGTCATTGCCAACCCAATTCCAGCGGAACATGAACCCTTGGCCGCCCGCATC
The DNA here is from genome assembly GCA_021739645.1 of Saprospiraceae bacterium. GTDB lineage: Bacteria > Bacteroidota > Bacteroidia > Chitinophagales > Saprospiraceae > UBA6168. The sequence goes on along the minus strand of JAIPBL010000006.1, from coordinate 99,404 downwards.
CAAGCAGCGACCGAGCAGGCACTGTCCGAGATGCAACGGCTGGGCATCAGCGGCAAGGAGGTTTCACCTTTTTTATTGGGAAAAATAAAGGAACTGACGGGCGGGGAGAGCCTTCGGGCCAATATTGAGCTGGTGCTGAACAATGCCCGGCTGGCGGCGAGGGTGGCGGTGGCCAGTATGAACTCCAAATTCACATGATTATTGAAAAAGTCATGATCGGATAGATTTCCAATCAGACCTAAAAATAAAGTCAGATTCAAGGGTGTTGATAACTTTCTTTGGTGGCGTTTGGTGGCATTATATTTAGACGTACATTTGTAACCATTGTGTAATGTTAAACAACTTGGTTATGAAAAATTATGTTACGCTCTCCGAAGCATCAGAAATACTTGGTAAAAGTAAAGAAACTCTCCGCAGGTGGGATAGGGAAGGGAAATTGTCTGCTGTCCGTGAGCCGATGAGCAATTATAGGGTTTATAAGAAGGAGCAATTACGTTTATTTTCCGATTTCATTTTTGATAAAAGTATCAAGCCTGTTTCAAATTTTGTCGCTGTTGAGAACGAATATTCCGCCATTGAACTGTTTGCAGGAGCAGGTGGGCTTGCAAATGGCCTGGAAAAAGCTGGAATAAAATGCGTTGCATTGAATGAGATAGACAAATGGGCTTGCCAAACATTAAGGAGCAATCGCCCGCATTGGAATGTTTTGGAAGGCGATATCAAATCCTATGACTTTTCAGATTATCGGAATAAAGTAGATGTCGTCACTGGCGGATTTCCTTGCCAAGCCTTTAGTTATGCTGGCAAAAAGCTTGGCTTGGCTGATGCAAGGGGCACATTATTTTATGAGTTTGCAAGAGTTGTTCAAGAAGTGAACCCATTGATTTGCATTGGGGAAAATGTCCGTGGTTTGATTAGCCATCAAAATGGCAAAACGCTGGAGGGAATGATTTCCATTCTGGATGAAATCGGTTATAATGTAGCTCCAGTCCAAATACTAAAAGCAGTGAACTATAAAGTTCCTCAAAAAAGGGAACGTTTGATTTTAGTTGGTGTAAGAAAAGATATTAAGGTAGGATTTGAGTATCCAAGGCCTGATACCCGCATATACACTTTGCAAGATGCTTTAAAAAAAGGCGATTTATTTGGTGTTGATGTCCCAAAATCGGCTGGCACCTCTTACCCGAAAAGCAAAAAAGAAGTCTTAGACCTTGTCCCTCCAAAGGGCTATTGGCGAGATTTACCAATTGACATCCAAAAAGAATTCATGGGTGGGAGTTTCTATTTAACAGGGGGGAAAACTGGAATGGCGAGGCGAATAGGTTGGGATGAACCATGCCTTACCTTGACTTGTAGCCCTGCTCAAAAACAAACTGAACGATGCCATCCCGACGAAACACGTCCTTTCACCGTGAGAGAATATGCGAGAATACAGACTTTTCCAGATGAATGGAAATTTGCTGGTTCCGTTGCCCAGCAGTACAAGCAAATTGGAAATGCTGTGCCTGTTAATTTGGGAAGGGAACTGGGGTATGCTGTGGTCAAATTTCTCAATTACTACTACTCGTCAGTGAAAATCAAATAGTGGGGATTTTTCAATTTCAAGTGCTAGCTTTTCACAACCTGTTTTTATAAAATCTTGTGTGTCTAGGCTCATAATGCACTCATGCAAGGGAGGCATTAAACTGTCATAAAACCCAAGATAGCCTGTAATCCTATGCCAAAAATCACGTCCAACATAGACTGGATGGGACTGGTCAATCCGCTTATAGTGCATACTCAATTCTGAAATCTCACCGTACAGCACTCCTACAATGAAATCAGAATTACTTATCCCTTTCAAGGCACTATTAGTTCTGGCAAGATTAATAGTGTCTGTAAATTTTTTAATCAACGGCTTCACATCCTCTGAGTTAATGGTGTTTGGGCCAGACTTTAGCTGACACCACTTTTTCCTAGAATCTATTCTATCAACAAATTCGATATCCATGCCTTTTATTAATGAACCTTGAGCGATACCTAGCTCTACAAACATGCTTTGGATACGAGTTCCAAATGATGTTGAAATTGATGTGCCCAATACCCTAGGATAGTAAAGAGCCATTGCAACTCCCATTGGGCTATAGTCATCCTTCAAAACTTTTGAGAGGTATTTAACCAATATGGGATTAATATTATAGGAGGCAAGGCGTGAATGAATATTCAGGGCTGCACCAATATGGTTACTGAAAATATTGACTTCAAAATATTCAACAACTTTTTGGGCTAATTCTTTTTCTCTCATAAAAAGTAGATTATGTCGTTATATCCCTCAAAATGAGTTTACTAGGTGATTAAATCAGCCACCAACCGCCAATAAAAGGCATATTTGCTGAACATAACTGCAACCTCAAAACAAGCTCTGAATGATATTCTCCTCCGTAACCCCTTCCGCCTCGGCCTTGTAGTTCCGCACGATACGGTGGCGAAGCACGTAATTGGCGATGGCCTTCACGTCATCAATATCCGGTGAGTATTTGCCGGAGACGGCGGCATGGCATTTTGCGCCCAGCACCAAATATTGCGAAGCACGAGGCCCAGCGCCCCAAGAGATGTAGTCGTTGACTTTCGCCGTGGCTCTTTCGGTACCCGGACGGGTTTTTGTGGCTAATGACACGGCATATTCCAGCACGTTGTCAGCCACTGGAATCTTGCGTATAAGTTGTTGAAAGGCAAGTATTTGCGTATCGTTCAGGATGTGCTTCAGGCTGGGCTTTTCGTTGCCCGTCGTGCTTTTTACCACATCAATTTCTTCTTGGTAAGAAGGGTAGTCCAATGGAATATTGAACATAAAACGGTCGAGTTGCGCCTCTGGCAAGGGATAAGTACCCTCCTGTTCAATGGGGTTTTGCGTAGCCAATACGAAAAACGGCGCTGGCAGTACGTGGCGTGTTCCTGCCACTGTCACCGAGCGTTCCTGCATGGCTTCGAGCAGGGCGGCCTGGGTTTTAGGCGGCGTCCGGTTTATCTCGTCGGCGAGGACGATATTGGAAAAAAGTGGGCCTTTGTTGAACTTGAAATGGCGGTCTTCCCCAAGGATTTCCGAGCCTGTGATGTCCGAGGGCATGAGGTCGGGCGTGAACTGGATGCGCTTGAAGCCGAGGTCGAGCACTTCGGCGATGGTGCTAACGAGCAGTGTTTTAGCCAGGCCCGGCACACCTACTAGGAGGCTGTGGCCATTGGAAAACAAGGAGATAATGACGCTTTTCACTACTTCATCTTGGCCAACTATGACCTTGGCGATTTCTTTTTTTAGGTCTTTGTACGATTGCGCCAAAGCGTCAACCGCTTCGACGTCTGATTTGTGGGCAGTTTGAGACATAATTATTATTGACGATTGACGATTGACGATTGACGATTTTCAAGGCCATCAAAATTGGCCGAGTATGGAAAAAGCATTCAACAATGACAATCAAATTTTACGTGATGTTTTTGTAACCAGCTAAAAACGACCTCCTAACAGGTTTTGTTTCGATGCAGTTCGCCCAATCCGCAATCCGCAATTCGAAATCCGCAATTGTTTACCCTTTCACCCAAGTAGCGCCCTCTTTTCCGTCCTTCACAACGATGTCCAGTTCCTTTAGCACATCTCGAATTTTGTCGGAAGTGCCCCAGTCCTTGTTCGTCCGTGCGTTTTGGCGCATGTCAAGGATGAGCTGCATGAGGCCGTCCACCACGCCGTCGCCAGAGGAGTCGAAGTTTTCCTCCCGCAAGCCGAAAATGGTGATGATGAAGTCGTTGAAGGTCTTTTTCAAACGCTCCAACGTCTCAACGGTGATTTCGTTGAAAGAAAGTTGGCCACCTTTCAGGCTATTTACTTTAGTAACCAACTCGAACAGGCTTGCTAATGCCTTCGGCGTGTTGAAGTCGTCGTTCATGTCGGCAAAGGCTTGGTCGATGGCAGCGTTCACCTCTTTGTCCAAAATGCCAGCCGAACCGCCACCGGGGTGGGTCAGCGATTGCAACACTTTCTGGCCTTCCATCAGGCGGCGGTATCCTTTTTCACCAGCTTGCAGGGCCTCGTCTGTGAGGTCGAGGGTGCTGCTATAGTGGGATTGCAGCATGAAAAACCGCACCACCATGGGCGAGTACGCCTTGGTCAGGTGGGGGCTTTGCCCTGTGAAAAGCTCGCCGGGCATTATCGAATTGCCATCACTTTTTGACATTTTTTTGCCATTGAGCAGCAGCATGTTGGTATGTAACCAGTAGTTGCAGGGTGCATGGCCACAAGCGCCGTAGTTCTGGGCGATTTCGTTTTCGTGGTGCGGAAACTTGAGGTCGTTGCCACCGCCGTGGATGTCGAATTTCTCCCCCAAATACTTGGTGCTCATCACCGAGCACTCCAGGTGCCAGCCGGGGAAACCCACGGACCAAGGCGACTTCCAGCGCATGAGGTGCTCTGGGGCGGCTTTTATCCAAATCGCAAAGTCGGAAGGATGGCGTTTTTCTTCCTGGTTTTTCAAATTGTCACGGCTCTCGGCCATGAGGTCTTCGATTTTCCGGCCAGAAAGTGCGCCGTACACACCGTGCTTTTCCGCAAATTTCAGCGTGTCGAAATAAACCGAGCCGTTGTTTTCGTATGCAAGCCCGTTGTCGATGATGTCCTGCACCATCTCCATTTGCTCCACGATATGCCCCGTGGCCCGTGGCTCGATATGCGGCGGCAACGTGTTGAAGACTTTCATGATGTCATGAAAACCGTTCATGTAGTGCTGCACGATTTGCATCGGTTCGAGCTGTTCGATACGGGCTTTTTTCGAGATTTTGTCCTCTGCGTTCGAATCGGCGTCGCCTTCGAGGTGGCCCACGTCGGTGATGTTGCGCACATAGCGGACGTTGTTGCCGAGGTGTTGCAGGTAACGGAAAATTACATCGAAGCTGACGAAGGTGCGGCAGTTGCCGAGGTGCACGTCACTGTAAACGGTCGGGCCGCACACGTACATGCCGATTTGGCCTTCGTGAATGGGCTTGAAAACCTCTTTTTTGCCAGTATAGCTGTTAAAAACCTGTAATTCGTTTTTCATAAGGGCGCAAAGGTAGGGATTGATGGCCGGAGGCACGTATCCCTTTGATTTATGATTTGATTATTTTTTGAAAAATACGGAAAGTTATCTAACGGTAAAAATCGTTTACTGATTCCTTGTTAATGGCGTTTTTATGCGCCACCGCCAAACTGGAGTTTGGCGGCACGTTAAAAATTGCACGCCTGCCAGTTCTGTTTGAGCCATTTTTTCTTTTCCTTGTAGTCGGGCATGGCATTTTCCACATGCTTCCAAAAACGGGTCGAGTGGTTCATTTCCAGCAGGTGCGCCAGCTCGTGGATAATGACGTAGTCAACGACATCATCAGGCGCAAACAGCAGGCAGGTGCTCAGGTTGATATTTCCCACGTTCGAGCAACTGCCCCAATTGGAGGTATTGTACTTGAGCGAAACGTTTTTGATGGTTTTTTTAAAAAAAAGGTGGTTGAGTTCCTGCACCCGCCGCTCCATTTCTGTTTGAAAATCCTGCGCTACCACCCGACTCAGTAGTTGTCGCACGACTTTAGTACGATTGGCCTCGTTGTCTGTTTGCGTGAGGCGGAGGTGGATAGTTTTGCCGTGCAAACGGGCGGAGTGTGTTTTGTTGGTCGTCCAGTCAATTTTTAGGGCATAGTTGCGAGTGCCCACCTGCAATTGGTCACCATCCTGGTAGGTTTTTCCAAGCGCATGGCTTTCTTCCGGGCCTTTTTCTTCAATTTTCTGAGTGACCCATGCCCTGAACCGCTCCAGTTCCTTTTGCTTGGCACTGGCAGGCAAAAGGATCGGCATCCGTAAGATTGCTCCGTTCTTGCCGAGCGAAAACCTTACGCCACGGCGCATTTCAACGTAGATTTTAGCGGGGATTTTTCGTTCGCCCACTTCTACGAAGGTCTGTTCCGGCTTAGGAGTTTTTTTTGTAAAAAACATGGTAGAAAAGGAAAAAGTAAAAAGAACAAAGTGAAAAGTGGGATTTTGCCCATGCCGCCTTTTTACTTTTTACTTGACCAAAATGGCAAAGCCCGGAGCGAAATTAACCACTCCGGGCTTTACGCCAAGATATATTGCAGCAATTACTTGCTTATTTCACATGCTTCTCATCGGAAACGCTCAGTTTCCAGCGGCCTTGGGCACGGCGGCGAGCCAAAACCCTACGGCCATTCTTGGTGCTCATGCGCTCACGAAAGCCATGCTTATTGTTTCTTTTTCTTCTGGAAGGTTGAAAAGTCCTTTTCATTGTATCGTTAATTTACGGATTCTTAATTAGTCCTTTTTTAAAAGGGAGGGCAAAGGTAAAATTATTTATCCATAATCTCCAAGCATTTTCACAAGAAGATTTCATGTCAAGTATTGGCCAAGCGTTTCTTTTTCAAGAAAAAACAGAAAAAATGAGCTTCCAAAGTATTGCGGTTTTCAAAAAATCCTATCTTTGCCCGCCTTTTGGAAAATTAGCTTTCAAAATGAGCAAAAAAACTTGTGGACGTACCGCTTTGGGGGAAATGTCGGCAAGGGAAATTTTAAGAACAACGATTCAATAAAAATAAACATGGTATCGGTATCTATCGACGGAACGCTTCGCAGCCAGACGGGAACATCCTCAGCCAAAGCAGCTAGGGACTCAGGGACTATTCCTTGCGTACTTTATGGTAGCGGCGAAAACATCCACTTTACAGTTACACCTGATTCTATCAGAGATGTCGTTTTCACTGGCGAGTTCAAGCTAGCCAACGTTAATGTAGGTGGCAAAACCTATAGGTGTATCTTGAAAGACATACAGTTCCATCCTGTAACGGATACTGTCAACCATATTGACTTCCTCCACTTGGTGGATGGCAATACTATCAAAGTAAATGTTCCCATCCGTTTCGAAGGCACTGCGCCCGGTGTACGTGCAGGTGGCAAGCTTGTACAGAAGCTCCGGTCTGTGAAAATCAAGACCACACCGGAGACGATGGTGAACGAAATGAAGGTGGACATATCCAAATTGAAACTTGGCGCTTCCCTTCGGATTCGTGACATCGTTACGGTGGCTGGCGTGGAAATCATCAATGCGCAGGCGCTTCCGATTTGCACAATACCTATCCCACGGGGCTTAAAAAATGAAGAAGAAGAAACCGCTCCAGTAGTAGCTGAAGCTGGCGAAGCCGCTGCCGCTGAATAAATTTTTTGTGGCTCGGGTGTATTAGCGAGGCATAAAGATTTCACATCTTTATGCCTCGTTTCATTTTTGCCAAAATCCATCGTCGTCATGGCCAATATTCTCCGGATTACCACTGTACAGTCTGCACTTGCTTGGGAAGACACTACTGCCAACCTCACAACATTCACAAAAAAACTATCTGGCCTAGCCGGTACAACCGACTTGGTTGTACTTCCGGAAATGTTCACCACGGGATTCAGTATGGATGCACCCCGGTTGGCCGAACCGATGAATGGTCGCACGATGGCTTGGCTCTCCGAGCAGGCCAGGCTGACCGGAGCGGTGATTACCGGAAGTTTTATCGCAAAAGAAGGCGTTCATTACTTCAACCGACTGGTATGGATGCGGCCAGATGGTAGTTTTGACCTATACGACAAACGTCACCTGTTCAGCCCAGCTGCCGAACACGAGACCTACACCGCTGGCCACCAAAAGCTGGTGACTGAGTGGCTCGGTTGGGAAATTTGCCCCCTCATCTGCTATGACTTGCGTTTCCCGGTTTGGAGCCGAAACGTAGAAGGTTATGACCTATTATTGTATGTGGCGAACTGGCCTGACCGACGCAGCCACCACTGGAAGAGCCTGCTAACGGCTAGGGCCATCGAAAACCAGTGCTACGTAGCAGGGGTAAACAGATGCGGGTCGGATGGTGTGGGGTTTCACTACGCTGGCGATACGTCTGTGATAGATTACAGTGGTAAAATCTTGCATCAAGTTTCGGATGAGGAAGACATTTCCACGCTATCGCTTTCAATGGAAATGTTGCTTGACTACCGAAGGAGCCTACAATTCCTCGAAGACAAAGATAAATTTGAAATTTTCTAGCGTTTATTTGCTGAAAATAAATTTCCATTTTGCATCTTTGCCGAATGCCACACCGTTAAAGGAAGCGAACAAATTTTCATGTTATGACATTTACTGAGGTGCTGGCAAGACTTCCAATTATCCGCTTTGAACACATTCCTTAATGACCACCACCAGAAAACACCTAATTTTTTAGGCAAATTATTTTTTAAAATCGTGGTTTTTCAAGCCAACTAAAAATTCAGAAACATTATGACCGTAAGAAGGCTGGTGAGAGCGGTGCTTCCTATTATAGCACTCGTAGGGATTACTTCATGTAGCGTTTTTTCTCAAGCGCTTCACTCAGGGCCGATAGCAGAGGCCAACACCAAAAAAGTTGAAAAGGAAATTTTATTCCGAAATGATATCGTGGAAGAGGCAGAAGAGTATTTGGGCACACGTTACCGCTCTGCAGGCAAGTCACCTAGTGGATTTGATTGCTCCGGTCTCGTTTATTTTGTCATGAAAGAGCATGACATCAGCATGAACAGCTCCGCCGCAACACAAGAAAAGCAGGGCGTTAGAATTTCAAAAAAAGAAGCAAAACCTGGCGACCTCGTTTTCTTCCGCCGCAGCCTTGGAGGACGGGTTTTCCACGTGGCCATGGTTTATGAAAACGACAAAAGCGGCATGACGCTTATCCACAGTACATCAAGGGGCGTGGTGATAGATAAACTGGAGGATTCAGCGTATTGGCGCTCCAAAATCATGACTTTCAGAAATGTCGTCAACAATAAGAAGTAACGCCCCTTTTTTCAAGATTTCATACTCAAAAAAGAATGCCCCACCGGAGTGCCGGTGGGGCATTCTTTTTACCCTTCGGAAATTCTTTTAGTCAAATCCACAAACTCCCGGACGCTCAAAACCTCGGGTCTTTGGGTGAAAAACACCGCTTCCAATTCTTCCGGTCTTTGTTCAAAAAACGGCTTGAGCGTGTTGCGGAGCATCTTCCGCCGCTGGCTGAACGCCTGCTTCACCACCTTGCGAAACAGTGCCTCGTCGCAGCCCAGTGCCTCCTCTTTTCGCACCAGCCGGATGACGCCCGACTGCACTTTCGGTGGCGGGTTGAAATTTCCCGGAGCCACTGAGAACAAGTATTTTCCTTCGTAAAAAGCCTGCGTCAACACGCTGATAACACCGTAGTCCTTGCCACCGGGCGGAGCGATGATGCGTTGCGCCATCTCCTTCTGGAACATACCCACGAGCTGCGGCACTATCGGTCGGTGTTCCACCATTTTGAATACAATTTGCGAGGAAATATTGTAGGGAAAATTGCCAATGATACAGAACGGTTGCCCCTCGAAGACCGAACCAAGGTCTAGTTTCAAAAAATCTCCGGCGATGATTTTGCCGTGAAGTGCCGGGTAATTGGCGTTGAGGAAATCTACCATATCCGAATCTGCTTCGACGCATTTCAGCTCGAAGTCCTTTTCCAGCAGGTACTTGGTGAGCATGGCCTTGCCAGGCCCAACCTCCAAAACGTTGGTTTTGCCTGTCTCTAGGGTAAGAGAATCGGCGATGCGTTGGGCAATGCTCTCGTTGGTGAGAAAATGCTGTCCGAAGGATTTTTTGGCTCGCATAGGTGAAATGACTAATTTTGGCGTTTCCCGGGCCGGAAAGATACACTTTTAAGGTATGAGGTATGAGGTATGAGGTGGATTTGGGTTGTAAAACATTGACTTTCAATAGATTAAAACCACACACATTTCCTTGAACCTTGCCCGGACAATAATTCGCTGATTGACGCCTTTTTCGAAAATGCCTCAACCAACGATCAATCATATCAAACATTGGAAAAAGAATACACCGAACAGATGGAATCTACTAACGACCAACATCAACGCCCCCAAGCCAAAAGCACCAAGCCCATACTTGGCATCACCGCAGGTGACATCAACGGCATCGGGCTAGAGGTCATACTGAAGGCGCTTGCCCACCAAAAAATTCTCGACATCTGTGTGCCGGTGATTTATGGCTCCTCCAAGGTCGTTTCCTACCACAAGAACATCGTACAGCTTGACGATGTCACCTTCATCGGCCAACGCAACGCCGACCGGCTGCAATACGACAAAATCAACGTCGTAAATATCTGGAACGACAACGTCAACATCACGCTCGGCAAGCCAACCGACATCGGCGGAACTTATGCGCAGCAAAGCCTCGAAGCCGCTGTGAAAGACCTCAAACTGGGCTTGATTGACGCCATTGTGACGGCGCCCATCCACAAAAAATCAATGCAGTTGGCGGGGTTTGAGCATGTGGGGCACACGGAGTACCTCACGAAGGAATTCGAAGTCGCCGACAGCCTGATGTTGCTGGCTGCCGACCGCCTCCGGGTCGGGTTGGTCACGGCACATGTTCCACTAAAGGACGTATCGCAATCCATTACCAAGGAACAGATTATCAGCAAGCTGCGCATTTTCAGCGAGACACTGCGCATTGACTTTGGTTATGAGCGGCCAAATATTGCCGTGCTCGGCCTGAACCCTCATGCCGGAGAAGAAGGCATGATGGGCGACGAGGAGGAGAAAGTCATCCGCCCGGCCATCGTGGAGTGCAAAAAGAACGGGATGATGGCATTTGGCCCTTTCCCCGCAGACGGCTTTTTCGGCTCCGGGCAGTTCAATAAATTCGATGGAATTTTGGCCATGTACCACGACCAGGGGCTTATCCCTTTCAAGGCGCTTACCTTCGGCAACGGGGTGAACTTTACTGCTGGCCTGCCCATCGTCCGCACCTCGCCCGACCATGGCACGGCCTTCGATTTGGCGGGTAAAAATGAGGCTGACCCGTCGTCGTTCCTACATGCCATGTTCATGGCCATTGACATTTACCGCAACCGCAAGGAATACGAAGAACTGAAGCGAAATGCCGTGCGCAAGGTGGAGTTTGAAATGGAAAAAGAAGAGGGCGACTCGAATTAAATTTTGGGGTTGACAAGGGTTGATGAAAGTTGATAAGAGTTGATGGGAGCAACGGGAACTTTTCAACTCTTATCAACTTCATCAACCCTTATGAACCAGTAAAAATGATTGAACATTCCCTCAGCAATATCACCCAAGTTTCCGCCCATTTTATCGGGAACAAGGCTAACGAGCAGGAACTTAAAACCTCTGAGCAACCGCTCGACGTGAGCAACGAGCACTTGCACAGCCTGCTCCAAAAGTTCTTCCTCGATTCCTTCGAGGGCAACGAGTTCTTCCATTTCGACTTCTCCAACGGCGACCTCTCGCTGAACCCGGTCTGCCATTTTGCGAAGCAAATTTTTGAAGACCAAACTGTCTTCCATCAACTTTCCACCGACATTGCCAAGCACCTACACGAGCAGACGAACCATCCAAAAATCAAGTCTGGCGACCTGTACGTGGCTTATATTACGGGCCTCGTGCTCGACGACGAGGTGTTCGACGCCATTGGGCTTTTCAAATCGGAGAACAAGCAGCCGTTTTTGAAATTGCTGTCGCAAAACGGTGATTTCCAACTGGTTAGCGAAGACGGAACGGCGGTGGACAAGCTCGACAAGGGATGCCTCATCTTCAATTCCAACGCCGAGGCGGGCTACCGCGTCTGCATCGTGGACAAGTCGAACCGAGCCTTTGAGGCGCAGTACTGGCGGGATTTTTTCCTGAACGTAAAGCCACTGGCCAACGACTATTTCCATACCACGCACTACATCAAAATGGCGAAGGACTTCGTGGTGAACAAACTCGACGACGACTTCGCTGTGAGCAAAGCCGAGAAGATTGACTACCTGAACAAGTCCATCAATTATTTCAAAGAAAACGATACGCTGATGGAGGAGGAGTTCGCAAAAATCGTCTTTGAGGACGAGGAGAAGCAGTCGGCTTTTGCGCAGCACAAAAGCGCCTACCAAGAGGCGCACACCCTACCTGAGCTCGAGGATAGTTTCAATATCTCAACGGCCTCCGTCAAGAAACAGGAGCGAAGTCTGCGCTCCGTTTTGAAGCTCGACAAGAACTTCCATATCTACATCCACGGCAACCAGGAACTCATCGAGCGGGGCTTTGATGAGGCGAAAGGGAAGAAATTTTACAAGGTGTATTTTGAGGAGGAGAGTTAAGTCTTTTGCATAAAATACCCTGTTGATGAGCCGTCGCTTTCCCATCCCGTGCCGGTGACCAGCCTGCCCCTGCCCCGCTGAAATGGAATAGTTATTGCCCCTTTGAGGCACCTTCCCTTCTGTTTCAATTCCATCTTTCATGAAAATGTCGAACAAATACGCCCTCTTGGTCATGGCATCGCTGTGCAGCTTTTCCGTTTTTTGTCAGCAACTGCCTACAGGAATATTAGTTGATTGGTCGGTTGCAGGTAGGCAAGGCGTTCTTCCCGTTTACGATACCATCCAAGCAGAAACATTTGGTTTTATTGCTGATGGCCAAACCTCCAATGACCAGCAGATGGCAGCTATCTTGGCTACCAGTGCCACGACCCCTACCGTATTTTTCTTCCCTCCGGGCGACTATTTTTTTAAAAAACCAATACAACTGCGCACAGGGCAAGTGATAAAAGGAGCATCCGCCACCGAAACCCGGTTCATTTTCGACCTGACAGAAGCCGCACACCTGATCACCGCACACGGCAACGCCACCACCGACTCGGCGTTGGTGCTCTTTTCCATTCCGAAGGATTCCGCCGACCTGACGGTGGATGCCCCGGTACTTTTTCAGGAAGGCGATTTCATCAAAATAATTGCTGACGATGATGATGTTGTCACTTCCCCTTGGGCAATGTACAGCACGGGGCAAATTTGCCGGATAACCGGTATCGCAGGCAGCCATCTCACCGTTCAGCCCGCACTCCGCAGGCCCATTTCGATGCAGGACAACCCCCGAATCGTCCGGCTCGAACCAGTACAATTCGCTGGGTTAGAATGCCTGACCATCATCAGGAAGGATACGACCAGCCAGCAAACCAGCAATATTTTCTTCAACCTAGCGGCAAATTGTTGGGTGAGTGGTGTGCATTCCGAAAACTGCAATTTTTCGCATGTTACCGTTCAGCAAAGCACGCAGGTGTCGGTCAGTGGCAGCTATTTTCACGGTGCCTTTGACTACGGCGGCGGCGGAAAAGGCTATGGGGTCGTGCTGCAATTTGGCGCCGGGAGCTGTCTCGTGGAAAACAACATCTTCAGGCACCTGCGGCATTCCATGCTCCTTCAGGCGGGCGCCAACGGGAATGTTTTTGGCTACAATTATTCCATGCTGCCCTTTTGGACGGGCACCAACCTCCCCACCATCGCAGCCGGTGACATGGTGCTTCATGGCAACTATGTCTATAGCAATCTCTTCGAGGGCAACATCGTGCAGAACATCGTCATTGACAATTCGCATGGCATAAACGGGCCGGGCAATACTTTTTTCCGCAACCGGGCGGAGTTGTTCGGCATTTTCATGAACGCCAACCCTGCGTCTTCCGGACAAGTATTTATTGGCAACGAAGTCACCTGTACTTTGCCTTATACAGGGCTGTACATATTGGAGGGCGCTGGCCATTTTGAATACGGCAACAACATTCATCAAAACATAACACCGGCAGGGACTGCCGACCTTGACATCGCTTCGCTATACAAAGATGGCTTGCCGGACTATTTTCAAGAATTTGGTCTTGAGCTTGCCAGTATCGGTTTACCCAATGCCATCAACTCAGGGAATATTCCCGCCCGCTTTCGCTATTTGGCGGGGCAAATGACGGTTTGTGAGTTAATCGATAGCGTTGTTGTTGTTGTTGACACCACGGCAACAGCCACAGCTACCAATCAACACCTTGCCACAGACTGGCATATTTATCCGAATCCAACGACTGGGTTACTGTATTTGCCCGGCGGAACAGCAGGCGCACAGGTTTTTTTAAAGGAATTATCTGGCAAGGAAGTCTTCCGCACAGTATCAGGTGAGCAAGGCCGTGTGAATCTTTCAGGCTTGCCTGCGGCCATGTATTTTATTGTGGTTGAAAATAATGGGCAAAGAAATTTTGCTAAAATTGTCTTGACAGACAACTAACAGCCAAATACCGAAATCTTACGAGGGTAACCAGCTCCGGTAATACTCCTTATCCTCAATTCCCGCTGCAAACTCCGTCATTTTCAGTGGCCGGAAGGTATCCACCATCACTGCCAGTTCCAAGGTTTCTTTCGCTCCGATGCTCTTCTCCACCGTGCCGAGGTGCGGCCCGTGTGGGATGCCGCCGGGGTGCAGCGTGATTTGGCCCCGCTCCACGCTCTTGCGGCTCATGAAGTCGCCGTCCACGTAGTAGAGCACCTCGTCGCTGTCGATGTTCGAGTGGTTGTAAGGTGCAGGGATGGAAAGCGGATGGTAGTCGTAGAGCCGTGGTACGAAGCTGCAAATGACGAAACCTTTGGTATCGAAAGTCTGATGGATGGGCGGTGGCATGTGCAAGCGGCCGGTTATCGGCTCGAAATTGTGGATGCTGAAAGCGTAGGGGTACAGGTAACCGTCCCAACCCACCACATCGAAAGGGTGATTCAGGTAGTGGTACGGGTAAATCTGGTCTTGTTTTTTGATGTAAAAAAGGAAGTCGCCCTGTTCGTCGTGCGTCTCCAGTTGCATCGGCTTTCGGATGTCCCGCTCGCAGAAGGGCGAGTGTTCCAACAATTGACCGTAGTTGTTGCGGTAGCGCTTTGGCGTGGTGACGGGGCTGGTGCTCTCGACGATAAGGAGGCGGTTGTTCTCGTCGTTGAAGGCCAGTTGGTAGGTCGTACCGCGGGGCACCACGAGGTAGTCGCCGTAGCTGAAATCGAGGTTGCCGTACATCGTGCGCAATGTACCCGTGCCCTCGTGTATGAAAATCACCTCGTCGGCATCGGCGTTTTTGTAAAAATAGTCCGACATGCTCTTGCGGGGAGCGGCCAAGGTGATGCGGCATTCATCGTTGACCAGCACGGGCTTACGGCTGTGGAGGTAGTCGTCCTCCGGCGCTATTTGAAAGCCTTTGAGGCTGCGGTGCTTGAGTTGTTTATCGGAAACCAGCTTTGGCGCCACACTGTAGGGGTCGCCCACCTGCACGATTTGGGTCGGAGGGTGGGTGTGGTAAATCAGCGAATAGACATCGCTGAAACCTTCGGTGGAAAAAAGCTCCTCGGCGTACAAACTGCCATCGGGTTTGCGGAATTGGATGTGGCGCTTGGGGGGTATTTGTCCGAGTTGGTGGTAATGCATGGCAGGGAAGTTGTTTAAAATGAAAAAGGTTTAGGGGGTTTAAGCAGCGCAAACTTAGGCGTTTTTGCCACTAAATAAAACCTCCTAAACCCTTTCAATTAGACTTAAAACTAAATTTTATCCCTTCAAAATCGAGTCATACCTCGCCCGGTCGCCAAACAATTTCAGCGCCTCCTTGATTTCCGGGTCATTGCGCAAGCCAATCTTCACTCGGCCTTTTTCATAAAACGCCCGGCTCACAATTTCTTTCTCAATCATGTCAGTGATAAGTTCTTTGTGCATATCGATGTCCACTTTTTTGGCAGCATTTATTTTGGTCTCCAGCGCCTGAATATCGGCCATGGATAGGTATCCATCTTCCTTCGATTTTTCCTTCATGTCTTTCAAAAGCTGCTCAGTTTCTGTATCAAAATCGTAGTTCTGCTTGGTCAAAAACTGAATGAAATCGTCCCAAGCGGTGAAGTGGAAATCTTCGAGTGACGTGACCTCCGGGTTTTTTACTGCCCATTGGTTCACGTAGTTGAATACCACGTATTTGTCCTCCAAGGTCTGCAAGATGTTGCTGCCAGCATCTGCGTCCAGCACCACGTCGGGCTTCACACCGCCACCGTCCAGCACGGTTCGTCCGTTGCGGGTTTTGAAGGGAGCGCGTTTGTTATCGGGAATATCCACGGGTTCGCCATTATGATATTCTACGCCTTGGATGCACCTGCCGCTGGGAATATAGTATTTGGCGGTGGTCATTTTCACCTTGGCGTTGTAGCCAATGTCGCGGGTGTTCTGCACGAGGCCCTTGCCATAGCTGCGTTGGCCGAGCAATACGCCCCGGTCAACGTCCTGAATGGTACCCGACACGATTTCGGAAGCCGAGGCAGAGCCTTTGTTGATAAGCACGATGAGTGGAACCCGCTCATCAACCGGTGGGTTCAGCGTGCGAAAGCTGCGGTTCCAGTCTTTCACCTTGCCCTTGGTGGTCACCACGAGTTCGTCTTTAGGGATAAAAACATTGCACAAATTCACGGCCTCAGCCAACAGGCCACCCCCGTTGTTGCGCAGGTCGAGAATGACGCCCTTGAGGTTGGGCTGCTCGGTTTTCAGGTCTTGCAGCGCACGGCCTACATTGGCGCCCGCCTCACGAGTGAACGTGGTGAGGGCGATATAACCCACATCCTCCGACACCATGCCGGAGTAGGGCACGTTGGACACCTCCACTTCGTCACGCACCAAGGTGATTTTCAGGTTTTTGACTTCGCCAAGGCGGCTGATGGTCAGCTCCACCTCTGTGCCGGGGTAGCCCTTGAGCACGGCGCTCACCTCATCGGTGGTTTTGCCCTTGGTGTCCTTGCCGTCAATGGCCACGATTTTGTCGCCCGCCTTTAGGCCCGCCTTTTGGGCTGGGGCATCGAGATAGGGCGCTACCACGGTCGGTAGGTCGTCAATGAGGCGGATGTCCGCCCCGATGCCGTTGTACTTTCCTTCGGTAATGAAGCGGTAGCCCTCAATCTGTGTCTCGGAAATATAGCTGGTATAGGGGTCGAGGCTCTCCATCATAGCGTCAATGCCCGTCTTCATCAGCGTGGATGGGTCTATTTCGTCCACGTAGTAGGTGTTCACCTCTTTGTAGAGATTGGTGAATATCTCGATGTTTTTGGCAATCTCGAAGTAGTTGCCATTCTCGACAATCGTGGTTGCCAAGCCAGTGAAAACCAATGCTCCAATGGCCAAAAACTTGGCGGTACGGGATTTTAAAAGCTTCATTATTTTTTATTGAAAATCTGTTTTTATGGTAAAAATGGTTCACAACCCAAACCGCTCCCCCTCTTCCGCAAGGCCGAAACCTTGGCCTAAAACGCTTTGTGCCGCCTCACTGTTTCCCCTAAGCACGGGATTTGTGTGGTTGAAATGAATGAAACGGATTTTTGTCCGTTCCATTGCAGGCAATTTACCAAATCTTTCGAGGCTTTCCTCGATAAAAGGGTGCGGGATTTCTGACATATCCCTGCCGGGAATCTCGCCATTTTTGTAAAAACTGCCGTCCAGCAGCGCAAAATCCACCTCACCCACCAGTGCGTTGATGTCCCGCTCCCAGCACTCCCATTTGTCAATGTCGGGGATGAAAAGCAGTGATTTGTTCGGCCCTTCGATTTTATAGCCCACCGTCTCCGAAAACTCGTCCCGGTGCGGCACCAGCAGTGGTGTTATGCGCAGGCGTTCGTTCAACACCACCGCTGAATCGGCCCGCAGGTGGCGAATTTCGATATTTTTCAGCGCAACCAACTGGCTCCACGGCCCATTATTTTCCAAAAAACCGGCCATGCGAGGCATAGCGTACACGGGGATTGCGGCAGCACCCATCACTTCACGGCCTAAATGAATCAGTCCCGTGTAATGTCCGATATGCGCATGTGTGAGAAAAATGCCTGCCAAATTCATCCGCTTGCCTGGCACCGCTTGCTGAACCCGGTGCTGCTGTTCGGGAAAATCGGGCGTGGCGTCCAGCATCCAGCACTGGCCGCTGGCGGGGTCCACCACGGCGATGCAAGAGACCATTCGGCGGCGCTCGGGTTGCTCCCAAGCTGGTTTGCAGCAGTTTTTTTGGCAATCAGCCTGTGGGTAGCCAGCATCTTGAGCGATACCGAGCACGACCACGAACGGGCTTTCCTGCCCACTCGACACTTGCTGCCGCAAAGGGAACAACGGAAGGCAGGTGAGCAGTATTTGTAGAAATTGTGTAAAAACTGACATGGTCGAAGGTGTATTTACCACCCAAAGAAACGCAGTTTTACCAATCTTTAAAGACCGCTGCATAAAAATGAGGCCATGCTTGCTACCTTTGCGTGCCTTTTTGCCAAGGGCTTGCCTTTTACGGACCTTGGATGGAGGAAAGCGGTGGCATAAAATTTCTACCCAAAATCAGTAGATGGCTTTTGAGCGGTTTCCAAGAAAAGAGACAACAATCGTATTGAGCCTGGAGGTGGCTTACCTGCTGTGGACAACGCTTGTGCTCGGGCTTCGCACCGACCACCTGATGTTTGTAGCCCTCACCCTCGGATTATTTTTTGGTACCAGCACAACCCGCAAGCTGCTCATGTCACTCATTTTCTTCGCCATTTACTGGGTGTTGTATGACTCCATGAGGGCTTTGCCCAATTACGCCGTGAACCCTGTGCACGTACAACAGCCCTATGACCTCGAAAAATGGCTGTTCGGGTTTCAGTACCACGGACAGCGGGTGACGCCCAACGAGTTCTTTGCCATCAATACACATCCCGCTGCCGACGTCCTTTCTGGCCTGTTTTATCTTTGCTGGGTGCCCGTGCCGATAGGTTTTGCATTTTGGCTGTTTTTCAAGGATAAACGAATGCTCCTCGATTTTTCACTTTGCTTCCTTTTGGTAAACCTTTTTGGCTTTGCGATGTACTATGCCTACCCCGCTGCTGCACCTTGGTACGTGGAGTTGCATGGTTTTAAAGAAAACTTCAACATTCCCGGCAATGAGGCAGGGTTGGTGAACTTTGACCGCATCTTGGGTGTGAACCTCTTCCACAGCATGTACGCCAAGAATGCCAACGTGTTTGCTGCCATTCCGTCGTTACATGCGGCTTATCCCATTATCAGTTTGTATTTTGGGGTAAAAATGCGCTTGCAGCTTGCCAGTTGGGTCTTTTTGGTAATTTTACTCGGAATTTGGTTCTCAGCAGTATATTCCCGGCACCATTATATCATTGACGTGTTGCTGGGTTTGGCCTGTGCCGGGGCGACGATTTTGGTGTTTGAAAAAGTCATTTTGAAGTCGAGGGTGAATGGGTGGCTGGGTCGATATGCCGTGGTAATCAAATAAAAAATTCATTCGCAAAAACACACAATACAGAAAATAACATGAATCTGCTTCAACAGAAAATGAAAAGGTACACCGCTCCACAAGAAGCCAAAGCGGCAGGCGTGTACCCCTATTTCCGTGTCATCGAAAGCGACCAGGACACGGTGGTGACCATGAACGGCAAGAAAGTCCTCATGTTCGGCTCCAACAGTTATCTCGGGCTTACCAATCATCCACTACTCAAAGAAGCTGCCAAAGCTGCTGTGGACAAGTACGGCTCCGGCTGCGCCGGCTCCCGCTTTTTGAATGGCACACTTGACCTACATATTGAACTGGAAGAAAAACTCGCCAAGTTCGTGGGCAAGGACGAGGCCATCGTATTCAGCACAGGGATGCAGGTGAACCTCGGCGTGCTTTCCAGCGTGCTGGGCCGCAAGGACTTCATCATCTCCGACGACGCCAACCACGCCTCCATCGTGGACGGCACTCGGCTCTCCTTCGCTACCACCCGCAAGTTCAAGCACAACAACATGGAGTCCATGGAAACCGTGCTCCAGCGGGCGGGCAAGGAACGTGGGCCGGAGGACGTGGCGCTCATCGTCACGGACGGCGTGTTCAGCATGGAAGGCGACGTTTGCAACCTGCCGGAAATCGTGCGCATTGCGAAGCAAAACAACGCCAACATCATGGTGGACGATGCGCACGGCCTCGGCGTCATGGGCGAGCTGGGCAAGGGAACCTGCGACCACTTCGGCCTCACCGACGAAGTGGACCTCATCATGGGCACCTTCTCCAAGTCGCTGGCCACCATCGGCGGATTCATTGCCACTAGCCACGAAATCGCCAACTGGATCAAGCACAACGCCCGGTCGCTCATCTTCAGCGCCAGCATTGCGCCAGCAAACGCCGCTGCCGTCATTGCTGCACTCGACCTGATTCAGCACGAGCCGGAACGCATTGAGCAGCTTTGGGCGAACACCCGCCACGCCAAGCAACAACTCGATGACCTCGGCTTCGAGACGGGGCACTCGACCACGCCCATCATCCCCATCTACGTGCGGGACTTGAACAAGACCTTCCTGCTCACCCGGCAGTTGCAGGATGCAGGGGTATTCGTCAATCCGGTCATCACGCCAGCCGTGGCACCGGAAGACACGCTCATCCGGTTCTCGCTCATGGCCACGCACACGTTTGCACAGATTGACGAGGCCATTGACAAGCTGGCAAAGGTGGCAAGGGGACTGGATATTTTGAAGGGGCAGGAGGTTTGAAGGGCAATGAAATAATTGTAGATTTGTCAATAAAAATCTTTGAAGATGGGCATGACAACCTTTTCAATACAGCTTCCAGAATCAGCTTGTATCACGGAATTTGACGCAAAGGTCATCCTTGCTGGAGAGTTGTATGAGCGCGGTCGGCTTTCGCTCGGCCAAGCCGCCGAGGTGGCGGGCTTGTCGAAACGGGCTTTTATTGAAATAATGGGAAAATATGGGTTCTCCATTTTTTCTGATTCTATCGAAGACCTACGCCGCGACATCAAAAACGCATGGATAAAGTAGTCATCTCCGATGCGTCTTGCCTTATCGTGTTGAGCAAAATTGGACAGCTTGAGTTGCTTCATCAAGTCTTTGGGGAGGTTATTGTACCAAAGGCAGTGGCTGATGAATTCGGCCAAAACCTGCCCGAATGGATTGTTATTCGTACCCCAAAGCAAACTTCCTTGGTTTTATTATTGGAGGAAACTTTAGATGCTGGCGAATCAAACGCCATAGCAATTGCTGTTGAAATGGGTGATTGCTACCTTATACTTGACGACCAAAAAGCAAGAAAAATGGCAGCCTCCATGGGAATTGATTTCACAGGCACTTTGGGTGTAATCATTAGTGCAAAACAACGAGGTATCCTTCCTGCCATAAGGCCAGTATTTGAGAAAATCATTGGAACAGATTTCAGGGTCTCAAAAGCGATGATTGAACAAATCCTTTTGGAATTAGGAGAATAAGCAATACGAAACAACAAAACATGGCAACAAACATCATCGAAGTCAAAGATTGGAAGTGGAAAAAACGCTTCATTGACTTCCCGCACGACCTGTTCGAGGGCGACCCGAACTACGTACCAGAGATTTTCCTTGGGCAAAAAGACCTGTTTAGCGAAAAGAGCAACCCTTTTTTTCAGCACTCAAAGGTGCAGTTGTTTTTGGCGCTCCGCAACGAAAAGATTGTGGGCCGCATCGCTGCCACCCGCAACAACAAATACATTGAGTTTGCTGGCACAAATGCCGGGTTCTTCGGCTTTTTCGATGTCATCGAAGATTACGAAGTGGCCAAACTACTGCTCGACACCGCCTCCAACTGGCTCCGCAAGGAGGGCCTTGCCAGCGTCATCGGCCCAGCCAATTTCAGCACCAACGACACGGCGGGCCTCCTCGTCGAGGGCTTCGATAGCCCCCCGGTCATCATGATGACCTACAACAAGCCCTACTACGCCGACTTTCTGGAGCGCTACGGCTTCCAGAAACAGATGGACTTGCTGGCCTATCACGGCACCCACGCCACCACCAACCGCAAGGCACTGGAACTTTCCCAACGGATACAAGAACGCTTGGCAGGCAAGGGCATCACCTTCCGAAACCCCAAAATGAAGAAATTCAAGCAGGAACTGTCGGAGGTGCGCAAGGTTTACAAGGGCGCATGGGACAGGAACTGGGGCTTCGTGCCACCGACTGACGCCGAGTTCGACCACATGGCCGAGGGCCTGAAAATGGTCATTGACCCGAGGTTTGCCATATTTGCAGAGCACGACGGAAAGCTCGTGGGCTTTGCCCTCGCCGTCCCGGACATCAATACCATTGCCATCAATATCAAGCGTGGGCGGCTTTTTCCTTTCGGAATTTTTAAATTATTGCTACAAAAAAGCAAGATTAAGAGTGTGCGAGTCATCCTGCTGGGCGTGCTGCCGGAGTATAGGAAGCTGGGCATAGAAGGTGTTTTTTATGCCAACCTCCTCAGCAAGGGCATTGAACTGGGCCATACGCACGGCGAGGCGTCCTGGATTTTGGACAACAATGAAATGATGAAAAAGGGCGTAGAAAATGCAGGGATGAAACCCTACAAACGCTATCGGATGTACGAAAAACCGTTGGCTGGATGAAAAAAATACTCATCACCGGTGCATCGGGATTCGTGGGCAGCCACCTCGTGGAGGAGGCGCTAGGACGTGACCTTGACGTGTACGCTGGCATCCGACGGTCGAGCAGCAAGGAATATCTGCAGGATGAGCGCATCAATTTTGTGGAGATGAACTTTGGGGATAAGGGCCAGATGTCCAACCTGATGAGGCGCAAGGAGTTCGATTATGTTATCCACAATGCCGGGGTGGTAGCCGCCCCCAAGCTCTCGGACTATATGCGGGTGAATTTCGACTACACCAAAAACTTCGTGGAAGCCATCGAAGCTTCGGGAGAACAACTGGAGAAGTTCACCTACATCAGCAGTGCTGCCAGTTACGGCCCGGTGCCGACCAAGGACCTCACCGATTTTTTGAAGGAAGACGACCCCCGCCGCCCCATCAACACCTATGGCGAGGCGAAACTTGCCTCGGAGCAATTTCTCGCCAGCCTGCCTGAGTTCCCCTATGTCATAATGCGCCCAACAGGTGTGTATGGACCTCGGGAGAAGGAGATACTAACTTATTTCAAACTCATAAACCGGCACGTAGAGGGCTATATCGGCTTCCGGCGGCAGCACCTCGCCTTCGTTTATGTGAAAGACCTCGCCCGTGTGGTACTCGATGCAACTACGGCCTCCGAGGTTTCAAGGAAAAGCTACTTCATCTCCGACGGTCGGTACTATTCGCAGCAAGATATTGGCCGGACGGCCCGACAAATCTTGGGTAAAAAAACGCTCCGCTTCAATATTCCCGTCACACTCATTCGCAGCATTGCTTGGATGATGGAACAGGCAGGAAAAGCCACTGGCAACTATCCCCCGCTTAACCTCGAAAAGGTACGCATCCTCGAAAGCCTGAACTGGAAATGCGACATTGAGCCGCTGAAGGAAGACCTCAACTTCCAGCCGCAGTACGATTTGGAGGATGGGCTTATTGAGACATTGGCTTGGTACAAGGAGCAGGGGTGGCTTTGACGAGTGCGGATTTCGGATTTACGATTGCGGATTAGAGCCACTGCGAAATCAGAGCAAAAAATATTGCCAGAAATCCAGGGTTTTGGATAAAAATAGTATCAGAACTGGTAAGCTGTAGCGGCCCCCCAATCCGAAATCGTAAATCGTAAATCCGCAATACATCAGATGTACCCCAAAATCCGCAGCATGTCCTCTGGCTTCTGCTCCTCCTTGTAGAGTTTGTCCACGATATTTCCTTTTGAATCTTTGTAAATCAGCACGTGCTTTGGTGCAGGGATAAGGCAATGCTTGATACCCCCGTAGCCGCTCAGGGAATCTTGGTAGGCACCCGTATGGAAAAAGCCGAGGTAAAGCGGCTCCGTGTCCTTTTTCTCGATGGTGGGCAAGTAAACCTGGCTCTCATGCACCTCTGAATTGTAGTAATCAGAGTTGTCGCAACTTAACCCTCCGATATTTACGCGGCGATATTCGTTGTGCCATTTGTTGATGGGCAGCAGGATGAACCGCTCCGCAATCCCCCAGCTATCGGGCATGGTGGTGATGAGCGAGTTGTCAATCATGTACCAAACCTCGGCATCGTTCTGTTGCTTTTGGCCAAGCACGGAGAAGATGATGGCTCCGCTCTCGCCCACGGTATATTTACCAAACTCCGTATAAATGTCCGGCTCGTGAATCTCCTCCTCCTGACAGGCAGCAAGGATGAGGTTCACGATTTCACGCACCATATAAGTGTAGTCAAACTCAAAGCCGAGCGAGTTGCGGATGGGCATGCCTCCGCCAATGTTCAAGCCCTCCAAAGTCGGACAGACCTTCTTTAGTTCGCAATACATCTTCACGGCCTTTTTCAGCTCTCCCCAGTAGTAAATTGAGTCCTTGATACCCGTGTCCACGAAAAAGTGGAGCATTTTCAGCTCAAACTTTGGATTGTTGGCGATGCGCTCCTTGCAGTAGCTGATGACCTCCGCCGCCCGAATGCCCAGCCTGGAGGTGTAAAACTCAAAGTTCGGTTCCTCGTCCGTAGCTACCCGTATGCCGATGCTGCATTTGCCCTTAATCATCTCCTCAAAAAAATCAAGTTCCTCCTTGTTGTCGAGTACTGGGATGACGTTCACAAAGCCCTCATTGACAAGGCCGCTAATTTTTTCAGCGTATTCCCTCGTCTTATAGCCGTTGTTGACTATGATGGTTTCCTTGTCTATGAACTCCTCCTCGAACAGCCGTCGCACCAAGTCAATGTCAAATGAGGAAGAGGTTTCCAACTCCACGTCATGTTTGAGTACCTCCTTTACTGCGTAGCTAAAATGGGAGCTTTTGGTACAGTAGCAATAGTTGTACTTGCCCCGGTAGCCGCTGGATTTCATGGCTTTTGTGAATAGGTTCTTCGCCCGTTTTATCTGTGTTCCAATTTTCGGGAGGTAGGTCAGCTTCAGCGGGGTGCCGTATTTTTTTATCAAATACATAAGCGGGACACCATTGAAAATAAGCTTTCCATCTTCGATGTCAAAGCCTTCCTGTGGGAAGTAAAAGGTTTGGTCAATAAGGTCGAAATAGCGGTTCTTGATCATTTCAAAAAAAAATTAGTCATTGTTAAAAGCGGGCAAAAATAGGGGCTTCTGGAAAGTATTGCGGAGAAAAAATCAAGAAACCCAAAGATGCACGCACAAAGCCTACTCGCAACTGCCTGTTATTCGTCTTTTTGATAAAAAAATTGGAAAAACATGGCATTTTGATGCACAAATTGTTTTCAAAAAATTATATTTGTGACAAATTCTGAAACAAATATTTTCACCACCTAAATCTTGAATTATGAGAGTATTGAAACTAATCGGGTTAGCCATTTTAGGATTAGTAATTCTATGGCTTATTGTTGCAGCCTTCATACCCAAACATTTCGAGTATGAACGTAGCGCTAACATCAACGCCTCAAAAGAGGTCGTATTCGGTATCGTGAACGACCTTAAAACTCAAGAAACTTGGGGGCCTTGGAAAAAGGAAGATCCACTTATAAAAAACACCTACAATGAAGTGGCTACGGGTGTAGGCCAAATTTCTTCATGGACTTCGGAAGGCTCTTCTGGTAATGGTACTCAGACGATTACAGCCGCTACACCTTCAACTTCTGTTACCTATCGCATTGATTTTGGCGGTGGCGGTGGCGGGGACGCCATGTTCAACTTGGCGGATGCCTCCAATGGCATCACTGACGCAAAGTGGAAATTTACAATGGACGTCCCTTACCCCTTCAACCTCATGATGTCATTTGGCGGTGGCCAAATGAACAAGATGCTCGATGACGGCCTCGCCGGCCTCAAGGAAATGGCCGAGCAGAAAGCTGCCGAAACACCTGCTACCACTGGCA
This sequence comes from Saprospiraceae bacterium, assembly GCA_021739645.1. Classification (GTDB taxonomy): domain Bacteria; phylum Bacteroidota; class Bacteroidia; order Chitinophagales; family Saprospiraceae; genus UBA6168. The sequence continues at coordinate 73,785 of JAIPBL010000006.1, read as the reverse complement.
AGTACGAGGTAAAGTCGATGAATTTTCCTGGCCATACCTACATCGGCTTGCGGGAGAAAACTACACAGGAGGAAGTCATGAAGTCCACTTTTTTTGCGGAGCGTTTTGGTAAAATCATGTCACTGCTCACCACGACGAAAATACAGCCAGCAGGCAGCCCTTCTGGGGTGTATTATACTTGGGATGAGGCCACCAAGACTACCGACATGGCCGTGGCTATCCCCGTAAACAGTGGGACTGCGGTCGCTGGCGGTGCCATCCAAGTCTTTGAAATACCTGCCTCTAAAGCAGTGGTAGTGGATTACTATGGCCCCTACGACAATTTTGAAGGAGCACACGAAGCCATTGGCGAGTACATCAAGGCCAATGGGCTAACAGAAAAAGCGCCGGTCATCGAGGAATATGTCACCGACCCAGGTTCGGAAAAAGACTCGACAAAATGGCTGACCAAAATCATCTACTTGATTGAAGGCAATTGATTGGAATGAACTTGCTTTTCCTTTTTAAAAACGAGGGGCCCTGCTTGACGTCAAGCAGGGCCCCTCGTTTTTTTATCAATAAAAATACAGCTACATTACATGATATTTTTCATCAAAACCCTATTTTGGCGTTACGTTTTTAAGCATTGAATCATTAACCATCCAATCTTTTACAATATGTCAACTAAAAGCAAAAAGCGCAATGAATCGTTAGACAAGCGGGATTCAAAGAAGTTCTTCAGGGCTGTGGGCATCGCTGTTTTGGTGCTCATGATTTTACTTTACATCATGTACAAAAGCATGTGATGGCGCTCCGCCTCAACTGCTAACAGGCTGAAAGCCCGAAAACAGCGCACGAATCTCAGAAGCCTCCTCCGGCTTCATGCGGCCACTGAGCACTAGTCGCAACTCACGGCGACGAGCAGCACTCTCAAACAGTTGTTGCTCCTCGCTCGTGAGTGGTATTACCGCTGGCACGGGCGTCGGCTTGTGCGTATTATCTTGTAAGCCTACAAAGGTAAAGTAGGCGTGGTTGCATTTTCGGGGGTTGCCGCCCTTGATGTCGGCAGCGAACACTTCAACATAAATCTCCACGGAAGTATTGAAGGCTCTTGTCACACGGGCATTCAGCGTCACGATGTCGCCTAGGGCGATCGGCTTGTGAAATGAAACATGGTCAACGGAAGCCGTCACCACATGCGCTTCGCAATGCTTGCCAGCGGCAATGCCCGCCACCACGTCCATCCATCGCATCAGGTTGCCGCCCATCAGGTTGTGCAGCGGGTTGGTGTCGTTGGGCATCACCATTTCCGTCATTATGGTGCTGGATTCGCTTACTTTTTTTGGCTTCATTGAATCTATTGTCATTGGTTATTGCGGTCAATTGTTATTGGAGGTTGGCACAAAACTAAAACCAATGACGCATGGCAATTGACTTCAATGACCAGAAAATGACCTCATTTAATCATTACCCCTCTGCGGTCGAGTACGGGAATAGTGGTAAAGTTTTGTTCAGAAATACTGCCTCGCACAAACACATACCGTTTGTCGTACATGTACCCATCATAGGTAAAGCTTACCCAGTATTCGTTGGCAATATCAAATAGCTTTGTTTGGATTGGCTCGATTAGATGAGCCTGCAACGGTCCAACCTCGTTGAAAAAATGGCGCAAGATGGTCGTCCGCATCTGCTCGCCGTCCAGTTCGCCGTAGCCCCTGGAGTTTATCAGCACGTTTTCTATTGGGGCCTCTTTGAGGTTCACCAAATATACATCCCACATTTCATCTTCTATCAATGCCTCATCCGTTCTGGGCAAGATGGCGATGGCAAGTTCTTCCACTTTGTATTCTGGAATATCCTTTTTCATGGGCCATGAAGTATGATTGTGCCCGGATTTTGCGAAGCGATGGTGAACCACAGCGGACACAACGCGCACGGAGATATTAGCTTAAAACTCTGTGCCCTCTGTGTCCGCTGTGGTTTCAGCCTCAGCGGTCCGGACAGTTGAAGAAATAGAAAAACATTGCTCACGCAAATTCAAAGCCGAAAAGTTCGGCGAAGTGGTGGCGCAGTTTTTCCTTTACCTCGTTCTCGTCAACACTATGCCCCAGCTCTTTAGCCAGGGAAGTAACGTCCTTGTCTTGGTCGTTGATGCCACATGGTACGATGTGGCGGAAGTAGTTGAGGTCGGTGTTCACGTTGAAAGCGAACCCGTGCATCGTCACCCAACGGCTCAGATGCACCCCGATGGCGCAGATTTTCCGTTTGGGCAGCCAGCCAGCCTGCGGCAGCCAAACACCCGTGAACTCCTTGATTCGGTATGCATCCTCGATGCCATACTCCGCCAAAGTGCGGATGACCGCCTCCTCCAAGTAGCGAACGTACCGGTGTACGTCCGTGAAAAACTCGTCGAGGTCAAAAATCGGATACCCGACGATTTGCCCCGGCCCGTGGTACGTGATGTCGCCCCCCCGGTTTATTTTAAAGAACTCGATGCCTTTTTCTCGAAGGCCATTTTCGTCAAGCAGCAAGTTGGCTTCGGCGCCGCTCCGCCCCAGCGTCATCACCGGTGAATGCTCACAAAACAGCAGGTGGTGGCTGATGGGCAGCAGTGCCTCGCCCCGGTCTTTTCGCTCCCGGTTTTCCCGTTTGCGGCGGATGGCCTCGTCGTGCAGCCCCTGCTGCAAGTCCCAAGCCTCCCGGTACGAAATCCTGCCCAAATCCTTGTAAATGACCTTTTGCATACATCAAGAAAAAAAGGAAGCTTTTACTGCCTTTTTTGAAAAGCGGTGCGAAGATAACCATTCCAACTAAAAAAACAAAGCCCAATTGACATGGGATTTCGGCTGGTTACTTGGGTGTTTTGGAATTGTAAATTTCCGTGATGATGGGCTTCAAAACCGCCGTCCATTTTGCGTAGCCACTGGCATTCATGTGCAGTTTGTCTTCGACAAAAAGCGTCGGGTCGGGCTCCCCGTTTGCCCCCAAAAGCTGGCCGCTGATGTCCACGTAGCGCAGATTTGGGCGGTTTTGGGCAAACTGCTCCACCATCATGTTGAACTGCTGAAAGTTCTTCCACAAAGCCCACCGGCTGGGCGAGGGCTTGGCCGAAAGTGCTACCACTGTGGCATTGGGCAGGTTCTTCTCCGTCTCGCCAATGAATTTTTTGAAATTCTGAAATGCCACCTGAGGTGGCGTCTCGCTCGCTATGTCGTTTTCGCCACAGTAGTACACGATGACGCTCGGTTGGTATTTGTAAACGATGCGGGGTGCGTAGTGCATCACCTCTGGTGTGGTGCTCCCGCCAAAGCCCCGGTTGGTGACAGGCAGCGGCGCAAAGTCAGCAGCCACCGTACTCCACATCCGGAAACTCGAACTGCCCACGAAGAGCACCCCGCCTTTCGCTGGCATCTGCACTTGGTCGGCAGCCTCAAACTTTTTTATCTCCTCCTCAAAACGGTCCACCTTGGTGGTGTCGCCTCGGGGAATCAATCCGGCTCGGCTCATTTTCCCCGGCTCATTTTTGCAACTAAAAGTGGCGGCCAACAGCGTGGCCAATAGGACTGAAAAAAGGTACTTTTTCATGGTAAAACGATTTTGTGGAAAAACAAAAGTTGGAGGATTTCCCCCTCACTTTTGACTTTTTCCTTTGTACTTTTTCCTTGTTCAAAAGCCAAATTAGCATTTTTCGAGCTTTTCCACCCCATTTTTAAAAACCTCCAGCAGTGTGTCAATCTCCCGCAAATGCGTGCGGAAAGAGAGCACCGCCAACCGAATCCAAAACACGCCGCCGATATTCGTGGACGAAACGAAAATCCGCCCGTCGTGCTGCACATGCTCCACCAGCCGTCGGTTGAAATCATTGGCATCCGAGCCGTCCCGAGGCACGTAACGGTAGGTGCAAACGGACAGCTCCGGGTACGGCCCCACCTCGAATCCGAGTTGTTGAATCGCTTCGTAAAAATAGCGGCAGAGCAAAATCTTCTCTTCCAGCGCCGACTTAAACGGCTGAATCCCAAGCAATTGCAACGGCAGCCACATGCGCAGTCCCCGAAAATGCTTCGTGAGTTCGGGCGAGAGGTCGGCAGGGCTGAGTTCCTCGTTGGCATCAAAAGTATCCTGCATGTAGTTCGCCCGGTAGTAGTGGCTGGCCATTTGGGCTTGCACGTCTTTTATCAAAATCGCTCCCAGCCCATAAGCCAGGAACATCCCCTTGTGCGGGTCAATCGCCACCGAATCCGACCGCTCGATGCCCTTGAAAACATCCTTCACCGTCGAACCATCGGGGTTCTCCACATCGGCCAGCAGGAAGAAGCCACCGTAGGCCGCATCCACATGGAACCACATGCCGTGCTGCTCCGCAATGTCGGCGACGGATTCCAACGGGTCAACGGCGCCCGTGTCAGTGGTGCCTGCGGAGGCCACTACGAGGAACGGTTTTTTGCCTTCGGCAACGTCCTGCTCCACCATTCTGGCCAGCGCCGAGGCATCCATTCGGAAGCGGTTGTCCATCGGCACGTTGCGCACCACGGCCTCCGCCATTCCCCCGATTCGGATGGCCTTGTGCACGCAGTGGTGCACTTGCTCGGTCAGGTAAATGACCGATTTCCGCACCTGCCGGGAAGTGATTTTCTTGGAATCCCTCGCCGTCACGAAAGCGATTAGGTTGGCGATGGAGCCGCCACTGCTCAGATTGCCGAGTGCCGTGGCGGGGTAGCCCACCAGCTCGCACATCCAACGGATAAGCATGTTCTCGATGCGCACTGCCCCCGGCCCACCGAAGAAGATGCCAGCGTAGGCGTTCGTCACCGCAGCGAGGTAGTCGCCCAGCGCCGTTGGGTAGATGCCGCCACCGGGAATGTAGCCAAGGTGTCCGCCGGAAGCGGGGTTGAGACCCGCCTCGTGCAGGTTTGTTTTCAAAACGCCGAGTACCTGCTCCAGCGGCTTGGGCTGCCCGTCAAGCGGGAAATCGAGCAGGGCGGCGGCGGGATTGTCCACGACGTGATATGCCTTCCAGGTTGGTAGCGAGTCAATGTATCCGTGGGCGTAGTCGTGCACAGCGGCGTCCCAGCTTTGGCGTTGTTCGGGACTGGGTTCCAGTTGTTGGGAAGCTTCGGCGAGTTGTTCTATTTTTTTGCGCAGCATGTTTTTTTTTTTTTGCTCCGCAAAGGTAACACGGACTGCCAGTCCGTGCTTCCCCACTTCCCAACAAGGCAGCTTGAATCATTTTCAAAATCGTATCTCCTCCCTTCAGCGGCATATTAAAATCAGCCTGACTCAACTTTCCCCATCTGACTTCGTTTGAAAGAAGCCGTTTTTGAATAATGTCAAAAATGCCGTTTCTTTACCCCCGATTTATCAATAAAAATTCAATTTACAATGGCAAGAAAAAGCATGTTTTCCTCCTCCGGCAACCCCTTCATGAAAGAGGATGCCTACCGCAACAGCACTAGTGGCCCACTGGATGGCGGGTTCATCACCGCCAACGAACGGATGACAGTGCAGGGTGCGGTCAACAAATCCTTTATACTCTTTGGGCTGATGCTGCTCACCTCGGCAGCCAGTTTCGTGTATGCCCATCCGATTTTGATGTGGTCAGGTGCCATCGGTGGCCTGATTGCCGTGCTGGTTGCGACCTTCAAGCCGCATCTGTCGGCCACGGTTGCCCCGATTTATGCCCTGTTGGAAGGACTTTTCGTCGGCTCAATCACCGCTTTTTATGGTGGCGCATTTGGTGGTGGTATCATTTTCAATGCTATTGCACTGACGCTGGGCTTGCTTTTCGCCATGCTTTTCATCTATAAATCAGGCCTCATCAAAGTGACCAGCAAGTTCCGCATGGGCGTAATGATGGCTACGATGGCCGTTTTTCTGGTGTACATGTTGAGCATGGTACTTGGCTTTTTCGGTATTCAAGTGCCATTCCTGCACCAAGGCGGTGCCCTCGGTATCGGCATCAGCGTAGTTATCATCGGCATCGCCTCGTTCAACCTGCTCCTCGATTTTGACAATTTTGAAAAGGGCGAGCAATTTGGCGCACCGAGCTACATGGAGTGGTTCTCCGCAATGGGCCTACTCATCACGCTGGTCTGGCTGTACATCGAAGTGCTTCGGTTGCTGTCCATGTTGGCAGGACGGGATTAGTAGCACGGAATGCCAGTCCGTGCTTTTGCATTTGTAAAAAAGGCACAATCCAATTCAACGGATTGTGCCTTTTTTGTTTGAGGGACAAGCAAAATATCTCTTGCCGAGGCCTTTACTTTTGGTGAAAAGTATAAATCTTACCTGGGCTTCCGTCCGAGCACTCGTTGGAGATAAAAAGTGTTCCGTCAGTATCGAAACAGATTCCTTCGGGCTGGGCATGAACACTTTTCTTCAGGTGTTCAAGGTTTAGGATTTTACCAGTTGAATCGAGTATGAGAAGGCTGTTGCCACGGGCGGAGGTGATATAAATATCGCCTGTTTTGGGGTGGATGGCGATGTCAGATGGACTGAATTTTATATCTGCCTCCTTTGGCATGAAGACTTTTTCCATCATTTTTTTGTTGCCTGCTTCGCCACTTTTTACCATAAAATCCTTTAAGTTGGGCAAGGTGAGCAGAAAGGTAGGGTTATCCGACAGTGTCTTGCTTTTTAAGTCGAATGCGTAGATGGCCTTGTTCAATGGAACACCCGCATGGTCGCACCCTTTGCCCTTGCAGCCTATCAAAATTCGGTTGTTGGCACGGTCGTAAGCGAGGCCCTCCACGTCGTTTTCTTTGTTTAAGAAAGATTTGAAACTCTGCACTTCGGGGTTTTGCGCTGCAAAATTTTTTACTTGATAAAGTGTGCCGTTGCTTTTGACCACCCAAGCATCGTTTCCCACGATTTCAATGCCTTCGTAGTCACCTTCTTCTCGGAATTTTATCCTTGACAAAACTTCACCGTTCGATTTGTCCAATAAAAAAATAATACCTTTTTCATCATTTATCGCGGCAAGCATCTGGCCATTGGCAGTCAGGCTAAGGCCGGAGATTTCCCGGATTTCCTCTGGCATGTTAAAAGCTACATCGGGGTCGTTGACATTATAGGGGAATGGCGGTAGGCCTTCTGCCACGGGGTTGTTGTCAAAGGCGAAACAAGCATAGAAAAGGCCAAGCAGCAAAAATTTAGGCATCGGTGTGTGTTTAATTTTGTGAAACAATTTGCGGAGCAAAATTACGGGGTTCTGGGGTTGAAAGTTGCTGGGAACTAAAACGCTAATTCTCGAGCGATTGGTATTTGGGCTACTTTTGGGGTTGATTGCTCTTGCGCCTAACCAAGTTTCAAGTGCGTGACGAATGCCTCATTAGCTTGAACAACTACGACAAACAAAAAAGCCGCACCTTTCGGTACGGCTGCCATAAACAAATTATAATCTCATGAAATAAACGAAAATCTTGTGGCGCATTTTGGGGAGGGATAAAACTTCCTTTATTTAACCAACCTTGAAAGCTTTGAGAAGTTTGGCAGTAGGAGCAGAAATAACAGGAGACACCATATTTTCTAACAGTTTTTAACAAATAGAAGAAACATGAAGGGCATTGCCAAGCGGGATATTGTACGGGTACAAGGCCAACAACAGAGCCAGATGGCTGACCTTGTGGTATCCGAAGAGCCACTCGAAATCCGTCTGGGCTTTTTGAAAAATGGTGTCCGGACGCAAAAAAGTATCTCCGTGACCATGCGCACGCCAGGCCACGACGAGGAGCTCGCCCTGGGGTTCCTTTTTACAGAGAGCATCATCGCTGGGGCAGAGCAGGTGACAGGGTTTAGTCGACCATCCGTTCGATGGAAGCAGGCCAAGGAAAATGTGCTGGTCGTCGAGCTTGCCGACGATGTGGTGTTGGACTTGGGGCGTTTGGAGCGGCATTTTTACACCAGCTCCTCCTGTGGCGTGTGTGGCAAAGCAAGCATCGAAGCGGTTCGGGTGCAGGGGCGTTTCGAACTGCCAGCAGCAGTGCCGATGTTCTCTGCCGAGGTGCTTCATGCCGTGCCCGACCTGTTGGCTAGTCGCCAGTCCATCTTCGATTGCACGGGCGGCTTGCACGGTGCAGCGCTTTTCGATGCCAGCGGACAACTACTCCTCTCACGGGAGGATGTGGGTCGTCACAATGCCCTTGACAAGCTCATTGGCGCAGCAATGAGGCAAGGTCTTTTACCACTTTCGCAATGCCTCGTGCTGGTGAGCGGCCGTGCTGGGTTCGAATTGGTACAGAAATCAGTGATAGCCGGGGCGGCAGTGTTGGCGGCAGTGGGTGCCCCGACAAGTTTGTCGGTAGAGCTGGCCGAGGAAGCCGATATGACGCTGGTCGGGTTTCTCCGAAATGGGCAGTTCAACATTTACAGTGCTGCCGAGCGGATTAGTTTTTAGCATTTATTAGAAAAACCGTTACTTTTGCCGTCCTTTTAATACAAACCAATTTTCATCATTAAAAAATACCAATCATGGGCAGAGGAGACAAAAGAACCACCAAGGGCAAAATCGCTAGGGGTTCGCATGGCAAGACTCGCAACAAAAAGACAAACAGCGTTGCGCAGCCAAAGAAACTAGAAGTGAAGAAAAACGGCTAAGAATAGCCGTTGGTTGTTGTTTGCTTCGCAAATTGGGCAAACAACAACCAACTGACTTTGTAGCCAAAAGAATCGGGTTTTATGAAAATTCGCATCCAAGGCAATTCCATCCGCTTGCGGCTTTCGCAGCCTGAAGTGGCTGCGTTCATTGAAACTGGCAGCGTGTCGGAAAGCACCCACTTTGGTGGCCAGCCCGGCGCTATGCTGACTTATGCGCTGGAGCGCTCAGACCAGCCGGAGCTAACCGCCACTTTTTCTGGAAACAAAATTTGTGTATTGGTGCCTGCTGAACTTGGAGTGATATGGGCGAATTCGGAGCAAGAAGTAAGCATTGAGCACGTTGTCATTCCTCCGTCGGGAGTCGGCGGCCTTCGGATTTTAGTGGAAAAAGACTTTAAGTGCCTGACGGATCGGCCCGGGGTGGACGAAAGCGACAATTTCCCGAACCCAAGCCATAGTTGTTGAGCATTCAATTTGCCCAATCACGCATCCGCGACGTTTAGCACCAATCACTTTTCAGTTGTCAGTCCCAATTAAACTGCTCCGCATTGTCTTTTTGGCAAGCATAGCGAATATTTCCTCCTTTCGGAAGATTGTAGGGTTACTGGATTTTGGCTCAAAAAAGTTGGGGCGCCAACCGAAATCACATTCGATTGGCGCCCCAGAAAGGCTTTTAGCGGAAAAATTCCCAAAAAAGATAATAACATAGCCAAAAAGCGAGCAATTGCTGAAACACCCGCTTACTTGAAAGCGTTAATGTGAACGTTTATAGACGTTTTTCGGGAAAAGTCCCGATTTGGTTTTTGACTTGGGATACCTGCCTTTTTTGTCTGCCTGCACGTGCACATTCTCATTCGCAGGACAGCCAGTACCACGGTTGCAGGCGCTGGAAGTGAGGAGGATGGCAAAGGCGGCGATGCCGAAAACAAGCGAAAACCTTGATTTAATCATTAGCAAAAACAATTTTTAGCTTAAAAGAATGGTACAAAGTTGGGCAATATCCCTGTCAAAAGCGAGCTTTTACTGGAAAGGTCAATAAAATAAGGCTTTTTTCTTCCTAAAACGTTGGCAGATATGGATGCTTGTATATTTTTGCGCCACTTTTTTAAAACTGTAATTTATTAAACCATTTTAAGATGAACAAAGGAGATTTGATCAACAAGGTCGCAGAAAGCGCTGGTCTTACCAAAGCACAAGCCACTTCTGCCGTTAACACTGTATTCGAAGCTGTCGGTGAATCACTCACTAGCGGTGACAAAGTTACCCTCATCGGTTTCGGTACTTTCTCTGTTTCTAAGCGTGAGGCTCGTCAGGGTCGTAACCCACAGACAGGCCAAGCCATCACGATTGCCGCTAAGACTTCCGTGAAATTCAAGCCTGGCAAAGAACTGTCTGAGTCTGTGAACTAATCACAAGCCGAAAGATTTAGCTTTCAAAAAGGAAAGGGCAACCGGGAAACCCCCAGTTGCCCTTTTCCTTTTTCATTTTCCTACCTTTGCGGCCTGATTTTTCAGACTTGTCACCAAATTGACCATGTACGAGGCCGTAAAAAAGTTGGCGAAACGATGGCTTCCAAAGCAATTACTCCTTAAAAACGAGTTGTTCCTTCGGAAAATCCTCGCCGTCAAGTACAGGGGCACCGAGTTTGGCTGCAATATTTGCGAAAGCAAATTGTCCGCCTTCATCCCCCTCGGAAATGGCGAAACGCTCTGTCCAGCCTGCGGAAGCCTACCACGCAACCGTCGGCTCTGGAAAGTGTTGATGGAGGAGGATTTGTTGCATGGCAACGTGCTCGACTTCTCGCCGAGCCGTTGTCTGGCAAGGAAAATGCGGGTGCAAAAGCGCATCCGATACGTCAGCAGCGATTTCGTCGGTGAGTTTGAAGCCGAAAAATCGCACGACATCACGGCCATCGCCGAGCCGGACAGCGAGTTCGACCTCGTGCTTTGCTACCATGTGCTGGAGCATGTGGACGACGACCGCCAAGCCATGCGGGAACTCTTTCGGGTGCTGAAACCGAGCGGAAAAGCCCTTGTTCAAACGCCGCTCAAAGCGGGCGATATTTACGAAGACACCAACATCGTCTCGCCAGAAGCACGGCTAAAGCACTTCGGGCAAGCAGACCACGTGCGGGTTTATTCCGCAAATGGACTTGCAGGTCGGCTCAAAGAAGCTGGCTTTCAGGTGGAAATCAAACAGTTCGGCGAGAACCAGCCGAGCGACCAATTTTTAGGAATGAAGGAAAACGAAATCGTTTTGATTGCTTCAAAACCAGACGTTTCACAAGCATAAAGCAACTTAATACATGAAATTCGCAACCAAGACCATCCACGCTGGCATTGAGCCAGACCCCAGTACGGGGGCAGTGATGACACCAATTTACCAAACCTCCACCTACGCCCAGGCCGCACCCGGCGACCATCAGGGCTACGAGTACGCACGCACGCAGAATCCTACCCGCCATGCGCTGGAAGCCAATTTGGCCGCCCTCGAAAATGGCGCTGACGGCATCTGTTTTGGCAGCGGCCTTGCCGCGATGGACGCCATCCTCAAGCTGCTTGACGCAGGTGACGAGATTGTGGCCACCAACGACCTCTACGGCGGCTCTTACCGCCTCATTACCAAGATTTACGAGCGCTTCGGAATGAAGGGCCACTTCGTACCCATGTACGATGCCAGCCAGTTCGAGCAGTACCTAACGCCAAAAACGAAGTTGATTTGGATTGAAACGCCCACGAACCCGATGCTCAACATCGTGGACATCGAGGCCATCTGTGCTATCGCAAAAAAGCGGGGCATCCTCACGGCAGTGGACAACACCTTCGCAACGCCGTACCTCCAAAACCCGCTCGACCTCGGTGCCGACATGGTGATTCACTCCGCCACGAAGTATCTCGGCGGCCACTCCGACACGGTGCTCGGTGCCGTTGTGACAAAGACCGACGAACTTGCACAGCGCCTGCATTTTATCCAAAATTCCAGCGGCGGTGTCCCCGGCCCAATGGACTGCTTCCTCGTGCTGCGGGGCATCAAGACGCTTCACCTGCGGGTGCAGCGGGCATGCGAGAACGCCGAGAAAATTGCACATGCGCTGCTTGGCAACCCGAAAATCAACAAGGTTTACTACCCCGGCTTCGCTGACCACCCCGGCCATGAGCTGGCCAAAAAGCAAATGAGCCTCTTCGGGGCAATGGTCTCTTTTGACCTAAAAGAAGACACGATTGAGAACGCGAACAAGATTTTGACCAAGACCAAACTGTTTACCTTGGCCGAATCGCTGGGCGGTGTGGAATCGCTCATCGGGCACCCATCAACCATGACGCATGCCTCCATCCCACGGGCGGAGCGGCTGAAAGTCGGCCTGACCGACTCGCTCATCCGCCTCAGCGTTGGCGTCGAGGATGTGGACGACCTGCTCGCAGACCTGCAAATGGCGATGTGAGTTGGGATATTGGGATATTGAGCTATTGGGATATTGGGATATTTTCTGAACAGACAAGAATAGCCAAATCACTCAATATCCCAATATCTCAAGCATGCATGGGCAAAGCCGGGTATGCCCGGTGACACATTGTCCAGCATATTTTTATAATTGTTTGATTGTTAAATTGTTGAGATTGCTTAGGATGAACCGCATCAATCCAACATTCCCAACAATCCAACAATCCAGCAATTCAACAATTTTAACAATTCCATGAAATTTCTAGATTTGAACCTCATCGAACCCATCCTCAGGGCTTTAAAAGAGGAGGGTTACGACACGCCGACGCCCATTCAGCAGCAGAGTATCCCGCACTCCATCGAGGGGCGTGACCTGCTCGCTTGTGCGCAGACTGGCACAGGCAAGACCGCCGCTTTTGCCATTCCGATTTTACAGCGACTGAACGACAAGTACCCCAACGGAACGGGTAGTAACCACATCAAAACGCTCATTTTGACGCCGACAAGGGAGCTGGCCATCCAGATTGGCGAGAGCTTCGATGCGTATGGACGCCATTTGAAGCTCCGCAATTTTGTGGTTTTCGGTGGGGTAGGGCAGAGGCCACAGGAAGACGCCCTGCGCCGTGGCGTTGACATCCTCATCGCCACGCCGGGCCGTCTGCTCGACCTGATGAACCAGGGCTTCGTTTCCCTCGAAAAGCTCGAAATCTTCGTGCTGGACGAGGCCGACCGGATGCTCGACATGGGCTTCATCCACGACGTGCGCCGGGTCATCAAGGCGGTGCCCAATGAGCGGCAGACGCTGTTCTATTCCGCCACTATGCCTGATGAAATTGCGAAGCTGGCCCATGACATCCTCACCGACCCGGTGAAGGTGGCCGTGACGCCCGTATCCAGCACAGTGGAACTGATTGACCAGCACATCTTTTTTGTGGACAAAAACCGCAAAAAACACCTGCTGCTGCATTTGCTCCAAAACAATGATGTAAAATCAGCGCTCGTGTTCACCCGCACCAAGCATGGGGCAAACCGGGTGGCACAAGACCTCACGAAGGCGGACATCCACGCCATGGCCATCCACGGCAACAAGTCGCAGACGGCGAGGCAGAACGCACTCCAAAACTTCAAGACAGGTGACATCCAGGTGCTGGTAGCGACGGACATTGCCGCCCGTGGGATTGATTTGGATGAATTGTCGCACGTGATAAACTTTGACCTGCCCAACATTCCAGAAACCTACGTGCACCGTATTGGCCGCACGGGTCGGGCCGGGGCGAGCGGAATAGCCTTTTCCTTTTGTGACCAAGAAGAAAAAGCCTTCCTCCGGGACATCGAAAGGTTAATCAGCAAAAGAATACCTGTCGTGAACGAACATCCATTTCCACTCGGCAGCGGCGCTAACGACAAGCCGGAAGGGGACGACCGACCACCGCGTCAACCACGCAACCAACCTCGTCGTGGACAATCACAAGGAGGCAGGCCCCAAAGAGGGGAGTCGCAGCCTCGGAGGGAACAGTCGCAAAGGAGTGAGCAGCCCCGTCGTGAGCAACCTTCGAGAAATGAGCCTCGTCCAATTGCCGAAGGCGAAGGCCGCCCAGTAGCTGGTGATGGTCAAGAGCGCTCCCAATCCTCCCGCAACCGTGGCCGTGGCGGAAGGGGACGAGGTGGCCGTGGCCGTGGCAACGGGCCGGATGGCGAAAACCGCCAAACGCAGGGCGAAAATACAAACCAACAGCCTCGTCAGCCTCGCCAACAACAACCGCCAAGGCCGGAGAAATCCGAGAATGCTGGTTCAGAAGACAAGCCGAAATGGTCTTCCATCTTCAAGGAGCCGAACACGGGAAAGAAGGGCTTTGTGATAAAAAGCGACCGGGACGAAATGGCCAAGGCACGGGATGCCAAGAACCGCCGTGGCGGCGGCGGGCCACCAAGGAGCGGCAAAGGAAGAGGTAGGTAAAATATATGCCAAACGGCCCCTGCAAGCGGTGACACCTTTTTGAAAGGCGTCACCGCTTTTTTGTTTTTGGGAAAAAAGGCGAAATCACTTTAGTGACGGACATGGAATTGATGGCCTACGTGCAGTCGGTCATCGAGAAAAAGACCTTGGGTACTTTCTGCTTCCACGGCATAGGTGCCGAGCATTTGACGGTGTCGAAGGAAGCGCACGAGGAATTGCTGCAATGGCTGGTGGAGCACAAAGCTGAGGTTTGGGTGACGACTTTTGGGGAGGCGACCGAGTATCTTAGAGAAAGGAGGGGGCGGTGAAGCTTCCAACTTTATTTAAAGAACGTGTCCAATTTCAAAAGCTTCGTGGGGTGCCTGCGTGTAAAATTTGTACCCTAATCATCCGCCACCTGAATGAAGCTGAGCAGCCAACAAATACAGCAAATTTCCGATTTCTTTTTAACAGCCCACCTTTAAACTCATACCTCACAAGCCCGCTTTCGCAGAAATCTCCAGCATCCTATCAATGCTCTTCACGCCCTCCCGGATGACCCATTCGGGCAAAATCACTTCGGGCATTTCATATTTCATACAGACGTAGAGTTTTTCCAGCGTGTTGAGCTTCATGTGCGGGCACTCGTTGCAGGCACAGGTATTGTTCGGCGGTGCTGGGATGAAGGTCTTGTGCGGCGACGCTTTTTCCATTTGATGGATGATGCCCGCCTCCGTGGCCACGATGAATTCGGTGGCCTCGCTGCGCATCGTGTATTTCAACAGCCCAGTGGTGGAGCCGATGTAGTCGGCTTTTTCGAGCAGCCGCTCCTCACATTCCGGGTGGGCGATGAGCAGTGCATTGGGGTGGCGCATGCGCAATTTGGCGATTTTTTCTTCCGAAAAAATCTCGTGCACCATGCAGGAGCCGTTCCATAGCACCATGTCACGCCCGGTTTTTTTCACCAAATAACGCCCTAGGTTAATGTCTGGCGCAAATATGATGGGCTGGTCCTTCGGAATGCTCTCGATGATTTGCACGGCATTGGTGCTGGTGCAGCAGATGTCGGTTAGGGTCTTCATTTCC
Source organism: Saprospiraceae bacterium (assembly GCA_021739645.1). Taxonomy (GTDB): domain Bacteria; phylum Bacteroidota; class Bacteroidia; order Chitinophagales; family Saprospiraceae; genus UBA6168. The sequence continues at coordinate 58,751 of JAIPBL010000006.1, read as the reverse complement.
GCCGTCGTGTTCACGTAACTGACCACGACATGGTCGGGGTATTTTTCCATGAATTTTTTGAAAAGCGGTGCCGGGCAGGCGTCGGCAAGGGAGCAACCAGCCTTGAGGTCGGGCAACAGCACTTTTTTGTGGGGGCTGAGCATTTTTGCTGTTTCCGCCATGAAGTGAACGCCAGCGAAAACGATGATGTCGGCCTCGGTGCGGGCAGCTTCCTGTGAGAGGCCAAGGCTGTCGCCAATGTAATCGGCGATGTCCTGGATGTCAGGTTCTTGGTAATAATGCGCTAGGATGATGGCGTTCTTTTCTTTTTTCAGCTTGTTGATTTCAGCAAAAAGGTCGAGCGTCGGGTCAACGTCCACATCCAGGAAGCCAAGTTTTTGGAGTTTTTCGGGAGCAAAATCAAGTTCAGTTGTCATTTTTTAAAAATTTATGGCTGCAAAGTTAGTTGGAAATAGCAGGTTCGTGATAGTAGAAGAAACATTCCTTTTAACGCAGAACACGCCCCACCGTCACAACCTGTTCACACCTTTTCCGCCATCATCCGCCTTTTTGACACGTGCATCAAGATGCCATATTTTGGCTTCAAAGTAATCAGCGGCTCTGCCTCAACCGGATGCCCCTCCACCGACTCAAAATCGAACTGGCGCACCAGTAGGGTCAGCAAAAGCTGCATTTCCATCAAGGCAAAATGGTTGCCGATGCACATCCGGGGGCCCGCCCCAAAGGGCATGTAGGCCACCTTCTGGCGGGTTTTTTCTCTTTCTGGCGTAAAATGCTCGGGGTAAAAATCCGTGGGCCGCTCCCAGTAACGAGGGTCACGGTGCATGGCCGCAATGCTGATGAACATGATGGCGCTTTTCGGAATTTTTACGCCCAAAATCTCGTCCTCCGCTATCGGCTGCCGCCCGATGGCGAATCCCGGTGGGAAGAGTCGCATCACCTCCTGAATCACCTGCATCGTGTAGGTCAGCTTGCGCAAATCCTCGAACCCGGGCATCCGGTCTTCCAGCACCTCGGCTATTTCGTCCCTCATTTCCTGCACCACCTCCGAGTGTTGCGATAGCAGCCAAAGCGCCCAGGAAAGCATCGTGGCGCTGGTTTCATGGCCTGCGGCAAACAGGGTGACTGCCTCGTCCCGCAGCGCCCGGTCACTCATGGCCTCACCGGTTTCCTCGTCCTTGGAAGCGAGGAGCATCGTGAGCAGGTCGTTGGGTGGGTTGGGGTCGTTGCGCCTTTCGGCAATGAGCTTGTAGATATAACCATCGAACCAGGCGATGTCCTTTTTGAACTTGCGGTGCTTGCCGTTGAGGTAGGTGAGCGGGATAAAATAGGGCTTCACGGTGCGGTAGGTGAGGTAGTCCTGCGCATCCATCATCACCAGGTACATCTCGTTGATGTCGGCAGTATTTTCCGTACTGAACAGGGTTTTGAGCACAATGCGGGCCGTGGCGGCCATCATTTCCTTCGCCATGTCGAGGGGCACACCACTCACGCATTTCCCTTCCAGTTCGGCCATGTATTTTTCCGCCACGACCACCATTCCCCGGAATAGGTCTTCGAGTTGTGTCTTGTAAAAAGCGGGCTGCACCAGCCGCCGCTGCCGCCGCCAATACTCGCCTTCGCTGGTGACTAGGCCCGTACCGAGTGCCAAACGGAGCTGCCGGTAAGCAGGGCTTTTGATATAATTTTTTTGGTTCTTCTGGAGCACGTGCGCCACCACTTCGTGGTTGGTGATGATGAAAATTTTGCGGGTCAAAAAGGGCATCATGAAAAAATCGCCCATTTCTTGAGCCTGCTTGATGGTGAACTCGAAGGGGTTTCGGAGAAACCCGACTCCGGGCAGCAGCGGGTTTTTGCCTTTTAGAACGGGGATGTTGGTTGGCATGATTAATTTTACTTTTTGAAACAACGCAGCTTGAAAATTGCTTAATAAAGCGCCGTGTTTTTGATATTGCGGCCAATTTTACAATAAAACATCTTGTCAATGGCAACAAATAAAAAGTCCAAAAAGAAAAAGCAGCATAAAGCCCCAATCGTGTCGCTCAAGCCCGAAAACCTTTTGGTAAAGAAAGGCCGTACCATGCCGATCTACGAGTGCAGGGCGCACGAGGGCTGGTCGGAAAGGGGCAATGCCCAGGTCTCGGTGGCCCGGCGAATGCCGAACGGGAACTTAGTGATTGGCTTTTACCTCATTGATATTTGGTGCCTCGGACTGAAGGATACTTTTTTCAGGGCCAACGTCAGCATCGTGGAATATGAAGGGATGATGGAACATACCAGCAGAGATGTTGAAATGCAAAGGGTGGAGCCTGCACTGGCCTTCAACATGATTTACGCTGCCGTCGAGTATGCCGAGGACCTCGGCTTCGAGCCAGCAAAGGACTTCAAGACCACGCAGTACCTGCTTCCTGAGCCGGACGATTTCGAGTACATTGATATCGAAACTGGGCTAAACGGAAAGCCTTGCTACTACCCTGGCCCAGACGACAAGGTGGAGGCCATTCTCCACAAGCTCAACAAAAATGTGGGCGAGGGCAACTATACTTTTGATTCGTATGGCGACCCGAGAATACATGGTTTTGGAGATGAAGCAGGGTATGGGAATATGGCCGAAGTCAAAGAGCGGTTTTTCCCCATGAAAAAGGTGGACAAAAAACTGGAAACCCTTGCAGGTGCTGAGGAAAGGAACGAGTTTCTAATGCAGGTAGTCATAGGTGTCCTTGCCCTTCAACTTTCCGATGGCTCAATGGATTCCTTGCTTGAACAATACGATGAAAAAGGTTTTATCTACGACCTCTTGGACGAATACGAAGACGCCCTGAACGAGATTCGGGAAGAAGACGGGCTTGAACCGATGGAATTCGATGATGAACAATCAGAATCAAACCTTGGGTTCATCCGGCTCATCCTTGGCCGCTTTGCTCGCCACAAATCAGTGGACTTCATGTTCGAGGACAAGTACAGGCCCATGCCACCCGAATACAACCCAGCGCAAATAGCGAAATTGTCCCCAGAAGAATTGTCGGATTTCATGGCCGACCATTTCACCATGATGACAGAAGATGAGCAGGCCATATCAAACATCAAGATGATGGCATTTTTAACCATAACCGAAATGTTTGGGGAAGAAGTCCCAGCGCATACCAACTTGGAAATGATGCAGGACATTGAGAAAAAGGTTTGGGAAAAACTGAAAGCGGACGATGAGGATAATTATTTCGATGAAAACAACGAAGATTTTATGCAGCAATTCCGGGCTACGATAGCCCAAGTAATTGACGATTTTAACAACCCTGACATGGAATATTGAACAAGAAACGAACCGTAAAAAAGGTAGTTTATAAGCATATCACATCCCCCCAAATTTACTACCTTTGCACCATGAAAAATAACGAAGAAACAGAGGACTTGAAGCCGAACAAAGGCAATTACGATGCGGGCAATATTACAGCCCTCGAAGGCTTGGAAGCGGTGCGCAAGCGCCCAGCGATGTACATCGGAACAACAGACGTGAAAGGCCTTCACCACCTCGTTTGGGAGGTGATTGACAACTCCATTGACGAGCACCTTGCAGGGCATTGTACCGAAGTCTCCACCATCATCCACACTGACAACTCCATCACCGTGCGGGACAATGGCCGAGGCATCCCGGTGGACATGCACAAAAAGCTGAAAAAATCGGCATTGGAAGTGGTCATGACGGTGCTGCACGCTGGTGGTAAGTTCGACAAGGATTCCTACAAAGTTTCCGGCGGTCTGCACGGTGTGGGCGTTTCCTGCGTGAACGCATTGTCCATCCACCTTCGGGCAGAAGTACACCTGAACGGCAAAGTTTACGAACAGGAATACAAGCAGGGCAAGCCGCTTTACGACGTAAGGGAAATAGGCAAGTCGGATAAGCGAGGAACTATCATCAACTTCAAGCCAGACCCTGAAATCTTCGTGGAGACCCTGGAATACAATTACAACACCCTTGCCGCCCGCATCAAGGAGCTTTCCTACCTGAACAAGGGCCTCAAAATGGTCATCACCGATGAGCGCCAAGTAGACGAAAAAGGAAATTTCAAAACGGAAACTTTCCATTCGGAAGGCGGTCTGCTCGAATATGTCGAGTACCTGGATGAGTCCCGCACAAGACTGATTGAAAAACCAATCTACGTCATTACGAAGCAAGAAAACGTGGAAGTGGAAGTGGCCATTTTGTACAACACCTCCTACTCCGAGCACCTATATTCTTTCGTGAACAACATTTTTACGAGCGAAGGCGGCACCCACGTGAGTGGTTTTCGCCGGGCGCTGGGTCGGGTACTGGGCAAGTTCGGCGAACAGTCCGGCATGCTAACCAAGGCCAAAGTGACGCTATCTGCCGAGGATTACCGAGAGGGCCTGACGGCCATCGTGTCGGTAAAAGTGCAAGAACCACAGTTCAAGGGACAGACCAAGAGCGAGTTGGGCAACTCCGAGGTACTGGGCATTGTGTCCCGTGCTGTGGACGATGCACTCTCCACCTACATCGAGGAGAACGCTGGCTCCGCCCGCAGAATTATCGAAAAAATCATCCTAGCCGCCACGGCAAGGCAGGCCGCCCGCAAGGCCCGTGAAATGGTGCAGCGCAAAAACGCCCTCACCGGAAGCGGCCTCCCCGGCAAGCTCGCCGACTGCTCCAGCAAGGATCCCGCCGAGAGCGAAATCTTCCTGGTCGAGGGTGACTCGGCAGGTGGTACCGCCAAGCAAGGTCGTGACCGTCACTTTCAGGCCATTTTACCACTTCGTGGAAAAATCCTGAACGTGGAAAAAGCGATGGAGCACAAGATTTACGAGAACGAGGAAATCAAGAACATCTTCACCGCCCTCGGCGTCAGTATTACTGAAAACAACGAGGGCACACGGGTACTCAACATCGAGAAACTGCGCTACCACAAGACGGTCATCATGTGCGACGCCGATATTGACGGCAGCCACATCACCACCTTGATTCTGACCTTCTTCTTCCGTTACATGAAGCCGCTCATTGAGAACGGTAATATTTACATTGCCGCACCACCACTTTATATGGTAAAAAAAGGCAAGCAGTTCCGCTACTGTTGGAACGACGACGAACGCCGTGAGGCCATTGCCAATTATTCCAGCCACGAGAACGACAACTCCGTGAAAACGCAGCGCTACAAGGGTCTTGGTGAAATGAACGCCGAGCAGCTTTGGGAAACTACGATGGATCCAACCAGCCGAATCCTTCGCCAAGTGACCATTGATGACGCAGGTGAAGCTGACCGCATCTTCTCCATGCTGATGGGCGAGGAAGTACCGCCACGCCGGGCTTTCATCGAAGCGAATGCGAAGTATGCGAAGGTGGACGCTTAGCGAGGTCTGAGGGTATTGGGGTATGAGGTATGCAGTGGGCAGTCCGAGGGTTCGGGCTGCCCACTGTTGGTTTTCATTGATGAAAAGATTCTTGAAGTATTCCTTTCTGACACTGCTTGTCCTATTCCTGATTAGGGGCTGGCTCTTCCGTCATTTGGTCAGTTACCACTCAGAAAATGAGCGACCAATTTTTGTTTTGACCAATCCGTCGCTATCACAAAAAATTGAAAACCAAACAGTTGACACTTCCATCCAAAGTATAGTACGCCGTTCACTCATTTTTACATCTGACCAACTTCGGTTCACCTTCGACAAATGCGACACCGACCCCAACCTGCTTTTTGCTTCACAAAAAACCAACTGCACCGGCTACGCTGCTTTCTTCAACACCACTTGTCAGACTTTGCTCCGCAAAGAAAAACTTGAAAATCGCTTTCGGGTAAAACACTTGCGAGGAAAGCTGACCGTGCTCGGTTTTGATTTGCACCAACTGACCAGCAGCCCATTTTTTCGGGACCATGATTATAACGTGGTGGAAGATTTGGAGACGGGAAAGAAGCTTTATATGGACGCCTCATTGCAAGACGTGATAGGAATTGGCTATGTCAATGGGGAATAATTTTACTTAATTCTTTGATTTTCAACCGCTTCCGAAACGCTCAACACCCGGTCGTAAAGCTTGAGCAACTTCATTTCCTCTGGTAATATCCGAATCTCCTTTTTCCTGTTGGTCAAAACCTGGCCCAAAAACGGCGAGTAAAATTCCCAACCATATTGTCGGCTAATGCCACCATCGCACAGTTGCCCATCCACCACCGCCAGGATGATATCTGGACCATTGTCCACGATGAAAGTCACTTTGTGAGGCCGCACGATGTCGAGCAGGCCCGAGTCGGTGGCCCAGGTTTCACAAGTCTCTGTATTGCAGAGGGTTAGCTCCAACTGGCGGTAGCCGGTGGTCTGGATGTAGAAGCCGGAACCCGTCTCGTTTCGGGTATCGAGCAGCACCCGGTTTGGTGAGAAGTCTCGTGGCTGCACGGTCATTTCGATGGTGAAACCGCCCGTATCCAGCATGGCATTGTAGAAAACATAGCCGCCCGCCGAATTCTTCGGAAAGCCACTGATGGGCAGTTTTTCACTTTTCAAACTATCTTCTGGAAAGGACATGGCCGGTGGACGGGAGAGGGTTGACGGTGGACGGCTGGGGTCATCAAGCTGCCGCCAAAGCCCCTCAACCAACTCAATCGGCACCGGATGGATGCTGGCCTTGAACTTGTTGGTTTCGGTCAACCAAAAACGGCCATTTTGCTCCACGAGGTCGGGGTAGCTAAAGCGGCCAGTCTCGTAGCTGTGGTCAAGGTCGTAAAGCACCAACTCCGGCTGCGACCACCTGATTTCACCAGCCACTTCCTTGCCAGCGGCCAGCCAAGCGGGATTACGGGAGCTGAAATGGTCGCCACTGTGGTTGTGGTACCAGAGCAGGTATTTGCCGTTGGTGCAGCGCCATGCTTTTGGACAGGCACGGGGGTTTTTCACTGGGTGTCCGTCAAGGTATTGGGCCTGTTTTGGCAGCGTCCAATGATGCCCGCCATCATGGCTGTACGACTCGGCGAGGTAACCCGTTTGTGTCCGGTAAATGCAGCACAGTCCGCCGTCGGACATGGCCACCACGCTGTGTTCTTCCTGCACCGAACCGAAATCGGGATTCCCGACACCGTTCTCGCCGTCGGGCAGCATTTGCCATTTCAGGCGGTTCGGGTCACGCTCGGCGTTGATGTTTTCACAGCGAAAAAACCAGCCCTCGCCCTTGTCCAGCATGTACTTTCCAATTTTGGTGAAACCCAGCATCATGCCTTTCCCAACCGTCACGGGTTTTCCGATTCCCCAGAAAATCTGCACTTTCCCCTGCCAGTCGTTGGTGAAGTCGCAGGCGGTGAGACGCATGGGCAGGCGGTGGCGCTCCGACCAAGTGAGGCCGCCGTCGTCACTGAACTTGAAACAATACCAACCGAGCATGTCGTTTCGTGGTAATTTTTCACCCTTGAGTTCGCTCACCTCATCGCCATTGTAACTGTAAAAAACATAGACCCGACCGAAGCTGGTCAGGTAGGGCATCGCCCAACTGGCGGCAGGCCCAGCAGCAGGTTCGATGGGCACGGGCGTGGTCCAATTTTGCCCTTGGTCGGCGCTGCGGGAAGCAGCGATATGCTGGCCGTCCAGTCCTTCTTCGAGTTTTCCGGTGGTGAAAGTGCAGAGCCAGGTACTGTCTGGCAGCGTTACGATGTAGGGTTGGTCAATGTAGCCGTTGGTGAAAATTTCGTGGCCGGATTGGAGGTGGCGGGGGTCGGGTTGAGCGGAGATTGACAGTGAAAGCAGTAGCAGAAAGTGTGAAAAAAATAGCTTTTTTAAAGATACTGTCTCCATTTAAAATATCATCAATTATCCAGCGCTGTCTACTTTGTCATTGCCGAAGGCAACCTGCGACATCTCGCGAGACGTTGCAGGTTGCCTTCGGCAATGACAAAGGCGGCTTGGAGGAAATAAAAAAGTGAATTGCTGAAAAATTCAATTCATGTTGAACTATACCTTTTCCTTAAAATACGCACTCAACTCCCCGCCAAAATGCGCCATTGCATTCATCACCGGCAGCGGAATACCCCCGCCGAGGGCACAGAGCGAGCCTTTCTTCATGGTATCCAACAAATCCGTAAACAACTCATTGTCAATCTTGTAGTCGCTGGTTTGTGCTTTTTGCAGCAGTTCTTTTCCCCGCACCGAACCGATGCGGCAAGGGAAACATTTGCCACAACTCTCGTGCGCAGTGAAGGCGAACAGGTGCTCCAAGTAGGCTACCATAGGATACTCCTCTGGCAAGCTGACGATGCTGGCATGGCCGAGCAGGAAGCTGTTTTGGGCGAAGCTCTCGAAGTCCACCGTCAGGTCGAACATCTTCTCCACAGGCACGAGGCCGCCGAGCGGGCCACCGATATGCAGTGCCTTCACTGGACGCTTGAAACCACCACCCAACTCCTCGACGACGGTTGCAAGTGGCGTACCCATGTCCACTTCGTAAATGCCGGGACAGTTGAAGGCACTGTCCAATGAAATAAGCTTGGTGCCGCTACTTTTTGAGGTGCCGATTTTGGCGAATGCCTCACCGCCATTTTTTAGGATAAAATGAAGATTGGCGAGGGTTTCCACGTTGTTCACGATGGTCGGTTTGCCGAATAGGCCGTAGTTGACAGGGTAAGGCGGGCGCACCCGAACCTCTGGCCGTTGACCTTCTATGCTGGCCAAAAGTGCTGTTTCTTCACCGCAGATGTATGCACCCCGTGCTTCGATAACTTTGAATTCAAAATTAAAATCGCTGCCCAAAATCCCAGTGCCAGTCAGCCCAGCAGCGGCCAAGTCAGCGATGGCCTGTTTGATGATTTCGATGCTTTCTGGGTACTCGTAGCGGATGTACATCACGCCCCGGTCAGCACCGGTCACGTAGCCAGCGATGATGAGGCCGACCAGCACCGCAATCGGCTGCTGCTCAAGCAGATAGCGGTCGGAGTAGCTGCCGGGGTCGCCCTCATCAGCGTTGCAAACGATGTATTTTTGGTCGGATTCTGCCTTGCGGCAACCTTCCAGTTTGATGCCGATGGGGAATCCCGCACCGCCTCTGCCCCGTAAGCCGGACGCCTTGATTTGTGCTAGCAAATCTTCTGGTGTAGCCGCTAACATTTTCTTGAAATCGTCCCGGATTTCATCGAGGGAAGCGAACGGTTTGGTCAAAATGCCCGCACCGATGGCCTGCACGTTGTAGGTGTCGCCGAACTCCAGTTCGGCGATGTTCCCGCCCAACTGGAGTTTGGCGGTACTTTGGCCGGAGTAGTTGTGACCATCGTAGTGAAAGGCACTGTTCTCGTGGCAGCGGCCCAAGCAGGTCATTTCGCCAATTTCTTCTGCTTTGAAATGCTGGCCCAATTCTGCTTTCAATTTATCCTGCGTACCCGCCACGAGGCAGGCACTGCCATTGCAGACATAGACTTTTTTGCCCTTGTTTTCCGGGCGAGTGAAGTCGTAAAAGGTGCTCGCCCCGTAAACGGCGGCATCCCCGACGAGGTATTCTTCGGCCAGACGAGCGGCGTCTTTATTGTTCAGAAAGCCTTCTGCTTCGGTCAAGTTGCCGATGGTTTCGAAGAGGTTGTCGGTCAAGCCCTTTCTGCCGGACAAGGCGGTGAGATTCTTTGACATGCGAGATTGATATATTGTTTAGGTCAAAACTTTGACCGCCAAATTAGGCAATACTTTGAATTTGCGAAGCAAGAAAGGCCGTTCAATTTGCTACTCAAAATTTGACACCCCCATTTCTGCTATTTTCTTTCCAATGGACAGCCCAAGGCGAGTGCCCTCGTCGCAGTCCATGCGGTAGTGAACACCGAGGGCAATACGGGAGGAAGCGTTTTCAAAAGCCATTTCATAAAAAGAATGGAAGCGGCGGGGTTTGCCCTTGAACTCCAATCGATTTTCGTGGGTACGGTCGGTCAGTTCAAACTGCTTTCCATAAAGTTGCGTGAGCACCTCGGCGGCGGCGGCGGAAATCATTGCATGGCCGGAGGGGTACGAGGGGTGTGAAGGGGTGTGCATGATGGGTCGCCAGTCCCGTTGAATCACCCGCCGGATGAAGGTTTCTGGACGTAAAAGGTTGTAGCGGTATTTAGATATCCAGCAGGCCACTGTCGCATCCGAGAGCGCCACGCCGAGGCGCAAGTATGTTGCGAGCGCCTTGGCTGGGGTGGGTTCCTCCTGCATTACCACTTGGTTGGCGATGGAAATCCAGCGGCCCGCAGAAGTACCGGTAAGGCCAGGCAGGTCATCACTCCAATATTCCGCAACCCATTGATTTTCAGGTGACAAGGGAGCGTTCATGGTGTAAATTTCCAGTGCTTGCACGTAGAAAGGCGATTGAGATTCCATCGAAAACGGCGGCGGCGGCGTGGCTATGAAATCGTTGGGATTGATGGCAAAACAGCGCACCTCGCCCCAGTGCGGCAGCAGTGGCGGCGTGGGAAAATCGTCGCAGGGCTGCCAAGCAGAATTGGAGGTTGGCGGCTTGAAACTGTCGTCGTAAATGTGCAGGTAGGCCATGTGGCCAACCGTGTCCGTGGCCGACCAGTCATACATGGCCAACGCCATTTTTTTACCAAAATCAGCAGAAGCACGGAAGGTGGCGGAGTCGGTGTCTAGGCGCAGCTTTCCCGCCCAATTTGCTTCCAAATCTTTTCTTTCTTGTTCAATATTGCGGGGAGCAAAAAGGAAGAATTTTTGAAAAATATTACTGTAACAAGCATTGAGCACGGTGGGCAAATGAAGCTGTTGGCCAGGCGGCGGTTCGGGAATTTGCAACCCCTCAAAATGTGAAAGAAAAGGCTGCCCAGCTTGGTCTCCCAGTATGGGCCGTGCAGCCTCCCAAGCAGCCAGCCCCGAGTAGGCATAAATGCGTGCAGCAATGGGTTCCCGGTAGCCCTCACATTCTTTCTCGGCTTTGAAAGCGTGTTCGTGCCAGTCGAGAATTATGGCCACTGCAGGGTCGAGGCGCCCAAACGATTTTTCGCCCGAAAAAAAGCCACGCCACGCAAGCAGTGCCAAGGCAAGTGCAACCAGCACCGCCAAAACCAGCATCGTTTTCTTATTCGCTACATTGTTCATTTTCAATCATTTATCATTGGAAACTCCAATCGAAACACCGATCCAGAAGGCTGAAGGTTGGAGACTTTGAGTTCAATCCGATGCAGCTTCACGATGCTGTCCACCAGCGAGAGTCCGACGCCGCTACCCTTGACTTTGTCGGTCTTGGGGCTGCGGTAAAACGGCTCGAAGACCAGTGGCAACTCAGCTTCTGGGATGCCAGGTCCTCGGTCCTGTATCTCGATAGCGGGGTTGCCTTCCACCAAAAAAAGCAGCCGAACCTTTACGTGGTGGTCGGGGCTGTACTTGCACCCATTGTCCATCAGGTTGGTCAGTGCTGTGCGAAGGAGATGGTCGTTAGCCTTCACGTAAAGAAGCGCTTCGTCCTCCGGAAGGTTGACGATTTCGAAGTTGATTTTGTAGTCGGGGTGCGACTTGAGCAGGGCGGCTTTTGCTTGCCAAACGGCCTCGTCTATCCTGATTTTTTCAAATTCCACCTGCTGGCCGCTGGCCGTGATTTTGGCCAATTGCATCAGCTTGTCGGAGACCAGGTTCAGTTCACGGGTGTCGTCCAGCACGGATTGTAGGGTTTGTCGGTACTCGGCCTCTGTCCGGTCTTTTTGCAGGATGATTTCTATCTGTGAAGTGATGACCGTGAGCGGGTTTTTCAGTTCGTGGGAGATGTTCGAGAGAAAGAGTTTTTGGGCATTGAAGGCTGTTTGGAGTCGGTCGAGCAGCCGGTTGAAAGTGACGACGAGGCGGGCCAATTCATCATTATTCCTGGAAGTTTCGAGCCGACGGTTCATGTCGCTGGGCAGCAGGGCGTCCACTTGGTTCATGATTCGGCTGACGGGGCCGAGTGCTTGCCCGGCAAAAAACCACCCACCGATGGCGACCAATAAACAGGTAGCACAAAACACCATTACGAGAATGCGGGTCAATTTTGTGAGCGCCTCCGGTTTGAAGATAGCTTCCGCAATGACGACATAACGCTTGCCCGATGACCCTTCATGGCTAGTACCGATGGCACTGTATCCACTATGTTTAAATTGGCACTCGCCCATTTTGCGTATCTCGGCGAGGGTGGCAGGCTTGAAATCGGCAGGCGAGGGGTTGAAGGTATAAACCCTCCGGTTTTGATCGTCGTAAATTGAGATGTTCTCGGTGAAGGGGGTAAAAGACTTGGCGGCTGGCGTGTTTGGCACTTCCTGCAAGCCATCTCGTTCCAACCTGTTCATTGCCACCGATACCGTAAGATTTGCCTTGGAGCGCAGGTTTCCAAAAAACTCCTGTTGCAAATGGCTTTTGAACTGGAAATAAATAATGAGCATTGCCGCCAGCATGATGCTTGCCACGATGAGCATGAACTGCAATGTCAGGCGGGTTCTTATCTGCATTTTTTGAAAGTAAAAAGGAAAAAGTTTAAAGTAAAAAGGACGCCGCAAACTGACTCAAGTAGCCGTGTTCGTCTCGCTACTTTTGCCTTTTCACTTTAAACTTTTTCCTTTCATCATTCTTCTTCCTTGAGCACATAGCCAAGGCCGAATATGGTATGGATGAGTTTTTTGTCAAATGGGCGGTCGAGCTTGTTGCGCAGGTAGCTGACATAAACTTCGATGACGTTCGTGCCGGTGTCAAAATTGATGTCCCAGACTTTTTCGGCGATTTCGACCTTGGACACCACCCTCCCCTGGTTCCGTATGAGATATTCCATTAGGGCAAATTCTTTGGGCGTCAGGTCCACTTTTTTGCCGCCCCGGTGGCAGGTCTTGGCGTCGAGGTTCATTTCGAGGTCAGAGAAGCTGAGGATGGTTTTGGGCAGGATACCCTCCTTTCCCCGGCGGGCCAGTGCCCGGATGCGCACGAGCAGTTCTTTGAACTCGAATGGCTTCACCAAGTAGTCGTCGGCACCTGCCTCAAATCCGATGACTTTGTCGTCGGTGGCGCCCATAGCGGTGAGTAGCAATATCGGCGTTCTCACGCCAGCGTCGCGCAAGTGTTTAACCAGCTCGAAGCCCGACATTTTGGGCATCACCACATCCGAAATGATGACATCGAAGTTGCCCGCTTCGGCAATCTGCTTGCCGGAAAGGCCGTCGTGGGCGAACTCGACCACCATTTGATGCTCTTCCAGCCCTTTTTTGAGAGACTGAACCGTCTTTACCTCATCTTCAACAATTAGCACTTTCATATTTCGTCAGTTCATATCGCATGAAAGAATCAAGTCGGTATTTGTCCAAATCGAATTTTATTCGTTTTCTAAGAAATTTTTTATCCACAAAATAAGTATAAAAGCGAGAAGTGGCGGTAGATTTGCAGCGCAATTTGTGCACCGGACAAATTGCTCGCCTACGCTCATTCCAACAAGCTAGCTACTTTGTGAAAGACAAAATGATAATCCTATGATTTTTTTGAGAAACATCTTTGCTGTATTCTGCAGCTTCCTATTGGTTTCTTTTCTTTTTTCTTCCTGTGTAAAAGATGAAGAGCCAACCGTGTCAACTGTTGCTGGTTATGATGCAGAAGCCGCCTTGAAATGGAACCAAATGTTCCTTGACGTGGAGCGTTACTCGCCCGGCTACCGCCCCGGTCCCACCCCACGAGCACTTGCCTATATGGGCTTGGCCGCCTACGAGGCTTGTGTGAAAGGCATGCCCGAATACAATTCCATGCGGAGCCTCTACCCTGGCTTGGTCATTCCAGAAGTAGAAAAAAACGCCACCTACCACTGGCCAACTGTCGTGCATTTTGTTTACGAAGATTTGATGCACAAGTTCTTTCCCAACCCGCCCAGCGACATGTACACCCGCATGTCGGCCCTGGAAAACAGCCTTGAGGATAAGTACCAAGCAGTCACCAACGACAAAGTTTATGACATCTCAAAAGCTTATGGCCTGGCCGTAGCTGATGCTGTTTGGGCTTGGTCGAAAACCGATATCGAAGCCCATGATGCTTACCTGACCCCCTTTGGCACTTACGACTGGCAAACGCATTACGACAGCCCTGGCGATTGGGTGCCGACCCTTCCCGGCCCAGGCAAGCCTATGTTTCCATACTGGGGAAATACCCGCACTTTTGCACTTTTGCCCGCCGACAAGCTCTGCAAGGCGCCGTTGCAATACAGCGAATCCCCAACATCTGCCCTTTATGCCCAAGCACTTGAGGTGTTCAACGCCATCCACGATGACAACTGGGAGGACGGCCATTGGATTGGCCAGTTTTGGAGCGATGATTTTGTCAACTTGACATTTAGCCCCGGCTCACGCTGGATTTCCATAACCAACCAAGTCATTTCAAAAGAAAACCCCAGCCTCGAAACTGCCCTGTACACCTACGCTAAATTGGGCATTGCGCTCAACGACGCCGCCGTGGCCTGCTGGCACTCAAAATACCTCTACAATTTCGAACGCCCCGAAAGTTATATCCACCGATTGATAGACCCGAGCTGGGAGCCAGCCCTCAACAATCCACTGACCGGTGAGACAGGCTTCACGCCATCGTTCCCAAGCTACCCATCCGGCCACTCGACCATGGGCGGCGCCGGCGCCGAGGTGCTCACCAATGTCTTCGGCAACCAATTCGGCATGTTGGACCGCTCGCACGAGGGCCGCACGGATTTCAAGGGTACTCCCCGTTTTTTCAATAATTTTTATGAAATGGCCCAAGAAAATGCCCTGAGCCGCATACCGCTCGGTGTCCATTTCCGCATGGATTGCGAGACGGGTATTGACCTTGGCTACCTCTGCGGACGGCGGGTGAACAGTTTGCCTTGGAAAAAGTAAGGGACTTGTCGAAAGGCGGCAAAACCCAGGATGATATTTTCAAAAAAAGCACATGGAGCGTCCGTGTGCTTTTTTGTTTTACTTCGCAAAACGCCCACTCAACCTCCTCGGTAGCCAAGGCGTTTACAAAAACCATGTTGAAAATATGAACCGTAAAAATTTTATAAAATCTCTGCTCCTGCTGCCCGCCGGAGCCGCAGCCATGAAACTCCACGAATTTCACAGATCTGCTGGCGAACTGCCAGCTTCCGACCGCATGCCGGTTCTCTTTATCGGCCACGGCAGCCCGATGAATGCCATCGAGGACAATAATTTTACACAAACACTGACTAAGCTCGGTCAACGACTAGAACGGCCCAAGGCCATCCTTGTCATCTCAGCTCACTGGCTCACGAAGGGCAGTACCTCGGTCGCCACCAGTCCCAACCCTGAGACGATTTACGACTTTGGCGGCTTCCCAGCGGAGATGTACCAAATCAAGTACAACGCCCCCGGTAGTCCCGATTTTGCGAAACAAGTAGTGGAAAATGTAAAGTCCATCCAAGTGCATGAAGACCACGAGATGGGTTTCGACCACGGCGCTTGGACGATTTTGAAGCATATCTACCCCACTGCCGACATTCCTGTTTTCCAGATGTCCATTGACTACAACAAGCCGCCTCAGTGGCATTTTGACCTTGCCGCCGAGCTGAAAAGCCTGCGTGAAAAAGGCGTGCTCATCATCGGAAGTGGCAACATCGTTCACAACCTTCGCATGGTTACCTTCAACGATTTTTCTCAAAAATACGATTGGGCGGTGGAGTTCGATGAACAGGTGAAGCAACGAATTTCAGCAGGCGACTATGGCGCACTGGTAAACTACCAGCAGTTCGGGCGGGCGGCCCAACTCTCCGTCCCCACCAACGACCACTATTTGCCCATGCTCTATTCCTTGGGGCTTTTAGATAAAAAAGAAGCCGTGAATTTCACCTACGAAGAAGTGGTGGGCGGAAGCATCAGCATGAGGTGCTTTGAAAGCAGTTGAGGATTTGTGTTTCAAATGGGTTTTCAGAAAATCAAAAAGGGCTGTACCAGAAGTAACTTTCTGGTACAGCCCTTTTTGATTTATTAGCAAACTAACCGTTAGGTTTATCTGGCAATCATCAATTTTTTAGAAAAAGAACGCTTGCCCGCTGGTGTCACTTGCACGAAGTACATGCCATCATGCCACCCATCAATGTGGATTTGGTGGGCGTCTTGCTGCACTTCTTCGATGTTTTCACGATAAACAAGGTGACCAAGGCGGCTGAACACTTCTACCGTCACCTGCCTGCCTGCCAGTTTTGTCATTTCGATGGTGAACTCACTGCTGGCCGGGTTCGGGAACAAACTGAAAATAGCTAGGTGCGAAAAATCCACTGATTTCGGCGCTGATGACAATACGTTTCCTTCCCTATCAAACAGGGTCAACCGATAGTGATTTTCACCATCAACAGGCTGACTGTCAATGGTTTTCACAAACAGATGGTCGTCAACCTCAGCGTTGGCTTCGCCAGCCTGAATTGACAGGAATGTAATTCCGTCCGTTGACTTTTCCAGCGTCCAGGTAGCGGCGTTTTCTGGGATTTCCAACACGCCGTACAACACGACATCCCCAACACCTGGAACGGCATCAAGCAGGGTCGCCGCTTGGCGGCCACCCGTTCCATTACCAAAATTTGTACTGATGTTCACCGTGTAATCCTCCACTTCGCCATTGTCAACGGTTTCGCAAGGAGTTGGGGCAGCAGTGCCACGTTTCATCGTAACCCTCATGCGGGTCGGACCTGCCATGGCCGTTGCAGGAATTGCAATACTACCCACCACGTCAAAACTGTTGGTGCCATTGGGCGGTGCGTTCACGACCTGCGCAAAAGCTACCTCGCCCGGCTCCTGAAAAATGCCGTCGTGGTTGTAATCAATCCAGACCTTCCAGTATTCATCGTAGGTGTACCAACTGAACCCAGCCGTAAGGGTGACCGGATAGTTTTGTCCTGCTGTGGCGCTCGTGGAAAGGCTGGTAAAATCACTGTAAGCGGTCTTAGAGGATGGGTTATTGATTGTTCCAAATTGCACCCCAGCAATCCAATCATGCCATGGAAAAGCACTGGACGAAGCACAGTAGCTCGGCCCACCGCTACCATTGCTGCAAGGCGAGGGTGGCGTGACCGTCATAGCCTTGGTGCAAGTATGAGTGCTGACATCGTGCAGGGTAAAATTGAGTACTCCACCGCCGATGGGATATGGCCCCATCAAAGTTGCGACGTTGTAAGAACCACTTAGCGGAGCACCAAGAATGGTCGTTGTCCAACCAGAACCAGCGTTCGTGCCAGTCACCGTCATGTTGAACGTGTAGGTGTCGTCAGTTGGGTCGGTGGGTGTGCCGTTGTTGTTGCAGATTGGGGTCGTCGTTGTGGCATTGATGGAACAAGGCGTCACCGTGGAGCAAGGTGCAGGAGGCGTTACGCTACCCGTGGCGGTACAAGTACCTGTGCCCGAATCAGTCACGGTGAAAATCACCACACCACCGCTGATGGGAAGTGGCCCGATTGTTTTAGGCGTACCATAGCTCCCTGTGTAGTTCTGCCCACCAATTGTGGTGGACCACGAAGCGCCCGTTCCATTTCCATTGACGGTTAGACTGAAGGTAAAGGTATCATCGCCGGGTTCGGTGTTGGTGCCATTGTTATTGCAAGTAATATTGGAGGTAGTAGCTGAAATACTGCAAGGCACAGGGCCATCACTGACCAGGTTTATCATATAATCCTCCACTTCACCATAAGGAATTGTCTCACAAGGAGTTGCGTAGGCACCTCTTTTCAACGAAACACGCATACGGGTAATGCCCAGGTCGGCAGTGGCTGGCACTATCACCGTACCGACCTTCGTACCGCCGGGGGAGCCAAGTGGCGGAGCGTTCAGGATGCCAGCATAAGCGACCTCTGCTGGGTCTTCAAAAGTGTCGTTGCGGTTGTAGTCAATCCAAACCTTCCAATACATATCGTAGGTCTGCCAACTGAAGCCGTTGTCCAGCGTAATGGTGTAACTGGTTCCCGTGTTCAAGTTGGTGCTCACGTTATTGTAAAAAGTATAGAGCGACTTACCGGAGGCATTGGTGATGGTGTTAAGTTTCACCTTCGTTATCCAGTCCACCCAAGGCGTGCCGCTGGAAGTACAATAGTTGGTCGGCGTTGTGCCTGACACGCTGATGACGACGCTGCCAGTGGTGGTACAGCCGTGTGAATCGGTCACGGTCATGGTGTAGGTGCCACTGTCGAGGTTGTTGATGGAAGCAGTGGTAGCGCCCGTACTCCAGAGATAGGTGTAGGGCGCAGTACCTCCCGTAGGGGCGGCAGTGGCACTGCCGTTGTTGGCTGAGGAACTGGTTTCGTCCACCCCAGTTACATTGGCGTTCAACGGCGCAGGCTGGCTGATGTTGACGATGAGTGTGCCCGTGTTGCCATTGGCATCCGTGGCAGTCACGGTGTAGTTGCCTGCGGAAAGGTTACTGATGCTGGCGCCCGTAGCACCGTTCGACCAAACGTAGGTGAAAGGTGCAGTGCCATTCACCACACTGGCGGTGGCGCTGCCGTTGGTGCCGCCGTTGCAGTTCACGTTTGTTTTGTTGGCAAGTTGCACGTTCAGTGAACCGCCCTGCCCAGTCGGGATGACGAAATTGGCTTTGTAGTAGGCTCCGTTGTTGTCTTTCCTTATTTGGATGTCAGGTGTGCCGTTGTTGTTGAAATCCACGTCCGACTCAAAGTATATTTCGATAAAATAGCTGCCGGGGTTCAATCCTGCCAGCACGTTGAGGGCGGGGTTGCCTTCTCTGGTTTTCGTGCGGTATGGGCCGTTGGAGTTGGTAGTCAATTGCGGCAGCAAAAAAGGTGTGAAGGTGCCTGGGCTGCCCGTTTGTGGGTAAATGCGGTAGAACAGTTTGGCGTTCATCACATTGTTGTTACAGCTTTCCCAAGTAATTGATTTGGATTGGATGATGTTGAAACTGGTAGGTGAGCCAAAATTGTGGCCATTGAACACCGTTTGGTAAGGACAACTGGATACTTGAAAAGTAGAAGTGACACCGTTAACTTCGATGTTGATTGTTGTGGCGCAGTCAGAGACGTAGGCGTACCCGCAGGCCATTGTTTTCTGTTGGATAAACAGGGATAAAATTGCCGACAGGCCAAGGCTGCACAGCAGTCGTGTTGAGTTCATAATGGTTAACTGTTTTGGTAATAATAATGCTTGGGCCTTTGCACCGCTCATTGATACAGGGCAAAGTCCTTTATGTAAAAATTGTCAATTACAATTCCAAAATCGGCTGAGGGAAATATCAGAAATGAGTGGAGAAGCCCGTTTAGGCAAAAAAATAGTCCGTAAAATGGAGGGAAAGATGTAATAAATGCGCTTAGGCTTGGCAAAAGTAACCCCCATTATTTGAATTTACAAATATTGGGGATCGTATTGATTAGTTTAAATCTTCTTTTTCAAAAAGGAAGTTGGGAGGTTTTTCACCATCCTGTCTTTTTTTTATGCCTAGAAAACGGTCTCTGCCACTTGCCGGATGGTCTCGGCATCACCCATGGTGTAGTAGTGCAGGCAAGGTACTCCAGCAGCCTTCAGCTCTTTCGATTGAGCGATGAGCCACTCAACACCCAGCTCTTGGCGGGACTTTGCACTGCCCGCCTTGTTTATTTCCCGAACCAGTTCCTCAGGCAAGTCAATGTAAAAATGGCGAGGAATCGAGCTGAGTTGGTGGATTTTGGTCAGTGGTTTCAGGCCCGGCACGATGGGCACATTGATGCCCGCCTTTTTGCACTCCTCCACAAAATTGAAGTAGTAATTGTTGTCAAAAAACATCTGCGTCACGATATACTTGGCGCCAGCATCCACCTTTGCCTTCGTAAAAGCAAGGTCGGAAGCGAGGTTAGGTGCCTCAAAATGCTTCTCAGGATAACCCGCTATGCCGATGCAGAAATCGGTTTTGAGGCCATCCTTGATATTATCGTCAAGGTATTGGCCGTGGTTCATGGCATCCACCTGCTTCACGAGGTCGAGAGCAAATTCGTGGCCATTGGGGTCAGGCACAAAGCGCCCGTCGAAGCTGGCCGCATCTCCCCGCAAGGCCAACACGTTGTTGATATTGAGGAAGTTGAGGTCAATCAGCGCATTCTCCGTCTCCTCTTTCGTAAAGCCGCCGCAGATGAGGTGCGGCACAGCATCCACTCCGTAGCGGTGCATGATGGCTGCGCAAATGCCGACCGTTCCAGGCCGCTTTCGGATGGCAATTTTTTCGTAGTAACCGCTCGGCATCTTCTTGTACACAAAATCTTCCCGGTGGTAGGTCACGTCAATGAACGGCGGCTTGAACTCCATCAAAGGGTCCAGCGTATCGAAAATAGCCTTCATGCTACCTCCTTTCAGCGGTGGGAGCACTTCAAAAGAGATGAGCGTTTGGCCCTTGGCATTCGCAAAATATTCGGTTACTTTCATGATTCAATTTCGGATCGGGGATTTCGGATTGAGGATTGAAGGTGCAAACTTACGACCTTGTTCGCCATTACCATGAATCCGAAATTCTAAATCCCCCGCATCTTGTAGGTTTTATCGTTGATAATCATGGTGCTTACCGTGTGGTCGCCGTTTAGGTACAGGATGATATTTTCCTTTTTGTCGTTCACAAACTCCCACTGGTAGCGTTCCTCTTGCACGCCCGCTTGCTTGTCCTCCTTTTCAGAAATGCGCTTCACCGGGTACTTCCAGGTCTTGTCCTCCCGCATACCGCCCTCAAACTGGACAATGGAGCGAACCACCACGAAGTATTCCTTCGTTATTTTCACCTTCACGTCAGGGTTCGGCTGCGTGGCAGAACTGTCGGCGGGCATTTCTGCTACTTCAACGCTCACGGAATCCACGGTGGGAACATCTTCATTTTTGTCTTTTTTCCGCCGCTTGATTTCTTTCTCCTCAATGGTAATTTCCTCCACAAAAGCGATGCTCGTGCTGTCCTTCATGCGAAGGCGCTCCTGCACCTTGTCCTGTGTGTGTATCCGAAAAAATGGGTAGAATTTTTTGCCCCAAATTGAATCCGCCGCCTCAATGACCAACTCGCCCCGGTCGGTGAAATAGGACTTTTCTTCGTCCTTGACTTTGCCGGGAATAGCGGGCAAGTAAAAAATCGTCTCCTTATCGGTGGGCGACCGCTTGAAAATCAGCGCCTCCACCATGTTGTACTTGTTCAGAATCACCTTCAGGTGCCCCTGCAAACGGGCATCACGGGCGTTCATCAGCGTTAGTTTGAAGCCAAAATCCTCTGGCTGCATGTTGTTGATGTTGTAAACGCCCTCCAGCCCCTCTCCCTTCACGTACAGGTTTGTGTGGGTGATGCCGAAGCTGTACTGACCAGGCGTCAGCTCTTCCTGCCGCTCGTTTGGCACCTCCTTCATCGACGGCTTGAAGTCGTAGCCAATCAGCTCATCCGGGGTGAAAAAACGGCGGTCGTTGAGGTAGCTGTGCTGTGCCTGCGCCCAAGTGGCAAGTGTCAAAAAAATAAGCAAAAATTTCGTCTTCATTGTTTTACAAATATTTTTATCGTTAAAATTTTGTCTAGCATCAAAATGCCCTCACCTCATACCTCCCTCCACCGTCGCCCCATTAAGCTGCACGACCTTCCCCGCAGCTTTCCCAAAAAACAAGCCGAGAAAACCGTTCGTGCCAGCCTCCGTTTCGAGGCCACCCCAGGGCCTTCCGCAAAGGTCGGACAAATGTGCCCCATCCAGCACGAGATTCGCTTGCTTTTCCACCTTTATTTTTTTGCCGTCGGCAATACGAACCTCGCCCCGCAGCGTCAGCGTCGTGCCGCTTTTCACCACCACATTGGAGCGCAGCAGCCGAAAGTTCCAAGTTGTATCGCTGCTTACCTCAATGTCGTTGAACACGGAAGAGACGGCCAGCGGCGATGCCCAAATGCCTCGGGCATGGGTTCCGGCCACCAGTTTGCCCTCACAATAATTGACCTCCAAATCGGCGATGATGCAAACCGGTAGCCCGCTATTGAACGGCTGCCACTCCGATTTGGGGTTGCTGGCGTTGAAGTTGACAAAAACCCCGACGTCCGTGCTGGCGTACAAAACATCGTCCGTGCCAGCCTGCGCCAAAAGCGCAGTCACGGGGTACAATGGCAACCCCTTGCCCACGCTGACCCAAGTTGCTCCCCCATCGCCTGAAAAATATACTTTGAAACGGTTGTTGAAATTCCTGAAACTGACCCAGACCCTTCGGGTGTCCTCCGGGTCGCTGGCCACCGCCTGAATGCTGCTCCCACCGTGCTTGAACACCACCGCATCGCCCATGTTTTTTCCCAATGGAATCCAGGTGGCCGCCGAGTCGGCAAGGGCATTGTCGGTTCGGTAAAGCTGGTCGCCATAGGCATAAATGACGTTTGGGTCGCTCGTCGCCGCCATTTCGGTTACCCGCCAAGGGTCTTTTGTCGGCAGGTTGATGTCGCCGACCTGCCGCCAGGTGTCCGCCCCATGCGGCAGGTAGTGAACTTTGGTGGAGCCCATGAAAAGTGAGCCATTTTCATGAAAAAACAAGGGATGGTAGTATCGGTCGCCGTTGTTCACGATGCCCTTGTTCCAGCGGGTCCATTTGCCACCGTTGTCCGTACTGCGGAAGATGGTCGGCGGCCCCAGCGCCCAGGTGATGCTGAAAATATTGGCGGGGTTGTAGGGGTCTATGGCACAGTCCGAGCCGTCGCCGCCGAGGTTGGGCTTGAGGCCCGTGCCATCGGGATAAATGAACATCGTGCCGAGGTCTTGGGTGCCGCCCGCCACGAACGAATAATCCTCGGCCACAGCGATACCGTAAAACTGCATGTTGTTGAACCCCCTGCCCGATACGTCCGTCCACTGCCATTTTTTACCATTAAAAACTGCCCGGTAAAGGCCCCCGTCGTTGGCGGAGTAAATGATGTCGTTGCCATGGCCGTCACTCACCACGCAAAGTTCCCGATGGTCGAGGTGGACGCTGTTGTCGGTCATCTGCTTGGCGACGGCCTTGATTTCTTTGTCATCCGATGTGATTTTCACTTCGTAAACATAAAGTCCGCCCACGTAGAGCGTGTTGTCATCGTTGGCGGAAATGGCGAACACATGCTTCTCGTAGCTGCTGCCCAGGTTTCTTTTCAAAACAAGTTCCCAGCTTGCGCCAGCATCCAAGGAACGCAGGATGAATTCGCTTCTTTTTGCGGAGCAACCAAGGTAAATCAAGTCGGGGTTGCGCTCCGAGGTGGCAATGTCAATCCGCATCACCGGTTCCGTGACGCCGAGCGTGCTGTCGATGGCCACTTCCTCCCAGGTTTCACCACTGTTTTTTGAGATAAAAAAATACCCAGCGTCGGCGGTCAGGTACAGCATCTGCGGGCTACCGGGTTTGTTCACCAGCGCCCGAAAAGCACCCTCCCAGCCAGCGGGGCAGGGGTAGGGGTTTGTTGTTTTTAGGGTAAAATTGGCGCCCGCATCGTCGGAGCGGTAGTAGTCCTTGCCACATACAACGTGGACGGTATCGGGGCTGATGGGGTGCGTGAGAATGTCCTGCACTACGTTAGAGGATCCGCCGGGCGGCGTGAATTGCAGCCCCGTCTCTTGCCAGGTGCGCCCGCCGTCCGTGGTTTTCAGCAGACCGATGCTGTACAGGCGGCTGAAGTCGAGGGGGTAGCGGATGCCCGTGCCGATGTAGATGGTGTTGGAGTCGCCTGCGGCAAACTCAAAGTCCCGGACACCCTGCACGGGCAGTCGGGTGCTATCCGTAATGTTCTCCCAAATGGGCACCGAGTCGAGTACGTTTCGGGTACGGAAGAGGCCGCCCGTGGGTGTGGCGGCGTAAAGTTCGTTGGGATTGATTGCTTTGTTGTCAAAAAACTTGACCCGAACCTGTGCGCCCGTGCCCGTGCTTCCATAGTTCACGCCCGCGCCCGGTGCGGGTGGCGTGTCCGGGCCGAAATACTCCCAAGCCGAGCCGTTGGCGGGGGTGTTGGGGACAGGGGATCTTTGGGCATTTGAACAAAACGAAAAAAACAAGAACAGGGTGAGGCAAGGGAGTTTGAACATGGTGTTGGATTTTGACAGGTTGGGAAGGCGATTTTCCAGATAATCCCAAATTTAGGTGCTGAACGATTAAGTTATGGAAATATTTGTGGTCTCCATAACAATAGCTCTCTGATAGTCAGGGGCTTATCAATTAGTTTTATAGCCATAGCCGGGGTTTTATGCTTATATTTTTGTTCAAATGTTGCCGCATTGGGATTGATTTTGATTTTGGCTCATGTCGGGTTTGATAAGAGAAAGGTTTGTGAGTGGAAAACATAGAAGGAATGGGTAAGCAAAGATAAAAAATGGGCTCATTTTTTCATCACCTCCCCCAACCCCGTAAACCGCTTCACCGCCTTGTCATTCTTCACCGCCATCGCAATCGCCTTTTTCGAGCCGACCAGCACCACCAGCCGTTTGCCCCTCGTGATGCCCGTGTAAATCAGGTTGCGGTAGAGCATCATGTAATGGCCCATCACCAGCGGCATCACCACGCAGGGGCACTCGCTGCCCTGGTACTTGTGGATGCTTACGGCGTAGGCCAGCGTCAGTTCGTCCAGTTCGGTGAAGTCGTAGAAGACTTCCCGACCATCAAATAGGACGACCACCTCTTGCTCCGTTTTATCAATCTTCTTGATGCGGCCCACGTCGCCGTTATACACATCCTTGTCGTAGTTGTTCTTGATTTGCATCACCTTGTCGTCGTCGTGGAAGCTGCGGCCCATCCGCACCAGCGGGTCGTAGCTGGGATTCAGTTTTTTCTGCAAAACATCGTTCAGGTTTCGGTTGCCGATGATGCCCCGGTTCATGGGGGCCAGCACCTGAATATCGTCGAAGGAATCGAAGCCGTAAGCCTTGGGCAGGCGGCTGTCCACGAGGTTCACGATGAGGTCGGTGAGCTTGTCGGGGTCTTCTTCCTCCATGAAAAAAAAGTCGCCGCCCTTGTCGTTGCTCAGGTCGGGGAACTGCCCGGCGTTGATGCGGTGGGCGTTGGTGATGATTTTCGAGGACTGCGCCTGCCGGAAAATCTCGGTCAGGCGGGTGGTCGGGATTTTTTCACTCAAAATCAAATCCTGTAGCACGCTGCCCGCCCCCACGCTCGGCAATTGGTCCACATCGCCGACCAGCACCAGCCTCGCCGAGGTCGGCACGGCTTTCAGTAGGTTGAACATCAGCACCGTATCAATCATGCTCGCCTCGTCCACGATGAGCAGGTCGCAGTCGAGCGGGTTTTCCCGGTTGCGCTTGAAGCCGTTAATGTTGAAGTCAAATTCGAGCAGTGTGTGGATGGTGCTCGCTTTCATGCCCGTGATTTCGGCCATCCGCTTGGCGGCACGGCCCGTTGGCGCAGCCA
The DNA here is from genome assembly GCA_021739645.1 of Saprospiraceae bacterium. Taxonomy (GTDB): domain Bacteria; phylum Bacteroidota; class Bacteroidia; order Chitinophagales; family Saprospiraceae; genus UBA6168. The sequence goes on along the minus strand of JAIPBL010000006.1, from coordinate 33,471 downwards.
GCATGATTTTTTGCGTCAATTGGTGGCTCACCAGCAGGATAACCTTCGTGATGGTGCTCTTGCCCGTGCCGGGGCCGCCAGTGATGATATGCACTTTCTCGGTCAGGCTTTTCGCTACCGCAATGCGCTGGTTGTCAGCCAATTGGATGTTCAGTTTTTGCTCCGCCCAGACCAGCGCTTCCTTGGTTTTTACGCTCCGCAACGAGGAACTACCCCCTTGCAGCCTGCGCAGTTCTGCACCGATTCCCTGCTCGCAGACATGGAAAACCTTGAGCCAGACGCAAGCCGTCAGCGTCCCCTCAATGGGCAGCGGCGCCGTCACGATACGCTCCTCCTGCTCGATGGCGGCGAGGCGGGCGGCCACTTGGTTGGCCTCCACTTCCAGCAGTTGCTGCGCCTTTTCGAGGAACTTGTCCACGGGGTAGCAGGTGTGGCCGTCGTTGCTCAGGTCGTTCAGCACGTACTCCACCCCGGCATCAATGCGGATGTCGCTCTCCTTCCCGATACCGAGTTTTTGAGCCGTCTTGTCGGCCGTCTTGAAGCCAATGCCCCAGATGTCACGTGCGAGTCGGTAGGGGTTTTCTTGCAGCACAGCGATGCTTTCCTCACCGTAGGTTTTGAAGACTTTCTGGGCGTAGGTCGGGCTGATTCCGTACTGCATTAGGAAGGACATCACCTCCCGGATGGCCTTTTGCTCCGCCCATCCTGCCGTGATTTTTGCGAAGCGCTTCGGCCCGATGCCGTCAATTTCCATCAGCAAATCTGGCGTCTGGTCAATCACGTCCAGCGTCTGCTCGCCGTAGCGCAGCACGATTTGCTCCGCAAAATGGTCGCCGATGCCCTTTATCATGCCGCTGGCCAGGTACTTCTGGATGCCCCGAATCGTAGCGGGCTGCGTCACCTCGTAGGTCTGCACCACGAACTGGAAGCCGAAGTTTGGGTCGTTTTTCCAGCTTCCCTCACAGCGCAGCGACTCGCCCACCTGCACCGAAGTCATCGTCCCGACGACGGTGGTCAGGTCGTTCTTGCCCGGCTCCTGCAAGCGGGCCACCGTCCAGCCGTTGTCAGCGTTCTGGAAAGTGATGCGTTCGATATGACCGGTGATGGTGTCCATTTAGTAAAAGGAAAAAGGAAAAAGTGGAAAGGAAAAAGACAATGCCCCTTGCCAATTTTTACAAAGGCAAATATCTATGAATCAACAGAGTTTTCCTTCTATATTTGTGAAATCATTTTTCACAAAAAATAATGAAAAATAATCATTTTTCACAAAACATAACCACTTTTCATGGCCGAAAACCGCCAGAGGAGGGTTTGTTGGTTGGATACGGCGCAATCATCGAGCGACTTAGACTGGCTGTGCCACTGCCTGACCGTTTGTCCATCATCAGCAAAAAACACAGGCGCTACGCAACGGATGATTGGAACGTACTCACCCCTCGCCATGCACCATCCGACGACTTGGCCGGACACCTGACCTTTGCCCTAAAATATGAGGGTGTGGAGCTGCATGTTCTGAAAACGGTCTTTGAAAAAGTTGGAAAAAAAGAAATCGAACAACTCGTGCAGCGGGAGCCCACGGGACAATACAGCCGCCGACTCTGGTTCCTGTACGAATGGCTTTTGGAGGACACACTCGACCTGCCAGACCTGAGTATCGGCAACTATGTTGACCTGCTGAACCCCGATTTGCAGTACCCTGGCCCGATTGAAATCGCTCGCCGCCAACGCATCAGGAACAACTTACCCGGCGTCCAGGGATTTTGCTCCATCATTCGGCGCACAGAGAAACTGGATAACTTTATCGCTGAAAGCACAGGGTGGAAGCTTTACCCTTGGCTCAGTGGCGACCAAAAAGACTTGCTTTCGAGGGCTTCGGCTTTCCTTTTATTGAAGGATTCCAAGGCTTCCTACGCCATCGAAGGAGAAACGCCGCTGCTGAATCGGGCGCTACGCTGGAGCAGCGCCATTGGTGAGGCCGGATTGAGGGAATTGACGAAGGAAGACCTCCTGCGGCTGCAAGAAATCGTGATTGAGAACAACCGTTTTGTGAAAATGGGTTGGCGCCAACAGGGTGGTTTCGTGGGCGAGCATGACCGTGCCACGGGGTCGCCAATGCCCGATCATATCAGCGCAAAATGGCAGGATTTAGAGGATTTAATGAATAGCCTCATTGCAGCATACCAACGATTGTCTGCCTCCGAGTACGACCCGGTGCTGGCCGCTGCCATAATTGCTTTTGGCTTCGTCAACATCCACCCGTTTGTGGACGGCAATGGGCGTATCCACCGTTACCTCATCCACCATGTGCTGGGGCGAAAGGGCTTCACGCCGAAGGGCATAATCTTCCCGATTTCAGCCACTATTTTGCAGCAAATGAATGGATACCGAACGGTGTTGGAAGGATATTCCAAGCCCCGTTTACCCTTGATTACCTGGAAGGAAACCGCTGACCACAATGTGGAGGTGCTGAACCCGACCATTGACCTTTATCGTTATTTCGATGCTACCAAATATGCGGAGTTCCTGTACGACTGCGTTCGGCAAACTGCACTCGAACTCCTGCCTGCTGAGATGGACTACCTGATGAAATATGACCGCTTCAAAGCGCTGATTGACAACCGTTTTTCCATACCGGACAAACAGGTTGACCTGCTGCTGCGCTTCCTGCAACAGGGCAAGGGCAAGCTCTCCGTGCGTTCAAGGCAAAAGGAATTTTTGGAGCTGACGGATGAGGAAGTGTCAGCGGTGGAGGAGATGTTCCAGGAGGTGTTTTTTGCTTAGCTCACCCCATATCCACCTCCGTCATCAGCGGGTATTTCGGCCCATGTCCTTGTGGGTGAAAGAACCGCCAATAGAAATGCCTGTCCCGCCACAAGTCAATTTTGGAGAGTGCTACTGGGTGCTTGAAATTTTTGTTCCCGAAATTTTGGAGCAAATACTCGGCGACAACTGGCTCATAATTGGCGATGAGGTCGTAAAACAAATCAACTTCCTCCTCTTTGGTTGGGTTCGCTTTTTTAAGGTAGATCAAAGTATCCTGCAATTCCATCAGCGAGATGATGCCAATGCCCTCGACAAAGAGCATCCCGTAGCTGTGGTTGCCCTTGGGCAAATCGGAAAAATCCATTGATTTGGTATTGCCAACCCTGCGCTGGTATTCTTTCTGGCGCTGTTCAAACTCCTCATCCGTGCTGCCAAGCTGGCGGTTGTAAAAGTTGAAATAATCCTTGGAGCCTTGTTCCATTTCCTTATGGTTGTTGAACAATGCCAACGGGCTTCCAAAGAATTCGACGAATGATTTGTACATCAAATCAGTGGTCTCCCGCATGTGCTGGAGTTTTGCATTGGTATATATCCATGGGGTTGCCACATGTTCGAGTTTCGCCTTTTCGATTTCGTCCGGCCCCATGTCCCAGCCCGACATCGTACCCGTCATCAGCCATTCGCCATCCCACTGAACCAGGGTCATGTGGTAGCAGGTCTTCCCGACCCTGCCTATGTTTTTTTTATTTTTGATAGAATCTTTCAAGACCCGATATGAACGGTTAGTGGACAAATGAGTAAAGCTGAAGTGCAGGGATTCTTCCCCTTCAAACAAATATTCTCCCAAATGCCGAAACTGCAAGTTGTTGATTTCCAACCTTTTGTTATCGCTGCAACGGGCCACCCTTGAGAACCATTCCGGGGCGTTCATGGCGGCAAATGAGCAGCGTTTGGCATACATAAAATCGTCACGAAGTGCGTAAACCAATATTGGTGCTAACTCGGAGCTTGGGTCGAACCCATCTGAGTCAACCAATTCTTGCAGCTCCACTTTAAAATCCTTGCCCTTTTCCCAGCCCATCAGGTATGATTTGGTGCTGAACCAATCCAGCTTTTCTTTGAATTCAAACAAGTCGAACCCATCCTGAACCGTGAAATAATCTTCGTAAAAATCGGTGGCATATACTTTTTCGATTTCCGGTTCGAGGAGTTCGTAAATATCCACTGCCAAATCCCAGGCATAAGGATGGTCGGGGGCATAAATGCGAGTGTCGAGGCATTTGGTCATGAAGTGCCAAATCAGGTAGGCGAAGTCCTCCACATTGAGGTATTCTGGGTCATATTCAGACAAGTCATAAAAAGGCAGGTAATAGCCGTGGAGTTCTTTGTTCCGCTCAATGAATGCCTTCCAAATGCCGATTTCACTGATGAAATCCTCAAAATAGGACACCAACATGCAGGCGAGTTCCTTCCGCAATTCCCGGTCCACCTTTCCCTCGTCAAACCAGGCCTTCTGTTGGCTCAAAATATCAAAAACCCCTCGGCATAGCTTGAGGTAGGGGATATCGTATTTGTCATGGGATACTGTATAGGGCTTGTTCTTCATCCAGTCGAGGATGGTGATGCTGTCGGTGGGTGTTCGTTTTTTCATGGCAAGTTGATTGACTATAAAATGTCGTACTCATCAAAGTAGATGGTGACCATTGGGGGCAAATATCAGCAAAAAAAGGGGTTCGCTTTGTGGCAAAATTCTACCTAACTTTGTTTCCGTCAAAATCAGTGCATCATGAAAATTACATTGGATATACAAGAATCGAAACTAGCCTTTTTTCTTGAACTCATCAAGAATTTCAGCTTTGTAAAGGTGGTAAAAACTAGCGAGGAAGGCATGTCTGCCGCTCACAAATCTATCATTGACGAAAGGCTCGCAGCCTTGGACGCAAATCCTGATAACATGCAAGATTGGGATGAGTTTCAAACGGAACTGGAGAAGATGCAATGAGCTTGACCGCTAAAATACTACCTGAAGCCCGTCTCGACATCATCGAAACGATTGCGTGGTACAACGAACAACAAGCAGGGCTTGGAAAGCGCTTCCGTAACGCCTTAACCGATACCATCTCCTTGATTCGGGAACAACCAATGCTCTTTGCCGAGCGATACCGTTCCGTCCGCATCGCCCCACTAAAGAAATTTCCCTACTTGGTTTATTACCTTTTTGACGAACCGCAACAACGTATCGTGATTATTGCTGTGCTGCATGGTGGGAGGAACCCGGAGGCTTGGAAGGAGCGGGTAGTGTGAGACGACCGCAAGTCACGCTGCGCTAGACTTGCTTGAACTGGTTGACTTGATTTTGCAGGAAAACAGCAACTACAGCCCCGGCTCCGATGCGTTGATTAAAAGCCTGATGACGGGCATTCTGGAAATCCTGCTGCGCAACATCAAGCGGAGTGCATTTTACGAAGTGGAAATGTCGGCGGGGAGCGATGACCGGGTTACCAAACTGCTTGGTTACATCAATGAAAATATCGCTGAGCCTCCACTGCTGAAAGTGGACCATCTGGCCAAGACCTTCCATCTGTCGCCGACTTACCTGAGCGAGTTTTTCCGCAAAAACCTGAACATGTCCCTCACCGACTACATCCTCAAAGCCAAACTGAAACTGGTGGAAATCCGCCTGCTCAACTCCGACTACACCCTCACCGAAATTGCCCAGGAGCTGAGTTTCACCGACGTCAGCCACCTGTCGAAGACGTTCAAGCGGTACACGGGCATGTCCATCCGGGATTTTAAAAAAGAGGGGGAGTACCGGTTGTTGAAAAGGAGTGTATGTTGAAATTTCCCGCAACCGGAAGCGAATCCGTAAAAACCATTAGACAATCCGTAATTACTTTAAAAGTCCCGTCTGAAATGCCTCCACCTTTGTGGCATTAAATCATTCAAAAAAATTATAGATGAATACGAAAGAATTTGGCAAACAAGGATGGACTCCCGACAGATTGGGAAATTTAAGCGGTAAAACATACGTCATAACGGGAACGACAAGCGGGACAGGGTATGAAGCAGCGCGGATATTGCTGTCCAAGGGTGCAAAAGTGGTGATGTTGAACCGTAGTGCTAAAAAAACAGAAGAGGTCATTGCGACTTTGAAAAAAGAACTCGGTAATGATATCGACGTGTCATTTATCCTCATGGATTTGGCAGAACAGGCTTCTGTAAGAGCAGCGGCAGCGGAGGTGCTTGAGAAAGTGAAACGTATCGATGCATTGCTATGTAACGCTGCTATTGCACAAGTCCCCAAGCAGAAACTTACCGTTGATGGCTTTGAAAGTCAGCTTGGGGTGAACCATTACGGTCATTTCACCCTACAAGGCTTGCTCTTTCCGCTCATTGAAAAATCCAAAGGGCGAATTGTAACGGTAGGCAGTATGGGTTATGATATGGGAATTAAAACCATTAAGTTTGACGATATGAACTGGGATAAAGATTACACGCCCAATGACGCTTACAGCCAAAGCAAACTCGCACAGATTATGTCTGTTTATGAATTACAGGACAGACTGGAAAAAGCTGGCAAAACGGATGTTAAAGCGTATGCTTGTCACCCGGGTTCATCGAGAACATCACTCATCGCTACAAGTGGAAGTTTAATGATGAGGATTATTTTTGGTCTGATGAAACTGTCGCCATTGACACAGTCTGCTGAAAAAGGTGCATATCCTCAATTGATGTGCGCTACTGAAAAAGACTTGGACCAAAAAGCTTTTTATGGACCTACCGGCAGAAGTAACTGGATTGGTCCTGTTGGAGCACATAAATTAGAACCACACGCAAAAGATAAGGCTGTTGCCGGGAAGTTGTGGACTGTTTCAGAAGAAGCGACTGGTGTTAAGTGGAATTTTTGAGTCATAAATCTTTAAAATAAAAAGACATGGAAATATTAAAAGCAGCAACCGATTGGGCAAAAGCCGAACTTTTTTCAACGCCATTTTTCATTCTTTTCGGAGGGCTGTTTGTATTGGCGAGCATCGGCTTTTGGCAATTGGGGAAAACCGAAATGGCAAAAGCATACATCATCCCTACGCTGGTCGCAGGTGTTTTATTGATGATAATTGGATTTGGGTTATTCTTCACCAATAAATCAAGACTCGCCAATTTTCCTGCCGCTTACGAGCGGGATGCATCAGCTTTTGTCGAATCAGAACTCGCACGTGCCGAAGCTACTTTAAAAGAATATCAAACCATTGTTTTTAAAGCAATTCCACTAATTATTGCTGCCTGTGCCCTTGTCATAGTATTCATAGACAAACCAATTTGGCGGGCAAGCATGATTACAACTATTGCAATGTTGGTAGTCATATTATTGATTGACGGCACAGCCCATGCCCGAATCGATGCTTACAATAAGCAATTGGAATTAGTAGAAAAACAGGAAAGAAATTAGGGGTTTGATTTGTAATTAACCCGTAGATTCAATTTTCATATTCAGCAACAAAATGAGCGAATTCATCAAAGTAAAATCCATCAGCGAACTGCACCGGACGCTGGGAATCGGCAAGCCCAAGCACCCCGCTATTTCATTGGTCTATACGAAGGATGTCAATTTGACAGCGGATTTATTCAACAAAAAGTACCTCTGGGATTTCTACATGATTTCCATGAAATACGAAAATTGCGACCTCCAATATGGACGCAACTACTATGACTTTGAAGAAGGTACTTTGATATTTACTTCGCCAGGACAAGTGATTGCACCAACCGCCCAACCTGCCGGGGCGAATGAAAATGGTTGGGCACTTTATTTCCATCCAGACTTACTTCAGAAATCAGAACTGGGCAGTAAGATTAAATCCTACACCTTCTTTTCTTATGCCTTCCATGAAGCGCTGCATTTATCGGAAGATGAAAAAAACACCGTCAACCGCTGCGTGGCAGCCATTGAACAGGAGTACCGGCAAAATATAGACAAGCATAGCCAGACCGTCATCGTCTCCAACATGGAACTGCTGTTGAACTACTGCAACCGTTTTTACGACCGCCAATTTTATACCCGCAGCAGCCACCAGCAGGGTGTCGTTGAAAAAATCGAAGAACTGTTGCTGGCATATTTCAATTCAGACCAATCCCTCCAACAGGGAATCCCTTCGGTAAAATATTGTGCGGAACAGGTGAACCTGTCACCCAATTACCTGAGCGATTTATTGAAAAAAGAAACCGGAAAAAACACGCAGGAGCACATCCATTATCACCTCATCGAAAAGGCAAAAAACCTGCTATTGACTTCCAATGCTTCCGTGAATGAAATTTCTTATGATTTGGGATTTGAATACCCCCAGTATTTCGGCAATCTGTTCAAAAAGAAGGTGGGGATGTCGCCGAATAAGTTCAGGCAGGTGAATTGAAAAGCCTCCCGTTCCCTTGTCGCAGCTGCAAGTCAGGGCGTCCCTCACCGCATTTCAGCATGAGGTAAGAACCCATTTTGACGAATACAAAACGCCGGAAGCATTTGAGCAGATGGCCGTTGAGCATTTGAAGAATAACCTCAGCATTCGTATCAAGGGAAGGGGGTACTCCTTTTGGAAAATGCCCACGTGCAGCTCGGGCACGAGACGAGCGTGGTGTTTGAGTTGGCTGGCGTTCCCGAAAATTTCAGTGAAATCTCCGTGAAAAACAGCAGTTTCAAAGACATCAGTCGCAACCAGAGCGCATTGATTGTTTTGAAAAAAGGGTTTGCATAAAAGCAGTTTATCCTGAACGACGCCAACGGGCACCTGGTCGATTTGGAGGTGGAGGAGAATTCTTTCAATGAGCTTTCCGAAGCTGAAGTTTCCCGGGCAAATGTAATTTCGTATGCCGCACCCGCTGGGTTGGTGGCGCTGCTCTCGCTTTTGTTTTTGGGAGTTTGGAAAAGAAAGGAGAGCTGAAGAACAAGCTTTTTTACGAAGAAAACTCCCAGTAATGGTCAGTTTGTAACTGACGAAAGCGTCCAATAGTCCATGAATATGGACAGGGGGCAGTTCGCAGCCCCCGACTGCCAACTGCCCCCTGTCGAACTGCCAACTATGGCTTAGAAACCTTCTCCTCCCCGAACACCTCATCCAGGCTCAGTTCCGTCACCTTGCCGATGCTTTTGAGGTATTCCATGTCCACACTGTTCTTGCTGCCCAGCACGAGGTAGGTATATTTCCGGCCCTTCACGTGCTGCTGTTAGAACGCTTTGAGGTCTTCCGGCGTGGCGATTTGCATGCGGTCGTACACGTCCTTGCGGATGTCCCGGTCGAAGCCACGGTCCTTGGCCAGGCGGTAGTTCCAGTAGATGCCGTCCTTGGTGATGCGGCTGGTCTCGATTTTCTTTTCGATGCTCTCGATGGCCTGGGCAATCTGCTTGTCCGACACGGGCATGTCCTCGATGATTTCCTGCATGGCCTTGATGGCGTCCGGCATTTTGTCGGCCTGGGTGCCCACGTAGGCACGTAGGTAGTGCGCCTGGTCCGCCTTTGATGGGGAGGCATAACCGACATTAGCGGAGTAGGCCAGCGCCCTCGACTCCCTGATTTCCTGGAACACGATGCTCGACAAACCGGAGCCAAAATAGGTGTTGTACAGCTCCGACATCAGGTACTCGTCGAGGTTGAATTTTTCCGTGCCTTTGCTCACCAGCATGATTTCGGCCTGCACCATCGGGAAGTCCACGAAGATGACCTCGTTCTCGTTGGTGGCCATTTCTTCGAACTTTTGGGCAGGCACCACGGGCTTCAGTTTGCCTGATTTGTGGTACTTGTCGAGTAGCGTCGCTGCTTGGTTTTGTTCTTTTGAACCATAGTAAAACACCCGGTGGTCGTAGCTGGTGATGCCCTTGATTTTGGCGACCAAAGCCTCCGGTTTCAGTGCGTTCAGTTGAGCTGGCGTCAGGTTATTGGTGAATGGCGACTCCTTGCCATAACGGGCGTAGCTGGCCATTGCGGAGCGCAAAATCGTGCCCTTGCTCTTCTTGTCGTTGTCACGGCGAAGCAGTTCATCGGCCACGAGGCCCTCCAGTGCTTTTTGGTCGCCCTTCACGTTGGCAAGGATGTGCTCAAAGAGCTTGATGCCCTCCTCCAGCGACTCGTCCAATCCGCTCAAAGTCACGTAGGCCCGCTCGTCGCTCACGTTCACCGAGAAGTCAACACCCAGCTTGAAAAACTCCTGCTTGAGCTGGTCGGCGGTGTACTTGTCCGTGCCGAGGTAGGGCAGGTAGTTAATGGCCATGGCCAGTTCCTTGTCGCTGTTTTTGCCCATCTCCACGATGTAGTCGAGGATGAAAGTTGGGTTGTTCTTGTTTTTGATGTAATCCAACTCGATGCCGCTGGCCAGTTTTTTCGTCTGGATTTCTTTTTCGTAGTCCAAAAACTGCGGCTCCAATCTCGGCGACTCCTGCGCCAAGAATTTTTCGGTAAAAGTGGAACTCGCCTCCCGGTTCACCGCCACGGGCGTGATGCTCGGCTTGTCCACCTTCGGAACGTTCGGGTCCACGCCGTTGCGCTTGTACACGACCACGTAGTTGTTCTTGAAATGCTGGTTGGCCCAGCGCACGATGTCTGCCTTCGTCAGCTTCTCCAGGCGGGCGTAGCGGTTGACGTAGTCCTCCCATTTTGTTCCCAAAATAAAGGCGTCAGTCATTTGCCCGGCACGGGCGTTGTTGCTTTCGTTGGCACGTATCTCACTGAGTTTCAGGTTCTTGATATTGGCACTGAGCAGCCATTCGTCGAATTGCCCATTCTTTATTTTTTCCAGCTCCGCAACGAGCAACTGCTCCACATCTTCCAGCGTCTGGCCCTCACGGGGCTTGCCGTACAACTGAAAAGTGGAGAAATCCTCCATGCCCGTGAGCGAGGCACGTGCTTCGAGTACCTGTTGTTTTTGGAGCAAATCGAGGTCTATCAACCCTGCCCGGCCATTGTACAGCAGCCGTGAAATCATGGTCAAATAATCGTTGTCGGTGGAGTTGGCCCCGCCAGCTTTCCAGGCGATGTTCACGTAGGCGGCCTCTTGGCCGAGTACCTCTTTGCGCACCACTTGTGTCAGTTCGGGCTGTGGCTGGTACTTGAACGGTGGAATGGCCGCTGGCTGGTAGCTGCCGAAGTATTTCTCCGCATACAGCACTGCCTCCTCTGGCTTGAAGTCGCCAGCAAGCACGATGGCCATGTTGTTCGGCTTGTAGTAGGTGTCGAAAAACTCGTGGATTTTGACGTGGGATGGGTTCTTGAGGTGCTCGCCCTTGCCGATAGTCGTCTGCGTGCCGTATGGGTGTGTCGGATAAAGCACCTCGTTGATGGCCTGGCTCACCTTGCGAAAATCCCGATCCTGGTTGATGTTGAATTCTTCGTAAACGGCTTCCAACTCCGTGTGGAAAAGGCGCAGCACCACTTCGTGAAAACGCTCACTTTCCAACTGCATCCAGCGCTCCAGCTCGTTCGATGGAATGTCGTTGACGTACACCGTCTGCTCGACCCACGTGTAGGCGTTCGTGCCACGGGCGCCCAGTGAGCTGACCATTTTGTCGTACTCGTTGGCGGCCACCAGCTTGGCAGCAGCGTTTGAGGTTTCGTCAATTTGGGCATAAATCGCCTTGCGCTTCTCTGGGTCCGTTTCCATCCGGTGCTGCTCGTAGAGGGCAGAGATTTTAGCCAGCATCTGCTCTTCCGTCGGCCAGTCGAGTGCCCCAATGTTGTGCGTGCCCTTGAACATCATGTGTTCCAGATAGTGCGCAAGGCCCGTCGTTTCAGCAGGGTCGTTTTTGGAACCGGCCCGCACGGGCATGTTTGTTTGGATGCGTGGTTCGGCGTCGTTGATGCTCATGTAGAGCTTCATGCCGTTTTTCAGCGTGTAAATCTTGACACCGAGCGGGTCGCCAGGCACCGATTCATAGTCAAAAGTGAGGGGGCGTGGCGACACAGCATTGGGGCTGGTCGTTTTCCGGTCTTGGACTTTTTTGTCCGTCAACTGGATGGATTGCTTTTCGGCTACCTTCATTTTTTTATCTGTTTTGCTGGGTGTTTGAGCTTGCGCAAAAATTGGCAACAAGCCTACAAGAATGGCCAACAACGGGTGAAAGTTTAGTTTTTTCATGAATAAAATAGGTTGAGTTGATTAGAACAAAGTGCGAATTTAGGAAAGTAGGGTCAAACTTGGTTTGGATGCTTGGCATATACAGAGAAAGTTCACAATTATGGCGACAAAAAGGTGGGACTGCTTCTATCAAGCAGTTGGTGCAAGTGCAAAATGATTATACTGGAGAGATAAAATCGTGACAGGGCATCTTCCAGCTGCCCCGCCCCATTTCGTTACCGCACCGCCTCATAGCAGTACGCATTCTGATAAGTAGCCGTCAGTATCAGCGGCTTCTTCCCATCCTTTCCGGGATAGACGGACACCTCCTTGTAGCTCCCCCCGTCGGGGCTTTCGAGGTTCCAGATGATTTTGCCAGTGGCCATGTCCACGGCCATGAGGGTGCCGCTGCCGCCGCTGCTGAAGTACAGCACCCCGTTCAGGTGCGACATCCGGCTGGTGGTGCCGAGGCCATCATAGTCCTGCTTCCAGATGACCTGCCCCGTGTACAGGTCGAAGCAGTAGAGCGCATTGGCCTCTGCCATGGCATAGATGCGCCCATCATGCACCAGGAAGCCGCCGTATTCGAAGTTGCCGCCACAGTCGTAGGCCCAGATGCTGTCGCCAGTCCATAGCTCGTTGGCGCAGATATGGTTGCCGATGCTGGTGATTACAATATCTTCAGAGATGATGGGGAAATTTGAGGCAGCATTGCGTAAATGCGGGGGTAATATTTGTTTTTCAGCATACTCCCATTTTTTGTCAGTGCGGTTATAGAGCGCCAAAAACGGCAGCGCAATCCAATGGTCGGCGAATTTTACATAAGTACTCAAGAAGTACTGCTTCCCATTTGCTTCAAACAGGTTGCCTCCTGTTGAACGCATCGCGATTTGTGTATCGTTATCAGTTATCAGCTCGAAGCTAGGATAGTTTAGTGGATATTTTTCACCATTATGGATATTTCCAATATAGTCATATTCGATTTCATACCCTAGCGTGTCGGGTCCCTCCGTGCCCCTTGCAAGGAACTCTTGTCTAGTTCCGGTTAGATAGGTTTGAAATGACTGGTTATCCGACCTTTTCCAAACGGTCTGGCCATTAGCCATATCAATGCAATATGAGCGTGGGCCTTTTTGAAAAATCAAAATGTTACCATAATAGTAAGGCTTTAGCAAGTCTAAGAATATGGTATCTTGATCTTTACCCAAATAATCATTCCATTCCCATTTGGTCTCACCAGTGAAAATGTCCAAGGCAGCCAGTTTGGCATTTGATTCAAAATGGGTCGCTGTAATATATTTGTCCTCGAATATTGGAAGCTGAATGGAGCCTGACCAGATAAATTGATTTGCAGTCAGCGGCTTTTTCCAAAGAAAGGATTTGTTAACAATGATGCCTGACTTATCCTTCTTTTCAAAGCCATCGTCCTTCTTGCAATTGAACCCTAGTAATGTTATCACAAAGCATGAAAAAAATGCTCTATTCATTTTGTAGTCAATTTTAAATGAAGGCATGGGAATCCCCGCCTTTATTTGTTATTATTTACCGCAGTGGTGTGTTGAAAAATGTAGGACTATCAAAAATCAAGTTAAAATTCTTCCACGTCTCTGGATGGTTCAGTACCTCTATGTGGTTCACTCCCACATTCTGATAGGTGCCAAGAACGTTTGACGCCCCTGTGGTCATCTCCGATTCGAGGATGAATCCATCGTTTTTGGCGTTGGAGTTGTCCGTGGGCACGTAGTTGGTAGTAGTGACAGTCACCCAGCAGCCGGGGTCCGATTGTAGTTGGTTTAGCTGGTATTGGATAGTATTGGCCGTACCCAAATAAGAATTGCAGTTGGACCCACCTGAATTCTGGCATTGCCAATACTGCTGCATGAGTCCATTGATGGCGCTGCTGTATTGGTTAATTTGTGCCTGGCACTGTTGTGAGAATTCCGTATGAGTGGTTGTTACGGTCTCCCATTGGGTACCGAGGAGGTCATTCCAGCCGGCCTCCAAGCCTCCATCGAGCAAGTGCCTAGCGTCATGGACATCACCCGCTGCTTTCCATAGTTTTGCTGCTCTCCTGAGCCTTATTATGCTAAGGGTATTGATTGATGCCTTTGTGATGATATAGGCATTTGCCCAACCCAATGAGTTATTTAAGTCATTTAATTCGTCAACAAGGCATTTATCAGGGAGTGATGTCGTCAAGGCCAGCGGGGAAAGCCAAACTTTGCTTTGATTTGAACAGCCCAATCGCAGGAGTTCGTGGTTTGTTTCAAATCCATGAACCTCAATTCGGGGCACAGCATTGGAATTATTCAGGTTGCTGATAAAATTGTTGGTGGGGTCCAGGTCGTCAATGACCGTTTGCACATCAGGGTTGTTTATCATGTCGAACGCACCGGTAATTTGATTCTCTATGTCTTCAGCAGAAGGGCCTACCTCATTGATGTTTGGTATGACTGAGCCAAATGCGGAGCCGAAAACTCCAAAGATGTCACTAAATATAGAGTTTATGCCATTGATGATGCCATTCAACCCACCTATCAAGAAGTTAATTATAGAAATTTCTGGAGCCATTGCAAAATTGACGGCATCAACAGCTCCAACTATTGTTGTAGCAACATGTGTCAAAAAATCCGCTGCTGCCCCATTGTTTACTGCCGTCGCTATGGAAGCACCTTTGTTGGGGCTGTGTACGGTAATAACACCCCCAAATTCATTGCCACCAGTAGCCTCGAAGTTTCTGCATACAACACCGCCGAGGCTATGGCCAATTCCAATATTGGTAGGGTTCGATGGGATGCTTATGCCGTCTGTTATATTGTCGATACTTCCCGTTACCTGATAGGAAGTAATGGTGCTCGTCATTTGGCGGTCGCCGCTTGGCCCGCCAAAACGGGTCGCATAGCCAGCCCATTTAGTATTGTCAAAGCCACCAAAACCATGCAACCAGTCAACCCTACGGTAATTGTTTTGGGCAGGTAATTGAACGGCAAGCGTAAATGCAGCCAACAATAGGAAAAAGTATTTTGTTAAATTTTTCATGGCTATTGAGTTTTTATTGGATGTTAAGGGAATAGTTTGAATAAGTCCATTGCTCCATATTCTTGCGCACGTCGCCATCGTCCAAGTAATCAAAATAGGTAAACGTACTGGACTGAAGCGCATTGGACAAATTGTACTGATGGGCTACCATCATGGTCAGCTTGGATATGTCGTTGTCGTCGTAGTACATCACCAACAGGGGCAGCCCCGTGCTCTTATTCAATAGCTGGTTGCTGTTCGTGTCGCCTCCTTGTGAAATCAAGTTGAAGATGGTAACGGTGTTTCCGTTTACCAAATAGGCAACACCTTGTGCGTTCAAAGAATCCAAGTTGACGGGAGTGGGGTTACTCAGCCCTTGTGCTTCCTGAAGAATATCAGTGGCAAGGTCGCCAATTGGCACGTTGCTGATTGTGTTGTCCTGGTAATCATAAGTTGAACAGTTGCCGTTTGTGACCTCCATTTTGGCTACCCTTTCTCAAGGGGTATCTTGTCATTCATCAATGACTGCACAACAATATTGTCCTTCAGCATGTAGTAGCTGCCGTTACTCGCATTAAACTGAAAGGAATAAGATTCGATTTCCGGTAGGGCCTCCAGCTTTTTCCAGCCGGGCGAATTTTGGTTAATCCCATTCTGGAAAGCTGTGGTCCTCTGGATGACCACATCGTAACTGAGGTTAATACTCGAAGGCCCTGTACCAAAGCCGCCAGCATATAATGGCCGCTGTATTGGGTTAAACATCGCTTCTTCCGGCGATTTTTTGCAGGAGGCAAAAGCAGCCAGCAGGAGAATCAGCGCCCATCCAAATTTAGTGAGGTGAGGTGAGGTGAGGTGAGGTGAGGTGAAAATTCGTTTTTTCATGCTACATGTGTTATAAATCAGGTTAATAGCTATGGCAAGATAGTGGATTTTTTGAAATGACAAACAATTCTCATTCGAAAATATTGTCCAAATGGCATCTTGCCAACGATTCTCTTTCCAGCCTTAAAACACCCGATATTTCATGTCCAGCAGCAAGTTGGCTTCCGCTTTTGAAAACTTCGAGGTCGCATTGTCCCAATGCAATTTCTTCCCTGGAAAACGGTTCGCCACCACGCCCAGCAGGATGGACTCTGTCAGGCGGGAAGCGTAGGAAAACGGTGCGCTGGTTTCTGTTTTTCCCAAACAAGCATCCACGAACTGGTGGTAGTGGTCCACTTCCTCCAGCACCGGGAAGTCGAATTTCTCAAACTTGTTCTCAATGATGAGCTTCGGGTAGCCGATGTGCGGCAGTAGCAGCCGCCCTTTTTCCCCGATGAACATGGAGCCTTGTTCGGGCAATTTTTCCCCAGCGGGCATCGCCAGTTCCTTGTCGTTTTTGGGTGCATCCCTGCCATCGTACCAGACCCACTTCAGGGTCTTCGCCGTGTACTCGGTGCCGGGGAATTTGTAGGTCACCACATTGTGTTCTGGGTGCGAAAACCCGTTTGGCTTCCTGCATTCGCAACAAATCGTTTTTGGAACGTCCAATGCCAGCGCCGTATAAGGCGTGTCGAATATGTGCACCCCCATGTCACCGAGGGTGCCACAGCCGTAGTCGAGCAGCTTCCGCCAATTGCCGGGGTGATAGACTTTGTCCTTGTAAGGGCGCTCCGGGGAAGTTCCCAGCCAGAGGTTCCAGTCCAAATTTGAGGGAACAGGGTCGCTGCCCGTCGGTGCCGGGCCATCGTAGCCCCAGTTTTTGTTCGACCAAGCCCGCACGGTGTGCACCTTGCCAATGATGCCCGACTGAATCAACTGCGCCGTGCCTCGGTACTCCTTCCACGAGTGGATTTGAATGCCCATTTGGGTCACCAGCTTTTTATCCTCCGCCATTTTGCGCATCGCTCTCGCCTCAAAAACGTGGTGCGTGAGCGGCTTCTGGCAATAAACGGGTTTGCTCATTTCCATCGCCATGATGGACGCCGGTGCATGGGTATGGTCGGGCGTGGAGACGATGACGGCGTCAATGTCCTTGCCCATTTGTGAAAACAGCTTGCGGTAGTCCGTGAAGACTTTGGCGTTGGGAAACAGTTTTTGGGCTGCCGCCAAATAATTTGAATCAACGTCGCAGAGCGCCGTCACCTCCACCATGCCGTGCGAGGCGATGGACGCAAGGTCGGAAGCGCCCATGCCGCCTACACCGATATGCGCCGTGCGGAGTTTGGTGTTTTTTGTGAGTGACCATACGGAGGAGGGCAAGAGGGTGATGCCAGCGAATGCGGAGGCATTTTTCAGGAAGTCTCTTCTTTTCATTTTTCGTTTTTTCATAGGGTGCTGCCCTATGTTGTGAATATTACGCCCTTACAGGACTTTGTTTTTGTAGCCCTGTAAGGGCGCTATAACTTAGAATAGGGCAACGCCCTATTTTTTCGTTCATCATGTTCAAATCACGCACAAAGCAGCGCCGCCCCGAACACCCCAGCGCTGTCACCCAGCTTGGGTTTCAGGAAAATCGCCTCGCATTTCCCGCTGTTGAAAATGAATTTTTTCACCATTTCCACGCCCGCTGTGTAAAGCAGGTCAATGTTCCCCACCCCACCGCCGATGACCACCACATCGGGGTCAATGACGTTCATCACATTGGCAGCTCCTTTTCCGAAGAAATGCACGAGGCGCTCCATGGTGGCCTTCGCCGCATCGTCGTTTCCCTCGTAAAAACGCTCGACGATTTCGGGCAGGGTGAGGTTCCGGCCCGTTTTTTCGTTGTAAAAACGGGTGAGAGCTGGGCCCGAAAGCACCTGCTCCACGCAGCCCCGGTTGCCACAGTAGCAAGAATATGCGCTCATGTCGAGGTAGCTGTGACCCCACTCGCCGCCGATGCCGTGCTTGCCTTTCAGCACCTTGCCGTTCACGACCACACCACCGCCCACGCCCGTGCCCAAAATAATTCCCCAAACCACCTCGGCATTGGGTGCGACATCGTGCGCAGCGCCCCATTTGGCCTCGGCGAGGGCGAAGCAGTTGGCGTCGTTGGCCAGCTCGCAGGGTACACCGAGGATGGACTCCAAGTCGGCCTTGAGCGGCATCCCGTTCAGGCAGACGGTATTGGAATTCTTCAGTGTTTGCGTCTTGGGGTCGAGGGTGCCGGGGGTTGCGAAGCCGATTTTATCAGGCTGAAAACCCACCTCGTCTGCCACCGTTTCCACCAGTTTTTTAATCTGCTGGAGGATATGCTGGTAGCCATGCTCCTGCTCGGTCGGTAGCCGTTTGCGGAGCAATACGTTTCTGGTTTCAATGCTTTCGATGACAGCGCACTCGATTTTGGTGCCGCCAAGGTCTATTCCCCAGATGGGCATGATAGTTTTGAGTTTTGAGTTATTGGTTACAAATTTTGAGTTTTGGGGTGGGGTGGTAAATGTAGCAAGAATTGGGGTTTTGCAGCCCAATACCCCGGTCAGTGTTTCAAGGCAAATTTCCAAGCTCCTGCCTTGCTACTTCATTTTAAAAAGCAAATCACCAACCGATGTGATACATTTCTTCAGCAGCCCTCGCACCAAAATCCGGACACAGTCTAGATTTCCCTGATTTCACGAGTAATTTCTTCCGGCGTCCGGTCAAACCGAACGTCCGCATTGTCCACCGTGTAAACGGTCAGCGTTTTTGATTTGCCCTTGAGCGTTTGCTCTCCCAATTGCAGGATGGGGATGATGGTGGGCGATTTTTCCAAATAATTCCGGAATCGGTCATCGAACAAAATGGAATGACCGGCCTCTCGGGTATAAGATTCCAAGCGGGAGGCAGAGTTGACAACATCGCCCAGGATGGTGTAATCCTGCCGGGTGTCAGCTCCGATGTTGCCCATGACCACACTTCCAGCCGAGAGACCGATGCCACAGTAGGCCAGTTTCAGGAAGGGTGAGACCGTTGTCTCCCGTTGCTTTTTGAGTTTCCGGATGATTTCCAGTGAGGCCTGGAGCGCCGAGGCAGCTTGTGAAGCCGGGTAATAAGCCATGAAACCGTCGCCAGTCAGTTTGGCGATTCTTCCTCCTGATTTGACAATTGCCTCTGAGGCGATGCCGAAATAAGCACCCAGCAATTCCTGCATTTCGGCGAGGTTGATTTTTTCGGTGATGGCGGTAAAGGAAATGATATCCGAAAATAAGACAATAAGCTCTTCCCGTTTGAATTCCCAGGCCAAAGGGTCTTCGCCGTTTTGTAACCCATCCAGGACTTCGTAGGGGGCATATTGCTTGAGTACTCGGTGCGTCTGGGTCAATGAATCCAAGAGGTTTCGGATAGGCATGACCAACGGGTACTCCTCACTGTCGAGGAAAACCGTTTTCATTTTCCATTGCGTGTACATCCGCTCTGGGATGTCTTTTTCGACATTCAAAACAAAGAGGTCTCTGTGCCTTGGGTCCGCCTTAATTCGGTCGAAACAACGGTACAAGGACGCTTCTTCTCCCTCGATGATTTGGTAAAAAACGCCCCTGAAACAAAGCAGGACACCGGTCAGGCCGTCTCGTTCGTTGTTTTCCTCGGAAACCGCACCGATGGCCCGGATGTCTTTCGCTGTGGCTTGTTTACCAATGGAACTGATGTAGGTAAGTCGTATCATCTTGCTATTTAAGTAGCTATTTTCAAATTTTTCAAATCGAGCGAATGTAGCATTTTCCCCCATTGAATACACCAAAATAGCTTAACACTAAAACAGCCTTTCACCGCTTATTCCTTCTTCCCGTCTCCCTCCAACTTTCTACCATTGCCCTCAATCGCTATCGGTATTCAAAATCAAAAGCAAATCACCGCTCAACCGCTGTCCAACCTTGACTTTCCGTGAAAACAAACCCGCTTGCCCGTCCCTCAGAATCCGTATGAATTGAAAAATCCATTCGCAAGATTTGTCAGTTACCCTTGGCAACGATAAGCTGTTTAAAGTAACCTCTTTTTCCACCAGAGGTTATTCCATTCTAATTCGGTTGTTGTTAAAAAAAGAGGTGAGCTTGATGCACCGTGAACTTAACCCTTATTTATTCTTTGATGCACCTTACGTAGATGCCCACCCGGGAATCTTGGCTACTGATTATAACAATACCCTTCGATGTGACTCCAAAATTATAGACCTCCGAATTGCCTAATGGTATCGAACCTTGTTCGGAACTCCACCAAAATCCGTAACTGCCGGCCATGCCAGAGCCGTAAGCGTCTATTCGTCCTCCCATTTCAGCTTTGAACCCGCTTTTGCCGCCTGGCAACAATGCCATACCTGCCACTGACTTTCCACCGAGTTCACTGACCAATAATTCCCAGTCCGCTTTCGTCGGAATCCTGAAGCCGGGCGGACAAAGCTTGCAGTGCTGCAATGCACCGAAGCTATAAATTACTCCGAAACCCAAGTTTGGATTATTCTGGTAATAGGCATAGCGTGGCTTGCCGTCGTAGAATGCGACACCGGGCCCCCGCTCGATGCCATTGGTAAACTTCACTTGCACATTGCTGTCGCATTCAAATGTTGTTTTCCTTAAATTTTCTGCCATCCACACCTGGTCGCCAATTTCTATGATTTTGTAAACCTGGCCATCAACATCGGTAACAGCCTCCATTTTTTTACTTACTTCAAGGTCCTTGTTTTCAGGATTATCATTTCCTTGGCCAGGGTTTGGAGTACAGGCAGAGAAAAGAATGGGTGCCAGCAGAAAAGAGGGAGCTGTGAATAACAGGATTAATGTTTTGGCAAATTTTGGCCTAAATGGATACATGTGTGAATTTGAATCAATCAACATTGTCTAAAACGGATCATTGGACTTTTACAGCGCTCGTATTATTTGCACCGCAAAATTATTAAAACAGCAACAAAACATTTTCTAATCCGCTCAGTTTTGCTTTTTACAATGGCTTTCTAAGTAACTCAAGTTGCGGATAGCGTCCCATCGGGAAGGAATCTTTGTAGAAATTGTAAGCGAGCAGGTCTCCGTTCCATCGGAACGGTATCATTTTGCCGGAATACCGTTCCGATGGAACGGGAAATTACGCTTTTTGGGAAGCTACTACAAAGATTTTGTTCCTACGGAACATCATCCGCAACTTGGATTAAGTATGCGGAACAACATTTGCCAAATAGATTTAGCTACCTTGACCTCTCATTTGCCAAATCATGATTATCTTTAGGTTCATGATGAAAATTAAGTTGAGAAAACTACATGCCTTCTAAATACATCCGCGACATGTTGGTCCGAATTGCATTTTTTATTGTCCTGTTATGTTGTGGGACAGGTTTTAAATCCGACCTTGCTGCACAGTCCGCCTTTTCAAAAATTACCACCCAGCAAGAACAATCGCTGCAGCAGGCCATCCAATTAGTCAATTTCAATAAAAACGATTCCGCTTTAGTCATTCTCCAAACCATTTTAGACCAGTTGGAAACCAATGACCTGTCCGATTCAGCCTTTGGTTTACGGGCCCAATTGGAAAAAGGCCGGGCTTTGGAGCAGCGTAACCAGCACAAAGATGCGCTTGTCCTGTTCAACGATATAAAAGATAAAAGCGAAGCTGCCCGCCAATGGGAAACATTTGCCAAGACTTGCCTGGCAAAAGCCCGTTTGCATGAAAAAACGTACCGGAGTAGTGCCGCAGGTGAAAACCTGGAACTGGCGAATGCAGCCATCAAACAGCATCGGTTGGACAACCTCGGATCTCAATATGCCATCCAGAAAGCTTTCTGGCACCAAAATTTTGGCTATCCCGATTCCGTGCTGTACTATGCTGAACTGGCTTTGAGTGCAACGACTACTACGGATGACCCCACCATGAAATTTTCATGGCTGATGTTAAAAGGAATGTATTCCCACGACTATGAGGAAGATTTCCCAAGTGCATTGGAATACTATATGGCAGCAGTCGAAATAGCGAAAAGCATAGAAGACTATACCCGGTTGAGTTATAGCTATGACATCATCGCAAAAGCCTACAATCGGATATATAAATATCAAGAGGCATTCCTCTACAACGATTCGACCATACAAGCCTGTTACCAGGCAATAGAGAAAGGGCATGACAGGATTTTCACTTTGGTAGGTGCTTATGAAAGCAGGGCCAACCTTTACAAAGTCAAGGGGCATATAGACTCTTCCTTACTTTATTCAACAAAGTGGTTTTCGCAACAATTAATATTAATTAAAGAGAACCAGGCGGAGGAGGTGGCGGAAGTTTATGCCCGCTACCAGGATGAACAGAAGACCCAACAAATTGCTGCTCAGGAAAAGCTTATCCGGCTTGAAAAACAACGGAGAAACATGCTCTTAGTCATTATCGCCTTCGGCCTACTGCTGGCTTCCGGGCTTGCCATCGGTTTGGTCAGGTTTAGAAGGGGGATGCGCCAGCTGGCAGAACAGAACAGCCTCATACAGCTTCAGTCCCAACAATTGAAATCCCTCGACACCGCCAAATCCCATTTCTTCGCAAATGTGAGCCATGAACTCCGCACACCAATTTCCTTGATACTCGGCCCGATCAATACCCTGCTGAAAAGAGAATCTTTGGATCGGGAAAATCTCCAATTACTGGAGCTGGCCAAAAAGGGAGGCCAAAACCTCCAGATGCTCGTCAATGAAATTCTCGATTTGAGCAAAATGGAATCGGGAAAGATGGAACTGGTTCAAGAACCTGTCCGGGTGGCCGATTTTTTCAACCAATATTTTTCCCAATTCGAATCCCTGGGCCATCAGCATGGATTGGCATTTGGTTATGAAATTTTAGTGGACAAAGGTTCCGTTGCCTTTTTGGACAAGAAAAAATGTTGGCAGATCGTCTATAACCTCCTTTCAAATGCTTTCAAGTTCACCCCGGCCGGGGGGCAAATCCAGGCAACCCTCCAACTGGCGGATGGCCAGCTCCATTTGGCCGTGGCAGATACCGGCAAGGGCATCCACCCCAGCGACCTCCCCCATGTGTTCGACCGCTATTTCCAGACCAACCGCCCCGATGCTTCGGCCGAAGGCGGCACCGGCATTGGCCTTGCCCTCTGCAAAGAGTACGTCCAAATGTTCAATGGAAAAATAGAAGTAGAAAGCCCCGACCCCGCATCGGGCAAAGGCTCGGTGTTCCGGGTCATTTTCCCCGTCGAACTGTCAGACAGCACGGTGGAGGAAACGGTGCCCATGGAAAACATGGCCGTTCTCCAGCCCCTGGCCATCCCTGAAAACACCCCGTCAGCATTGCCCGCCGGCGATGCCCGTCCCACTATTTTGGTCGTCGAGGACAACCCCGACCTGCAAGGCTATATTCGACTGATTTTACAAGGAAAATACAACGTCCTCACCGCTGAAAATGGACAGGTGGCGCTTGAAATTCTCAATTCTCAATTCTCAATTCTCAATTTAATCCTCTCCGACCTCATGATGCCCGTCATGGACGGCTATCAGCTCCTCGAAAAGCTGAAATCCAGCGACACCACCCACCACATCCCCGTCATCATGCTCACGGCCCGGGCAGAAAAAGACGACCGCCTAAAGGCGCTCCGCATCGGGGTGGACGACTACCTAACCAAGCCCTTCGATGAAGAGGAACTGCTGGTGCGCATCGAGAACCTGCTGGCCAATTCCAAAAACCGCCAAACCGCCATTGTAGCAGCTAAGCTTGATACGACCTTGCCAATCACCGAAGAAGCGGTAGTAGATGTCCCCTTCGTCTCCGAACCAGACCGTGTCTGGTTGGAATCCTTTGAAGCTTTCGTCCAAAAAAACATAGCCAATGAGAAGCTGAACATCCCCTTTTTGGCTTTTGAATTTGCGATGAGCGAGTCCACGCTGCTGCGGCAGTTGAAGCGGCTCACCGGGCTGTCACCTGTGCAGTATTTGCAGGAAGTACGCCTCGACCATGCCCGTCTTTTGCTGGAAAACCGCAGCTACGATTCCATCTCCAAAGTCGCCGACAAAGCGGGCTACAGTGACCTTCGTTCTTTTTCAAGGAGTTTCAAGCAGCGGTTCGGGAAATTGCCTTCCGATTTTCTAAGTGCTTGATTTTCAATGATATAATCTGCTACTGACGGATTCTACCACCTCTACCTTCCTTTCATTTTGACGGAAAATGCTACCAAGTTGACGGAAAACATCACTTGGGATACCCCCACTTTTGCAGCGAAAGAATTAGACAACGGCAATTCATTTTTAGCTAAACATACGCAGATGAAAGCAGCAAAACAACCTTGCCGCCGCTTCCATGAAAAATGTTCGAGACCTGAAAATGAAGCATAGCCTAACCACTTTAAAGCGAAAAATAAGATGAGCACAATCATTTCCAACCTGCACCTCCCATGCTGGACTGCATGGACGAGGCCACCACCACCATTACACTCCAATCGAAAGAACAGCACCGCAAAAAGGGTAGGCCGGTATGCTTATTAAAGCTTTAAGTGGATAGCCGGTCTGCCACTTTTGCCTGACAGCACCCAACGAACCTTCTCGAACCTGTACTAATGGGTTCATGGGTTTTCATGCCCAAATCCAAGCTTTGAAATATCCAAATGAGAATAACCAATTACGAAGGAGTATGCCGAAAATCCTGCAAAGAGTAGGCAATAAAAGCACTTTAAATCTTAAAGAAATGAAAGAGATTAAATCATTCATGTTCATTTTCACCCTCATCCTTGGCCATTCAGTTTTAATGGCTCAAATCACAGTAAGCCCCTGGCAAATCCATGAGGGCAAGGAAGGCGTCGTCAGCCACGCTAATCCCCGTAATGGTGATCCAAGTGCCTACGAAAAGGCCAAGATACCCGCCCAAGACGACAATGGTTGGAAAGCAGCACCAAAAAACAGTGTTGGCGATGTGTTCATTGATAGGTCATCCACAGTTCGGTGCAGGGAACAATTAGACTTTACCTATTTCCAGACTACCGTGAACATACCTGCCAACACGAAGGTGGATAAGTTCAATGTGTCTTACGACAAAGCCGACGATGGCGCAAGGATTTACATTTTCAATACTAAATCCCAAAACGGCACTTTCGACCCAGCATCAGATTTGATTATAAGCAACAGTAGGGACAATACAGGAAACGTTAACCTGAAAGATAAAATAGTCAATGGCTCCAATCGAATCGTAATTGTCCAGTTCGACGATTGTGCAGATAGGAACACATTGTCTGGCATCAATATCAAGGTGAACGGGACGGAGATTGAGCCCGAACAAGCCGACGAATTCCCAGTGACCATATTTCAGCACACCAATTATGGTGGTAAAAGTCAAAGTCTGAAAGCTGGTTTGACCAATTACCAATCTTTCACAATTGGGAACGATGCAATCAGTTCGTTGAAAGTTAGCAAATGCTGGAAAGTTACCCTTTATGAGCATGACAACGGCGGGGGAAAGAAGTTGGTCGTCACAGAAAATACGCCCGACTTGATAAAATTGAATTTCAACGACAAGGCTTCATCCATAAGGGTGGAAAAAGACCCCGGTTGCAATTCGTCAGCATCGGTTGAGCTGCCTAGCAAGTTCAAGGTGCTTGCCTATTCCGTCGGCGAAGGGAAAAGCGACAAAGACGCCTACTGGTTTGCATTGAACAACGGCGACAGCAGGGGGCGCATCCTGAGCCAAGCCAAGTTGGGCAGCAGCGCCAAATGGATGGAAATTCAAAGCATAGACCTTGGCGGCGACATCTATGCATTCAAAGTGACGAACGCTGGTGCCGATATGTACCTCACCGCCCGTGACAACAAAGAAGTGCACCTGGAAAAAGCTTCTGGCGGCAAGGTGCCGGAAGGCGCCAAGTTCAAGTCAGTGTCGCCGCTGACCTCCGCACCGGGCGCCAAGGAGCGAAATTTCCGATCTTTCCAATCTGTAAAATTTGCGGACCATTACCTTCGCCATTCTGGATTTGCCATGTTCGTCCATACCAGCAATGGCTCCGAGCTGTTCAAGCAGGATGCTTCCTGGCTCATCGAGAAAATGTAACCCGGAAAAGTGCAGTGGCGGGCAGCGGACATCCTGTCAACTGCCCACCGCTGCGCTTTTCATTTCCACTTTAAATTTTAGCACCATGAAAAAACAGCATTCCCTATTCGTATTCACCGCCCTCCTAAGTTTGGTACTGTTGGTACCCGCCTGCAAAGACGATGACACCCCAACCGACCCCTGCGCCTCCGTCACCTGCGAGAACGGCGGCACCTGCGCCGATGGCACGTGCTTTTGCCCGGATGGCTTTTCCGGGCCAAACTGCGAAGTGGAAGACCCCTGCCACGAGGCTAACACCAACAACGAATGGGGCTACGATGACTTCGGCGGACCTGCCTGCTGGAATGATGTGTGCTGTGGCACAGGCTGTTCCGGGAATCATCAAAGCCCCATCAACATTGTCAATGCTGTGCTGAACACGAGTTTGCCCGACCTTGTGTTGGATCAACTTGAAGCTACCACGACCAAAATCATCCACAAGGGACACACCATCGAGTTCGAGCAGGAGCCCGGCACTTTCCTCACCTACGGCGTGACGGAAAACGGCCTGGACAACCAATACACCCTCGGCCAGTTCCACTTCCACGCCAAAAGCGAGCACCAGGTGGGTGGCAACCACGCCCCGCTCGAAGCTCACCTGGTCTGCCGCAACGTCTGGAAAAACGAGTACATCGTGCTCGGGGTCATGTTCGAGGAGGGTGCCTCCAACCCGTTCTTGGCGCAGTTTGTTGACCACCTGCCCACGGATATCACCCAGCCCCCCTACGTGAACGATGACCTGCTCTACAACGCCTTCGACCTGCTGCCCGCTAACAAAAGCTACTTCACCTACTCCGGTTCCCTGACCACGCCCCCCTGCTCGGAAACGGTGACGTGGATAATGATGGAAAACAAGGTGCAGGCCACCGCCGCCGAAATCGAGGCTTTTACCAAGTTGCTGAACCACAACTACCGCCCCGTGCAGCCGCTGAACGGGCGGGTCATTGGCCATGTGCAGCTCTGAGCTTGTAGCCTAAAAACCAAAAAGGAGTTAGCCGAAAATCCTGGAAAGAGTAGGCATTCACTTTTTATTTTAAAATTTTTACAATGAAAAACAGATTTACTTTTTTGATGGCTTTTTGTTTGATGGCGATGAGCAGCTTTTCTCAAGTCGTTGATATTGCTTCAGGTTTCGACAACCCAGTAGGAGTGGCATTAGGTGGGAACACTTTATTCGTAAGCGAGTATTATGGCAACAAAGTTTCAAGTATTGACATATCACAAACGAACCCTATTGCCACAACATTTGTATCAGGTATTTTCAATCCAACTGGCTTGCTGCTAAATGGAAATGATTTGTATGTAAACTCTGCTTCTTCCGGCAGTACATATAAGATAGACTTAACCCAGCCCACCCCAACGGTAGAAGTTTTTGTATCAAATATCCCCGGAGCAGAAGGCTTGTTGTTGGCTGGAGATGATTTGTACATCAGTTACATGTGGGGAGCAGGCGGAATTAAGAAAGTAAACATTAACAACCCTGCTACAGTAACGGATGTCATCTCTGGCTGCGAAGTTGGTGGAATGGTAATCAAAGGCAATGAACTGTATTTTGCTGAATCATTATCTGGAACAAGGGTTAAGAAGTTTACCCTCGGTGTTCCAAATCCAACGGCAGTGACAGTAGTCAGCAATCTTAGTGGGCCCAATGGTCTTACCCTGAATGGTAATTTCCTGTACATTTCAGAGGCTAATGGCACTCGAATCCTGAGAATTGATATTACTGAAACAAACCCTACTCCTGAAGCAATAGTCACGGGGCTTTCAAAGCCATCATTAACTGTGTTTGACGGCATTGATATGTATTTTTCACAAGAATTAGTCGGCAAAGTATCCAAACTTGCAATTGCCAACCCTTCTTTTTCCAATATTGGGAATATCTGCGCAAACGCCGTGCCCACCGACCTTGGCGGCGCCTCCCCCACCGGCGGCAGCTACTCCGGCCCTGGCGTGACCAACAATGGCAACGGCGAAACCTTTGCCTTCAACCCGGCCGCAGCGGGCGGCCCCGGCACCTACACCGTCACCTACACGGCCATCAATGGCTCAACGGCCACTTCCACCCTCACGGTCGTCGCACCACCCACCGTCACCATCAACCTGCCCATGGATACCTTTTACATGACCCAGGCCATGCCGCAAATGGGCATCAATGGCGGAGGAACACCTGCTGGCGGCGTTTATTCGGATCCATACGCAGAAATCAACGATGATGGAAATGGAATGACCTTCAGCTTCAACGGAAACGTGACAGTGAATCTTGATAACACAATCAAATACACCTATACCGCTGCAAACGGCTGCACCAATACTGCGCAGCAAAATATTTGGGTATCGGGACAGCCTTCCGCTGTGCATGACCTTTCCAGCCTGCAAGTGGTAGTAGCCCCCAATCCAACCTCCGGCATGGTCGAGATACAGGGCATCCAGCCCGAGGCCATCAAGGTGGTGGACAGCCTCGGCAGGCTGGTGCTGTCGCAAAAGGGCAGCCAGCAGGTTGACCTCTCCCACTTGCCCAGCGGCATGTACACCCTGCTCGTTGGCCTCGGCAATGGGGAATGGGGCAGTGCAAAGGTGGTGAAGGAGTAACCTTAGCAACTGGACTTAAAACATGCCGTTTTCCAGAATGGCATCTACCTAGTTTCAGTCGTTTCACAAGGTGAAATGCTGACCAAGCGACTGGTGATTGCGAAGTGATAAAAATGGGTTTGAAGGGCGGCGGTCCCAACGGTTTTGCCGCCCTTCTTTTCCATGTGGCGTAATCCTCCGGGGCCTCAAAAACCCCGGAGGATTACGCTCATTTTGACCGATTTCGACAAACATTTGACCGATTTCTACCGCCACTACTTCCCACCTTTGCTTTGTCTTCCAGAGAGAAAATGACCCAGGCAGCATTTAAAAATTTCCACTAAAAAACATTGGTGGTTTGCCCTGCTTCCCGATGCAGGTAAAGACCCCGGCCATGCCCTGGCCGTGCTATGCCCGAAAGAACCAAAAACAAATTGACAAAAAACAGAAAAGCACCGGGGCGGACAGACTCACAAGTTTAAAGTGAATACCTGCCCGCACAGCGGCTTTTGAAAACAACACTAACCTTTTTCACTTTTAAAAATGTACGACATGAAAAAACACATTTACCTTCTATCGCTTACTTTCTTGTTGGCCACCCACGGCCAGTTTGCCTCGGCGCAGACCTGTGGTGGAGATTTTACGTTCTACACACAGGATGATCTAGATTACTTTGGTTTCCACAGTGGCTGCAGCATTATCGACGGGAGCCTTACAATTTATGGAAGCGACATAACAAATCTCAATAGCCTTTCGGGACTGACCACCGTAAACGGAAACTTTTATATTGCTGAGATGGACATAACAAATCTCAATGGCCTTTCGGGACTGACCACCGTCGGGGGAGTCCTTATTATTGGCGGCAACACCTCCCTGACAAGTTTGACGGGATTGGATGCGCTCACCTCGGTATTAGCCCTTTATATTACCGGCAACAGCGCCCTGACAAGTTTAACGGGACTGGGTGCGATTACCTCGGTGTCGGGCCTTCAAATTAACGCCAACCCCTCCCTGACAAGTTTGACGGGGTTGGAAAATATTAACCCAAGCTACCTTTATTTATATGACAACCCCAACCTCTCCACCTGCGAGGTGCAGTCCATCTGTGATTACCTGGCTGTGCCAAGCAACTATGCTGAAATCTACGGCAATGCGACCAACTGCGCCGACCGGCCAGCCGTGGAAGCGGCCTGTGCGCCGGCCCTGCCGGAAATGGACCTCACCGATGCAAGCGGCGACCCCATCGCCGACGGCAGTACCACCCCCTCCACCACCAACGACACCGACTTCGGCAATGTCTGTGTGACAACCGCCACGAAGTCCTTCACCTATACCATCAAAAATACCGGAACAGCCAACCTCCTGCTGGACGGCACGCCCAAAGTGGCCATCAGCGGCGCCCACGCCGTTGACTTCACGGTCACTGCGCAGCCAGTGTCCCCGGTGGCGGCAGGTAGTGGGAATACCACCTTCACCATCCAGTTCGACCCCTCTGCCCCCGGGCTGCGTACGGCCAGCGTCTCTATCAGCAACAACGACGGCGATGAAAACCCCTATAATTTTGACATCCAGGGAACGGGCGATGCAGCCACTACCTGGTATGCCGATACCGATGGTGATGGGTTTGGAGACCCGGCTGTCAGCCAGATGGCCTGCGCCCAGCCCGCCAATTATGTGGCAAATAATACCGACAACTGCCCGGCAACTGCGAACCCAGGCCAAGAGGACAATGATGCTGACGGCGACGGCGATGTTTGTGACGACGACGACGACAACGACAGCACTAATGATGATGACGAGGTGGCTTGCGGCTCCGACCCATTGAATGCAAACTCCACCTGCGAGGTCTGCGATGGAACAGACAACGACCTCGATGGAGACACCGACGAAGGCTTCGCTGACTCGGACACCGACGGCATCGCCGACTGCGTGGATGCATGTCCATTTGATGCTGACAACGATGCTGACGGCGACGGTGTGTGTGGCGACGTTGACAACTGCCCGGCAACTGCGAACCCCGGCCAGGAGGACAATGATGCTGACGGCGACGGCGACGTTTGCGACACCGACGACGACGACGACGGCATCACCGACAATTGCGACTCAGAGCCGCTCATTGACAACTACACTTACACGGGATTCCAGAACCTGCCTGCATCGTGGAAATGTGGCAACAACAACAACAAGGTACTGGTCTGCCACGGTAGCAACAACCCGCATACCAACTGCATCAGCCCGAACGCCGTTCAGTCCCACCTCAACCACGGCGACTACCTCGGCCCTTGCACGTGCAACACCCAACAGATGGTTGCACCACCTAACAGCGGCCTGAATACCAGCCAATTCGAGACATTGGAACTTGAACTCTTCCCGAACCCGGCCAGCGGCAAGGTGAACGTCCACCTGCACGGCCTGGAAGGCGAGGCAACACTGAACATTTTCGACCATCTGGGCCGTGTCGTTTGGTCACAGCAACTGGAAAATGGACATGATGCCCTGCAACTGGACTTGAACAACGGGACTTTCCGGAACGGCATCTACCTTGTTTCGGTCACTTCCAACGGCGAACCACTGACGAAAAGGCTGGTCATTGCCAGATAACAAAAAATGGGTTTGAGGGGTGAACCCTGACTCGGTTCACCACCCTTCTTTAATCCTCCGGGGCCTCAAAACCCCCGGAGGATTACGCTCATTTTGAGAGATTTTGCTCCTCTCCAGTTCCCACCTCTGGTCTATCGGAATAATCCAATCATATAGAGCTGATATGGAATTCCTTTTTGAATGAAAGTGCAACCAAATAACCAGCACTTCAAAAAACCAGATAAGAAAAAGAGACGGGCAGACTCATTTCAATTAAAGTGAATTCCTGTGCGCTCTCCTTTTTCAGTTTGACAACAGCAAATAATTCACTTAAAAAAATATTGAAATGAATCAACTTTTACTCCTTAGGGAAATACTAAAGTCCTGTCTCTGTTGTTTTATCCTCCTCCTTTTCACGATACAAATGGCTTTAGCGCAAGACTAATTTATCACCACCTGGGAGACGACCACGGCCAACGAGAGCATCACCATCCCGACCACGGGAAGTGGGTACAACTACGATGTGGATTGGGACGGCGACGGCACCTTCGATGAACTTGGCATCACGGGCAATGCCACTCATGCCTTCACCAATGCTGGCACGCATACCATCCGCATCAGGGGCACCTTTCCGAGGATTTATTTCAACAATGGTGGGGATAAAAGTAAAATCAAATCCATTAACCAATGGGGCGCCATTGCGTAGACGAGCATGGAGAATGCGTTTTATGGATGTAGCAACCTGACTTATTCGGCCACCGATGCACCCAATTTGAGCGGCGTGACCAGTATGACCCAAATGTTCTACAATGCCACATCGTTCAATGGTAACCTGAGCGCTTGGAACGTGTCCAACGTGACCAGCATGAATAGCACGTTCAGAAATGCCACTTCGTTCAACGGCGACCTGAGCACTTGGGCTGTGACCAGCGTGACCAGCTTGAACCTCATGTTTAATGGCGCCACTTCGTTTACTGGCAACCTGAACGGTTGGAACGTGACAAGCGTAATCGGCATGGTTGGCGTGTTTCAGGGCGCCACTTCGTTCAACGGCGACCTGAGCGGTTGGAACGTGTCCAACGTGACCAATATGACCTTGATGTTCAGCGGTGCCACCTCGTTTAACCAAAACCTCGGCACCTGGACTTTGCATCCTGCTGTCAATTTGGGTAGCACATTCAACAACTGCGGCATGTCAGTGGCCAACTACGATGCCACCCTCATCGGGTGGAACAACAATCCTTCCACGCCGTCGAATCGGAGCATCGGGGTAAGTGGCCTAAAGTATTGTAGTGGAGCAAACGCCCGATACAACCTCGACGTGCCCAAAGGATGGACCTTTACCGGCGATAGCCAAGATTGCACGGGTCCTGGCACCACTTTCGAAAGCGCCCAAAGTGGCGACTGGCCGCTTCCCCTCACATGGATGCAATACCAAGCCCCCGGTTCCTCGGATGCTCCTATTCTCAAATCAGGACACACGGTCAGCCTGTCATCCGGAGATGGCATGTGCAAAGAACTGGCCATCGAGGCTACGGCCACACTTTCCATAGGAGATGGCAGGACCCTGACCGTTTCGACCAACGGTATCACCAACCACGGCACCGTAAACAACACGGCAAGCGGGGCGAGCAGCACCATTACGGGCAGCCTCTTCACCAATGCCGCTGACGGCACCATCAGCCCCGGTGCCTCGCCCGGCTGCATTGCCTTCGGCAGCGGCCTCACCAACAACGGCACCATCACGATAGAAGTGAACGGTACGACGGCCTGCTCGCAGTTCGACCGCCTTACCGTCACCGGTACTGCAACTTTGGGTGGCACGCTTGATGTCACTATCGGTTACTCGCCCACCAATGGGGATGTCATAACTTTCCTGGATGCAACGAGCATTTCTGGCACTTTTGCCACCGTCAACCCGCCATTGCCATCAGGCTGGTCACTGGCATACGACAGCCCCAATGCGGGGGAAGTATCGCTGCAATTCGTAGTGTTGCCCGTGGAGCTGGTAAGCTTTCAGGCAGAAAGGCAAAACAGGGATGCCGCCCTGCTCACCTGGCGCACCGCCTCCGAACTCAACAACGAAGGCTTCGACATCGAGCGCAGCAGCGATGGCAGGAATTGGGAAACCCTCTCTTTCGTGCCCGGCCACGGCACCACCCAAGCGGAGCAATCCTACGCCTACACCGACGAGCAGCCGCTGCCCGGCGTGAACTACTACCGCCTGCGGCAGGTGGATTTTGACGGTAAAATGGAATACTCCGACATCCGCTCCGTGATGATGGAGGGCAGCACCAATGGCATTGCCGTCTATCCCAACCCCGTGAAGGATGGCCTGCTGAACGTGGACTTCGCTGCGGAACAGGAAGGCACCGCCACCCTGCGCATTTTCGATGCCAGCGGCAAGCTGCTGCACCGGGAAGTGCTGGCCAACCAGCACAACCAGACCAACTACGGCCACCTATCCGCTGGTATTTA
>JAIPBL010000079.1 GCA_021739645.1 Saprospiraceae bacterium | reverse complement strand
CCAAGCGCCGAACTGGAGTTCGGCGACACATTTTCCCATTAACGACATGAGTTTTTAGTTTTTCACAAAAACCTGCTTTGCTCCCCGCATCCCATCCGCTGCCATCACCTCCACGAAGTACATGCCTGTCGGCAGGTTTTTGGTGAAAAAACGCAGGACACCCTCCGCCTTTTCGTGCAAAACCAAATTGCCGGAGGCATCGTAAATTTCTACTTCAAACTTCCCGGGCACCTCCACCACCAGACCGCCGGAGGTTGGGTTGGGGTAAATTTTAAAAAAAGCCGACTCGTTCACATTTCCATCCACACCTGTCAAGCCATCGAGAGGTATTCTCCACACTTGGTTGGTCACCTGCTGACCTGCAGACATGCCCCCCACTATAATTACCTCATTTTCAGCTATTTGCGCAGCACCCCGAATATCCATCACAGCGGGCATGTTTCCGGTGGTTTGATAAAAACTGCCGCTTCCGGGGTCGTACATCGTTGTTCGGTCAAGCGGTAAGACACCACCAGAGCCATTGTAGGCAATGCCGTTAAAATTGTAAGTCACGTCAGAGCCGCCGAGCCAAATGGGGCGATTGCCAAAGGTAGCGGCGGCCATTCGGTAGCCCTTCGCCGCAGGCTCATCGAAACCCGTCCACTCGATTTGAGTTGGGTCGTTGGGGTTGATGATTCCCTTTCGGAAAAAGCTGGTAGGAGGAAAATTCGAACCCGTTCGGGCGCCACCTGCATAGAAAATCGTGTCGCCGACGATGACCCCGCTTGCGCCAAAAACTTTGTAGTCAACGTTGTTTGGAACTGGTGTTCCCACCATCCAAGTATTCGACAACGGGTTGAAAATCTGCACGTTAGGCACGTTGGTGGTATTGCTCCAGCCAGTGACCACGTACAGCAAACTGTCCCGCCAAGTGACCTGCACATGGTCGTCGATAGGTACTGGAATGGGAGCGGCATCGGGCAGCCAAACATTGGTGGCAGGGTCGAAGACATGTGTTATTGCGGAGCTGGTTTCATTGCCATTTTGCGCCACGTGGTAGCCACCCACCACATAAATTTTTCCTTTGATAAAACTTGCAGCTGCGGCAATTTTGCCGCCAGCAGGGTCGGGTATAGGTGGCAGTGCTATCCACTCATCGGCAAGCAAGTCGTATCGCCATGCTTTTAGGTGTATGCCCGACCAGATTTTGGTAGAGTCGATACCACTGAAGGAATAAACATAAGTTTTGCCATCGGCAACGGCTGCTGTGACGGCGTTGTTGGAGACTGCTTCTGGAAGTTCAGCAAGGGAAACGGGTTGTGAAATGGCCATTTTGCCCACCAAAAACATGGGCAAAAGCAGGTAAAGTGCTTTTTTCATTACAAAATTTTGGGCGGGGGGAGAATAGTGCTTGATCAAAATTAAGCGGTAATTCTGACCGATTAGGTGCTCAAAATTAGCAAAAACCTGCAAAAATCAACTGGAATGCATTGTTGCACCGCCTATTTCTGCCATATGACTTGCCAATTATCCCAATCATAAACTCCCACGCAAGGCTGAGGCTGCCAAAGTCCACCGAAGACACAAGCGGTGTCGCAGTTTTCACTCAAGATGTACTCCACCCCATCGTAGGTTCGAGCATCTGTGTTGAGCCAGTAGTGCGTCTCACCGTTTACAGTTTGTGTTTGTATCGTTTTTGCATCATCTGAAGCCTTGTATTCCTCAAGTTTAGCGTCGAGGCAAGTATCGGCAGGTGCACCTTCATCACAATTTTTATTGCAGGAGGCGAATGCAATTATTGCAAAGCAAACGAACATCAAATTTTTCATGGCTTTAGATTTTAAAAACATAGACAGTCATTCCTCACGCTTCGGTTGGGTCAATTTCCGGCATTTCAAAAATACTGAAAAAAGTGCCCCCATAATGCCGCTGCTGCAAGAAGCGGGGGTGGTTTTCAAAGTCATGGAGACCGTTGTGCTCCAGCACGAACCAGCCACCGGGAGTGAGCATGTTTCGCTCAAAAATAAGATTAGGCAAGGTGTCTATCGCTGGCATTTGGAAGGGCGGGTCTGCCAGAATAAAGTCGTACTTGACAAACGATCGCTCGATAAATTTGAACACGTCTGCATTCACTATTTTTATAAACTGCTGAATATCAAGCGTTTTTGCAGTTTGCTCCACAAATTTCACGCAGCCGGGGAATTTATCCACAAAGGTTACGTCCTCGCAGCCACGTGATATGAACTCGTAACTATGACTGCCAGTACCGCCAAAAAGGTCGAGCACTTTTAGGTCTTCAAAATCGAGGCGGTGTTGCAGGATATTGAACAGGCCTTCCTTGGCTACGTCGGTGGTAGGCCGTGTGGGCCATTTGTCGGCTGGTGGGTTGAACCGCCTACCCTTGAATTTGCCAGAAATGATTCGCATTTTGATTGCGGATTTACGATTGCGGGATGCGGATTTGTGTCAATTCAAAATCCAATTCCTTATTTGCAAAGTGCCAACGAATAGAGGTCGAAGAAGAAATGCGTAGGCACTTCGCTGAACTTGCGGCTGAAATTCAGAAAGTTGGGGAACGGCATGAATTTTAGTTCGCCGATGTACCTGAAGAGCGTTTTATAAATTTCCGCATTGGCAAGTATTTGACCAGAGAGGTTTAATGACTGCTGGGCGGGGTCGAGGTTATGCTGGTTGTAAGTCAACAATATATAGTAAAGCGCATCACCTGCCGTCTGGTATTTGAAAGAGTTGGAGAACAGCAGGTTCTTCTTTTCGAACAGCGTGATGTAGATGTTTTTTTGGGTAAAATGGGCGAAAAGATTGTGCGTTCTATCCTCGTCCAAGGTCTTGCGGCACCCAAGCAGATAGGGCGTTGTGTTATTGTAAAATTTGGCGGTCGGGAACTGCTTCTTGAGCATCGCCATGAAGGTTGGGTCGGTTGGGTAAAGAATTTGCAAGGCAAGTTCTTCCAACTCGTCGTTTTGGATAGCGTCAACCTGGCCTTGACCCATCAACTCAGTGAAATAAGTGGTTTTCTCGTACTCGTTGTACAGCCGTGCAGGTACAAGCACTGGCTGAATATCGGGCATGGTGATTTTCACCCGCCGGAAAAGATAGGCAAGCAGGTCTTCCCTAGCGAAAATTTTCTTGAGTTCTTCAATTAGGCCGAACCCATCAGTTCCAGATGACTGTACATAAGGTACTTTCCTCAACAACAAGGCATTGTTGTTATTGGTGTCAAATGCGAAATAAACCAAACTGTCCATCCCAATCAGGATGGACAGTTGGTAAGCAGTTGATAATTTCTTGTTGAAGTCAGATTCGAGGATGTCGTAATTCACTCCCAGCTTCCGGTTAAGATGGGCTTGTTCAGGTCGCCAAACTTGATTTTCTTCTTTGGGTCGTACTTTTCATCGTACTTCTTAAATCTGGCATCCTTGAATTCGCCCATAAATGTTTCATAAGTGACACCGACCTGCACAACATCTACCAGCGCAGACTGGTAAGTGACAGTGTCGGCATGAATGTCAAACTTAGCGCCATCGCCATAAGGCACTATGTCAATACCCTCTAGATCAATACCTAATGCCCTGACCGAGTCAATAGCAGGCATGTAAGTTGTGTCGTAGCGGATATTTTTTTGAGTAGGGTCGTCAACGTCTCCATACACCTGTATGCGCATGAATTTCCCATTTTTGAGGGTCTCCGTCAACTCTTGGAAGGAGGGTGCAAATTTGCCAGTGACGCCACGGTAGGCTTCCTGTGCTTTGCGGATTTTGACCAACTTGTCAGTAACAGCTTTTTCCCGCCTATCTTTCAATTGCTGGAAAGCAATTGGCTCTTGGATTTGCTTGTAAAGTATGAACCCAAGAACAAGGATGAGCAGAAACATCAACGCATTAAAAATCGTTCTCTTTTTCATTCCGGTTTGTTTTGATGCAATGTTAGAAGTTTTTTTTAGTTGTACGGCAATTCGTGCCGCAATTTTAAGGATTCATCCGGTTTTGAAAAGGAGAGAAGTTTGATTTTCGACAGATTGGCCTTGCTTTTTAGTTTCTCCAGCTAAAAATATGAAGCCGCCACGGCTTTGAAGATGCAATTCCACCAAATCAGGGTGCATGGCCTCGCACTTATTTAAAAAAAATAGAAACGCAACTTCTAACCTATTTTGCACTCACCGATATATTTGGCTCCTTCATCCACCATCATATTTTTGGCGGTAATCGTTCCGCGGATAACGGCGGTGTTTTTTAGGTGCAGTACTCCACCTACTATCAATTCACCCTCCACTGTTCCCATGATGATGGCATCCTTCGTGTAGATGTTGCCCTCGATGCGGCCCGTTTCTCCCATTACCAATCGTTGGGAACATTTGAACTCGCCTTTTATTTGGCCATCAAGTCTGACATTTTCTGAGGAGGAAAACTTGCCTTCGATAGATGTGCCGGTAGCTACTACACAAGTATCTTGCGAGTCTTTAGCGGCATTGGCGACTACAGTTAAGGTCTTCTCGTTCGCTTGTTTTGATTTTGCACCTAGCATTTCGTGTCGTTTTGGATAAAGTTATTGAATGGTTTGCGTAGCGATGCTGAGTTGAATAAATTCATAACGTCTTGGCTTTAAGGCAGTTATATAAAAATTTCAACAAAAGCTTATACCACGATATAAATCTCTTTTTTGTTCGTCTTAGTGCTTAGGTATTTTTGCAGCGAAGTTTGGCCGAAGTGGCCGTTGCGTTCTGGGCATAAAAGTAGAATAAACAAATAAAAAATCTAAAGAGTGAGCATAATTATTTTGGCCATCGAGTCCTCCTGTGATGATACAGCCGCTGCAGTGCTGCGTGACGGAAAAATTCTGAGCAACGTGGTGGCTAGTCAGGATATGCACCGACAGTACGGAGGAGTGGTACCAGAAGTTGCCTCCAGGGCCCATCAAGAAAATATCGTTCCGGTGGTTGAACTGGCACTCCGCAATGCAAATGTTGAACGGGAGGAACTTAGTGCAGTTGCATTCACAAAGGGGCCTGGACTTATTGGTTCTCTCTTGGTCGGAGCTTCGTTCGCCAAAGCATTTGCCCTAAGCCTCAACATCCCGCTACTGGAGGTTCACCACATGCAGGCACATGTCCTAGCACATTTTGCCGAAGAGCCCAAGCCTTCGCTGCCCTTTCTTTGCCTCACAGTTTCAGGCGGCCATACGCAAATAGTTTTGGTCAAAAACCACCTCGAAATGGTAGTGCTAGGTCAAACCATTGATGACGCCGCAGGAGAAGCTTTTGATAAAACTGGCAAAATGCTCGGCCTCGACTACCCTGCCGGGCCGCTGATAGACAAACTGGCACAATCTGGGCAACCCGTTTTCTCCTTCCCTGAGCCGCAAGTTCCCGGTCTCAATTTCAGTTTTAGCGGCCTGAAAACTGCCATACTTTATTTTATTAGGGATAAAACAAGGGAAAATCCAAACTTCATCAAGGAAAATTTGCCCGACATTTGCGCCTCGGTTCAAGACCGCATCGTAAGTATTTTATTTAAAAAACTGAAGCTTGCCGCCAAACAGACAGGCATTAAGGGAATAGCCATCGCAGGCGGTGTCTCTGCCAACTCCGGACTGCGGAATGGGCTGGAGGCTTTGGGTAAAAAGGAAGGCTGGAATACCTATATTCCCAGCTTTGAATACTGCACCGACAATGCAGCCATGATAGCCGTCACGGGCTACTATAAGTATCTCAACGGAGATTTTGCTGGGCAAGATGCAGCGCCAATGGCGAGGATGGCGTTTAGCGCAGGGCACAAGGAATTGGGTATTTGAGGACAAAACACAAGTACCCAATCCCTAATTCTTTATTTCAAAATACGCTTTTTCATTTTCTCAAATTCTGCTTCGGTAATGATGCCCGCTGCTTTCAATTCGCCCAGTTCCTTCAGTCGGGTAAGCACGGTTGCATCAGCAGCAGACTCAGTAGTTTCAGCAGATGAGGCTGCTGGGTCGGGCACGAACTCAGCTTCTGAGGGCGTTGTTGGCGTGGCGGCGGCAGTATCGGCTGCTTCGGCTTTTTGCTTTGCATCCTGTTGTTTGCGAAGCTCATCTGCCACTCTTTTCCCTTTCTCAAATTGCTCTTTATAAAGTTTTTTTAGTCGAGCTGCATCGAAATCAAGGATGGTACCGCCTGTGTCAAAATGTGATTTGAACACTTGTCCGAGTGCATAGGTGGATGCTCCTGCCATGATGGCATTAGCCACCGAGCCAACTATCGTCCCTACTATTGGAATCATCTTGGCCAGGCTACCTGCACCTATCCTCGCCAACGTGGACGTGGTCAGCGCACTAACAATGGCTTTGCCCTGAGTTTCATGGAAATCCATGTCATACACTTTGCAGAGCTGGCGTATCATGTCCAATTGCGAAGCACTAACGGCCAGCACATCGGCAACAGGGACGGGAATGGCTCCAGCGCCCATGCTGAACAGTACATGGTTTCGCACGATTGTCTCGGCATGTTTTTCACGCTCTTTTTTAACATCTTTAAACTCGTTCATAACTTTGTTTTTAAGCCCATCGGCTGCTGATTTTATGAATTCTTCCATTTTTTTCAAACATTGATTTTCAATAATTATCCCCAAGTTTAGGTGGGTAAAACTTTTGAAGCTGTCTTTCTTCGACCGGGTAAGTCGTTTTACCGACTTCCGAAAATATTATTATTGGCTAGCGTGCCTTCCCCTAGGCTTTTTTTCCTTCCTCTTTTGTTGCGCTGCAATTAGCACCAACCGCTCCACTTCCGTCAACGGGGCAAAGCGTTCCATTGCCAACGTTGCTGCCACGCCGCCAATTATCGCAGCGGCAAATGCCCCAATGACCGGGACATACATTAATAGGTAGGCCACCAGGCCTGTACCTAATGCAACGCCCAAGCCCGCTCGGCGTGTGCGCTTTTCACTTTGCGAAACCGTTAATCTAAAACATTCGTGATAGTTGTCCACCATGGCAAAGCCGAGGAAATAGCACTGAATCAGGAATCCAACTGGTTGTTTCAACCCATCAAAACCAAGGATGTTGAGTGCAAGGTTGACCACCAGGAAGCGGGCTATGGTTTCGAGTATCCAAGCTAAGATGGTAGAAGAAACAATCCGCATTTCTGCATCAATGAATGCCTTGGTTGTCAGTTCCGGCTTGCGGCCCGTTTGTTTTTCGAGGGTCTTTTGAATGATATAAAACACCACAAGCTCCATCACAATCATGATGAGGTATTTGCGGCTACCATGTGCTACCCAAGCAATTTTTTCAAATGAAAACACACTGGACAGGGTGGATGTCAATGGTTGCTGGTTGCTTCGCAATTCTTGGAAGGTATTGAACAACTGCTGAAAAAACTGGAAACTGAGCAGCGCCCCTGCGATGGCTATCACCCAAACTATCCAGCCAAGTCGGTCTAAGCCTCGCCAGGGCTTGTGCTCCCGTACAAATCCAACGGCCTTCTTGTGCATGATTAGGGTGCCCACGAACTGGTGGAAGTTTTCCAGCCCCTTGTCGAGGTAACTGGAGTCGTTAGCGTTGGTGGTAGGAGTTGGCGGCATTGGTCGCTGTTGTTAGAGAATTAGGCCCAATCCAACAAAGGGCACAAAAAGATTTTCAAAGTTACAAATAAGGTGCTCCAAATTAAAAGCACCGATTTGTATTTATGATTGAGCATTGGCTCAAGTAGCTATTGTGCAGGGTTATCGTTTGATGGTGCAGGCTGAGGTTCGCCCATTTTGACCCAGTCTGTGTCTTCTTCGGCAATCGTTTCTACTAATTTCTCTAAATTCTTCAATGCCTCAGGCGAACCGTAATAGTCTTTGATGGTCTTGTCTATTTCACCATTGTTATAGGTAATCCAAGTGGTGGGCAGGTCGGTCACTTGCGCCGTGTATTCCTCCTGAAAATCAGAGAAATTGCCACTTTCAAAAGCCACGAAAAGCTCGTTAGTTGCCGTCGGAGAAAGTGTCCGAGTCCAATCGCCTTGCTTGGACACGTTGCGGGTACCTGAGAAACTGGCATTGCCCTTCCCGTCCACTCTGAAACTGTAAACGGGGCAGGTGCCAAAGCAAGGGTCTTTTTTCAATTCGATGAAAACAGTTTCTTCGAAATGGTAGGGGTCACATGCCGAAAACAATACAGCAACTACGAGTAGGTAAAAGAATTTTTTCATGACAAATAAGTTTACTGGTTGAAAATCAAGTGCTTATGAAGCTAGTGTGGGTAGGTCATGGGCGGAGCCCAAGCCGAAAGGTAGTGCAATCAACGAAATAAGGATTGGGTTACGTTGTTTTTTTTAACCTTTGACCATTAATGCAAATAACGGGTTGAAATGTGCCTTTAGGCACAAAATGTCGGTAGAAATGGGTTGAAATGTCAGATTAGCGTGCCGTAGGTACGCCACAAGCCCACGAAAAGTAACGTACCTACGGCACGTAAGTCGTCGGTTCAACATTTCTACTACCAACATTTCGTGCCTAACGGCACTTTTTCCACTAGTTGAACCCGTTATCCCATCATTAATCAAAACTTCAAAAAATGGAAGAATATCTAGAATTGCTTGTCCGGGAAGTACGGCGCCGATTGATGGAAGAAAACGTTCCCCGAATCAAGCAATGCCTTGCCGAATTGACCACAGAGGAGATATGGTACCGCCCCAATGAAAACAGCAACAGTGTGGGCAATCTGGTGCTGCATCTTTGCGGAAATGTACGGCAGTGGCTGTTGGGTGGCTTGGGTGGCTATACCGACAACCGCCAACGGCAACAAGAATTCGATGAACGTGGGCCATTCCCTACTTCCATTTTACTTCGACACCTAGATGAGTTGATGGAGGAGGCTGACAAAGTATTGAATAAACTAAACGCAGAGAAGGTTTTACAACCCGTTGATGTCCAAAGATTTACAGAAAATGGCGTAAGCATTTTGGTTCACGTAATTGAGCATTTTTCCTACCATACAGGACAGATCACCTACTATGTAAAATGGCGAAAAAACATCAACACCGCCTACTACAATGGCATCAACCTTGATGCGGTAGGCTAAGTTGAGCGACATTGATGTTTGAGAAAAATTAAATTCAGGCTGAAAACATAGCGGAACTCACTCGAAGGTGCTCACCTCAGTTGTTCCCTCCTTTTGGAATGGTAAAAACAAACGTAGTTCCGTCCTCCTTTTCCGGCTCTACCCAAATAGTGCCTCCAAGGTTGTTTACAATCTTTTTGCACGTGGCAAGGCCTATTCCACTGCCTTCATAGTCTTGGATAGAATGAAGGCGTTCAAAAATATTAAACACAGATTGACGGTTTTTCTCTGGAATGCCAATACCATTGTCCATGAACATGAACCGGTGATTTTCAGCTCCATCATGGTAGGTAATACCAATGACCGGAGCGATATTTGGCTTTCGGAATTTTATTGAATTTGAAATGAGGTTCTGGAAAAGTTGAATCATTTCAACAGCCGAAGAACTTAGAACTGGCAGCGGACTGGAATAGATTGCTGTGTTGGTGTGTTCCATGGAAGTCATCAAATTCTGTATAACCATCAGCAGTGTATCATTGAGGTCATGGTCCTTCAATTGGTCCTTGTTTCTGCCCAGCCTAGAGTACTGAAGTAGGTCATTGAGCATTTTTTCCATCCTTCCCACACCATCTGTTATGAACCCTATGTACTCCAAAGTATTCTTGTCAAGGTCTGTCCCGAGTTTGCGTTTTATCAGTGTCACGTAACTGCCAATCATTCGAAGGGGTTCTTTCAGGTCGTGCGAGGCTGAATAGGCAAATTGCTCTAGTTCAATGTTGATAGACTTCAACTTTTCCTCCGCTGCTATCAGTGCTTGCGCCTGTCGTGAAAGTTCTGCTTTTTGCTTCGTAAGTTCCTTTTGCTTTTCATCCAAGGCCCTAATAATCATAGATTGACCGGTGGCAAAAATCAGCACAATGCCTATCAACATGACAAACAAACCACAGTAGGTGATAAGGTAGTATAGTCCATCCAGCTCTGCTGTCTGGTTTCTGTAAAAACCTGGGGATTGAAGGTCAATTATGTAAAGGTACACCGTAACAATGAGGAGTATCCCCAGCCAAACCATTCCAGACCTGGAGTTTGCAAAAAGAATTGCAATGAGCGGAGTGGCCATCATCCAAAGAAGATTGTCAGAATAAAGACCACCGGTAGCAAATACAGATTCGAGAAAAATTAGAAACAGGATAAAGGCCAATAAATTTCCTGAAATCCAAAAGTTTCCAAATCGCTTAAAAATAATGGTAAGCGCTACCCCTATTGCGATACCAGGAATGGTTGCTGGGCTATCTACACTAGGATAAAGAGAGTTAGCTATAGCAAATGAAGCCGCAATGAATATCAAGAACAAATGAATAAAGACAAGTACACGTGCCTTGCGGAGGTCTAAAGGAGAGTAGGTTAAATTCTTAGCGATGAAATACTCGTCGTACTTCATCGCCAAGATGTTTAAGATATTTTTTAGTTGGTGCACTAGTTTAAGATTGATTCACTCCAAGCTACCTTAAACAGTGCAATATACCTGCCAATTAGGCTGGTTGGAGCCGTTCGACGTGC
The DNA here is from genome assembly GCA_021739645.1 of Saprospiraceae bacterium. Classification (GTDB taxonomy): domain Bacteria; phylum Bacteroidota; class Bacteroidia; order Chitinophagales; family Saprospiraceae; genus UBA6168. The sequence continues at coordinate 18,376 of JAIPBL010000079.1, read as the reverse complement.
ATCGTATCTTTGTAGAATGCCTTCATAATCTGCTCCATCGAGAAATTTTCAGATTCCAAAATTTCAGGAAGTAAAACCGCTATTGTCTCAAGCAAGTTGTCGATGTCCGATTTTGTATGGTTCAACGTCACTAAAAACCTTATGCCTGTGTTATTGTAAGGAACACTTGGGTAACAGGCTATACAAGAGAAAAAACCAGCGTCCAGTAGTGCCTTAACAAGTTTGCCTCCAACCTCAAAACGGCTAACTCCAAGGAAAAATATCGGAGTCCTATCTTTACTGATAACTGGCAATCCTAAGGATTGAGCTTTCTCCGCAAAATAGTTAATGTTCGATTTCAACTTGTTTTGCAAACCCACCATCTCATCGCTGAGGTGAATCTTGGCAGAAGCTACCGCCGCCGCCAATGTTGCGGGTTGAAGTGGCCCTGTAAAAATGAGTGGACTACCTGTGTTCCTGATGAGCTCCCTAGTCGCTTGGTCATGAAAAACCGCAACGCCCCCCGAAGCACCGAACGCCTTACCTAATGAGGTCATCAACACCATTTGCGGGTGAAACGACTCCATCCTTTCGATGACAGAACCTGATCCGTGTTTTCCAGTCCAACTCATGCCATGCGAATCGTCAATATACAAATGGAATTGCCCGTAACGATTCATCAACTCATGTAAGTCACTCATTGGGGCAAAGTTTCCGTACATGGAGTACACCCCATCGGCCAAGTACCAAATCTTGCGGTATTCGGTACTTAATTTCTGAATCCTGGATTCCAAATAGTCCATCCGATTGTGTCGAATCATTTCAACATGGGTACCATTCGCCTTCAAAATTTTGGAAGTTAGGATGACACTGGTGTGAACCTGGTGGTCCAAGATGACAGCATCATCACTGCTGATTAAAGAAGGGAGGCAAGAAATATGACCCAACATGGTGGTTGGCATCACGACAGAAGGATACCCGAAAATCTCTTTCATCTGGGCTTCCAACTCTTCGTAGTAATTCAAGGAAGTGTAAGCCCTTACACAGTAATACTGCGTACCAAATCTTTCAATCCCTTCTATGGCTGCCTGTTTAAGCCGTTCATCAGCCTCAAGGCCTACATAGTTGCAAGAAGAGAAATTGAGAATTTCCCTCCCGCCCAGATTGATAATTCGTCTGTCAGACATTGGTGTATCATCAAGGTTTAGATGAACCACCCCCATGTCCCTTAACCTGAAAGCCAGTTGATTGACTAATTCAACCTGACTGTTGTTTTGTGTTGTCATTGTTTGAGAAAATATTGGTTAACAATTATAATTTGAAAAATACCCATCCTTAAGAGACAATAACAAAGGAATACCTACAACTTGCCCCAAGGTTAGGGCTGTTGTAAATGTTTACATTGCTAAAAAGCAATTGACCACCAGACCAACGGGGAGGTGGTAATTTTTTAAATTATTAGGATGTAAGAACTTAGGTAAGCAACAACTAAAAATACTTATCAATACTTATCAATACTTATTAAAAATACTTATCAATACTTATCAATACTTATTAAAACTGATACCAAAAATCAAAAATGTGCTAAGCATCAGTTTTTAAAATTTCATTCGGTGGCAGGTTATCGACGCAAACATAAGCACAATCATAAACCCTGTCAAGAAAAAGGCTACCCAATTTTGTATATTTAACAAATACAAATCGAATTACCTTTGAAAATGAATAGCTAAAACCCATTTGATGGCACAAAATCCAACCCGAAAAAAAGGAAAAAACTAGAAGCCAGCATCAGTCACCAACCCTGCCTCTAATAAAAACCACGAACACTTGTTCGCTGTTCTAACCAAAAAGACATTATCTTTGCCCATGAAAATAGTATTTTCTACTTCAGCCTTACCAAATTATGACTAGCTTGAACCTTGAAGCATTGTTCCAGTCCAAGATTGACGAAGAAACCAAAATAGAACCAAAGGACTGGATGCCGGACGCCTACCGGAAAACATTAATTCGCCAGATTTCTCAGCACGCCCATTCCGAAATCGTAGGGATGTTGCCCGAAGGTAACTGGATTACCAGGGCGCCATCCCTTCGCCGGAAGCTCATTTTGCTCGCCAAGGTGCAGGATGAAGCCGGCCACGGCCTCTACCTTTATTCTGCCGCCGAAACACTTGGCGCCAACCGTGACGACCTTGTTCAGCAACTTCTCACCGGCAAGGCAAAATACTCCAGCATTTTCAACTACCCTACCCTCAACTGGGCCGACATCGGTGCCATTGGGTGGCTGGTAGATGGTGCTGCGATTATGAATCAGGTCATGCTCACCCGCACCTCCTATGGGCCTTATGCCCGTGCCATGGTGCGCATTTGCAAGGAAGAAAGCTTTCACCAGCGCCAAGGCTACGAAATCATGATTGCGATGGCCAAAGGCTCTCCTGAGCAAAAAGCCATGGCTCAAGATGCCCTCAACCGTTGGTGGTGGCCTTCGCTAATGATGTTCGGCCCAAAAGACGCCGAGTCCTCGCACTCCGACCAAGCCCTTAAATGGAAAATCAAGCGCAAAACCAACGATGAACTCCGTCAACAGTTCGTGGACGTCACCATACCACAGGCTGAATACCTCGGCCTAACCGTACCCGACCCTGACCTCCGTTGGAATGAAGAAAAAGGCAGCTACGATTTTGGTGAAATAGACTGGGAAGAGTTCTGGAGTGTGGTAAAAGGTAACGGCCCCTGCAACAAACAGCGCCTGCAAGCCAGAAACAAGGCTTATGATGACGGCGCTTGGGTACGTGAGGCAGCCTCCGCACATGCAGCGAAAAAAGAACAACGAAAACTTGAGCCGCAGTTGGAAACAAAAGCTGCCTAGCAATAAGATTTTCCCCTAACCATTTCAAAATCCACCTATTATGAAAAATGAATGGCCACTCTGGGAGGTATTTATCCGAAGCAAAAGCGGACTTAGCCACAAGCACGTTGGCAGCCTTCATGCCACCGACGCCGAAATGGCCCTAGAAAACGCCCGTGACTTGTACACTCGCCGTAATGAAGGCGTAAGCCTTTGGGTCGTTGAGTCAAAACACATCACGGCCTCCGACCCCGATGATTCCGACCCGCTGTTTGAACCAGCCAAGGACAAAATCTACCGCCATCCCACATTTTACGATGTGCCCGACGACGTGACGCACATGTAAAATTTGGTTTCAGGTTTAAGGTTCCAGGTTTCACGGAGGCCCAATTGAAACTTGAAACCCAAAACCTGAAACGTTTAATTCCTTAATGATGAACGATTCCCTGATTAAATACCTGCTTCAACTCGCTGACAACGCCCTTATCCTCGGCCATCGGCTCGGCGAATGGTGCGGACATGCTCCCGAAATGGAGTTGGATATCGCCCTGACCAACATCGCCCTCGACCTAACCGGACAGGCCCGTAGCCTCTACCAACGAGTCGCTGAACTGGAGGGAATTGGCCCCAATGGAGCACGCAAAACCGAAGACGACTACGCCTACCTGCGTGATGCTTGGGAATTCCGGAACACGCTGCTGGTGGAGCAACCAAACGGCGACTTTGCCCACACCATCGTTCGCCAGTTCATTTTTGACAGCTACAATTACTATATGTGTCGGGCGCTAACCCAAAGCAGGGATGAATGGCTTGCTGGCTTCGCCGTAAAATCGCTCAAGGAAATCACCTACCAACTCCGTTTCAGTTCAGAATGGATGCAACGGCTCGGCGACGGAACGGAAGTTAGCCACACCAAAATGCAGGCCGCTATCGAAGAACTCTGGACCTATTCTGGTGAACTAACCACCCCCAACGAGGTGGAAAAAGAAATGGCAAGCAAAGGCATCGGCGTTGACTTGACGAAAATAAAACCGGAAGTGGAGGCTAAAATGGCAGAAGTTCTTACTGCATCAAACCTCACAGCTCCTGCTGGCATCTGGATGCAAACTGGCGGCAAGGACGGAAAGCATTCCGAGCATATTGGATTTATACTCGCAGAAATGCAGTTCCTCCAACGGGCTTACCCTGGGCAAGAATGGTAGTAAGTTGACAGATTGCCGCCCAACTCAAACCGTCATTTCTGAAACCAATGTACCATACAGTTGTTACGAGGAAAACAGCAATTTAAGGTCAAACTAAATGGGATTCCGTTTTTGAAAAAATCGAGGACAAGTCTCCCATTTTTCACTTTGCCCTTTTACTTTTTCTTCCACAATTATGATAACCGTAATTTCCGGCACCAACCGACTTAACAGCGAAGCGCTCCATTTTGCGAAGCACTACACCAATCTCCTCACCGCCAAGGCCCCCGAACCCGTAAAACTATTGGCCTTGGAGAACATTCCACACGACTGGTTTCATCCTGATATGTATGAAAAAGAGCAGCAATCTCCCAGCCTTGCCGCCTTACAGGACGAGTTCATCTTACCAGCCAGCAAATTTATCTACGTCATCCCGGAGTACAACGGCGGGTTCCCCGGTGTACTCAAACTCTTCCTCGATGCCTGTTCCATTCGAGACTACAAAGCCAGTTTTTTTGGTAAAAAAGCGGCAATTGTCGGTGTGGCAAGTGGGCGTGCGGGCAACCTGCGGGGCATCGAGCACCTGACCGGCATCCTCCACCATGTGGGCACAGTGGTGATGCCACAGGTGCTGCCCATTTCAAGCATCGAAAAAGTCCTGGATGCCGATGGCAACATAACTGCCAACGGCACTCTGATCGCCATCGAAAGGCAAGTGGATGCCTTCCTAACATTTTAATCTTTTGATTAAATTTTGATGAAAATCCACCGCCCGCCCTTGTTGAGCACAACATCAGGCCTATTTTTGCCATTATTATATTAACTTTAGGGCAGTCACAAGCTGTTTTCCCTAAAACATCTAAACCAACTATTCTTCAATCCTTCAATTTTAAGAAAAATGGACGCAAAAAAAGGTTTGCTTATTCTTGTTATCCTCTTATTGCTTGGCCTTATCGGTTTGGGCTACTGGGGCTACACCACCAACAATGCAAAAAAAGAACTTGCTTCACAAAACGATGCATTGAATGGCCAAGTAGGTGACTTGTCCGGCCTGCGGGACGACCTCCAGCGGCAAGTAGATAGCCTTGAAACGGCTTATTCAAGCCTCGCCGAAGAAAACAAAACTCTGTTAGGCTCAGTCACTTCAGCCGAAAAGACCATTGCTTCGCAATCGGCGGCCATCACCAAAATCAAGAAGCAGAGTGCCAACGAGACTGCCAATCTGAAATCACAAATTGAGCAATTGCTCAAAGCAAAAATGCAGCTCGAAGGAAACATCCAAAACCTGCAATCGGAAAATGACAGCCTGAGAATGGTGACCGGCCAACTCACCAACGACTTGGCCAGCGCCAAATCTGAGAACGATGCCCTCGCAACGCTGAACAAAACCATCCAGGATGAGATGAAAAAGCTCACGCTCGCCAATTTTAAGGCCAGTGCATTCAGAGTGGAGTTGGAAAAAAAGCGGCCAAAGGCCACTGCCAAAGCCGGCCGTGCCCGTCGTGTCCTAGTTAGCTTCGACCTCACCGCTGTGAAACCTGAATTCCGAGGCTTGCGCCCACTTTACCTCGTCATTACTGATGACAAGGGCACGCCCATCAAGAATTCCAATCCCATCGCTGCCAAAGTAGTTATCAATGGTCAAGCGATGGACATACTAGCGGTACAGAAAAAAGACACTGATGTTGTTGAAAATCAGCGACTTACGTTTTCCCATACGTTAGAAGACAAACTTAAGTCTGGTTATTACCGGGTAGCAGTTTATACCGACATCGGCATGTTGGGTGCTGCGAGCTTCCGGCTCCAGTAAGCTGTTTGCCCTTTTTTTTTAGGAACAAACCTGCCAGCACAACACACTGGCAGGTTTGTTTTTTGATAAGTTTTGGAAATAAAACATGATGAATCGAGACCTATACCTCTTCCCACTTTTCACCTTGCTTTTGGCTGTTTTCACCCTAAACTCGGGTTGTGTCGGCAAAAAAAAGTTCCTAACCGAAATTTCAAACCGTGACAGCCTGGCTTATGTGCTCAACGTCCGCAACCTCGAACTTAGCCGGGAAGTTGGAAAATTGAAGCTCAACCTTGCTGAAAAAACAGGCGAAGGAAACGGGCTTCGGGAGATTTACGATAAGCAGGTTGTGGAAATAAAAAAACTGGACAAAGAAATTGAACGATTGGGAAAACAGTCGTCGTCCACGCAGCAGTCGTTGACCCAAGAACTGAGCCTCAGAGACGCACAACTCGCTGAAAAGGAGCAGGTTATAAAAGATTTCGGATTAACCCTGCAAAAGCAGGAGGACGGGATTGAAGCCGTGCTGAACGAGTTAAAGGCCGCCTTCCTCGACGCTCCGCCAAAGGATTTCGGCTACGAACACAAGGACTACCGGGGCTATTTCGTGGTATCAGAGCGACAGCTTTTCAGGCCAGGTACCGACCAATTTGCGAAGACCACCAACGCCGTGCTGGAAAAAATCGCAAGAATATTGAACAACCATCCAGAGCTTCAAATCCTGGTAGTTGGGCATTCCGACAGCCAGTCGGCAGTGAAGGGATTCAAAAACCGGCTCGACTTCAGCACCAGCCGTGCGGCGGCCATTACGGAGACGCTCACCAAAGAATTTTACATGAACGGCGTTCAACTCACGGCAGCTGGCCGGGGCGATTTTGAGCCAAAAACCTCCAACGAAACGGAAGACGGCCGCTCACAGAACCGCCGTATCGAATTCGTGTTCTATCAGCGGATAGACGAAGTGCGGAAGATGTCCAAAGAAGCAAAGGGCCAGTGATTCAATTCTTGCGCAGCAGCACCACCGCCGTCAGGATACCCGCAATGCTGAGGACATGTTCGAGGTGAAAAACTTCCCCATCGAGCAAGCCCCACATTACTGCAACTACGGGCATAATATAGGTGGTCGAACTGGCGAATATGGGCGAGGTATTTTTGATCAATTTGTAAAAAAACAACTGTGCCAGCGCCGTGCCCATGATGCCCAAAACGACTAGCGCTGCCAAAGGCATCCATCGCTCTTCGGTCATCGCATAGTTTTGGTGATTGGGCAAAAAGATGAAAACAAATGCCAGCAAACCTCCCATTGAGACCGAAACTGTGGACAACGCAACCGAGGAAACGTCGTTGAGGTAGTTCTTTACCAGGTTGATATTCAGGCCATAGCACACCGTTGCCAAGACAATCAGCCCTGCATAAATATTCAGCGTAAAAGCAGCATCGGTACGCTCAATGACGAGCATCACGGCGCAGACCAAACCGAGCAACAGCCCCGCCACGTGGTTGATTCTATAAACTTTCTTGAAGAGGAAAATGGAAAAAAGGAAGGTGAAAACAGGCGTCAAGGCGTTCAGTATTCCTGCCACGGCACTTTGAACGTGCTGTTGCGCCAAGCAAAACAAAAAGGCCGGGATGAACATCCCGACAAAGGTGACGAGCACCAAAAAGCGCCATTTCTCACGAGGAATTTTACCGAAATGATAAAGGCCAAAAGGCAAGAACACCGCACCGGCCGCCATTAGCCGGATGCTCGCTGCTTCCACAAAGCCAAAGCCAGTCAGCCCTTTTTTGATAAGTATAAAACTGCTGCCCCAAACCAATGACAGCAAGAGCAGAATCAGCCAATTGATGAAACCAGGGCTTTTGGACATGGATTGATTGTTATTGGGAATTGGGGAATTGGGGAATTGGGGAATTGAGGAATTGGGGGATAGCTCAACCTCTGTTGTAATTTTTTACATAATCCGGTACCGGAATCCCTTGCACGCCTGCATCGTCTGTCTCTGGCGGCTGAGGTACTAGCTTCAACGGCAACACTCCCGCCCAAACCTCCATGCCCATGTCCGCTTCGTCATCACCAACGCCCTTAGCCCGGAATTTAACGGAGGCTTCCTCCATTTCAACGGCGATAAACATGGTCTTTTTTAGGTCGCTTTTGCTGGGTTGGCGAGCCTCGTCCCAGCGGCCAGGAATGACATGTTCCGTGAATTTTTCTGCCGCAAGCCAGCGTTCCTCCTCGGTTTCCACAAGGCGGGTTTTGCCGAAGGCAACCACCGAACGGTAGTTCATCGAATGGTGAAAAACGGAACGGGCAAGCACCAGCCCATCCACATGCGTCACTGCCACACAGACGGGAATGCCCTTGGCCATTTGCATGAAAAAATGACTGCCCACCGAGCCGTGCAGGTAGATGGTATCGTCCACCCGACAGTAGCTGGTCGGAATGATAAATGGCTGATTGTCAATGACAAACGAGACGTGAACGACCAGCCCTTCGTCCAAAATGGCGTTGCGGGTATTGGGGTCAAAGTCATAGCGCTTCGGGTAGTAGCGGCTGCCCTCGGTGCGGGTATTTTTCGTTTTCATGATATAATTTTATGCGTTGAGCAGCGGCAAGTACCGTTCCTCCAAAATGCCAAAATGGTGGGTTTGGTGCCCAACTATCGTGAAGCCAAGGGCAAGGACAGGTAGTTCTGAGTTGGCCATAACGCCTGTGCGGCGCAGTGCCTCGTCATCAAAAGTATCAAATAGCGCAATTGTGCTTTTTCTGACCAATTTGAGTTCCTCCAGTACCTGCTCCAGTGGGCGGGTGTTCGCTCCAGTGTGAACAGCATAAAGGTTTTCGTCGAAGCCGGGCAATGCCGTTTTGTCGTTTCGGGCGAAGCGGAGGGCACGGTAAGCAAATACTCGTTCGCAGTCACTGAGGTGCTGGATGATATCCCGCACCGTCCATTTGCCGGGGGCATAAACTTGATTGCCGAGGCTGCGCAGTTTTGCCACATCAAGGTGGTGAAGGTTGGCGAGGCTTTGGGCCAGGGCTTCGGAGATTTCAACGTCGGCCACTTTGTTGATGTAGGTGTCGAAGTAACTGGAAGGCCAATTTAGGTCAGATTTTTTCATGTAATGGATTTATGGGGCAAATGTAGCATTTGGCAGAGTAATGAACGCGTCCGGTTAGTGAAATTGGGGTAGTCCAGAAAACTTATCGCAGCAGCGTCAAATCTCCCGTCAATTTTTCGTACTTACCTTCCGGTTTCACCATTTCGATGAGATAGACAAAAATATCGCTTGGGGCGGGTTTGCCCTTGAACTCCCCGTTCCACCCGACATTGGTTTCGTTGGACATGAAATTTGCTTTGTCAAACACTTTTTCGCCCCAGCGGTCGAAGACCACCATCCGCTCAATGAAAAGTGCCCGGTTGTCTTTCACCAAAATATTGAAGAAATCGTTGATGCCGTCATAGTTGGGAGAAAAGGAATTTGGCACAAATACTTGGTAGCAATCCTCAAAACTTACCACGACTTCGTCTGTCGCTGTACCACATTGATTTGTGAGGTTGAGCACTACATTCGACTGCTCCAAAACAAGCATCGAATTGCCAGCAGAACCGTCGGACCATTCAAATGCCACGCCGGTTTGTTGCGGAGCATTAATGACGATGGAGTCGCCCTGGCAAGCCAACACATCAGCACCGAGCGAGAAGGCGGAAGGTACTGGCAAGTCAACGACGATTACAGAATCCCGATTTTTACAGCCGCCGGAGAAGGTGACTTCGACCCAGAAAATGCCGTTGCCTGTAGTAGCGAAAATGGATGAATCAGAACCGTCATTCCACAGAAACGCCTCGCCGCCCAGATTGGAAACATCCAAAATTTTGTTAGCGTTGGCGCATGCCTTCACTGAATCGGGAAGCAGCGAGATGTTTCCCGCACCTGTACTTTTTCCAATTATATACTCCTCCCTCGAAGAGAGGCCGTTACCACTTTCGCCCGATTTGGTGGCCGTGCAGTTGTCCACTTGCACCTGTGCCTGGATACCGTTCCAGACAGGCTTGGCGTTGTCATTTCGGGCAAAGATTTCGGGGGTCTTGTCGCACTCGAAGCAATTGAACCCATAGCCACTGTAGCCGTATTCAATGGAATACTCAGCATCCAAGTTCGAGCAGAATACTCCGAAGTAATCGTTTACCACCTGGAAATCAATGCCTTGCGTGGTGTTCGGCGTGGAATTCACGTAGTAAATATGAGCGCCTTCCGGGCTGTTCGCAACGTCGCTCACCTTCAGGTACTTGCCCACCCCCGCCGTCAATTGGAACGCCTGATTCGACCATGTATTTGGGTAAACAAAAACACTTTCATCGCCGATGGGTGCCCCCGAAACCACAAATTCGTTGGCATTGAAAACGACCATCGTGCCGTCGTTCCCGTTGGGTGAAATATCGGAGAGCACGTTCCCGCTGCCGGTGTCGTCGAAGTCGTAGTAGGCCACCAGCCCAAGCGTGTTGGGGTCAATGGACTTGCACATTTCCTCCCTGATTTGCTGCTCCGACAGGGCGGTGTTCCAAACCCGAAGCTCGTCCACTTCCCCTTGGAAAAGGCCACTGATATCGAAGGCATCCCACTCCTGCCCGATGGAAAAACGGTCGCCAGCCACGGGCACTTCCTGAGCTTGGAAGGTGAGCCGCTCCACGCCGTTCACGTACATTTTTCCGTTGAGGTTTTGGTCAATGACGAGCGCCACGTGGTACCAATTGCCCGGCGGAAAATAGCCGCTCGTTGGAATGTTGAAGTTGCTGGGATTTCTGTCGAAATACTCGAAATGGTCGGTTTTGAAATACACGAGGTTCACGTTGTTCGCGAAGTCGCCGCTCAGTTCGTTGAAGGCGAAAATGGCCCCGCCGTGGTCGTTGGAGGCGGTGGGTTTTACCCAAACGGTCACGGAAAGTTTGCTGAAGGAAAAATTGTTAAGCAGGTTGTCAGCCGTGACGTACTGCTGGGTGGAACCGTTGTTGATAGAGATGCAGGTGTTGCTGCCTTGGGAAAATGCATTGCCCCCAAATGCAATCAGGGCAAGCGCGGGGAAAATGGTTTTCATAGATAAAACGGGTTGGTGAACTGAGGTCTAAAAATAGCCCAGATATGGCTTCAAAGTTTGTTTTTAGAAAAAATAATGTCCGCCCCGTAAGGCAAAGGGTTTAGAATCTTGTGGTAGGGGAAAAATTGCCTTGCCTTTTCCAGCAGTTCCAGCGAAGTTTTTTCAATCAAAACCACTTCCAGCAGCAGGCAGTCGGTGATGTCCAGCACTTGGTCGGCATGTTCGAGGATGGCGAATTCGAGGCCTTGCACGTCTAATTTCAGCACGGCAATCCGCTCGATGCCCTGCTCCTTCACGAATGATTTCAGCGAAATGGCAGGTACCCGGCTCTCGACGATGGCAGCACCTTTGGCCGTGAACTCCGCCACGTTGTCCTTGATGACCGAACCAACCTGATCGGAGGACGGGGCGGTATAAAAAACAACCTCGCCATCCTTAGCGGCTATGGCCTTTTCGACAATTTCTACCTGCGTGCCAGCAACATTTTTCTTCAAAATTGGCAACACTTTGTGGTAGGGTTCGAGGGCAAATATTTTTACATTAGGGAATTTTTGAGCAGCCAGCATAGAAAAAAGGCCGTGGTTGGCGCCGCCGTCAAGTATGACACCTTGGAGGTTTGAAGGAATAGCGTCCACCAGCGCCTTGACCTTGTCGGTGGAATGGATGAGGTGGTAGTAGGTGGCCGAGTCAAAGTTGAGCCAGACCCTGCGCCCGTTGAGCGGCACCCAAATCGGGCGGCCTAGCACCGGGTTGAAAAGCAGGTGGAAAGCATGAAATCCGTATATTTTGAAGAGGCTGGCCAGCCTCGATATTTTACCGAACATGATCGAATCGAGTGTTTTATTTTACCTTTTTCCAAGCTTTTTCGAGCAACTGGTTAATGTCGGGTGATAGTTTGAAATACCATACCAAACCGCCAAAAACCAGCGTGGTTGTTGAAGATTTTATCATGAGCCAAAGCAGCGGGGCGAGGCCCTCAGGCTGGGGCAGTAGAGCCGCCGCAAAGTAAGCCAATATTCCGATGGCAAGCACCCAGAACACAGGCAAAGTGAACGGCTGTAACCGGTATTTTACCCATAAAAGGATGAATTTCAGCAAGTTGTAAATCGTGAGCGACACGAGCGTGGCCAGTGCTGCGCCATTGATGGTATAAATCGGGATAAACCAATTGCTGAAACCGATGCTGCAAAGCGCAAGCAGGATGATGAGGTAAAAATTGTACTTGTAGAGCTTAGAGTAGCTGATGATTTCGGTGTTGACGCCCGTGAGCATGTCGAAAACACGGGTCAGGCCAAGAATCAGGATGACGTATTTGCCCTCCCGAAAACTCTCGCCATTGGGCATGAGCGTGAAGACTTCGTCCACACTGACCCAAACGGCGAGCAGCAGCCCCAGCCCAACGATGAGCTGGTTGAGCGCCGATTTTTGGTAAATATCCTGTATTTCGTCGAGCTTGCCGGCGTTCCATTTGTCGGAAATCAGCGGCGAACTGATGCGGGAAATGGCCCGTCGGGGTGCGTCAATGGCATCGCTGAGGAAAAAAGCCACGGTGTAAACGCCAGTGTCGCCGAGCGTGGCGATGGTGCCGAGCATGATGGTGTTGATGCGCTCGCCGATGCGGCTGCCGAGCGTGCCAACCAATCCGTACAGCCCAAAGGTGGTGACTTCTTTCAGCAGCGGTTTTTTCAAAAAAGTGAAATCCGGTCGGAAATGGAGCTGGCCGAGCGAGGCCACGTACCAGATTTGACCCAACAAAATCAAGCCGTAAAAAGCCAACTGCCCCAAGAAAATGCCGGAAAAATCAATCCATTGCAAAAGCAAAGCACCGACCAAAACAGCCATGCCCAGCTTGGGCACCAGCTCGTTGAAGATGCTCGGCACGACGATGCGCTGGAAATTGGAGGCGTAGCTGGTGAAGATGGCCGCCGCAGTGAGCAGGAAGGCGAGCGGCAGCACAAAGGGGAGAAACTCGCCGAACAGCCCCGATTTTCCCGAGTAATAACCAAACAGCAAGTCCCTGAAAAAAAAATTCAGCAGCAGCAGCGTCACGGCTCCGACTCCAAAGATAATTTGCATGAAAAAAAGGTAGCCCCGGTGCCCTTTTTCCTCGTCCTTGAACCTTGGGAAGAACCGCACAATCAGCTCCGCACCGCCCCAAAACAGGAACGGCGAGACGAGCACCGCCGCATCGAGCACGAACTTGGTGATGCCAATCTGCTCCTTCGACAGGGCGAGCGGGTACAGCCAGAGCAGGTTCGCCGCCCCGATGAACATGCCCACGTACGTGACCACGCTCTGCTTGATGCCTTGCCGTTTTATGACGCCCATGTTCGGTGTTGTGCAAAATTGATCGCTAAAAGACTTTGGTTTTCAGCAATTTAGCGAACCATGCAATTTGTGCTATTTTTACGCTTGCCCTTGTTTGGCTGGCAAAATTCACAAAAGTTTCTATTTGAACAGCAATTACTTCTAAAACCGACCAACGAATGAATCTCCGACTGATTCTTACCCTCCTGCTTTTTCAATGTTTTTGGCCCGCCCAATGGCTGGCTGGGCAGACTGGGGCAGAAGACTGCCTCACCTCTTTTGTGCGCCGCTTCGGTAGCTCAGGCATTAACGAAGAAGCGTATTGTATTACTCCATTTTGTGTGGACCGGTACCTGTTTGGAGGGCGAGAGGGAGACCATTCCATCCTCTTATTGTTTGACGGTGCTGGCAACCTGCTTGATCAACGTGCTTTTAACTTTACCAATGGGAATGATTTCATATCCAATCTGATTGTGGACAGTGAGGGATATTTGGTAGGCATTGCACGTGACGGTACAGGCTTTGATTCGATTCCTCATGTAATTTTCAGATATGACTGGCAAAACAACAATTTTTTATGGGTCAGGCTTGAAACACCCAGTGAGATTCTGAGGCTGAGTGGAATTTATGAAAACCCAACGAGTGGCAATTTTGTAGCTCACGGCACAGCTTCCGACGCCATTGATAATTATTTTTTTGAAATGGACCGAAATACAGGTGAGCAGACCTGGCCCTACACCTCCGATTATGGTGGAGACCTTGATGTTTTGTTGTCCAGTTATGTATCCAATTCCGGGGTTTATTATGCGGGATATGGGATGTTTGGCCCCACCCTTGACCTAATTCGTCCCACCCTCTCCAAGTTTGATTTTAATGGCAATTTGCTTTGGTCGAAAATGTATTTGCGGTCTCCCAGCCAACCTTCCCGGTTGTACAACATGGACCTTTTGGTGGAAAACGACACCATCATAAACTTGGGAAGAGGAAGCTTTATTGATGATGATTTTTCAAATTCTGTGATGTTTTTCTTTAAAACAGATATAAACGGCAACCTAATTTTAGCAAAAAGGTATAGCATCTCAAGTAGCACTGAAGTCTCAGGAATAAAAATAATACCTATCCCAAATGGTTATATTGCTCAAGGAGCGTTTAAAGAGAATAGCTTGATTTTCAAAAAATTTGTCGCTCGCTTGGATAAAGACGGGAATGTGGTTTGGGCAAAAAAAATCAATCTCTCAGCTGGTCAGATTTATACCTCGAAAGGTACGACTATCGTTGCCGACAGTTTTATCGTTTTTGCAACTGAGTGGTATCAATATAATCCCACATTTGATACTGATTTGATATTTGGAAAGATAAGGTTGGATGGACAAACAGACTTGCCTAATTGCAATATTTTCGAGGATATCGTTTTAAATGCTTCAAACATCCAGAATCCATACGATGAACTTTCAATTCCTCAAGCTACCCAAAGTGCGCACATTACTTCCGACTTAAACACTGGGAATTTGACTTTAAATTTACAAGAAACTGCTGTTCCAAACTGTAATTGCCAGGCGCTGGTTCAAGATTCTTGTAATACACAACTTACCCTCTTCTCCGAAGCCCCGTGCCCCCTCCAATTTGACGGCACTATTTCTGTCACTCCAACATGCGGCGTCCCACCCTACAACTACCACTGGCAAAACGACACCGTTTTCACCAACCAACTCACGAACCTCGACGTGGGCACCTATTTCGTAACCGTGACGGACGTGACGGGTTGCATCACCGTAGATTCCGTGGTGCTGGAAGCAGCCACCCGCCCAGCGGTGATGAGCGAGGTGCAACACGCCAGTTGTTTTGGAGTGAACGACGGGGCGCTGACCATCGTCGCAGATGACCCGACGCTCAACTTCAGCTTTCAGGGCTCAACGCCCAGCCCGCAGACTTTTTACGACAGCCTCTGGGGAGGCGGTGACCAATATTTTGTGATTGACACATTTGGTTGTGAGTGGGTGCAATTCTTCCAGATTGACGCCCCCAGCAAAATAAACCTACAGTTGCCCAACGAATTGGAAGTCCCGTCCTGTGATTCCGTCCAAATTGAGATTCCGTCTGCGCAACCCAACTGGTCTTACGAATGGCTGCCCGCCGCATCCATCAGCTGCACGGACTGCCCCAGCCCCTTTGTTTTGCCACTCTCCAACACCACCTACATACTTACCGTCACAGACACCAGCGGCTGCAAGGCCACGGACAGCATAGCCCTCAAGGTGGATTTCGAGGCAACCGCATTGGTGCCCAACGCTTTCAGCCCGAACGCCGACGGCATCAACGACGAGTTTTTTGTCATCGGCAAATGTGTGGAATCCGTGCAGGTACTGCGGGTATTCGACCGTTGGGGCGAGATGGTTTTTGAAGAAAGCAACACCCCAACCAATGACCCGTTGTACGGTTGGGACGGTAAGTTCAAAGGAAAGGACGTGAACTCCGATGTTTATGTTTACTTCGCCGTCATAAAAATGCCCAATGGCAGTGAAGTGGAATTGCGGGGCGATTTGACGCTTCTTCGGTAACTTTGCTTCCCATTTTCAAAAACTTTCATGAAAAAGACGCTAAAAAAAATACTGAACAAATTCCGATACCCCTACACCTGCACCCACACCGGGCTGGTGGACGGGCGCAGCATCCAGTTCCATGTGAACAACCCCGTGGAAAAGTTCCGGCTGCAAAAATTTGGGGGTGAAAAGGACCAACTCGAAGCACTTTTGACTTTGCTCCGCAACGACGACGTACTCTACGACATCGGTTCGTCAGTAGGTGCATGGAGCATTCCGGCAGCAGCAAAGGCAAGCAGCGGCAAGGTCATCAGCTTTGAGCCAGACCCTGAGAACCGCCAACGTCTCCTCGCCAACTATGAGCTGAACGGCCTAACCAATTTCCAAATCATGCCCATCGCCCTCGGCGACAAGCCCGGAGAACTGGAGCTTTTCACTGCCGGGGCCTATGCCGCATCCCCGAGCCTACGCCCAGTGAACAAGATTTCCACCTCCATAAAAGTGAAAATCGAGACGGTGGACGACCTCTTCGCCCGGAAGGAAATCCCACCGCCGACGGTGGTGAAAATTGACATCGAAGGTGCGGAAATGATGGCACTTCAAGGCATGGCCAACTTGTTGCGGAGCAAACAAAAACCAAGGGCGCTGGTGCTCGAATTGCACCCGCTGTACCTCCCCGCATTCGATACGAACCTGACAGCCATTTTCAAATTCTTAATCGAAAACGACTACCAAATCGCCGAACTCGCCAGCCGGGAAGACCAAGTGATTTGCACTTGGATCGCAAGCGAGAGAGAGGTGTGAGAGGGTGAGAGCGTGAGAGGGCGTGAGATACTAATTCCCCAATTCCCTAATTCACCAATTCACCAATTCACCAGTTCAACCATGAAGTTATCCCTTATCATCCGCTGTTTCAACGAAGAAAAGCACATCGGACGCTTGCTGGCCGGGGTGATGGAGCAGACGGTGAAAAACGTTGAAATTATCGTGGTGGACAGTGGCTCCACGGATGCCACGGTGAGCATTGCCTCCAATTTTCCGACCAAAATAATCACGCTGCGCCCGCAGGACTTTTCCTTTGGCCATGCACTCAACCTCGGTTGCGAAGCAGCCACGGGTGACATTCTGCTTTTCGCCAGCGCCCATGTTTACCCAGTTTACAACGACTGGTTGGAGCTGATGCTCAAGCCGTTTGAAGACGAAAAGGTTGGCCTTGTTTACGGCAAACAGCGGGGCTGCGAGCTGAACAAGTACAGCGAGCACCAGATTTTTGCGAAGTGGTTCCCCGAAGAAAGCACCATGAACCAACTGCACCCATTTTGCAACAACGCCAACTGCGCCATCCGCCGCAGCCTCTGGTCGGAGCAGCCCTACGACGAGACCCTGACCGGCCTCGAAGACCTCGACTGGGCGAAAAAGCTGCAAGCCAATGGCCACCGGATTGCCTATCAGGCCGGAGCGACCATCATCCACGTGCACGAGGAACAGTGGAAAAATGTCTTCAACCGATACCGCCGGGAGGCCATTGCCCTTCGCCTGATTCAAAAGCACGAAACCTTCAACTTCCTGACTTTCCTGACTTTGTTTTGGAAAAACGCCCGCCACGATTGGCAGCAGGCGCTGCACGACGGGGTTTTCCTGCGGGAGTTTTTCAATATCCTGCTGTTCCGCTACAACCAGTTTTGGGGAACGTATCGGGGATACAAACAATCCTACCTGATGGACAACCAGGTGCGGGAGCGGTTCTATTACCCGAAGGGATATGTGGCAAAAAAGGACGATGAAGCCGACAATCGCCGAAAAATTGACTACTCACAAAAACACCACACCTAATTCTCAAACACACAAATCCTCATTCACATGAAACTCATAGACATCACCGTCCCCCTCCACCCCAACCTCCCCGTGTGGCCCGGTGGCCCACAACCCAGTATCATCCACAAGATGCGGATGAGCGACGGCGAGGAGGCCAACGTCACGCACCTCAACATCGGCAGCCACACCGGGACGCATATTGACGCCCCGCTGCACTTCGTGGATGGCGGCAAAACGACCCTGGAAATCCCATTGGAAAAACTCGTCGGCCCGTGCCAAGTGGTTGATTTTCGTGGAAAAACAAGCATCACCTCAGCCGACCTCGCAGCCCTCCATTTGCCGGAAGGCACCGAAAAGTTGCTGTTCAAAACCGACAACAGCCGCCTCTGGGACGATATGTCGCACCCCTTCAACGAGGACTTCTGCGCCCTCACTGCCGATGCTGCGCAATGGGTCGTGGACAACGGCATCCACCTCGTGGGCATTGACTACCTGTCCATCCAGCTGTACCACGACTCGTTTGAGACGCATGTGATTTTGCTGTCCAAGGAAACGGTCATCGTGGAAGGGCTTGACCTGCGGGAGGTGGAACCTGGAGCTTATCGGCTTATCTGTTTGCCGTTGAAGATAGCGGGTGTGGAGGGAACGCTGGCGAGGGCAATTTTGGAACAAGCGTGACCAGCGATTTGCTTAGAGTATGTTTTGAAATCCAAAAGAGGATTTTTGAAAAATTGACAATCGGTTGAAGAATGGGAATTGGCCGAGTAATTTGTGGTTGCAAAATCATCAATTACTATGGTCAAAGTCAAACTCCCTTTCAGGCGTCAG
>JAIPBL010000078.1 GCA_021739645.1 Saprospiraceae bacterium | reverse complement strand
GTTCCTCTTGTTCAAGCATGCTGCCTTCGGTCTTCAAGTTCATGGTGATGGTGACGCTGCCGTCTGTTTCTATTTTGTGCTCTGCTATCATAGGTGTTATTTTTGCCCCTAAAGTACATCAAATTGGAGCCGCACCCTATCCTACCTGCGATCATATCCAAGCGGCTCACTTGCTCCGAAAATATTCTTTTTCACCGCTGTTCAGCTTCTCCGGCTTGAACCACCCACCAGTCCCTGCCGTTGCCGTGCTTCACGGCAGTGAGTATGCCATAGGATAGGCTTACCTTCCAGTAAGAGTTGGTTTTTTTTTTCGACCACCTTGCCTAATCCATTGTTTTGGGTCATGTCTATGGAGACCAAAAGCATCTTGTCAACGATTGCACTTGGGTCCCATAGCAGACTCAAATGAATCAAATAATATAAGCTATCGCTTTCAAAACTTGGCTACACCGTTGCACCCCGTGGGATAAGGAATGAAATTATAGCTGGCCATGCATTTAGT
Organism: Saprospiraceae bacterium; assembly: GCA_021739645.1. Lineage (GTDB taxonomy): Bacteria > Bacteroidota > Bacteroidia > Chitinophagales > Saprospiraceae > UBA6168. The sequence continues at coordinate 28,965 of JAIPBL010000078.1, read as the reverse complement.
AACAAGTGAATGAACAGGTTTGCTGAAGTTCCATCACTTTGCCACGTCGAAACACACTGGCATATTCCCTCTTCAATTTACTTAGGCAATTCTCCACCACGTACTAAGAAAAGCAAGTCGGTTGAGTACCTTTACCCCGAACAAAAAAGCAACTCATATATGACAGATTACAAAAATCCGAACCTCATCCTTGAAACCGCAAAAGTCGAACCCGGCGAAATCACCTGGCGCAGCCCGGCAAACCTCGCCATCGTGAAATATTGGGGGAAACACGGTGTGCAAATGCCGAAAAACCCTTCGCTGAGCCTGACGCTGAGCAGCAGTTTCACGGAGACCCTGCTGGAATACCGCCCACGGGAAACCAGTGAATCGGGCATTTCGCTCGAATTTTTCTTCCACCAAGAATCCAATGAGCCGTTTCGGGAACGGCTGTTAAAGTACCTTGAAAGCGTGGCGGACATCTTTCCGTTCCTTCGGCAATTGGACCTGACCATCTACAGCGGCAACTCGTTCCCGCACTCGGCGGGCATCGCTTCTTCAGCTTCGGCCATGAGCGCCTTGGCGTTGTGCCTGACTTCGTTGGAGCATGAACTTTTTGAGACGTTGGACGATGATGCAGCTTTTGACCAGAAAGCGAGCTACGTGGCGAGATTGGGATCAGGTAGTGCTTGCCGCTCCATATTTCCGAAAGCAGCGCTTTGGGGTGAAATGGGGGAAGTGAAAGGCTCGTCAGACCTGTTCGCCGTGCCGATGGCCGAACATGTGCATGCCGTTTTTGCCAATATGCACGACGACATCCTGCTGGCCAGCACTTCGGTCAAGCACATAAGCAGTCGGGCTGGTCACGGCCTGATGGAAACGCACCCCTTTGCAGAGGCTCGCTATGCCGATGCGAAGCGCAACCTGAGTCGCCTCATCCCGGCCTTGCGGAGTGGCGATTTGGAGGAGTTCGGACGTATCGCCGAGAACGAGGCGCTGACGCTGCACGGACTGATGATGAGCAGCAACCCGTCGTATGTCTTGCTGAAACCCAATACGTTAGAAATGATTGAGCGCTTGCGCCATTACCGCCAAGAGACGAAGCACCCAGTTTACTTCAGTTTGGATGCTGGGCCTAACCTACACTTGCTTTATCCAGCAAACATCATTCACGAGGTTCGGGGATTTATCGAAGATGAACTGAAACCGCTCTGCGAAGATGAATCCTATCTGGAAGATTGGGCGGGAGATGGGCCGGTACAGGTGTGAAAAATGCAATTACCGGTTTGCTAAAAACATATTTCGAAAGGCATGTTTTCTTAGCCCTTGTTTGTGCCAGTATTTTTTATTTTTATTTCTAACCATTCTTGTCCTTTGTAGTAATCATTTTGACCCCAAGATGAAGCCCTCATAATTCCAAGAAAGTATCTATCTTGATGTCTGTCCCAGATTAAGTCGTCCCATACATTACCTTCAGCGTCTCCGACTGATAATTTGCTTGTTGCTCCAATTTTGATGCTTCCTAAATCTATTTCTCCTGAGAATACATCTTGTTTGTTTGGAATGGCCTGTAAATGTCCAAGGCTGTCAAAGATTTGGGGATGGAGCTTCCATTCTTTAATAATCTTCTCTTTTTTGACATTGTAAAGTTGAAGTAATGGTGTCTTGAGCTGATTGCAAATTAAGACTACATTTGGTATAGAACTGTCTGCTGACAATAGGTTTCTATGCAATTCACTGAATCCGAGTGTCAGTGGCTCTCTGTTTTCATTAAGGAAATAGACCGTCTGATTCCTTTTGCCCCAAACATTGCAAATCAGTCCGTTAAATGATGAAGGTAAAAAATGTAATGTGTACGAGTTTGGAATCTTAATTTCATTTTCTGTTCCATCATTAACAGATATAAGAATTGGTGATTGGATGTTCCCTTTAAATGAGTTCCATTCGATTAACCCAAGTTGCTCGCTATTGGCGCCCCAAGGTGATAGGTAGTCTTTGGGTGGTGGCATCCCAAAATTTCTTTTTGGTCCACCTTCCCAAATCAGCTTATGGTTTTGTCGTTCGTAAACTTGAACCGTAAAATAAGCAGGTCCCCATGGTATTTCGCCTTGATAGTTGTAGCGGGCTTCATATCTCTTGTCAGGTGAGGGTACAAGGTGATGCCAACCGTCCTTTCTGTCAGTTTTAATATCGAGTACTACTTTTTGAACTTCTGTCCAATCAATAGTTGATATTTCAAGTCCTTCTTTGTCCATTTTATATTAGCGCTAACTCGTAGATAAGGATGATTTTGCCACCCAAAGCTAAAGTTAGTGGCTTTTCAGGTTTCGCAAATCATCAAATGGAGTCTTCCCTATTTTTTAAAAATAAAATACACCGCCGCCACCAGACACCCAAACCCCGCCAAGTGGTTCCACTTGAAAGTCTCCGTCTTGAACAGCAGCAAGGAAAATACCGTGAACACCGTCAGCGTGGTAACTTCCTGAATCACCTTCAGTTCCATCAATGAAAATGGCCCGCCGTTCAGCTTGTAGCCGATGCGGTTGGCGGGCACCATGAGGCAGTACTCGAAAAAGGCGATGCCCCAACTGATGCCGATGATGGCCAGCAGGCCGAGGTTTTCGGTGAACTTCATGTCCTTGAACTTCAGGTGGCCGTACCAGGCGAAGGTCATGAAAGTGTTGGACAGCACAAGCAATAAAATAGTCTGGAAAGCTTTCATTGGAACTGGTTTTGAAAGGCGCAAAACTACATTTTAACGGCCTCCAATTTTTGGTGCTGCGCAAGAACTGGCGCAGTTTCTGACTAATTCAATATCTTCGCTCCCGATTTTTGTCTCAAGCTACTCGGTAATTCACGAAACTAAACATACGCAATGCACCGACCCGACGAACGGGCTGTGCCATTTTTCATCGAAAACTACGGATTAATGAATCAGTTTTTGCCTTTTAAGCATCCATACCCCACCGATAAAAAATATTCTCAAAAGGTAGCCTACTTCAGCATGGAGTTCGCCATTGACCAGGCGCTGAAAATCTACTCCGGCGGCCTCGGTTACCTCGCAGGTTCGCACATGCGCAGTGCCTACGACCTCAAGCAAAACCTCGTCGGCATCGGCATCCTGTGGAAATACGGCTACTACGACCAGGTACGCAACGGCACCGGCGAGATGGACGTGCTCTTCCTCGATCGCCAGTACAATTTCCTCGTGGACACGGGCATCGAGTTCAAAATCCAAGTGAACAAGCACGACATTACAGTGAAGGCTTGGTACTTGCCGCCGCACGTGTTCGGCTCGGCACCGATGTTTCTGCTGTCCACCATCCACCCGGACAACGACTACCTGGCGCAGACCATCTCCCACCGACTTTATTCCAACAACACAGAGGCCAAGGTGGCACAGTCCATCCTGCTCGGCATGGGCGGTGCCAAGTTGCTCGACATCCTCGGCTACAACGCCGATGTCTATCACTTGAACGAGGCCCACGCACTGCCCGCAGCCTTCCACTTGTACGACAAATTTGGGGTGATGGACGAGGTGCAAAAACGGTTGGTTTTCACCACGCACACCCCCGTGGAAGCTGGCAACGAGAAGCACGACATCCACATGTTGGAGCGAATGAGTTTTTTCGGAAACGTGACCCTCTCAGAGGTGCGCCGCATTACGGGCACTTCCGACGAGGTGTTCAGCCACACTTTGGCGGCGCTCCGCATGGCCCGTATGGCCAATGGCGTTTCAAAAATACACGGTGAAGTGGCCCGTGAAATGTGGAGCGGCTATGACAATATTTGCCCCATCACGCATATCACCAATGCCCAGAACCATCTGTACTGGCACGACCCGCAGCTCGACGAAGCATTGCTCAATGGTGACGACGATGCCCTCGATGCCCGCAAAACCGAGCTGAAACTTCGCCTCTTCGAGGTGGTGGCTGACCAGACCGGGAAGATTTTCCAGCCGGACATGCTCACGCTCGTGTGGGCAAGGCGCTATGCCGGGTACAAGCGGGCCGACCTCATCACCCGTGATTTGGAGGATTTTGAAAGATTGTTGAACAATACCGAAATGCCCATCCAAATCATCTGGGCAGGTAAGCCGTACCCAATGGACTACGATGCCATCGGCACCTTCAACAAACTGGAGCATATTTCGAAGAGATACCCGAACGTGGCCGTCATCACGGGCTACGAGCTTTCCCTGTCCAAAATCATGAAACAGGGCAGCGACATCTGGCTCAACAATCCCCGCATCCCACGGGAGGCATCGGGCACCAGCGGCATGACCGCCGCCATGAACGCCTGCGTGAACCTCTCTACCTGGGACGGTTGGATTCCGGAATTCGCCAGCCACGGCCACAACTGCTTCGTGACCAAACAGGCCGACCTCACTTGGCCAGAAGGCATACAAGACGAATTTGACCGCAAAAACATCATGGCTGTTTTGGAAAACGAAATACTGCCGCTCTACTACAAAAAGCGCAAAAAGTGGTTGGCTGTAGTGAAAAACAGCATGAAGGAAGTCGTCACCTTCTTTGACTCCGACCGCATGGCCGACGAGTACTACAAGAAGCTGTACAAAGTGGGAGCGAAGAAGCTGGAGCTTGCCTAGTTGGCAGTTCGACAGTGGGCAGTTCGACAGTGGGCAGTTTGCAGTCAGTTCGCAGTCAAATAGTCGGCGTCTGCTAAAATTGTTGAGCGTTTGAATTTGAAAGGTTGTTACTACTCTTAAATTCAAGCATTGCACTGCTAAACAACTGTCAAACTGACTGCCAACTGCCCACTGTCGAACTGTCGAACTGCCAACTATACTACCAATTCCCTCCGCAATGAAAATCAAGTCGAATCTGCTCAAGCCCATCGCACGCCGCATTGCCCGAAGCATTGAGCAGATGGGCTTGGCTGCGCCAGCGGCGCAAGACTTGGTTTTTCAAAATTTGATAAAAAAAGGACGCCAAACTGCTTTCGGACGGGAGCATGGTTTTGATAAAATAACCAGCCACGAAGCCTTCCTGGCGCAAGTGCCAATCCGGGACTACGAGGCGCTGCGCCCCTGGATTGAGCGCATCAAAACCGGCGAACGCAGCGTGCTCTGGCCCGGCCTCCCGAAATACTTCGCCAAGACCAGCGGCACCACCTCCGGCGTCAAGTACATCCCGCTCACCCAGGACTCCATGCCCAACCATTTTGGCACTGCCCGCAACGCCCTTTTCAACTACGCCGCCAGCACCGGAAACTACGATTTTTTTGATGGCAAAATGATTTTCCTCTCCGGCAGCCCGGAGCTGGACATGGTCGGGAAAATACCTGCCGGTCGGCTCTCCGGCATTGTCAACCACGAAATTCCCAAGTGGCTGCGCACCAGCCAACTGCCCAGCTACCCCTCCAACTGCATCGAGGACTGGGAGCAAAAATTAGAGGCCATCACCACCGAAACGCTGGGGCAGGACATGCGCCTCATCAGTGGTATACCGCCGTGGGTGCAGATGTACTACGAGCGATTGTTGCAGCGCAGCGGAAAAAAATTTGTCAAGGATATTTTTCCCAATTTCAATGTCTTCGTCTATGGTGGTGTGAACTTTGAGCCTTACCGGGCGGGACTGGAGGCACTCATCGGAAAGCGGATCGACAGTGTGGAAACCTACCCGGCCAGCGAGGGTTTCGTCGCTTTTCAGGACAGTCAAACCGAGTCGGGTCTGCTGCTCAACGCCGCCTCCGGCATCTTCTTCGAGTTCGTGCCTGCCGACGAAATTTTCAACGAAAACCCAACCCGCCTTTCGCTCCGCAACGTGAAGCTTGGCGTAAACTACGCCCTCATCATCAACAACAACGCCGGGCTTTGGGGCTACAACCTCGGCGACACCGTGGAGTTCGTGTCGCTGAACCCGTACCGCCTCATCGTGACTGGCCGGGTGAAGCATTTCATTTCCGCCTTCGGCGAACACGTTATTGGGAAGGAAGTGGACGCTGCCATGCTCGCCGCCTCGAAGGCTGCTGGGGTGGGCATCGTGGAATACACGGTAGCACCACAGGTGGCACCGCCGGAGGGCGGGCTGCCCTACCACGAGTGGTTCGTGGAGTTTGAACAAACGCCTGGCGACTTGTTGCGCTTTGCGCAACTGCTTGACCAAGAGATGATTAGGCAGAATATTTATTACGAAGACCTCGTCAAGGGCGGCATCCTTCGCCCATTGAAAATCACGCCGCTGCCGCGTGATGCCTTCCGCAACTACATGAAATCACAGGGGAAACTCGGCGGGCAAAACAAGATGCCGAGGCTTGCGAACGACCGGAAATTGGCAACGGCGCTGTTGGGGTGATATGCCCAATTTTTACCCAAAAAAATACAGGGATGCGATTGCTGGGAGCAATCGCATCCCTGTTTCTTTCATCAGAATCTCACGATTTTCAAGGCTTCTCCCACTTGCCCATCTACTTTCATTCGTAAAAAATAAACACCGCTGCCATGGATTAGGCTGCCCAGTTCAACCTTGCCGGATGCAGCAACCACGGGCATTTCGCCAACTATCCTGCCCAGCACGTCACTGGCCACGATGCTGGCTTTTCCGAAGGTATTTTTCAACTCGTAATCCACCCAAAGTTGGTTGCTGAAAGGGTTGGGAGCGGCGTTGAAGGTGTAGCCGAATTGTCCAGCTTCGTTCACAGCCTCCGGGAAAGCAACGATGTCTGTGAAGGAAGAAGTGCCGCAGACATTGGTCACCGTCAGCACTACATCATAGACGCTTGGTTGGCTGTAAAGATGGGATGGGTTTTCTTCTGTGCTAGTACTGCCATCACCAAAATCCCAGGCGTAGCTAGTAGCACCTTGCGATAAATTGGAAAAGTTTGCTGTTAGCCCTGTTGTTGAAAAACTGAAATCAGCTTGTGGCGCATTGGCCACCACCACCAAACCTGAACTTACGGATGAATCATCGCCGCCAGGCCCAATTACCGTCAGCCCGACATCGTAAGTGCCAGGACTGCCATAGGTCACAGTTGGGTTCTGCTCCGTTGAAGTGGCAGGATTACCGCCGGGAAACGACCATGCCCAATCCGTCACAGTTCCTGCGGATTGGTCTGCAAAAGTCACTTCCAGCGGCGCACAGCCCTGCGTTTGGTTGGCGGTGAAATTGGCGGCTGGGGCATCCACCGCAATCACGACTTCCTGTTCGAAAGTGGCAAAGCCACATGCGTTTGTGGCCGTCAAAACGACGGTGTAGGTGCCATTGGAGGTAAAACTGTGCGTAGTATTTTCTTCCGTGCTGGTGCTGCCGTCCCCGAAGTCCCAGAGGTAGCTTATCGAATTCGTGGAGGTATTGGTAAAACTAGCGTCCAGCTCATTTACCCCAACCGAAAAATCAGCTTGTGGGGCACCCTCCACAACCACGAAGCCCGACTGGAAAGCTTGGGTGCTACCGCCAAAATTGGTTACGGTAAGCGTCACGTCGTAACTGCCCGCAGCAGCGTAGGTCACGGTCGGATGCTGTTCCGTGGAGGTGGCTGGGCTGCCGCCGGGGAACTCCCACGACCAGTTGTCCACCGTGCCGCCAGTTGACTCGTCAGCAAAAACAACTTCCAGCGGGGCGCAGCCTTGGGTCTGGTTGGCGTCGAACATGGCCATTGGCGCACCTACCATAATCACGACCACCTGCTCGGAAATCGTTGAACCGCAGGCGTTTGTAGCCGTCAAAACGACGGTGTAGGTGCCATTGGAGATAAAACTGTGTGCCGGATTTTCTTCCGTGCTGGTACTTCCGTCGGCAAAATCCCAAACATAGCTGAGTGCACCTGCGGTGGTATTGGTGAAAGTAACGTCGCTTGCGTTTACACTAAAATCAAAATCTGCGGTGGGCGTCGTATTAACCATGATTAAATCGGTCTGGGTAATTTGCGCACTCCCCCAAACGTTTTCAACAGTCAGGGTAGCACTATAAGCACCTGCTATATCGTAAGTTACAGCTATATTTTGTTCAAATGAAGTAACCGGATTTCCTCCGGGGAACGCCCATGACCATGCTATTGGTTGCCCTGTTGATTGGTCTGAATATGCAACCGTCAACGGCGCACAACCAGTTGTCATATCTGCATTAAATGCCGCTACGGGTAAAAAATCGGATATGGTTATATCTTCTGAATAAGTAGCATTTCCACAATTATTAAATACCGTTAAAACCACGGTATATGTTCCAGGTGTGGCGAACGTATGCAACGGATTGGTGCCAGTGCTCATTTCCCCGTCTCCAAAATCCCAGGCGGAAGAACTGCTGCCCGTTGAGCTATCGGTGAACTGAGCTTGTGGCCCGTTTACGGTGGCGCTAAAGTTGGCCACCGGATTTGCAACAACCGTGATGAGGCCAGCCGCCATGGATTGGCCGGAACCAGCCGCATTGCTCGCCGTCAGTTCCACATCGAAGGCGCCGCCGTTGGTGTAGGTCACGGTCGGGTTTTGCTCCGTGGAACTGGACGGCGTGCCGCCGGGGAACGACCACGCCCAGTCCGTGGGTTCATTGCCGCTTTCGTCGGCAAAGGTCACGGTCAGTGGTGTACATCCTGACACGATGTTTACCCCAAATTTTGCCACCGGCACAAATGGCCCGATGGTCACGTCCTGCGTGGCCACGTCCACGCCGCAGTCGCCGTAGGTAGTCAGCGTGACGGTGTAGGTGCCAGCGTTGTGGTACTCGTGCTGTGGGTTGGCGGTGGTGCTGGTGTTGCCATCGCCGAAGTCCCACTGGAGGTTATTGTAGTTGGTGGAGGTGTTGGTGAAGTCCACGGTCACGCTGTCCACGCTGCTGCTGAACCCCGCTGCAGGCGATGGGGCGATTAGCACGAGGTCGGTTGCCGCCAGGTCGTAGGTGTTTCCGCCCTGCGTCACCACTTGCAGGCTGACGCTGTGCGTGCCCGGTACGGTGAAGTTTACGCTGGGGTTTTGGTCGGTGGAGGTGGCAGGATTACCGCCGTTAAAAGTCCAGGCCCACGATGCTACCACGCCAGTGTTTTCGAAGAAATCTATCGTCAGCGGTGCGCAGCCAGAGGTCGGGGCGGTGTAACTGAACGGGGGAAATGGGTTGATGACCAGCGGCTCCAACGCCACGTCGAGGATGGTCAGCACGCCGTTTTCGAGGGTGGCCGTCACGGTTTTCGAGAAGTAGCCCGCTGCCGTCACCGTCACATCGAAGTCGCCGGGAATGGCCTGCCCGGTCTTGTAGTTGCCCAGCAAATCGCTTTTGCTCAAATTAGCCTGACTGCTGGCGATGTGTATGTCTGCCCCAGAAATGGCTGCTCCGCTGATGGCGTTCGTTATCTTGCCTTCCAGCCAGCAGGCCCGCACGTAGTTTGCTCCGCAAACAAAAAGGCCGTTGCCGATGTCGGTGAGCAGCACAATGCCAGAGGGCAAAAAAGGATAGGCGCCCCAGACGCCGTTGTAGCCACCGTTGCCACCAAAGAAGGTGTCGAAATTGCCCACCTCGATGAGGTTGTCGGGCTTGGATGCATCCACAATGACGCCGCCGCTGGTGTAGTAGGAAATGATGAGCCAGTCGTTCCAGACATGCACATTATGCGGGATGACGCCCGTGCCGATAGTGGAGAGCGGCCTAAACTGGTCGAGTTCCACGATATTGTCCAAATCGGAAATATCGTAAACCGCCACGGGTGCGTTGGCTTTTTCGTCGGTGGTAAAAGCGACGTTGCCATCATCGCTCAACCAGATATTATGGGTGAAAGAATAGGGCGTTTGTTGCTTCGCCAACTGTACCACGCTTGTCTTGTTGGTTACATCGTAAATAGTCATGTTGCCACCGTATATTTCGGAGCAATACATTTTGTTGTCACGAACATACACGTCGTGGGAATAGACCGCCGGGCCTTTTCCAGCGTAAAACGGTGTGCCAGGCGTAGTGAAAACATTGGCGATGACGGCTCCCCCGCTGTTGATGTTGCAGCCTATCAGGTAGCAGTAGCCGAACTCATCAATGTACAAATTGTGGCATTTGCTAAGTGTGCCCAAGCCGGGAATGTTGGGCGCCCAGTTGGTCCAAGTGATATTGTTCGGCGCGCCGCCGAGGTTCACCACCAGCACTCCGCCGCTGCTTTCGTTGGTCACGTAGGCGTAGTTGCCCCAGGTCTTGATGTCCCGCCAGGAGGAGCTGGCACCGGGGATGAACTGCACTTCCACAATGTTGGTGGGCACGCTCACGTCCACTATCGAGAGGCCAGTGACGAGGCCGACAAGGGCGTATTCCTTGCCATTATCGGGGTCCACCCAGCCCCAGATGTCGTTGTTGTTGGGGGTGTAGTCGAGTTGGTCGAGGAGGGTCATGTTCAGTTGGGCGATGGCCAGTGCCGAAGTGAACGCCAGCAGGAAGGATAGTACAGTTTTTCTCATGTCGGGAAATATTGGATGTTGGTTGTAAAAAGTAACGGTTTCAAATCGGGGTTAAACATAGTGAAAAAGTTGAATCGTTTTGAAAATTCGGGCAGGATTGTGGGATTTGGGGGGGGTGGCGACAGAAATGGAGAGGCTGTTGATGCGGCGGGGAGGAGCAGTAGATTTGTCCTTGGACAGGAAAATGCACAGTTGGCATAAAAAATCAGGGCTTGGGCCGCTGTGCGGCGGGAACTGATAGACACTTATGGTGAACGGTTTACCAAGCATCTAAATTAATTTCAAACTTGGGACACCTTTGAGTGAACACACTCCCCAAAGTTCTGCTGACCGTAAATTTTATGCCCTGCAAAATGCATCACCGTTCTACCCCTCACCGCCGCTCCCGCTCTTCCTTCCTTTTCGCCCGCACGGCCAGCAAGTAAAAAACCACGCCCATAAAAATGCCGCTGGCGAGGGCATAGAAAAACCGCTTTGAGACAAACAGGTAAATGAACTCGTCCATTCTGACCCTTGCCAAAAGCTCGATAAAAAAGAAGAAAAGCAGTGTCCAGGTTATGACAAAGAAGAAAAGGTAGTTGCGAATTTTTTTTAGGTCGGTCATGGCCTTGTGTTGAGGGTGGTAGTGGTTGGCTCGAAGTCGGCACCAATCTACTATTTTTAGGTTGTTTGGGTTGAAAAACCTGCCCGCAAGGTGTCAAACCATCAATAATATCTATCGATGACACCGTCCTCATTATCGTCGTAGCTATAGCCGTCAATATTTCCATCGCCGTTATAGTCGCCGCCCCAAGTGTCGAAGACATTGTTCCGGTTCATATCCCAGCCCCAGGTGTCTACCCGACCATCATTGTTTTTGTCCCAACCCCAGAAGTCCATATACCCGTCTTCATTGGAGTCGTAGCACCAAATCTTGCCATTGGGCTGGGTGTAGTCAAAGATGAGGGTCTGGTTGATGCGGCCATTCAGGTCAGTATCAAAGTAGCGAGTGTCGATGGTGCCGTCGCCGTTGAGGTCGTAGTCCCAGTAGCGGGTGTCCATGTAGCCGTCGAAGTTGGTGTCCATCAAAAGGCCGGACTGGTTCACCTGCAGGTTGTTGGGGCGGCTCGGCATCGTGGGCAGGCTGGTGGGTGACACGACAGGTTCAGTCGGTGACACGGGTTTCGAGTTTTCATTGGATACCGCTGGCTCGGCAGGCGGCTGATTGGGCGCCGAAGTACCGGGGCTTGCTTTTATCTCAAAGCCATCGGTGCCCACTTTCACCGATTCGACCTTCATATCGGTGTAAAGGGCATAGGCAAAAAAGACGATTACCGCGATAATGCCCAGTGTCAGTATGGTAGAATTGTTGGAAGAATCATTGCTCATTATTATTGCTTTTAGGTAAAAAATGGATGCAATGCTAGAGGTTTGGGGCGGTAGAGAGGTGGGGGCGGAATTCATCTGCTTAAATCATGATGGTGGAATGGGTTCCGAACTTCAGCAAGTACCACCATCGAAATTTCTAACAAAGATTTAAGTGCCCCAACCAATATGGGAAGCACTTGCGCTAGTACCTTTACACGAAAGTACAAAAAATATTATGAAGAAAATGACCTTACGCTTGCTCCTCTTTTTCTTGTTCTGCTCCGCAATTGCCCAAGCACAACACTCCATCGCCCGCCAATGGAACGAAAAAGTGCTGGAGGCTATCTCAGGCGACTTCGCCCGCCCAACGGTACACGCCCGAAACCTCTTCCACACGAGCGTGGCCATGTACGATGCCTGGGCGGTGTACAGCGGCACTGCCGACACGTACCTGCTGGGCAAAAAGGTGCACGGTTTCAAAAGTTCGCTGGCCGCCGTGCCACAGGTCAACGACGTGAAGGCAGCACAGGAGGCGGCCATCAGCTACGCTGTTTTCAGGCTGTTGAAACACCGTTTCAAGAAATCGCCCCGTGCTGACCTGCTCTTCGAGGACATCGACAATTTCATGGTTTCGCTCGGCTACGACCCCGATTACACCTCCACCAATTATGCGTGCGGCCCTGCCGCAATGGGGAACCACATCGCCCAAACCCTCATCGAATACGGTCTGCAAGATGGCTCGAACGAGGCCGACGGTTACAAGAACCAATACTACGAACCCGTGAACCCGGCAATGTCGGTGGCCCTGTCCGGCAACCCTAACGTGCTCGACCTGAACCGCTGGCAGCCGCTCCAGATTGACCAAATCATTGACCAAAGCGGCAACCCCATTGCCGGAGGCATTCAGCCTTTCCTCAGCCCGGAATGGGGCAACGTGCAGCCCTTTTCACTAAAACCCAGCGACGCAACGGTTTACAACCGGGACGGCCACGACTATATAGTTTACCTCGACCCCGGAGCACCTGCCCAATTGGACACCGCCGCCCAAAGCCCAGCATCCGATGAATACAAATGGAACCACGAACTCGTAGCCGTTTGGTCTTCTCACCTCGACCCCAACGACGGCGTGCTCTGGGACATCTCCCCTGCCTCCATCGGCAATATCCAAAGCTACCCCACCGACTTTGCCAGCTACCAAAGCTTCTACGACCTTGAAAACGGCGGCGACCCCAGCCCTGGCCACCCACTGAACCCGAAAACGGGGCTTCCGTATGCACCGCAAATCGTGCCCCGTGGCGACTACGCCCGGGTGCTCGCCGAGTTTTGGGCCGATGGCCCATCCAGCGCCACTCCGCCTGGCCATTGGTTCGAGATTTGGAACTACGTGAACGACCAACCCATACAACGAAAATGGCGTGGCGAAGGCCCCGTGCTCGACCTGCTGGAGTGGGACGTGAAATCGTACCTCGTCCTCGGCGGCGCCATGCACGACTGCGCCATCACGGCCTGGGGCATCAAGGGCTGGTACGATAGCAGCCGCCCGATAACGGCACTGCGGGGCATGGCCGAACTGGGTCAAAGCTCCGACCCCAACCTACCCAACTACCACCCCGGCGGCCTGCCGCTCATTCCCGGGTTTATCGAATTGATTGAGGCTGGTGACAGCTTGCAAGGCCAATCGGGTCAGTACATCGGTGAGGTGAAAATGCGGGCGTGGCGGGGCCCGAACTATATCTCGAACCCGGCCTCCGACGATGCGGGCGTGGGTTGGATTCGGGCAAAATTCTGGTGGTCGTACCAGCGGCCTACTTTTGTTTCGCCGCCGTTTGGGGGGTTCATCTCTGGCCACAGCACCTACAGCCGTGCGGGTGCGGAGGTGCTGACAGCCGTCACTGGCGACCCCTATTTTCCTGGCGGTATGGGCACTTTCAACTGCCCCAAGAACGAATTCCTCGTTTTTGAAGACGGCCCCAGCGAGGGCCTGACACTCCAGTGGGCCACCTACCGGGATGCCTCCGACCAGTGCAGCCTCAGCCGCATCTGGGGCGGCATCCACCCCCCGATGGACGATATTCCGGGGCGTTTGATTGGGATGAAAATCGGCCCGGCAGCCGTGGCGTTTGCGGAGCAGTTTTTCACCAAAACCGATACCACGTCCAGCTTTGTGGGCGGCCTTAATTTTTACCCAAATCCCGCCAACTGCTTGGTGCAAGTGGAATATGTTTGGGAGGATGGCAAAATGCCTGTGGATATCTACGCGATGGACGGTCGGCACGTCAAGCACACCGACCTAAATTTCAACAACAACAGGGCCTTGTTGGACATCATGGACTTGACTTCCGGTATGTACATCGTAGTTGGTCGTGACAAGCGAGAAGGAAACCGGATTTTTGAAGAAAAAGTGGTAAGGTATTGATTATTTACGATTTACGACTGACGATTTACGATTACGCATCTTCGTAAATCGGCAGTCGTAAATTGCTTCATTTTATCGCTCACTCCACCAGCTTTCCTTCCAGCACTTTCCGTTGCAGTAGTTCTGATTTCCCACCGTATTCCATCGCTTTTTGCCAGAGGAGGAGGGCATCGTTGGCCTTGCCGAGCTGGTACTGTACATCGCCCATGCGCTCCAGCGTTGCAATGTCTTTGGGATTCAGCTTGAGGGCTTCGTTGAGCGAGTTTTCGGCCTGCGGATATTTCTTGAGCTGGTAGTACGATTCACTGGTTTCACGAAGCACGTTGAAGCGGAGTGGTGGGTTCTTGGTGCTCATGATGAGGGCTTGTTGGAAGGCGTTCAGGGCGTCGTTGGGCTTGTGGAGGCCATTGTATCCGATACCGTTGAAGTAGTGTGCCGTGGCTTGGTTGGGGAAAAGGTCGAGGGCTTCCTCGGAGGTTTTTACGAGGCTTTGGAAGTCCTTTTTATCAGCATAAATAAACAGCACCTGCTCCCAAACGGCCCAAACGTTGTGGTCGAGGTCGAGGCATTTTTTGTACTGTTCCAGTGCCCGGTCGGGTTGGCCGTTGTAAAACAGCACGTCGCCAAGCACGGAATGGGACTTGGCAGCGTTGGGGTGAACGGTTTCCAGCAGCGAGGTCAGTGCCAGCAGCGAGTTGCCGAGGTTTTTGTCGCCCGTTTCAGCGAGGCGGCTCACGTAGGGGATAATTTCCTTGATTTTGGTATCAATGTCCGTTTCGGGGTTCTCAAAAACCGGCCGCAGGGCATTGAGGAACTTGATGTCGTCCGTGCCCTTGTTGTCGTCGGCCAAAGCGATTTTTGCGCGGGCGTTGTTGGGGTCAAGTTTTAGTATTTCCTGGTAGGTGGCGGTCGCCTTTTCCTTTTCCCCCGTTTGGTCGTAAAAAGTGGCGAGCAGGTGGCGGTAGGCCACGTTATTTGGAAACCGTTCAATCAATTCTTTCACCTCTTTCCCTGCCTTTTTGTACTCGCCCATGCCGAGATAAAGCGTCTGTTTGTGGCGGGTAGTCTCCTCGTTTATCCCAATCATTTTCTCCAACTGGTCATAGACCTTGATGGCGTCGGCGGGTTGGCTGGCCCGCACCAGGTAGTAGGCCCATTTGAAATAATAGCCCTCGTTGTGCGGGTCCATTTTTACGAGTTGGCTGTAAAGTTCGGCGGCCTCCTTGTCCTTGTCCACTTTCTGGTAAAGCTCGGCGAGGTAGTATTTGTACCAAGGGTTGGCGGGGTTCCATTCTATGGCATTTTTGCCTGCGGCAATGGCCTTGTCGGTATCCTTGAGTGCCTCGTAAACCCGGGCAAGCTCGTAGGAGGCAGCGTCATTTTTGGGGTCTTTTTCGAGCACTTCCTTAAACTTGACAACGGCCTTTTCCCAGTTGCCGAGCAGCTTTTCCCGGTTGCCGTCGATAAAGGCTTCTTCGATTTGCGTCTCCGATTCCGTCATGGGCAGCACTTGGCCTTCTTGCTGCGCCTGGAGCGACAAGGCCATGAGGAGGAGGAAAGGGTAAAGGTATTTTTTTGACATCTGGGAATTTGAGTATGCGAAGATTTGAGCGAGGCATTTTTTCGAATCCTCAAATCTTCATCAAATCATTCTTTGAAACTGGTGTAGTCGCCGATGCTCACGTCCGATGGATGGCCTTCGTAATTTACGTGGTTGCCCACCATCGAATCGGTCAACATAGCGTCGGAAACATTGGTGTCGCCCTGAATAACGCTGTTTTTGATGATAGAGTTTGTAATCACTGAATTATTGCCGACGGAAACGTGCGGCCCGATGACCGAATTGATGATTTTTGCGCCAGCACCCACAAAACAAGGCTCGATGATGACGGAGTTCTCAATGACCGCCTGCGGCGAAATAAGCTGCTCCATCGTGCTTTTTATCTCCAACATGCGGCGGTTCGTGTCCACGATGTTCAGCTTGTTGCCGCAGTCCAGCCACTCGTCAATGCCACTGGCCCGGAATTTGTAGCCGCCCGCCTTCATGTTTTCCAGTACCGAAGTTATCTGAAACTCGCCCTTGTCCTTGATGTCGTTGTCAATCAAAAACTTGATTTGGTCACGCAGGAATTCGCCCTCCCGCACGTAGTACAGCCCCACGATGGCGAGGTCGGAAACGAACACGGGCGACTTTTCCACAAAGTCGGTGATGAACTGCTCGCCGTTGGTTTTCACCACGCCAAAGGAAGTGGGGTCTTCCACTTTTTTCACCCAGATGATGCCGTCTTCGCTGGTGTCAAAATGGAAGTCCGCCCGGAACAGCGTGTCGCTGAAAGCGATGAACACATTGCCGTTGAGGCTTTCGCTGGCGCAACCGATGGCATGTGCTACACCGAGCGGCTGTGTTTGCTGGTAAATACGGCCCTCTGCCCCGAAGCTGTTGGCGATGCTGACTAATTCCCGCTCCACGTCCTTGCCGAAGTCCCCGGTGATGAAGGCGATTTCTTCAACCTTGCCATTGTAGCCCGACGTCAGGTCCTCGACGATGCGCTGCACCATCGGCTTGCCAGCAATGGGGATGAGCGGCTTTGGGAGTGTCAGCGTGTGCGGGCGGAGGCGAGTGCCCCGGCCAGCCATTGGAATGATTATTTTCATGAAAGCGATAATTTCTACCAACCCGTCAGAGTTAGCCTTATTAGTTGCGCTGATGCAAATGACTGAATTCTGGCTGCACTTGGCAAATTCCATACCTCATACCTCCATACCTCATACCTCCTCAACCCCCAGTGCTCCCAAAACCGCCAGCTCCCCGCTGCGTCTCCGAAAGCACTTCTGCTTCCATCCACTCGATGCGCTCGTAGCGGGCGATGACCATTTGGGCGATGCGCTCGCCGGGTTCGATGGTCTGCGGTTGGTTGGAGAGGTTGACGAGGATGATTTTGATTTCGCCCCGGTAGTCCGAGTCAATGGTGCCGGGCGAATTGACGAGGCTGAGGCCCTTCTTGATGGACAGTCCGCTGCGGGGGCGCACCTGCGCCTCGTAGCCCACGGGCAGTTCGATGAAAAGGCCAGTGGACACCAGTTGTCGCTCAAGCGAATCAAGTGTGATGGACACAGTGATATTGGCTCGAAGGTCCATGCCAGCACTGCCCGAAGTCTCGTATTGCGGAAGCGGAAATGGGGATTGGTTGATGATTTTTACTTGCATGAAGTCGGGTTTGAGGGAATACGATTTTGAGGGTTTGAGAAAAAATTGCGGCGCAAATATAACCACAAGGGCGGCAACTCAAAGGCCTGGCGAAGTTTGGAGGACTGAATGTTAACGGTGAATTATTTTTTCAGGCCTTCTTGCGAAGATGAAAAACATGGTGTAAAATTGTCCTTCATTTCAATGCTTACCCGCAATACCCAGCGGGAACCCTTTAGAAAAAAGTACAGTTCCGCTACTCAACCTGTAACCGTCAGCCCAACCGAAGCTGATTCGGAGGCTGTATTTTTTTATTAACCAAATTCCGATTTTTATGAAAAATTTTCCTTTCTTCCTTGGGGTAAATTCTGCCCCCCCCATTTCGCACAGAAGATTGTTTGCCTGTGCGGTTTTTTTGACCTTTTTTGCCTTTGAAATGGGTGCGCAAGGTTTTGTCAACCCGGGCAACATCCAGTTCCAAAACACGAACGGCGACGACCCCAGTGGCATGCGGCGGATGGATGTGTATTGGGATGATTTCGTCATCCCTCCATCAACAGATCCGCTCAATTACACCCTTGATGTTCGAGTAAATGTAGGAACAAATTCGCTGGTAGGTGCGTGCATCAGCCAGCAGTTGAGCCAAGCATACGTTCATCCCAACATTCCTGCAAATACCTTGACTGTAAGTGGGAATTCAATTTCTCTTATCGTGCCAAACATTGAAGACCTTGGTCTCAATGCTTTGGAAGGCACGAATCCAATACTACTCTTCAGTATCGTTTTTATTGGAGCACCCAATTCTACAATAACAACCAGTTGGCAGCCATTTCCATTCGTGCCGAGGATATGGGCAATTTCAGGAGGAACTGTCCCAGCTTGGCCGATGACTACACTCAATAACAATCGGCTAAGGAACATTGTCTCGAACACTATTTCGGGAAGTATCTACAAACCGGCGTTCACCCAGTCAGTTTGCGGCCAAGGCCAGAACAATGCTGTGACACAGGTTCAAATCACTAAGACACCGAATGTCACATGTGGGACTACCCTTGTGCAAAGTACTATCACCAATAACACCAATGGCACCTATTCATTTTCCAATATCCCTAATGGAAGCAACCTTAGCTTGCCATCTTATTTCGATTACACCATAAGCCCTTCAAAGACCAATGGCATTACTTGCGGCTTGGATGGGCAGGATATTACGTTGGTTCAGGCACATTCAGTAGGTAATAACATACTTGATTACCCCTACCAAATGATCGCTGGGGATATGAACCTTAACGGCCTAGTCACTGCTTTTGATGCCGTGATTATCCAGCGTGTAATCAACGGAAATATGAGTGATTTGCCTGCATCGTGGCGTTCGTGGGCGTTCCCGCCAACTGCTGCTTACGGCACTTTTCCGGCTCCTTCAAGTTCTTCCTCTCCTGTGCCTGTATTCAACGAATTCCTGCAGTTCAACGATTTGAACTCGAATTTCACCATTCAGGATTTCGTAGGCATAAAACGTGGGGATGTGGACGGAAGCTGCTCTCAGTGTAACGCCGCTTTTGATGGGGGTGGCGTAGAAGACCGGGAAGCCAATCCATCAAATAGCATTATTTTGAGTGACAGGGCTGTCAGGGTAGGAGAAACTATTGAACTGCCCATCCAGGTGGATGCTTGGGACGAGGACAACAATGTCATTTCCTTCGCCCTTCATTTTGACCAAAACTACTTTGATGTGCTGACCGTGAAAGATGGCCAACTTCCCAACTTCGACGAAAACAGCTTCAACTGGGAAGCCATGGACGAAGGCTTGCTCCGGTGCGTTTGGGTCAACAACTACGGCGAAAAGCACCAACTGAAAAAGGGAGATGCACTTTTTTACGTAGTTCTCAAAGCAAAAGCCAATCTGTCCAGCCTTAAGGATTTGGTACAAATAAGGCCAGATGTTCAGGACTGCAGTGTGGTCACAACGGCCCTGAAGCAGGATTTCTTGGACCTCAGATTTGTTCAACCTGATATGACCAATGAACTTTCGAATGTAATGGCTTACCCGAACCCATTCGGCGATGAACTGAACCTTGTTTTCAATCAAGAAGCCGATGGTGAGGTAACGCTGGAGGTATTGAGCTTAGATGGGCGCAAGTTGTATGTATCCAATATGACATTGTCAAAGGGGACTCAAACTGTCTCAGTGCCTTCGTCCAATTTTCCCAGCGGGCTGCTTGCTTATCGGGTAGTTACGAGTAACAAAGAGTTTAGCGGCAGGGTAGTTAAAAGATAAATTACTTGTTGCTACCGTTGCCAGATGCCATCACTGGTATCTGGCAACTTTTTCTGATTGACAAAACCATTTTTAACAACCCAACTTCATGCGACCTATTTCTGTCCATGTAATAAATCGAATTCCTTCCCATGAACACATTATCTAAAATTACATTACTACTTATTATCTTTCCATTCACCCTTTTTTCTCAACAATTTTATTATTCTGATATTGCAGGCGACATTCATCTATTTAACGCCGAGAATTGCCAAGATGACTTAGTAATTGACATACAAACACCAGGATTTACATTTCAGGATATAACATTTGCACCAGATGGGAATCTTTATGGAGTCAGAGGTGGGGAACTATATTTAATTAACATGACAACGGGTATTACTACTTTGATTTTTGATTGGTGTCCCGTTGGTTTTTGCAATACCTCATCTCTGATTAGTGATAATGATGGCAATATATTTACAGCAGGCTCAAATTTATACAGCTATAATATTTATACAGGAAATTCAATAAACTATGGTGCATTGCCCGCAAACATGAATTCAGCAGGCGACATGACATATTATAATGGCACGCTTTACCTTGCTGGAATAAACAATAATATTATTCAGGTGAACATAACTGATCCAATTAACAGTCAAATATTATTTGATTTTAACACACCTTCGCCAATCGTAGGTATAAGCACTTTCTATATATCTTGCGATAGTGTAATATCATTTGGTTCAACACAACTTGGAGAGTTCTACTTGATAGATATTGAAAATGGCATTGTTTCTCCTTTTCTGTGTAGTGCTAATGGAAATATTGTTTATGGCCTCGCCACCCCCCAAGAATACCTCGCCTCCGATTGCACCTACACCCTCGACCTGGACGGCGACGATAGCAGCGGTGGCGTCAATGGCAATTTCCAATACGGAACCTGTGTGCTGCCAAGCCCAGTAGTAGATACCGATGTAGTGCTGCTTTCGGGATACTTGGTTGACTCCATCATTGTTGACACATCTTTCCATCCCTCAAACGGAAACGATTTCCCGTTCGAATATCTTACTGCTGGCACCGCGCCAAATATCACCATTCTCGGTAACGGTACCAACCACTTAGTGTTGGTGAACGATGGAACAGCTACTGCTGAGGATTTTAGGACAGCACTGCTCTCGGTTCTATACCACAATGACGCTATGCAGCCGACCACCTATCTCGAAAGCAAGGATTACGAAGTATCGGTATGGTCGCAAGCGGCAGGGCAGCAATTGAGTACTTTTTTCAGTATTCAATACTGGCCGTTCCCTGTCTTTTCATTGGGCAGCGATACCACCATTTGCAATGGAGAGACATTATTGCTTGCAACACCCACGCAGCTGGCTGGTACTTGGCCTCCGTACATCACCACATGGCAAGACGGCAGCAATGCCAACACATTTAATGTGGACGCCCCAGGCACCTACACTGCCACTTATGAAGCGGCGGTTGTTTTGCTGGGTTGCACCTGGTCCGACACCATCACCGTCAGCTCCGGGCAGCCCATCTCCACCCAATCCTCCGTCCAGCTTTGCAACGGCGAAACCTTCACCCTAAACGGCCAAACCTTCACCTCCGACACGACTGCCTGCTCCACGTTTTCAGCTTTCAGTGGCTGCGACTCCACGCACTGCACCACGGTGGTTTTCACACCGCTCTTGCAGTCCACGGTTGCTGCCAGCATCTGCCAAGGCAGTTCATTCCCCTTCAATGGCCAATTGCTGACAATGGCCGGCACCTACCTCGACACCATCGCCAATTCCAACGGATGCGATACATTGATTCAACTGGTTTTGTCGGTGCTACCAACCAGCCTGACGATGCTCGACTCAACCGTATGCCAAGGCGGCTCGGTCACGGTAGGTGGCCAGTTTTTCAGCAGCCCCGGCCTTCACACCGTCATGCTACCAGCCGCCAATGGCTGCGATAGCACTGTCATGCTCACCCTTTCCGTTTTGCAAAATACAAGCGCAAACGTCTCTGCCTCGATTTGCGAGGGAAGCAGCTACCCATTAGGCGGGATGTCGTTCGCTGCCTCCGGCAATTACCAAGTCACGCTGCCCAATTGGCTGGGATGTGACAGTACGGTGAACTTGAGCTTAACAGTCCAGTCGGCCATCTCAATCAACTTGGACACGTCCATTTGCGAAGGCCAATCATTGAATTTTTTCGGGCAGGCACTCACGCAGTCTGGCAATTACAATCACACAGCCACCTCGCCAACCGCTTGCGACACGGTTTATAATTTGGCCTTGTCCGTGCTGGCATTACCGACTGTGGCCATCAGCCAATCGCCCAATGGCTGTGCGGCTTCTTCTGTTCTTTTGAGCGCCAATTCGAATAGCCCAGCAAACGGCCTTTTATGGTCAAATGCGGCTAATGGGCCAACCACATCAGTGAGTGCAAACGGTCAGTATTCGGTGACTGTCACTGATGCCAATGGTTGCAGCAGCACAGCAACCACGGTTGTAAGCCTGGTACCGCCCTTGGTAGCGAGTATTGAGACCTCCTCGCCAATTTGCACCAACGACTTGGGCGGCTGGATTGAAGTTTTGGGTGAGTCAGGTGGTATTTCACCTTATTCCTTCGCCATCAACGGCGGGCCTTCGACCTCCGCCCCTGTTTTTGAGGACTTAGGGAACGGTTCTTATGAAATCGTTGTCATGGATAATAGTGGCTGTACGTGGGACACGGTTATCAACATTGCCGAGCCTCCAATTTTCCAAATAAATGCAGGCCTAGACCAGACCATCCAAGTTGGAGCAATGGCACATTTAAACCTAAATTCAAGTTCTCCGCTCGACAGCATCTGGTGGTTGCCAACCGATTTCTTGGATTGCACATCTTGCCCAAGCCCGACCTCAACACCCGACAACAGCATTGAATACCAGGCCTTTGCGCTTGACAGCAACGGTTGCATGGCATCCGATATAGTCAGCATTATTCTCTTGCAGCCGCAGGGCAGTGATGTTTATGCACCAAACGCTTTTTCCCCGAACGGGGACGGCATCAACGATGCGTTCACGCTTTTTGGAAATGAAAAAATAGCGGCAATCGAAAGTTTGACCATTTCCGACCGTTGGGGCGGAATGGTTTTTTATGCGGAGGAAATCCCTTCAAGCGACCTCTCGAAAGGCTGGACAGGGGAGTGGCGAGGCAAGCAGGCGAACCAAGGGGTCTATACGTGGATTGCGATGGTCAAATTGGCGGATGAAACCAATAAATTATTGACCGGTGACGTGACCTTGGTGCGGTGAAGTGCAGCCTCCAATCCGAAATCAAAGATCCGCATTCCGCAATCCCATCACTCCACCACCGTCACCCGAAGCATGTTGGTGCGCAGCCGTTTTTGCAAGGGCATGGATCCGATGTTCACGATAACATCACCACTTTCTACGGTTCCTTCTTCCTTGAGGATGGCAATGGTGTCCTCGATGGTCTCGTCGGTCGTGGTGAACTTGTCGTAGTAATATCCCTTCACGCCCCAAACCAAGTTGAGGGTGGCGAGGATATGTACTTGCCCGGAAAAGATGCAGATTCTGCGCTTCGGCCTGCGGCTGGAGACTTTGAAGGCGGTGTAGCCGGATACGGTCATGCCAGTGATAACCTTAGCGTCAATACGCTCGGCCACGTCCACGGCGCAGTAGCAGACCACATCGCTGTGGAAGGTGGAGGAGTTGGGCGAAGGTTCCGGGAAGCGCACTTGGTAAAGGTCATTGGTTTCCACTTCGTGAATGATACGGCCCATCGTTTCGATGACTTCCACGGGAAACTTGCCCATGGCGGTCTCGCCGCTGCACATCACGGCATCGCAGCCGTCGAGCACGGCATTGGCCACGTCGGTGACCTCTGGCCGGGTGGGCGTCGGGTTTTCCATCATGGATTCCATCATCTGGGTGGCCACGATGACGGGTCTTGACCGCTTGATGCACTTAGCGATGATGCTTTTCTGCGTCATGGCCAGCCCTTCGATGGGCGTTTCGATGCCAAGGTCGCCACGGGCTATCATGATGCCATTGCTGGCCTTGATGATTTCATCAATGTTCTCCAGTGCTTCCGGTTTTTCTATCTTCGAAATAACTTTGGCAGGGTGGCCTTTTGCAGCAATGCGACGCCAGAGTTCGTCGAGGTCTTCGGCACTGCGCACGAAAGAGAGGGCTATCCAGTTGATGGGCTGTGTGAGGATGAAGTCAAGGTCACGAATGTCCTTTTCGGTAAGGGCTGGAAGTTTGACCTTGGTATTGGGGAGGTTCACACCTTTGTTGGAGCGGATGGGGCCGCCGTGGGTCACTTCGAGCCGCACGGTGGATTTTTGGTCGGTTTCGAGTACTTTGAGGCGGATTTTCCCGTCGTCCACGAGGATGATTTCGCCGATGTTCACATCCTCTGCCAAGCGTTGGTAGCTCATGTAGATGGCTTCCTTGGTGCCCTCGCAGGGCTTGTTCACGAAGGTGATGACATCGCCCTTTTCGAGCATCAGCGGTTCGTCCTTGATGGTACCAACTCGCAGCTTCGGGCCTTGTAAGTCGGCAAGGATGCCAATATGGGCGTCCAATTCCTCGTTCAGCCGCATGATATGGTTGATCACCTCCTTGTGGTCTTCGTGTTTTCCGTGGGAGAAGTTGAGCCGGAAGATGTCAACTCCTGCCACCACAAGTTTCTTCAACATTTCGTAGTTGTTGCTGGCTGGGCCCACGGTGGCCACTATTTTTGTACTATTTTCGTCCTTTCTCAACATAGGTTTGATAAAATTGAAGGCTTCTTTTGGGTGCACTAACGTGCAAAGATGCTTGGATTCCGTCAGTTCGGATTATTTTTTGCGCCGACTTCTCCTTGTCAGTCAAGGATTCTGTCACAATAAAAACAGCTTAGAACCCTCAAATTTAGTGGAAAATTTAACTAAGTGTATTTTTAACAAAATTCATCGGCCACCAAAAGTACATTGCTCCACAAACTTGGCAAATCTCTATCGTTTATTTTTTGAGAAACTGCCCAAGGCGGCCACAATTAAAGGGCTTTCCCAAAAAAATTTTTCCAATCGCCTGACTTTGCCTTTCTTTGCACGAAATTTTAAAACCTTTTGGAGCAAAGGGCAAAGGAGTTCTGGTAGTAAATGGTTCGCTCATAAAAATTAGCACCTCCACTACCAGCCTGGGTCCAATATCCAAATAGCTTTTTTCCACTTAAACAGTGTTTGATATGTCTAGCATTGCAGATCGCGTAAAACAACTTATCGTTGAAAAACTGGGCGTTGAGGAAACCGAAGTTACCCCAGAGGCAAGCTTCACCAACGACCTCGGTGCCGACTCGCTCGATACCGTTGAACTCATCATGGAATTGGAGAAGGAATTCGACATCTCTATCCCCGATGAGCAGGCTGAAAAAATTCAAACTGTAGGACAGGCCATTGAGTACATCGAATCCAATTCGTAGTCAGTCTGTCTGAATCGTTTTCTAGCCGAAGCCAAAAACCTTGCACCATGCAGGTTTTTGGCTTCTCTCTCCTATTCTATCATCTACGCAGCAGGCCAAGGCAGTTGATTTCATCCTTTTACACGTCTGCCTCCTGATTTTTGCCATTTAAAACTAACTTATGAGAAGGGTTGTCATCACTGGCATCGGCGCATTGACCCCCATCGGCAACAACATCAAGGAATACCTTGACGGTTTGCAGCGTGGAACAAGCGGCGCTGGTCCCATCACGCAATTTGACGCGACCAATTTCAAGACCCAGTTCGCCTGTGAGGTCAAAAACTTCAACCCCGAAGAATTCATTGACAAAAAGGAAGTACGTCGCCTCGACAATTTCTCCATCTACGCCATGGTCGCTGCCGATGAAGCCATCGCTCACGCTGGCCTTGACCCGGAAAAACTTGACCTCGATCGGGTTGGCGTAGTCATTTCCTCTGGCATCGGCGGGTTGACAACTTTAGAAAAAGAGGTGGAAGAATTCACCACCGGCAACGGCACGCCCCGCTACAACCCTTTCCTCATTCCAAAAATGATAATAGACATTGCCTCCGGCCATGTCTCTATAAAATACGGGTTCCGAGGCATCAACTACGCCATCGTCTCCGCCTGCGCTTCGTCCTCGCATTCGCTGATGAATGCATTCGACATTGTTCGCATTGGCCGCAACGACGTTGTCATCTGCGGAGGCGCTGAGGCGCCTGTCGTAAAGGTGGCTGTTGGAGGGTTCGGTGCCATGAAGGCCCTCTCTACCCGCAACGACGACCCCGCCACTGCCTCCCGCCCTTTCGACCTCGATCGCGAAGGCTTCGTGCTCGGCGAAGGTGCTGGTGTGCTTGTGGTGGAGGAATTGGAACACGCCAAGCGCCGTGGTGCCAACATCCTCTGCGAAGTAGTGGGTGCTGGCGCAACTGCCGACGCTTACCACATCACTGCTCCACATCCAGAAGGTCTCGGCGCTGCCAACGTGATGAAGGCTGCCCTTGCCGATGCCAAAATGAACCCCGACGATATTGACTATATCAACGTACACGGCACCTCCACGCCACTCGGCGACATCGCCGAAGTGAAGGCCATCCAGCAGGTGTTTGGCGACTCGATTTTCAAGCTGAACGTCAGCTCCACCAAGTCCATGACGGGCCACTTGCTCGGTGCTGCCGGTGCCGTCGAGGCCATCGCTGGGGTGCTGTCCATCCAGCACGGTTTCATCCCGCCCACCATCAACCACTTCACCGACGACCCCGAACTCGACCCCCGCATCAACCTGACCTTCAACGAGGCACAACAACGGGACGTCAAGGCCATTCTGAGCAATACCTTCGGTTTTGGCGGCCACAATGGTTCGGTGATCTTGAAGAAATACGAATGATTGTTGAATTGTTGGATTGTTAAATTGTTGGCACTCGTTATGCGGGCAACAATTTAACAATCCAACAATAAAGCAATCTACCTACCACTTCACCTTCTTTTTGCCCCCTTTTTTGTTGGTAGTCAGCGACAACATCTTCCGATGTATCAGCTTTTTCAACGCCGTAGTCGGCGCTTTTTGCTGCGCAATCTGATAGTGACGGGCACATTCCGGCAGGTTCTTCGCTTGTCGGTAAAATTCACCCAGTAGGACATTCGTGAGCCAGTTTTCGGGTAGGTGCTCCGCAAAAGCAGGAACTGGAATATGCTGCATATTCCCTTCCGCCCAGGAGGCACAATTTTTCGGAAAGCAGGTCGTAAAATGCGAGAATGGCTGGTTCCGGAAGCCCGGAAAGTTGCCGCACCGCTGGCTCGATAACGGCATCGTCGTTGCCCGTTTTGGACAGTCCATCAGGGAAATGGTTTCCCAAAGTCGGTCTTCGTTCATTGCTTTTTCAAGGGTGGGCACTTCTTCTGTCACGATGTGCAGTTGTGCATTCGGGTATTTTTCCTACAAATCCTTGACCAGCACGGGGTTCAACGAACGCAGCGGCATTTTTACGGCGGTATGCATTGGATGATTTTCTACCGAATGATGTCTATTGAATAATGGAGAACTTTTTTGGAACTAAATCAATAGAGATTTCTTCATTCCTTCCAAATATTCCCGCACTCCCGTAAAAGACACCGTTTTCCCCTCAAAAAACCGCATCGCTACCGCCGCTTCATCAGCGTTTGCTCCAAGGTGGTTCAGAATATTTGCCAAGTGCATTTTCATGTGCCCTGACTGTATGCCCGTGGTCACGAGCGAGCGAACAGCGGCGAAGTTTTGCGCCAGCCCCGTGCTTGCGATTATCATCATCAGTTCTTCTGCCGAGGGATTGCCGAGCATTTCCAGTGAAAGTTTGGCGATAGGGTGCAGTTTGGTGAGGCCGCCCACCGTGCCGAGCGCCAGCGGCAGGTCGAGCCAAAAACGAAAGACGCCGTCCTCGATGGTGCAGTGGCTAAGGCTGCGGTATTGCCCATCACGGGCAGCGAAGGTGTGGCAGCCTGCCTCCACGGCCCGGAAGTCGTTGGCGGTGGCCAGCACCACGGCGTCCACACCGTTGAAGATGCCCTTGTTGTGCGTGGCTGCTCGATGTGGGTCGATTTGGGCGATGCGAACTGCTTTGCGGAATTTTTCCGCCAAAACTGCTGCTTCGAGGCCGTTGTCGAATGGGCCGAGTTTTTCAACGGGGCATTCCACCCAGGCCCGCACGAGGCATTCTGGCGTGTAGTTGCTGAGGATGGACATGATGATGGTCACGTCCCGCTCGTCGCCCTCGTCGAAAATGGGGTGGGTCGAAATGAAGCGGTCAAGCGTTTTTGCGAAGCACTCCAGCACCGAGTTGATGAAATTGGCGCCCATGCTATCGCAGGTCTCGAAGGAAACTTTCAGTTGGTAGTAGCCGGGTTCTTGGTCAGTGAAGTTGACGAGTTCGATGTCGGTGACGCCGCCTCCCCGCCTTTCCATGTTGACGGTGATGGGCGCTGCATCTTGCCGGAGCTCGGTTTTCAGTTCCTCAAAAACGCTTTCCAGCTTGCGCACGTCGCCGCTCCACGTGAAGTGGACTTGTCCCAACTTTCTGATTCCCAACACTTTAGCATGAAAGCCGCCTCTATCGAGCCAGTACTTGGCAGCACTGCTGGCGGCGGCCACCACGGAGCTTTCTTCGATAACCATTGGCACGGCGTACACCTTGCCGTTGATCAAAAAATTGGGCGCCACACCGAAGGGCATAGGGAAATTGCTGAGGGTGTTCTCGCTGAATCCGTCGAGCAGGCGCTGTTGCTCCTCGTCGGGGTTCCACCAGCGCAATAGTTCGTGCGTGGCCTGTTCGGAGTTTTGGAAAAAATGTTCCGCCACCCATTTTACCTTGTCGGGTTTGGATAGTTTTGAAAAGCCGGAGATGGTTTTGTTATCGCTCATGATTCCAATTCTTCGTATGACACTTTTATGGCTGGCATTAAATATCAAACAATCTTGCTAAGAGTCCCTTCTTTTTTGGAAATATCAAGTTTCGTCTTTGGGAATTTTCATCAATGCTTTTTTCCAGTGCATTAAATTTTTCTTTAGCCCAAACATCCGCTTCATCATGTTGGATATACTTAAAATGAAACTCTAACCAATCAAAGAAAGAAGTGCTAATACTTCCAAGGCCAATTTTCTTTAAATCATGCTTAACATAGTAGGTTTGACTACTACCATGAAACCTGCAAAAGGAGTAGATATTTCCATAATTATCGCTTGCAATTTCGTTGTAGCCCCATAACCAGCC
The DNA here is from genome assembly GCA_021739645.1 of Saprospiraceae bacterium. Classification (GTDB taxonomy): domain Bacteria; phylum Bacteroidota; class Bacteroidia; order Chitinophagales; family Saprospiraceae; genus UBA6168. The sequence goes on along the minus strand of JAIPBL010000078.1, from coordinate 162 downwards.
TGATGCTTTATCGTGGTTTTTAATAGGGTGCGGCTCCAATTTGATGTACTTTTATAGCCCATTTTTATCGAAATGTTTCCAGAATTGCTCCCACCGCCCAGTTGTGCAAATAAGCCCTCTGAGCAAAAGCATATGTTCAACGGGCTCTAAATTCCATCGCAT
>JAIPBL010000077.1 GCA_021739645.1 Saprospiraceae bacterium | reverse complement strand
TCCTCTTTGCTTTTGTCCGATAAGGCTCCTTTTGTCAACATGCCGAAAGTTAAAAATTATTTGTTTTACACAGCTTTCTATTGCAATAATTTTCGGGGCTTCAAAAAAATGATTACTTTTCGCTAATCAATTACATTTTGTCCTTTAATTCCATGGTTTTTAAGCGACATCTATTTTTCGATGTTCGATATATCTTATCCCGCCGATTGCATAATCTCGAACTATCTTACCCACACGAAGTCACGAAGAACCAATTTTCTTGGGAAAGGAACAGATAGAATTCGGTTTAGATTGCCCAAGGGGCAAATGTTCCTTACTCCAAACTTCCGTTTAACTTTGCCTCATCTCCTTCAGAAACTTACGATGCATTGTTAACCATGAAAAAACTCATCTTCCTACTTTTCCTTGCGGCACTGCTCGTGCCGTTCAACGCTTTTTCTCAAAGAAATAAAAAGAAAAGAGCTGCAAAAGAAGCCGCTGCCGCAAAGGGTTACGACCTCCACCTCGAAGATTCCGAGGTGTTCAAAAAAGCATTTACGGGCTTCTCGCTCTATGACCCTTCTGAGGGCAAGACACTCTACGAATTCAACGCCGACAAGTATTTCACGCCAGCTTCCAACACAAAAATCCTGACCCTGTACACGAGCCTGCGCACGCTCGGCGATTCGATTCCTGCGCTCCAATACAGCCGCCAAGGCAATTTGCTCGTGTTCTGGGGCACGGGCGACCCCTCGTTCCTCAATGCTCACTTACCGCAAAATCCTACGGTTTTCAATTTTTTGAAAAACAGCAAGGAGCAGCTCCTGTTTTGCGCAGCAAACTACCGGGACAAGCGTTTCGGCGCTGGCTGGATGTGGGACGATAATTTTTACGACTACCAGGCCGAGAAAACGCCGCTGCCCATCTATGGCAACGTCGCTGATTTTATCCAAAACGATACAACGAAGGGCATCTTGGTGCGGCCCGCTTTTTTGGCAAAAACGCTCGACTACGACTCTACTCTGCATGAGGACGACTTCATTGGGCGGGTGGAATACGAGAACCGTTTTACCCTAAACACGCTCGCCAGGGCGGGAATAAAATTCGAAATTCACGTGCCGTTCCATGCCACGCCGCACTTCGTCTCGGAGGTGCTGGCCGATACGCTCAAGCGCCAAGTGAGCCTGCTGGAATCCAATATGCTGCCCCCGCCCGACGCCAAAACGCTGTACAGCCTCAAGTCCGACAGCCTCTACATGCTGATGATGCAGGAGAGCGACAACTTCATTGCGGAGCAACTGCTGCTGCTCTGCTCCTGGCAGCGCACCGGGCTGATGAACACGGAGCAGGCCATTGATTTTTCACAAAAAAAACTGCTGAACGACCTGCCCGATGAACCGAAATGGGTGGACGGCTCCGGCCTCAGCCGCTACAACCTCGTGACGCCCCGGTCGTTGGTGGCGTTGCTGAACAAAATCCAGCAGACCATTCCGAGGGAGCGGCTGTTCGGCATCTTCCCCGCCGGGGGCGTCAGCGGCACCATCAAACGTAATTACCGCAACGGCGATTCGCCCTATATTTTCGCAAAAACAGGAACGCTCCGCAACAACCACTGCCTGAGCGGCTACCTGATTACGAAGAAGGGCAAACTACTGATTTTCAGCTTTATGCACAACAATTACACCGGCAGCATGAACACCCTTCGCAAGGAAATGGAGGGGGTGCTGAAGCAGGTGTATGAGGAGAATTGATTTACGATTTTGGATTTACGATTTACGATTGGGGGGAACAGGAATCTCCAATCGTAAATCGTAAATCGTAAATCCAAAATATGAATTTCACCGGAACGCTTACCACACTATCCTTCCTCGTTCTCTGTGCCGCCATCGCACTGAACGGGCTGGTGGCGTTTGTTTTTTTGCTCCGCAAAAACGGAGACAAGCGTTCCGACCTCGCTTTTACCGGGCTGCTGCTGGCCTATTCGCTCACGGCATTGCACCATGTTTTCATCCTGCGTGGCTTTTTTGAAGCGAAACCGCATTTGACTTCCTTGCCGATTTATCTCACGCTTTCGCTGGGGGTATTGCTGTTTATTTCGGTAAAATTGCGACTGTTCCCCAATTATAAGTTCATGGGTTCGGATATAAAACATGCCATATTGCCATTGGGGCAGTTCGCCTATTTCCTCGGCGCTTTTATATGGACGGATGGGCTATTGATTCGGCGTTTTTATTCGCCATTTTATGGCGGCGTGGAGATGGCGCTGTATATTTTTACGTTTTATGCCTACCAGTTTGCGGCCTACCGTTATATCCGTTTTAAAATATCGGCACTCCGCAAAAAAAAGGAGGGTGGTCAGCCATTATATGAGGCGCTGGTGCTGCGACGTATGTTGCGAGTTATGTTGCTATTATTTTGGGTAAATAGCGCATATATCGTCACCGATTTTGTGATGTATGAATTGCTGCGGCTCAATATGCACGACTTCCGGGGCTTCACCCGCTTCGGGGATTTGTCGTTTGCTGCCATAGCGGGCTGGGCTGGGCTTTCGGGGGTGCAGTTGCTGATGAAGCCGCCGTACATGAACGTTTCGAGCTTTGTTTTTTATGGAGTGAAAAAGTTGTTTTCGAATCAAGCCAGACACTGACTGCCAACTGCCCACTGCCGAACTGCCACCTTAAAATCTACCAATCCTTTGCCGACTTCCCCTTTTTCGCCTGTGCCTTTTTCATTTTCTGCTGCACCTTCTGCTCCTCTTGGTCCATGATTTCGAGGAGGTCTTTGGCTTCCTGCTTGCTTAGGTCTTGCGGCTGTTCCTTTTGCTTGCCGGATTGTGGCTTTTTGTTCTGGTCTTGTTTGTCCTCATCTTGGTTTTGGTCTTGGGGTTGGTCGCCGTCCTTGGGCTGCTGCTGGTCTTTTTTATCCTTCCCGTCGTCGCCCTGTTGGTTTTGCTTGTCACTTTGTGACTTGTCCTGCTGCTGAGGAGGTGGCGGCGGCAGGCGGCGCATGGCATTGGCCAGGTTGCGCTTCGTGTCGAGGTCGTTGGGGTTTTGGCGCAGGGCGTTCTTGTACGCTTCGACGCTTTCCTTGTACTGGCCTTTTTGATAGAGGGCGTTGCCGAGGTTGTGGTAGGCCCGGGCTTTGGTGGGGCGGTCTTTGGCGGCTTCGGCAGCGGCTTGGTAGTGCTTGATGGACTCGTCGAAATGCTCTTGACGGTAGGTCGTGTTGCCGAGGTTGTAGTTGCCCTTGGTCGAGTTGTCCTTGTCGAGTGCCTTGCGGTAGCCCACTTCCGCTTCGGGGAAGTTCTTGTCCTGATAGGCTTTGTCAGCTTGGCGCAAGTCCTTGTGTGCGTTTTGCGCCAACATTGCGCCAGCAAAAAACACCAGCGCCACAATGATTTTTATCTTCAAAAAATAGTTCATCTTCAAAAATTTCTTCCTTTTTAAAACACAAAGTTACCGTTGGGTTGTTCTCACCGGGTAAAAATTTGGTGTTTTGTCACCAAATCATGGCCATTGGGGGGAATGTCCGTTCAAATCGAGCGTTCGCCACTACCTTTGCCCACCCCAATTTTCAATTTAATTTTCAATTTTATTAACCTTGTCCAATACTTCCTTTTCCTGGCTTGCAAAAATGGCCTGGCGTGACAGCCGCCGAAACCGTGGCCGCCTGCTGCTCTTCATTTCCTCCATCGTCATTGGCATAGCGGCGCTGGTGGCCATTAACTCCTTCAGCGAAAACCTCCAAAAAGACATCAACCGGGAGGCCAAGACCCTCACCGGTGCCGACCTCATCGTGCAGGGGGGGCAGCCTGCCACCGATTCGCTGCGTCAGCTTTTCGACTTGCTCGGTGAAGACCAGCGGGCGGAGACCTGGAGCCTCGTTTCGATGGTTTATTTCTCCAAAAATGGCGGTACCCGCCTCTCACAAGTGCGAGCGCTGGAGGGCGAGTTTCCGTTTTACGGCACGCTCTCCACCGAGCCGACCGATGCGGCCGAGATTTTCAAAAAAGCCAGTGAGCCACTCTCGCCAGTCGGCACGCTGCCATCGGAGGAAAATCAGATTGCGCTGGTGGAAAAGACACTGATGCTCCAATTTGACCTAAAAGTTGGTGACACCGTGCGGGTGGGCAACACGCCATTTCTCATTGCTGGGCAGCTCAACTCTGCGCCGGGGCGAGCAGGCATCGCTGGGTCAATTGCCCCGGTGGTTTACATCCCGAAACAGTATTTGCAAGAAACCGGGCTGGTGCAGCCGGGCAGTTTGGTTTGGTACCAATATTTTTTCAAGTTCAAAGAAGGTACGAACATCGGCGACCTCACAAGCACCATTTTGGAGCCTGCCCTCAAAAAAAAGCCATGGGAAATCGAGACCGTGGAACAACGTCGTGAGCAACTCGGCGACGCCTTTGGCAGCATGAACACTTTCCTCAACCTCGTCGGGTTCATCGCCCTGCTGCTGGGCTGTATCGGAGTGGCAAGTTCCGTACACATTTACATTAAGGACAAAATGCCGAGCATCGCCGTGCTGCGCTGCCTCGGCGCGAGCGGCGGGCAGGCGTTCCGAATCTTTCTGCTGCAAGTAGTGGCGCTTGGCTTGGCCGGGGGCATCCTCGGTGCGGTGGTCGGTAGCCTGTTGCAAGTGCTACTGCCGAGGGTCATTGGCGACTTTTTGCCCATTGAAAACATCAGCGCCGACGTGAGCTGGCAGGCGATGGGACTGGGCGTGGCTACGGGTTTTGGCATCACGGTGTTGTTCGCCATGCTACCGCTGCTGGCCATCCGGCGGGTATCGCCGCTGCGCACACTGCGGGCCAGCTATGAGGAGGATACGAGCGGACGTGACCCGTGGCGCTGGGTGATTTACACGCTCATTTTCCTTTTTATTTGTGGGTTTACGCTGGCGCAAACAGGTTGGTCGCCTCAAGCACTGTTCTTTCCGGCGGGTATCGGGGTGGCGTTCCTCGTGCTGGCGGGCGTGGCCAAGGCGCTCACCTGGGCAGTGCGCAAATTTTTCCCCACAAAGTGGAGCTACATCTGGCGGCAGGGCATTGCCAACCTCTACCGCCCGAACAACCAGACCCTTATCCTCATCGTGACCATCGGGCTGGGCACGGCGCTCATTTCCACGCTGTTTTTGACCCAAGATTTGTTGTTGAAACAAGTGGCGTACACCGGCAGCGGCGACGTGCCGAACATGATTATTTTCGACATCCAGACACCTCAAAAAGAGGCCGTTGCAAAGCTGACCTCGGACATGGGATTGCCTGTGAAGCAGGTAGTGCCCATCGTGACCATGCGGGTGGAGAGCATTGACGGAACTACCAAAGAGATGAACGACCGGGACACCACTGGTCAATACGAACAAGAAAAATGGAAGAAAGAAAATGATGGCAAACGCCGCCCGCAGCGCCGAGGCGATGACAACGACGACGGCCCCGATCAGCCCGAAACGGGCCCTCGCCGTGGCTGGGTTTACGAGCGGGAATACCGCTGCACTTATCGTGACTCGCTGATTGATACGGAGGAAATCGTGGACGGTGAGTGGCACGGCACGGTCGGGCCGGACGGCATCATCTATGTCTCGCTGGCCGACAATGTGGCCCGTGGCATGCGGGCAGAAATCGGCTCGAAAATCACGTTCAACGTGCAGGGCGCATTGGTGGAGGCGGTCGTGGGCAGCATTCGCAAGGTGGATTTCCGAAGGGTGCAAACGAACTTTTTCATCGTGTTCCCAAAAGGCGTTTTGGAAGATGCTCCGCAATTTTACGTGGTGATTTCGAGGGTGGATTCCGAGGAGCAGTCGGCGAAGTTCCAGCAGGCACTGGTGCAGCAGTTTCCCAACGTCTCGGTCGTTGACCTGACGCAAATCCTGAAATCGGTGAAAACGGTACTCGACAAAGTCTCTTTCGTCATCCGCTTCATGGCGCTTTTCAGCATCCTGACGGGGCTGGTGGTACTCATCAGTTCGGTGGTATTGAGTAAATACCAGCGCATCCAAGAAAGCGTGCTGCTCCGAACCCTCGGGGCGCACCGGCGGCAAATCATTAGAATAAATTTGGTGGAATATTTCCTGCTCGGCACGCTCGCCACTTTCACGGGCATCGGCCTGTCCATTGCTGGCAGTTTTGCTTTGTCGAAGTTCGCCCTGGACATCCCCTACGAGCCAAACCTCTGGCCTGCACTCATTACGTTCCTGAGTATCACGGGCCTGACGGTGCTGATTGGACTGCTGAACAGCCGGGAGGTGTTGCGGAAGCCGCCGTTGGAGGTGCTGAGAAAGGAGGTGTGAGGAATGGAAAATTGAGGTTCTTAGACAAATCCTGTGAAAACGCTAACGTTAGGAACGTGTGCAAAATAACATACCGTTTTGGCGGCGTCTTTATCCACGATGGCTTCGTTTGTAAAACAGTTGCCTAGCGCCACTATGCGCCTGTTTAGCTCTCGATTGCTATCGGGATTGTCACCGCCAAGATTTCACTCGCCGAAAGTGACAACTTATTATTTAACCGACCCGCCAGAATATTCCAATATTTGTATTGCCCACCATTTTCGCCTCCACTAAAAAAAACGACAGCATGAGCGACATCACAAAAAAATACACCAACGGCGAAGTCACCATCGTCTGGAAACCTGGCACCTGCATCCACTCTACCGTCTGTTGGAAGCGGGCGACCGGCCTACCCGAAGTCTTCAACCCGATGGAACGCCCTTGGATAAAACCGGAAGGCGCCAGCACCGAGCGCATCGTTGAGCAGGTGAAGAAATGCCCGAGCGGGGCGCTGAGTTTTTATTTTAATGAGGAGGGGAAGGAGGAGGCGGAGTGATGGCTGGCTTTGCGAAGCGTACGCCAAAATCAGCAATTTCTTTTGTCGTCCCTTCGGCCATGCGAAATGCGACCTAAAATACGTGCATTTTTTACCTAAAATCCGCCACACCAAAATAAAAAGCCCTCGTAACTCATTGAATTACAAGGGCTTTTGTTTTAAAAATGTGGTCCCACTAGGGCTTGAACCTAGGACCCTCTGATTATGAGTCAGATGCTCTAACCAACTGAGCTATGGGACCGAAATCGGCTTTCAGAACTTTTTCAAAGGATTACAATTGCTAAAAGCGTCGCAAAAGTACGGATTCAACTTTTCTGGTGCAACAAAAGTTCAAAATCATTCGCCGAGGGTGAAACGGACGTACTTGATGGTACGGCCGATGGCCAAATGTTGCTTTTCGTAAAAGGTCTTGATTTCCAGCTCGGGCATGGGCAGCGGCTTGGCGTAGATGTCGTGGTCTTGGTAAACGATACGGACGTCTTTTTCCTCCTGCAAAACTTCCAGTGTAAAATCGAACAGGGTCGGGTCATCGGTTTTCAGGTGGACAAAACCACCCGGCTTCAATATTTTTCGGTAATGCTTCAGGAACATGGGCGAGGTGAGCCGCCGGTTCGACTTGCTGTTGCGCAGGAACGGGTCGGGGAAGGTAATCCAGATTTCATCTACTTCTTTTTCTTCAAAAAACAAGGCGATTTGCTCAATGCGGGTGCGGAGGAAGGCCACGTTGGGCAGGCCGAGTTCGAGTGCGGTTTTTGCACCCCGCCAGATTCGGGCACCCTTGATGTCCACCCCGATGAAGTTGCGCTCCGGGAAGCGCTGCGCCAGCCCAATAGCATAGTCGCCCTTACCGCAGGCCAGTTCCAGCGTGATGGGGTTGGTGTTCTTGAAATGCTCCTCGGCCCATTTCCCCCGAAACTCCACCGGTTCGCCGTTTTCCCCAGCGAGGGCAGGGTTGCTGGCGTCGAAGTTCTCGAACACGTTGGGGAAGGACAGCACCTCCGCAAATTTATGAAGTTTGTTCCGTTGGCTCATTTTAGACTTTAGATAGGAGACGTTAGACTTTAGATGGGGACGTTGGCATTCGTTCTGCCCCCGTCTATTTTCTAAAGTCTTGTGTCTATTGTCTCCCAAAAAGGCAAAAATCGCAAAAAATCTCACAATTTATCTAGTTGTGCCAGCAGCCATTTTCTTTCGGTGAGCGGGTTGGTGGCTTCGACTTCCTGTTTTAGCTTTTGGATTTGCTCCTTGTCGTAGTGCGCCATTTTGAGCATCTTTTTGGTGTAGAGGATAATGTTCTTGTAGTTGTCCTTGTGGTAGCCCATTACTTTTTTGCGCTGGAGGTAGGTTTTCATGCTGCCGATGAGGGAGTCGAGGGCGTTGAACTCGTCGAGTTCGTAGTACATTTTCAGGAGCATGGTTTTGGCGACCAGGTTCATTAGGATGTCATTGTAATCAAGCGTTGCGAAAAGCTGCATTGCTTTTTTGTAGTTCTTTCTTTCAAAGTTTAGGCGAGCGAGATTGAAATGGACCAGGTCTTCCCGGTGCTTTTCTTCTAAAAAATCTTTGTACCGATGAATGAAATCCTCCACCCATTCGAATTCCTTTAGATTGAGGCCAGCAATCACGATGTTTCCGAAGGTAAATCTTGAAAGCACGCCATTTTCCATGAAAATATTCTTTTGGATGCCGTCTTTGTACAACTCGAATGATTCCTTCAAAAAGCCGTCAACCCCCGCATTGATGCGCCCAATGCAATAATTGATGGTCAGCAAATAAATGACCCGCATCTCCTCGGCGGGGAAAAGGTGGCCGTTTTCAAAAATCTCTTTTTTCAAAAGTCGGTAATGCCCCTCCTCGTCAGGTCGGGTCATTGCTTGGTACTGATGGTAGTAGATGGCAATGGCTGGCACTTCGAGCAATTGGGGATTGCGCTCCACATGCCCTAACAACTCATTAAGTATCTGCAATTTATAAGTTGTCTTGAAAACGGCTTGGTGCGAAAGCATGATGCAACTCAGCTGCAATTTGTTGGCGAGATAGGCCACATCGTTGGCATCGGAAACCTCCTGGAGGTTGAGCGGTGTGTTCCGCCCAAGGCCACTGAGGTAGGTGTACTGTTCGAATTGAAGGAAGTACTCGTTCTCAAAATACTGGTGATTGCGATAGGGCTGTTGTTGCTGGATGCCCTGTCCCACTTCCATGGTTTTTTGGAAAAGCTTGGGGAGTTGTCGCTTGCGGTACACTTTGGCCAAAATCGTCTGGGAGCGCACTTCGTCCTTCGACAGTTCGTTGTACACCAGGAAGTTTTCGATGACCCGCAGCAGAAAGTGCATGGCCTGTCGCATTTCCGCATCGCTGAACGTTTTTTCGGGGTAAATGGCCTGAAAGACCCGTGCTTTCTCCAACTGTTTTTCCGAAAAAAGATGCTGGCCCGACACCAAGTACTCGAACAAATCGCTCACATCTTGACGGAGATTGTGGGCAGGGGAATTGACCCATTTCCGCAGTTCCCGGACTTCTTTTTTGTCCAAAACCCTAAAAATGCTGACCAGATTACTTTTTTCCATAAAAAATGAGTCTTTATTACCGATAAATTTTCAACAAAACCAAAAATACGTTTCCATGTTAAAATTCAACATTTACAATAGTTCTGGAGGATTTGTTTCGAAAATTAGGTCCAAAATTATTGGAAAACTCTTCAACAAACGCCGTTTTTTGTCTTTGATTGCAGGCCAGTTAGTTTTCACATTTGTATCGTCATCAAAGAACAGTTTGAAAAATCTACCCATGACTGCATTGTTAACGACATCTTCCCGTACATCACTCAGGCCGCTTGGCCTGCTGAAAGCGCTGCTTTTCTTGGCAGGCTTGCTGGTGTACTCGCAGGTCGATGCGCAGGGTTGGGAAATTTACTTCGGGGGCAACAACGAAGATTACGGACACTCCATCATCCAAACACAAGACCACGGTTACGTCGGCGCTGGGTTCAGCGAGAGCTTCGGGCCTGACGGCGACATGGACGTTTACGTCATCCGCACCGATGTGGACGGCACCAAAATCTGGGAAAACGCATACGACGACGGCTTTATAGAACATGGCTATTCCATAACCGAAACACCGGACCACGGCTTTTTGGTGGTCGGTGACATACAACCAGCCCAATTATCCGATTTCAATGTTTACCTCCTTAAAATCAATGCCGACGGGCAAAAACTGTGGAGCAAGCAGTTTGGTGGCGCTGGCGATGATCTAGGATTCCGCATCATCCCAACTACTGTGAGCGGAGGCTATCTCATCGTCGGCTCCACCAACAGCCTTGGCAACGGCCAGCGTGACGTTTTCCTCGTGAAAGTGGATGCCCAAGGCAACCAAGTCTGGAGCAAAGCCTACGGCACCACTGGCGACGACGACGGCAAGAGCGTGATGGAGGTAACGGACGGCTACCTCGTCACTGGTTCCGCCTTCAACGTAGCAAACGGCACCACCGACGGCTACCTCCTAAAAGTGGATTTCAATGGTAATGAGGTTTGGAGCAAGTTCTTTGGTTCTGCCACAGAAATTGACAAAGCAAACGACCTCGTGCTGGCCGCCGATGGCAATGTGGTGCTCACAGGTTCCACTGGCGCTACCTCTGATGGGTGGCTGCTGAAAGCCGACCTTGACGGCAACCAAGTTTGGTCAAAAACTTTTGGTGGCCCACTTGGCGACGAAGCCAACAGCATCCTAAAAACTACAGACGGAGACCTCGTCGTGGCTGGTGTCACTGAATTGACCGCTGCCAACGCCGATGCCTTCCTTACCCGCTTCGACAACGACGGCAACCAAATCTGGACAAACAATGTGGGCAGGGGCAGTTACCTTGACTGGGCTCAAAGTGTAGCCCCAACGGAAGATGGCGGCTTCATCATCATCGGCTACAATTCACTGCTAGGTATCTTCGGCAACGACGTGACCTTTATAAAGGCCAGCGCCGATGGAAGCGTTTACACCAACCACCTTAGAGGAAAGGTCTTTGTGGACGGTGGCGACTGCGTGTATCAAAACGGCGAAACCGGCCTGAACGATTGGGTTGTCCGGGCAGCTACGGATGCTCAAACCTTTTATGGCACCACCAACCCCAATGGCACCTTTGATATAACAGTAGGTTCCGGTAATTACTCGGTAAGCGTTTTGACAAAAAACGACTACTGGGACGCTTGCATCGCAGCTTACAACGTCACCTTCCCAGCCGAGTACGATACGTTGGTGCGCAATTTCCCCATGCTGAAAGTGGTGGATTGCCCGCTATTGGAAGTGGATATTTCTGCGCCGGTAGCGCAAAATTGCTCGAACATCGCCTACACGGTTACTTATTGCAACACAGGCACGGCTGCTTCCAGCAATACCAGCGTAAACGTCATTTTGGACAACGGCCTGACCTTCGTAAGCGCCTCTGTACCCGTTCTTTCACAAACCGACAGCTTGGTGGTTTTTGATTTGGGCTTGGTTGGTTTGGATGAATGCGGCAGCTTTTACTTCACCGCCAGTTCCGATTGCAATGGCGAACCGTTGGAGGCTTATGTAGTAAGCGCCCATATTTTCCCGGATTCCATTTGTCTGCCCGTTGACCCGAACTGGGACATGGCCAATATTGATGTCAATGGCTATTGCAATGTTGATTCCGTCCGCTTTATCATTAAAAATAAAGGGTTGGGCAACATGGAGCAGCCACAGGGCTTCATCGTTATCGAAGACCAAATCATGCTTACGACAGACCCACAGCCGTTCCAATTGCAAGCTGGTCAGGATACGACGATTGCTGTCGCTGGCAATGGTTCAACTTATAGACTCATAGCAGAACAAACACCCGGCCACCCCGGCAACAGCTACCCAACTGTCGCCATAGAGGGATGCACGACAACCGGAGGCTACTCCACCGGATTTTTAACTGAACTACAGGAAGACGAAAACGACCCATTTTTGGCCGTTGATGCACAAGAAAACATTCCTTCTTTTACCGATTACATTTTTCTTAGAGGCTATCCCAAAGGCTACTTGCAGAACAGTGAAAACCTCATCCCAGCCAACACCGACATCGAGTACCATGTTTATTTCCAGAACGTCGGCATGGACTCGATTACTCGGTTGGTCGTGAGAGACACGCTTTCTCCATTTCTCGACCTCGGCACAGTGGTGGCAGGCGCAAGCAGCCATCCCTACAATTTCGAGGTATACAACACTGGCGTTCTGAAGTTTACATTCGACAACATGCTCCTGCCCCCGGGCGGCGGCGCTGCTTCGCAAGGGTTTGTAAAATTCAAAGTTTCTCAAAAACCGAACAACCCGAAGGGAACGCATATTCCCAACAGTGCCGCCGTCTTTCTGGGGTATGACGCACCGCACCAAACGGCAAATTACACCCACGTCATTGGCGGCAATTCACCACTCGACTTCCTAGTGATTAGCGATGTAGACACGCCAAATGTACCGGGTGTGAAAGTAACCGCCTACCCCAACCCATTCGCCTCCTCCATCGAGTTTGAGGCAAAAGGGGTAAACTGCAAAACCTTGACTATAAATGTTTTTGACATAAACGGCCGCCTCGTACGCCAGGAGAAAGCTCCCGGCAACCAACTGCGCCTCCTTCGGAACGATATGCCCGCTGGCATGTACGCCTTCCAATTGGACGCAGACGGACGGCTGATTCACACAGGCAAGATTATCGTGCGATAAAACCCATTCACTGATTACTGTAAGCCGATTACATTTTTTTTTGTTCCAAATCTATTTTTCAAAAACCGATTTAATTACCCAAGCCGAGTTTCCCGATTCCGATCGTCTTTAAAATCGCACAAACATTTTTTCCCATCAATCGTGTCCGGGTTCCCCTCCTGTTTTTGGGAGGGGAACTTTTTTCAACTGAAACCGAAAAGTGAGGAGTGACCGCCGCTTCAGTTGAAACCCTTCCAAGATTTTAAGTAAAATTCATGAGATTATAATTTGTGAGCCGTGCAAGTGTGCGGCTTTTTTATTTTGAACAATCCAAGAACTGCCAAACAACCCTATTGTGAAACAAAAAAACAACTTCCTACTCTTTTTCTAAAAGCGTTACTTTAAACGCTACATTCGTCCCAACAAGGATTTTATTCACCATTTAAACAAGCTTACTATGTTTAAAGAATTTAAAGAATTTGCCATGAAAGGCAACCTGCTTGACATCGCCATCGGTTTTGTCATGGGTGCTGCCTTCGGAAAACTTACCAGTGCATTTGTTGACGGCATCGTCATGCCCTTGGTCGGAATGATTATGGGCGGCAAAAACTTCGACGCCCTGAAATGGGTGCTAAAACCTGCCGAAATGGGTGCTGACGGAAAAGAAACTGTTGCCGAGGTGGCAATCACTTATGGTGCTTTTATCACTACGTTGCTTGACTTTATCATTGTCGCAGCCGTAATGTTCATGATTGTAAAAGGCGTGAACAAAACGAAAAAAGCAGAAGAAGCAGGCCCACCGCCACCGCCACCTGCCGATATTGTACTCTTAGAGCAAATCCGTGATTTGCTGAAAAAATAATTGAATTAGCCACGAGCTAAAATGCAAACGCCCCGCCGTCATCACTGACCGGCGGGGCGTTGTTATTTACGATTGATTCGATTTACGAATGAGCCCCAATCGTAAATCCAAAATCGTAAATCGTAAATCACGATCTCAGTGCTCCCAATTTCACCCGAATATCGTCCGCAATTTGCCGCGCCATTTCACGGAGTTGCTTTTTGCGACTGATGAGGTTTTGCTCGTTCACATCAAACGTGTGCATTTGGATATGGAGGCGGAGGGCATTGCCCGTGCCGCTTGGTCGCACCGTCAGGTGGTTGTATTCACTGCCGAAGTAGAAGCGAACGCCCTCGTCCGGGAACACCCAGTCGTGGGTAGGTGGGTACACGTGGTCGTACTTGCCCGTGCGGTACATCGCCACCTTCGTCACTGGCACGTTGCCGATGGTCAGGCCGCCAGCGAGGCCGATTTGGTAGTAGCCAAGCGCCCGGCGCAGGATGGCCGTCTTTTGGCGGTCGCCCTCAATGCCGGGGTACTCGCCATCAACCGGATCTGGCTCGTAGTGATTATAAAACAAACCGATTTCCTTGTCGAGGTAGATTTCTTTGTCCAAAATCTCAAAAACGCTGGTGCCATTGTCCTTCGCCCATTGTGCAATCTCCGCTAGCAAGATGGCGGCGAAAGTTCCGTCCTTGTCCCGGACGTGCCCGTTTTCACCCAAAGAAAACAAGTCCTTCGGTGGATTGCCAAGCAAGGCATAGCCGTTGCTCTGCTCAAAGGCGCCGAGGTTGTAGCTGCGGCCCTTGCCCATGTCGTGGGTTTCCATCACCACCATGTCGGTGAGGAGTTGGTTCGGGTCTTTTTTGCCTTCGGTAACGCCTTGAATCAACCCGCCATTCCAACTGTCACGCACGGCAGCACTCAGGGCAGCAAATCCTACCCAAGTTTTGATGACGCCCACACCATGTTCTTTAGCCATCAGCGTTAGCGCATCGGTGGTGGTGTGCGAAAGCACGATGAACGATTTTTCCTTTTTGATGCTCTTGTCCAATTTCAAACGGTACCAGAGCAGTACGGCCCAAGCCTCGTCGGCGGGAAGTAGCGTGTAGTCACCGCCATAAACGGCCTGTTGGTTTTCAGGCACTTTCACGGTGAGGGCGCAGCGGTCAGCATCTGGGTCAGTGCCAATCAGCACGTCGGTGGCATCCCATTTGGCTTTGCCATATTCTTTGATAAAAGCCTTCACAGCGATGTCGCCCGCACGGTAGTCGCCCGGGTCAGGCTGTTGCTCGAAGCCGGGGTCACTGTTGAAGCTGGGGAACAAGCCATTGAGGTCGTTCAGCCCATTCTCGTGAATGATGTTGACATGCTCAAAACCAATATCACTCAGGAGTTTTGGTACGAGCTTGCGGCCAGCACCGTGGTAGGCGCAGTAGGCAATGTTGAGGCCCTTTTTGGAGGTGGTGTCTTGCAGTAAAAAATGCTTCACCTGGTCGCCATAGGCATCGTGGATATTGAGCAACTGCTCGTGCCCCAGGTAGTCCACGCCAGCTAGCCATTCGTTGCCACCCAGCCAGACCACCCTGCCCTTTGGCGCTTCGCCAATCGGGAGGGTCTTGATGTCGCCACTTGTCACTTTCACGATATAGTTGTTGTACATATCGGTGCGCTCCTCCGGGTCGAACTGGGAGCCGTTGGCGCAGCAAAGCTTGTAGCCGTTGTAGCGGTAGTCATTATGGCTGGCGGAGAGCAGGATGCCCATTTGCGCTTTTACGAAAGGAATTGCGAAGGTCACTTCTGGGAACGGGCAAGCCTCGTCGAAGAGATAGACGGTGAAGCCATAGGCCAAAAATTCCTCGGCGATGGCCTTTGCGAAGTCAGCGCCCCGAACCCGGCTGTCGTAGCCAATGACGATTTTGTCGAAGCCCTTGTCCCGCCCGAACTTGGCCACGCCAGCGCTGGTAAGCAGCAGCACCACGTTGTTGATGGTGTTGGGGCCTTTCAGAATGGGTGCATCCAGGCCTTCTTCCGACATGCGGACGATGCTCTCCCGGTCATTGGCCATGAAGCCCCGGATGCCGCCCGTGCCAAAGCTCATCTTCTTGCGGAAAGTGTTTACCAGTTCTTCCCATTTTCCAGCATCGGCGGCAGCCAGGATACCCTTGCGCACATTGGGCGATACCCGCAGGAAGTTCTCGTCGGTGAGCCACTGGTGAAGGAACGTTGAGGTGTTCTTCTTCGCCATTTCGTAGCTCTGGCGGTCAATTTTTTCATCGGCGAGGGCGGTGTCGAGGTAGCCGTTTACGCCGGATTCTATTTTTTCGAAGTCAATTTTACTCACGGTGCGATTTCGGATTTGGGATTGCAGATTGCGGATTGCGGACTCGGGGTTAGCCGCAATCCGTAATCCGAAATCCGCAATCGAATTCGGGGCGAAGTTAAACGATTTGGAAAACTTAGCCATATTGAAAGCGCTTCAAATGAAAACAAATCCCTATTGTATCAGGATAGAGAAAGGCCGGATGGAGGAGATTAAGTGTTAAAAATTCACCACTAGAGCGGCTTTGTTGCATAAATCGCCCAGACAAAGCTATCGCTAATTTACCATCAATTTAGGCAACCATTTTAGGTTTGGAAACGGGCATGCCTTGGGCTGTCATTATATTGAGTGCTTTTATTTTGATGTCGTTTTCGGTTTTTTGGCTGGCGAATTTCCGGGAATATAGTTTATTGCCGTGGATGGTTTTATAGCGGAACATGGTGAAGTCAAAACAGCTCACTTAAAGCTAAAACTATAATCCACCGTGATAGGGAAAAAATAATCGCTTTCATTCCTCAACACCTCAGCGGTGGATTCTGGAAAGGCGGCCACTTCCACCCGAATTCCATCGGATTTCAAGTGTCGGACCAATTCCACGTAGTCGGCATCACCGGAGAGGATGATGATGGTGTCCACCTTAGAGGCTACTTGAACGGCCTTGATTGTCAGCGGTATATCGGCAGATTTGTAGCAGGGCACCACGGAGCCGTGGAAGTTTTTCTGGAGGCGTTCCGCCAATTTTTGAGAAATGCTCACGCCCTCTCGGAAGTAAATAAACCTCGACAACGCCCGGTTTTGGAGCAGTGCTGGCACGAGCTTGTCAAAGTTGATCATTGACTTTTTGCCAGCTGCTTTGTGCAGGCTCATTTCGATGTTGTTGCCATCCACCAGAATGGCCACCGACTGATCGAGGACGATGCTGATTTTTTCTTCCGAAATGGCTTGAGGCTTCGCCACGGACTGGGAAATCGGCTCTTTCTGTTGTTTTGCCGCAGGCTGGGTAGCCGTTTCCCGATTTTTTGCCCGGGGTTTGGCACTGGTTTCTTTCTTTTGTTTTGCCATGAAACAAAGGTAATAAAGTTGTCGAATCGTCAAGTGGTTTGGCCTTGATGTAGATGCAGATAATTGACACTAAATGCCTATGTTTGAATGACACCCATTCGGGAATATTTTTCGAACCGAGGAATTATATCGCTTTTATACAAACGACCTTCCTCGCTTTTTTGGCGCACCGCCAATTTCTGGTAGTGTTCGACAATATTAGGGAGACTTTTTTAGTGGCCTCCAACACAGTAGTTCTTTGACAGGCACTATTTTATCCGTCAATCCTTCTGCCTCTGGCGATGAAAACCTGGCATATTTTTGTTCAAAAAGAACGGCTTGCCCGGGCAACTGCCGTTGCGGCAATACGTTTTGATGTTCCCCGCACCCAGTTGGTAGTGGCTGCAGGACGGCGTGTCACAATACTGACTGGGTTTCAAGAGTTCAAAGTCTTCGTCCTTCAATTTCATGGCTTCTATATTTGAATCCCCATAAAAGTTGCATTTATTAGTTGAATCCAAGTTTTGGTTGATAAGGGTTGATGGGAGACCTGCTAACATCAACCTTTATCAACTTATTCCCTTTGATAGATTGTTGATTTGGAAGGTGATTTTCTCTACATCAGTCCTGAGTTCTTGGTAATCATCATCCGAAAGCAGCTCAAAGTCATTGCAAAGAATGAGCAGATTGACAACTTCGGCGGCACTCCCAAAGGGGATTTCATAAAAGCGAAGTTGTTCCTTGGGCGTTTTTCGAGCGCAGCCTGCTGCTAAATTGCAGGATACAGAGTGTAGGCACACTTGATTTGCGAAGTGATTCCAAAAAGTTCTTCCTTCGGGAAAGGCTTCGTTTTAAAATAGCGTTTCTTGGCAAATTGACGGTTCATCTGCCAAACCGTGAGTTTTTTAAAGCCATAAGTGTAGCCCATAAAGTATGTTTTTGAGTGAATTGGAAAGTTGAAATTATCACCCCAAGAACTAAAAATCAGCTGGAAAACAAAGCACATAAATATCCACAGCCCCACATCAACCCTTATCAACATGATAAAAATATTAGTCCTCGACAACTACGACAGCTTCACCTACAACCTCGTGCAGTACGTGGAAGAAATGTCCGGCATCCGGCCCGACGTGTTCCGCAACGATGAAATCACGGTGGCCGTAGCTGCCAGATATGATAAAATCCTGCTCTCGCCCGGCCCCGGCCTGCCAAAGGAATCGGGCATCCTTTGCGACCTGATTCGAGAACTGGCGCCAGCCAAAAGCATCTTCGGCGTCTGCCTCGGCTTGCAGGCCATCGGCGAGGTGTTTGGTGGGCAGTTAGAGAATCTGCCAAGGGTCTTCCACGGCGTCGCCACACCGATGCACGTGCTCAAGGCGGACGAGTTATTATTCCGTGAAATCCCGAAAACATTCGCCGCTGGGCGCTATCACTCCTGGGTCGTTTCTACAAGAAACCTGCCCGACTGTTTTGACCTGACTTGCGAAGACGAGGAGGGGCAAATCATGGGTTTGACGCATAAAAAATATGACGTTCGGGGTGTGCAGTTCCATCCGGAATCGGTGATGACCGAGCATGGGAAAGTGATGGTGGGAAACTGGATAAAAAACTAGTAGTTAGCCGTTGGCAATTTGCTGACATGGCCAAAAGCGTTAGCAACCGGGGCGAGGCCACGCTCACTCCTGCCGATTTTGGTGGCGAAGTGACCGAAGCCGAACTCACTAGCGGGGAAACCGTTCAGAAGGGCAGCGATATTTTTATCAAAATTTTGGAAAACAAGGGGACGCTCACCCAGCACCGTGGTCTTGAGAAAAAATCTGGAACCGATGGTCGGTGTAGGCGGGAAAAAGTGAGGCTTGCAAAATATAATTTGGACACCTTTGGTGTACGAATATTGTGAACGCCCCGAGTTTAGTGCCATTTGGTGCTTTCCGGGGCGTTTTCTTAAAAAAAATAAAGGCTAAAATGCTGATTTGCAACATTTTAGCCTTTTACAGGGAGACCCTAGAAAAAGCCCTTGTCGGAAATTCCGCAAGGGCTTTTTTGGTTGGCCTACAAGGATTCGAACCTCAACTCGCAGAACCAAAATCTGATGTGCTACCGTTACACCATAGGCCAAACTCAATGCCTTTTTTTGAAAAGCGAGGCAAAGGTATAACGTTTTTGCAATTTTGAAAAGTTCTGATTTGAAAATATTTTTTATCGCTTCGTCTCAAGCCTCTTTTACTTCGTTTTGCAGCGCTTTCATCACCTGTGGCAAATGGTCGTTGAGGGTGGCAACGAGGATTGGGGCAAGCTGAATATCGGTCTTGTATTTTGTCACTCGCTCCAGCTCCTTGTTGGCGCTGGTCATGGCATCATTGCCTACAAAAGCCAGCGTTGACTTCATTTTGTGGCTTACCCGGGTCAGCTCGTCCCAGTTTTCTGCTTGGCATAGCTCCCGAATCTTACCCATCTCTTCGGGCAGTTCCTCCAACAACATAGCCAGCATGGTCTGTATCATGTCGCCGTCGTTGTCGGACATTAGGCGCAAGTAGTCAAGGTTGATGCAAGTTTCAGTGGTAATTTCCATATCCTATTGTTGTTTGACATATTTCGAGATTTTTTGAAAAAGGTCATCTGGCTCAAAAGGTTTTAGCACACAGTCGTCCATGCCATATTCTTTGTACTTCCCATCCTTGGCCACGTGAGCATGGGCCGTCATGGCTAGAATAATCATGCTCGCACGTTCCGGCGGGAAGGTTTCCCGAATAATTTTCGTGGCTTCATAGCCGTCCATCACGGGCATTTGGATGTCCATCAGAACGATGTCGTAATTATTATCCTTGAGCAAGTCAAGTGCAACCTGGCCATCGTCGGCGATGGTGATATCGATATTTGCCCATTTCCGCTCCAGTGTCTTGCAGGCGACCAGCTGGTTCATTTTGTGGTCTTCGACTAGCAATAGGCTAAACTTCGCATCGGCTGGCAATTCAAAAACGGGCTCTTGTGCCAATTTTTCATCGGGACCTACCTTCTCCGCCGTTTCAAAAATAAGGTCAAAGAAAAAAGTAGAGCCTTGCCCTTCGACACTTGTCGCCCCGATTTTTCCACCTTGCAATTCCACTAGGTTTTTGCAAATAGAAAGGCCAAGTCCTGTACCCTCAAACACCCTGTCCTTGCGGAGTATGCGGGTGAAGGTCTCAAAAACCGCCTCGATTTTATCCTCAGAAATACCGATGCCGCTATCCTCCACACTGAACTTCAACTGCATACTTGATCCGATGTCGTAAAGCTTTTCGATATAAATCTTAACAAAACCCTGGTCAGTGAACTTGATGGCGTTGCCAACGAGGTTATACAATACCTGGTTCAGTCGTAGTTTGTCGCCGCTGATGTATCGAGGCACTTCCGGGGAGAGGATTATTTGCAGGTAAATATCCTTTTCCTGCGCCTTGTATTGCATTACACTGGTAAGATTGCCGAGGAGTTCGACCAAATCAAAAGGGTGATTTTCGAAAACGACCTTGCCATTCTGGATGGCGCTGATTTCGAGGATATCGTTCACCACGCCCAGCAGCATGTCAGAGGAATTCTTGATGTTTAGCACCAGGCTTTCCTGCTCTGCCGGCAAGTTCATTTGCATCAAAATATTGCTCATGCCGAGGATGGCGTTCATCGGCGTCCGCATTTCGTGGCTGATGCTGGCTAGGAACTGCTCCTTCATTTGGGCACCCTGCCGGGCCATGTCACGTGCCTTTCGCATTTTTTCGGCTTGGCGCAATTCCGTCACATCTCGCAAAATGCAGCTGTAACCTATAAAATCGTCGGTGACGGTGATGTTGGCCGTCATCATGCATTCCCTCGCTTCACCACTTTTGTGAGCGATGCTAATTCCAAAGTCTTTGACGGCTTTTTGAGCTTTCAACTTGAGTAAAAACTCATTCTTCCGTTCCTGCGGGTAGTACAATTTGTGGGTATCTCGCATTTCCTCCAACTCCTCTCTCGTGTACCCGAACACATCCACGGTTGCTTGGTTGAAATCAATGAATTTACCATCGAATGTGCTGATGAACAAGGCATCTTTTGATTGCGTAAAAACCTCTTGGTACCGTTCTCGGCTCTTTACGGCTTCTTGTTCCGTCAGCTTGCGCTCCGTAATATCTTGAATAATTCCCTGGTAAACTAGGTGGTTGTTTTCGTCGTGCCGCACGTTGCACTGTACGGAAACAAAGCGGTAAGCGCCCGTTTTCTGGCGAATTTTCAAGTCCTGCTTCACCCCCCCTGTAATGGCAACTTCTTCATGAACTTCCTTCAAGGCTGCCAATGGGCAGTTTTCTTCATGGAGGTCTTCACCAGCGACCTGAAGCTTGTCATCGGTATTTCCGAAAATGCGGAAAAACTCGTCAGTAGCAGTAAACTCACCAGTTTCGGGAAAGTACTCCCAGTTGCCAATACTGGCCATTCGCTGGGTCTCTTCCAGGCGCTTGAGCACCTTCATTCGCTCGATGGAAAAACGGAGGGATTTCGAAAGTTGGTCAGAGTCGAAAGCACCTTTGACCAAAAAATCTTGCGCTCCTGCCTTCACGGCACGCAAACCCATCTCCTTGTCGGAGAAACCGGTGAGAACAATGATATTTTTCTGCGGGAATTTTGCGAGCAGCCGTTCCAGCGTCTCGAAGCCACGGCTATCTGGGAGGGTGAGGTCAAGCAAAATGGCCGCAAACTCCTCGCCCGTCTCCAGCGTTGCAATGGCATCGCCCAGTGTGATTTTGTTGATAACCTCGCAGTTTTGCAAATCGGACTCCAATAAATATATTTCTACTAGCCGTGCATCGCCCGGATTATCCTCTACTAGCAGGATTTTATTCGTAGAAAGGAGTGTCGAATTTGAAACCATATCAGATTATCTTTTTGGGGACACCCAGAAATGAATATTGGCAAATGCCCAACTGTCATTTACCAACAACGGAAATTCATCTAGGTCGGTGGCTGTTCGGGGCTTTCTACCTCCGCTTCATTGTTTTTTGGTAAAAAAATGAAGTTGGCTCCCAACTCGCTCAAGGCAAACAGGCAGAGGTCGTCGTGGTGAGACCGATAAAGTGATTGAAAATCTTCCACTTTTTCCTCCGCAATGATCTGCTTGGTGACAAACTCTTCCAGCGTGGAAGCATTGATCGACCAATTGCCCTTGGCAACGTCCTTCTCCACGATATTTATGCCAATATCCACTATGTTCTGGTGAATGACAAAAATTGGGAACTTTGATACGTCTTGGTCTTGGATGACTTCCGCCGCCTGCGACAGTATATTCTTGTACCCTGCTAGTTCTTTTTCAAGCTGTTTGTACAGTGGTGTCTTGTTCATGTTGTGAAAATGAGAATTTTATTCCGTTTGGGGGGAATTTCTTTTTCAGCTTACCTTTGCGCCTTGTTTCCAAAACTAAGCTTTCAGTTGCGCAGTTAATGAACATCCGTCAGCCGATTTTTGGAACAATCAACTGCAAAAATGAGCGATTTTATCAAACACGAGTGCGGCATCGCAATGATTCGCCTACTTAAGCCACTAAATTACTACGTCGAGAAGTACGGCACCGCCCTCTACGGCATCAACAAGTTGCACCTCCTGATGGAAAAACAGCGCAACCGGGGGCAAGATGGCGCTGGCATCGCATCTGTCAAGCTCGATAGCCGACCCGGCAAAAAAATCATCCACCGCAAACGCTGCAGCGGCAACAACTCCATCCAAACCATCTTCGAAGAGGTGTACGACAACTTCAACCACCTCAAAAAAAAGAAACTCAAGGACGGCGAATGGCTCAAGGAGAACATCCCATTCGCCGGTGAGCTGCTCCTCGGTCACCTCCGCTACGGCACACACGGTGCCAACAGCGTCAAAAACGTCCACCCCTTCATCCGAAAAAGCAACTGGATTCAGCGAACCCTCGTCATCGCTGGCAATTTCAACTTGACCAACGTGGACGAACTGTTCCAGGAACTCGTCGAACTCGGACAGTACCCGATGGAACAGACGGACACCATCACCGTGCTTGAAAAAATTGGCCACTTCCTCGACGATGAAGTGCAACGCCTACATACCTGGCACAAGCCCGATGGCCTCGACGACCTCGAAATCAACGAACTCATTTTTGACAACCTCGACGTACAGCGCCTGCTCCAGCGGGCCACCAAACGCTTCGATGGTGGCTACACCATGGCCGGGATGATTGGCCACGGCGATGCCTTCGTGATGCGGGACCCCAACGGCATCCGCCCTGCATTTTACTACCAAGACGACGAGGTGGTGGTCATCACCTCCGAGCGGCCGCCCATCCAAACGGCGTTTGACGTGCATTTTTCAAAAATAAAAGAAATAAAACCCGGCCACGCCCTCATCGTCAAACGGAACGGAATCGTTAGCGAGTTGCCCTTCTCCGAACCCGTAGAACGGAAATCGTGCTCCTTCGAACGCATCTACTTCAGCCGTGGCAACGACCAAGACATCTACACCGAGCGCAAGCAACTTGGCGACCAGCTTACCACCGCCGTGCTCGAAGCCGTCGATCACGACCTAGAGCGCACCGTTTTTTCCTTTGTGCCAAACACCGCCGAGAGCGCCTTTTTCGGGCTGGTAAAAGGCATCGAAAAACGCCTTAACGAAATCAAGGCAAAAAAAATCCAAGACCTCGGCGAAAAACCCTCCACGGAGGCACTACAAAAAATACTCGCCCTCACGCCACGGGTAGAAAAACTGATTCACAAGGACGCCAAGTTGCGCACCTTCATCGCCGACGACAGCTCCCGTGACACCATGGTCACGCACGGCTACGACGTCACCTACGGCATCATCCGCAACGAAGAGGACACCCTCGTGCTCCTCGACGACAGCATCGTGCGGGGCACTACGCTGAAGGAAAGCATCATCCGCATCGCAGCCCGGCTGCGCCCCAAGAAAATCCTCGTCGTGAGCAGTGCTCCGCAAATCCGATACCCGGACTGCTACGGCATCGACATGTCGAAGATGAAAGACTTCGTGGCCTTCCGAGCCCTCGTGGAGCTGCTCAAAGACACCAATCAGTCGCACCTCCTCGACGAAACCTACGAGCGCTGCAAGGCGCAACTCCTATTGCCGAAGGAGGAAATGAAAAACGAAGTGCAGGCACTCTACGCCCATTTCACTGACGAGGAAATCAGCCGAAAAATCGCCGAAATCGTGACCCCCAAGGGCATCACGCCCAAGGTCGAGGTCATCTACCAATCCATTGAGGGACTGCACAATGCCTGCCCAAACCACCTCGGCGACTGGTACTTCTCCGGCAATTTTCCCACACCCGGCGGTGTGAAAGTGGTGAACCGGGCTTTTGTCAACTACATGGAAGGTAAAGATGAGAGAGCGTATTGATGAGCGATTTTTAGCTTTTTAGGCTTTCTCCAATCAATTTTTGCCATTTGTCCTGTAGCTCCAATTGAAAGTTGAAGATGTAGCTGTTGTTGGAATTATAGAAATCCAGCAGTACAGGCTTTTCTGCCCTGTCTTTGGCGAACAGTTCTAG
The DNA here is from genome assembly GCA_021739645.1 of Saprospiraceae bacterium. GTDB lineage: Bacteria > Bacteroidota > Bacteroidia > Chitinophagales > Saprospiraceae > UBA6168. The sequence goes on along the minus strand of JAIPBL010000077.1, from coordinate 5,668 downwards.
TCCAAGGTGATCAAGTACCTGTGAGCTGACCTTGCCAACGTTCACATTCCTGCTTACGTTGACTTTTTTGCATTGCTCGATTTTCCCCAAATCAACAACCAAGCTTTCATCATTGCCGTCCACTTCTCTAATCCAAAGTATCTTCCGTGCCGCCTTGTCAATGCCGAGCATGACATTGTCCCAGCTGTCGCTATCTGAAATATTGATATGGTACTGGGCTTTCAGGCTGTTTACTTTATTTGCCAAAGCCTTTTTCTTCTTGTTTCCGGAGCTAACCAGCCACCAGATTGGAACGATAATACAGGCCAGAAAGATGATCACTGCCAAGCTATTTGAAATTTCCATTTTCTTTAAAATTTAGTTTGGATAAAACCATACAAATGCCGCCCGAAGTGCCCCCAGCACAGGCTTAAAACCCGTGTGTTTAGGTACACAAACACCGACATTGCTACGGGAAAAAAAGGTTGAGCTGCAAAGCCCAATTAGAATGGGAAGGGTGAAGGCACAGCCTCCCCAATACATGCCCATCGGCCTTGGCGTCCGCGGGTTTTACCAAAACTGGTGAAAAGGATAAATAGCATCGGTGGTGGAGAAACCGATGAGGAGGTACTTTGAAAGGATAAAATAATTGGCGCCCGTAACTTGTTGGGCACTCAAAAAAACAGCTTTTACACCTGCCCAACCGAGGGGCTGCTTCAAACTTGGAGCACCGTTGCCTTGCCCAACCCCGGTGCCGTACCGCTGCTCGGTAAGACAATACAACGGGAGGCCGTCCGAAGCAGAAGCCAGTTGGCTCTGCTCGTTGTGGGCCTTGGTGTATGTCACCTGCACACCACTGCCCAAGTAAGCCCCCATATTGGCGAATGCCAACAGTGCGATGCCCAGGTAGGCGGCTATTTTTCGAATGGATTTCACGGGTGCAAATTTGGGGGAAAAAAGAATATCAAACTTGAAAATTTCGAGTAGGAGCTCAATAGCTCACGCACACATTCTTCACCTCCGTAAAAAACCGCAGCGCCTCCGTGCCTCCCTCTCGGCCCACCCCGGAATTTTTCACACCGCCAAAAGGCGTTCGCAAGTCCCGCAGCATCCAGCAGTTCACCCAAACTATGCCAGCTTGCAGCCGCTCGGCCATGCGGGTCGCACGGCTAATATCCTGCGTCCAGAGGGTGCAAGCAAGACCGTACTGTGTGCCGTTGGCGAGGGCGAGAGCCTCCTCCTCGGTATCGAAAGGTTGGATCGTGACCACGGGACCGAAGATTTCCTCCTGGTTCGTGCGGCAGTCGTTCGGCAGGCCCTCGATGACGGCGGGTGTAAGGTAATAGCCGCCTGAAAGTTCGGCTGATGGCTTGATAATTTCACCGCCGCAAAGTATCGTGCCGCCTTCTTGCTTCGCAATGTCGAGGTAGCCCATCACCTTGGCCCGGTGCTGCTCGCTGACGAGGGCTCCGAGGTCGTTTTCCGGGTCGGCAGGGTTGCCCGTTTTCAGTGCCTTGGTCCGGCGCACCAGTTCGTCCTTAAACTTATCGTAGATTTTTCTTTCCACATAAATCCTTGAGCCACAGAGGCATATCTGCCCGTTGTTGGCAAACGAAGAGCGAACGGTGGTGCTCACCGCCTCCTCGAAATTGCAGTCGGCGAAGATGACGTTCGGGTTTTTGCCGCCCAGTTCCAACGACAGTTTTTTGAACATCGGCGCAGCGGTGCGGGCGAGGGTGCGCCCCGTGGCCGTGCCGCCAGTGAAGCTGATTGCCTTGGTTTTTGGGTGTTCCACAATGGCTTGGCCAGCCTTGGGGCCGAGGCCGTGGACGATGTTCAGCACCCCAGCAGGCAGCCCAGCCTCGATGCAGGTTTGCGCCAGTAAAAAAGCCGTCATGGGCGTCATTTCGGAGGGCTTGGCCACCACGCAGTTGCCAGTGGCGAGGGCGGGCGCTATTTTCCAGGTGAAAAGATAGAGCGGCAAATTCCATGGCGAGATGCAGCCGACAGTGCCGATTGGCTGGCGCAAAGTGTAGTTCACCGCCTGCCCCTCCATGTGGTGCGACTCGGCACCGAAGTGCAGGATGGCCGTTGCGAAGAAACGGATATTGGCCTGCGCCCGTGGGATATCCACCGAGCGGGCCGTGGTGATGGCCTTGCCGCTGTCCCGGCTTTCCGCTTGCGCAAACACCTCTAGCCGCTCTTCGATGAGGTCGGCGATGCGGTGCAGGATGCGGTAGCGCTCGTTTACCCCACAGCTCGACCAAGTAGGGAAGGCCGCTTCGGCGGCATCCACGGCAGCTTGCACGTCGGAGGCGTCGGAGTCCGGGATGTGAGAATATACTTGACCAGTGCCGGGTTCGTAATTGTCGAGCCAGCCGCCGCTGAGGGCGGGGGCGAGTTGGCCGTTGATGTAGTTTTGGATTTTTATCAAAATGAGGGAATTGAATCCTGATTATTTTTTCAGCAGTTTCTTCAAGGTTTCGGGATTCCGTTTCACGTGCCAAAGTGTCGTAACAACAACCCGTTGGCGTGGTTCATCAATTGCAAATACAATTTTATAAGGAAAGCGTTTGAGCAATATCCTGCGGAATGGGTCAAAGACCACCATGAAGCGCTGTGGGTTTTCGGTCAGTGTTTGAAGCGTATTGTAAAATTCTTGGCTGAGTTCGGAGCCTAAACCTTTAGACTGTTCTTCGTACCAATCCATTGCTTCCCACAGTGATTGATGCGCTTGTTTTTTGAGGACAATTTTATAGCCCATACTTCGCCTTAGTTTGGGTTTGCGAAACTTCCAATGTAATTACATCGTCCGGGTCGTCTAGGTAGTCACCCCACAACCGCATCAGTTCCTCTTTTTGCTCCTCCGTAAATTCTTCGGACATCGTGTGCTTCCCAGTCCTGTGCTTGAATAGCAAGAAATCCACGAAATCAGCGACTTGCTGCTGAAGTTCGGAAGGAAGCATTTCGATTCGGTTTGCCAATACAGTTGATATCATGGCGCTATTTTTTTTACAAAGATAAAAGTTTTAGGCAAATTCGGCAACTCACCCAATCCACCCCTTCCCCGCCAAATACTCCGCAATCTGCACCGCATTAGTCGCAGCGCCCTTGCGCAGGTTGTCGGCCACAATCCAAAGGTTCAGGCCGTTGGCGATGCTCTCGTCCCGGCGGATGCGGCCCACGAAGACCTCGTCCTTGTGGCGGGCGAAGAGCGGCATTGGGTACTGGAAATTGTCCACGTCATCCACGACGATGATGCCGGGGGCCGTTTCGAGCAGGTGGCGCACCTCGGCCAGTTCGAAGGGCTTCGCAAACTCCAAGTTTACGCTCTCGGAGTGGCCGCCGAGCACGGGCACCCGCACCGTAGTGGCGGTCACGGCAATGCTGTCGTCACCCATGATTTTCTTGGTTTCCAGCACCATTTTCATCTCCTCCTTGGTATAGCCGTTTTCCAAAAACACATCAATATGTGGCAGTATGTTCTCGAAAATGGGGTGCTTGTAGGCCATTTCTTCCGGTTCTGGCGTAAATCCTTTTTGTTCCAATTGGTATTGTTTCACGGCCTTCACGCCGGTGCCCGTGATGCTCTGGTAGGTGGACACGACTACTCTTTTTATCTGGAAAGCCTTGTGTAACGGCTCCAGCGCTACCACCATTTGGATGGTGGAGCAGTTCGGATTGGCGATGATTTTGTCGTCGGGGGTGAGGGCGTGGGCATTCACTTCCGGCACGACGAGTTTTTTCGTGGGAACCATGCGCCATGCGGAGGAGTTGTCAATGACCGTTGTACCGACCTCGGCGAACTTGGGCGCCCATTCCTTGGAAGTTGTACCGCCAGCGGAAAAAATGGCCACGTCGGGGCGGGCGGCGATAGCAGCTTCCATGCTGACGATGGTATATTCCTTGCCGTTAAATTGGATGGGCTTGCCCACCGAGCGCGCAGAGGCCACGGGCAAAAATTCCGTCACCGGAAACTTGCGCTCCTGCAACACTTCCAACATAACCGTGCCTACCAATCCGGTGGCCCCTACGACTGCAACTTTCATTTCTGTATCAATTTATTGAAGTGGCTTTGGCAAAAACTGGCAGATTTGTCCAGCTTCCCCATCTTCGCACTTGGGATGAAAAAGGTTTGCAAAGATAAGGGCTTGATAATTTTTGGTGAAAAAAATCAAGGCGACGGGTGCAACTGTATTCCTTCAAATGGCCCTCCTTCATTTGGTGAAGCATGGAATCTGAGTCAATTGCGTTTCAAAAACACCAAATCCCGCTATCTTGCGGCGCTAATTTCAAATTTAAAAATTCTGTACAGATGACCCGATTGTTTATTTTTTGTGTGATGCTTGCATTTTCGAGCGCCGTGGTGGCGCAGGACTTCAATTTTGGCTTCAAGACCGGCTTGAACTTTAGTAATATCAAAGGTGATTTGGAGAATACCGCTGATGCCAAAGAGTCGCTCGACCAAAACATTGGGTTCCAATTCGGCGCCACTTTTGCCTGGAAGATAACCGACCTGATGGGCCTTCGGGGCGAGTTCATGTACAGCCAAAAGGGCACGAAACGCAGCTTCGACGGTAAATCCTACTACAACTTTTTTACCCCAAACAACGACATCATCCGCACCACGGGCATCCGAAAGGAAGACCTGAACGTGAGCAATTCCTACCTGGAACTGCCTATATTGCCCTATTTCAGACCACACAGCCGTTTCGAGATTTACGGTGGGGTAAGCTTTGCGGTGCTGGTCAATTCCACTGCTTTCGGCAACATCAAATTCAGCGAAATCCGGGATGGTTCCAATATCCCCACGGCCCCCAATTCGATTGACCACGAACTCGACTACAACTACCTCTCCGACAAACCAAGGGGAGCGACCTACGCCAACCCCGCCAAAACCGTCAGCATTCAGGGTGACAACGTGCCCTACCCGCAGACGGCCGGGGCCTATTTTGAATTTGTGGAGAACCGGGGCAAGCTCTACAACGCCTTCGACCTTGGTGTGGTGGGCGGCGTGTCCATTTACCTGAGCAAGAGCCTCTACGTCTCTGGACGGATAAATTACGGCCTCAAGGACGTCACGAAAACCAAGGCCGACGTGTCGCTTTCCAGCTTGGACAACGGCAATTTCATCTCCCGCAACGACGACGACCGCAATTTTTCGACCCAGGTTTCGATTGGGTTTTCGTTCTGAAAATGCACAAGCCTAAAATATAAGAGGGGGGCATGGTACACCGTGCCTCCCCCTTTTCTATATTTCTTTTGTCATTAATGAAGCTGTACAAATACCTTTTCAGAATGGAGTGCATTCTCTCCGGTAAGCTTTAACAAATAGGCGCCAGCAGGCAAAACAGGTAGCGTTAATGTTTGTACCAATTCGTCCAAATGACTTGAAAAAACTCGCTTCCCGAGTGGGTCATATAAGGCAGCCGTATCAAATGCCTTCCAGTCCTGCTGCGCAATGGTGATATGGCCGTCCGTTGGGTTGGGGTATATCTCTACCTTTGGCTGGTTCGGCTCTTTATTTTTGACGCTGGACGGCTCCTCCACAGGGTGCGGCTCCAATTTGATGTACTTTTATAGCCCATTTTTATCGAAATGTTTCCAGAATTGCTCCCACCGCCCAGTTGTGCAAATAAGCCCTCTGAGCAAAAGCATATGTTCAACGGGCTCTAAATTCCATCGCATT
>JAIPBL010000076.1 GCA_021739645.1 Saprospiraceae bacterium | reverse complement strand
AATCATTAATTTTCATGCATAGTTCTTGGCTAACGGCCAGCCCAATAAATTGGGCGGCCACAATGCTTGCTTTCTTCGCTGCGTTGGGCAACCTAGCGGCGCAAGAAACCCACGCCTGCGCCCCCAACGACCGCTCCTTCCACGGTTACAGTTTTGTGAATATGGACATCCTTCGGCAACAGGAACAGGTGGCCTTGGCACCACTGTTTATGCGCTTCGACAAGCTGTACGGCAACTATTTCGAGACGGTGCAAAAGGCCAACCAAGACGACAACCTGGCCGAGTGGGCAATGCGGTTCTGTGGGGATGTGAAAATCGAAGACCTCGCCTACGTCATCCTCAAAGCCCCGGCCAGCGAGCTGGACCTGCTGCTGACGGCGACGCAGAGCAAGTCGCTGCAAGTGCATCCGAACTTGCAGGGCAACACGTTTGCGGAGTTTGTTTTTGAAAAAAAATGCACGGAAACGCTGGAGTACCTGCTGTTTGCGAAGCAATGCGAACCACACGTGACCGCCAACGACCGCTGGCAGGCACCGCCCCGTGACAAGGAGGCGATGCAGGCGCTCATTGCCGCGGGCAAACGGGAATTCAAGCGCACGAAATCGCCGTACATCCGGCTGCGGTACGCCTACCAAATCATCCGGCTGGCGCACTATTCCGGGCAGTACGAACAGGTGCTGGAACTCTGCGACGACCTGTTGCCGAAGGTGGACAAGCAGACTGCCCGCTGGAGCGAGAGCATCATCCCGTGGTGGATTGAGGGGCACCGGGCGGGCGCATTGCTCAGATTGGGACGAAACGTCGAGGCCAGTTACCTCTACGCCCAAATCTTCGAGCATTGTCCCGGTCGGCGAGCCTCGGCGTACCAGAGTTTTTTGATAAAAACGGACGAGGAATGGACGGACTGCCTGCGCCTTTGCCAATCGGACGGGGAGCGGGCAACACTGTACGCCATCCGGGCAGCCGGGGCGGAGAGCAGGGCGCTGGAGGAGATGCAGAAAATCTATGAAATCGACCCGAAAAACCTACTGCTGGAAGGGCTGCTGGTGCAGGAAATCAGGAAGATGGAGCGCAACCTGCTGGGGCTGGATTTTAACGATGAAAAGGAACACAACAAGCGTTACCACAAGTTGCCGAGACCGTATGCGGGCAGGTATGTAATTGATTTACAACGTTTTGCGAGAAAATGTCGAGAGGAAGGGCAAGTGGCTCGGCCAGTGCTTTGGTTCCTGGCGGAGGGCTACCTGGAGTTCTTGGCGGGGGATTATTACGCCGCCGAGCAGACCTTCCGGGCTGTGGAGCCGAAGTTGAAAGACAAGGCGCTGAAAGAACAGTTGGCCATTTTTCAAATTGCCCTGAAAATAGCCAGCTTCGAAAAACCGGACGACGAGGCCGAGCAGTACGCCTACGACCTCATTACCGACAACAAACGTTACCGCCAGTACAAGAGCCTGCCGGATTTTTTGAAGGATAAAATGGCCGGGCTTTTCGTCAACAACCAACAGCCAGGAATGGCCTTCCTCAGCCAGCACCCTCTGAGCGACCTCAAGCCAAATCCGCAACTCGACCTGCTCGACAACCTCATCGCCACCGCACTCAAGACCGACCAGAACTCGTTCGAACGCCTGCTTTTGAAAGAAAACCCACTCTACACCCTGCTCGACATCAAGGCCACGCTGCTGATGAGCCGGGGCGAAATGGAGGCAGCGATGGAGACCTACAAACGGATGCCCACGGAGCGGTGGGACGATTTTGGACAATTCAACCCTTTTCGGGAGACGTTTAAGGACTGCATTTCCTGTTACACAAAACCTGACTCGGCGGGCCTTTCTTCGTACTTTAACAAAGGTGAGTTGCTGACCGAAATGCTCGACCTTGAATATAAATCAAAGGGCGGTCTGGAAGGTGCTGCCCGATTCTATTACCAACTGGGCCTTGCCAGTTACAACATGAGCTACTATGGTTTTGCATGGAAAGTGATGGACTATTTCCGCAGCGGCAGCACTTGGGCCAAGTTGCACAAGGCCAAGGTCGAGGAGGGCGATAGCAGGGTTTTTGACCATTGGAAATACCCCTTTGGCAACCGGGAGAATACTGGACTGGGGCGGGCGTTGTACTTTTTTGAAAAATCACGGATGGCAGCCACCACGCCAGAGTTGGCTGCGAAGGCGGCGTTTCAGGCTGCCCGTTGCGAGCAAAAAATCTTCTTTCAATCGGTGCAGTACAAACCGGAGCCTTGCTGCAACCGCATCCCCCGGCTGCCGGAGGAATACCTCGTTAATTTCAGCAGGTTGAAAGAACAATACCGGGGAACGGATTTTTACCAACAAATCATCAAGGAGTGCAAGTATTTTGCGGTGTATGCGGCGAAGTGAGTTCAAAGAAACGGGTCTTCCGAACTGAATGCTGGTTTGAACGTTTTCACAAAACATCAACCAGACAGCATGAATAAACTTCAACACGAAACCTCCCCCTACCTCCTCCAACACGCCAATAACCCTGTGGACTGGCATGCTTGGAAGCCAGAAGCCTTTGAAAAAGCAAAAAAAGAAGACAAGCCCATCCTCGTGAGCATTGGCTACTCGACCTGCCACTGGTGCCACGTGATGGAACGGGAGAGCTTCGAGGACCACGAGGTGGCCGAGTTCATGAACGAAAATTTTGTCTGTATCAAAGTGGACCGGGAGGAGCGCCCCGACGTAGACCAGGTTTACATGGAAGCCTGTCAGGTGATGACGGGCGGCGGCGGCTGGCCACTAAACTGCTTTCTACTGCCGGACCGCAAGCCTTTTTACGCAGGCACCTATTACCCGCCCATGCCCGCCCACAACCGCCCATCGTGGCTGCAGGTGCTGATGAACCTCTCACATGCTTACCAAACCAAGCGAGAAACCATCAACGAACAGGCACAGCGCCTGACGGACATCATCCAAAACTCTGGCAACACCTTCACGGGTGGCAACAAGTTGCGGGTTGTGAGCGACGACCAGCCGTTTTCGGTGGCTTTGTTGGGAAATATTTTTCAAAACCTGCAAAAACAATTCGACAGCACGAATGGCGGATTTGGTGGCGCACCCAAATTCCCAGGCACAATGTCGTTGAACTACCTGCTCGCCTACCATTTTTATTTTGGAGAAAAATCGGCGCTGGACCATGCGCTGCTGTCACTGGACAAAATGGCGATGGGTGGCATCTACGACCAGCTCGGTGGTGGCTTTGCCCGCTATGCCACCGATGCCAAGTGGCTGGTACCCCATTTTGAAAAAATGCTGTACGACAACGCACTGCTGGTGGGTGTCCTGGCTGATGCCTATAAAATCACCAAAAAGGAACTTTACCGGGAGACGATTGAGGAAACACTGGCTTGGGTGAAGCGTGAAATGACCAGCGACGAGGGTGGTTTTTACTCTGCGCAAGATGCCGATTCGGAAGGCGTAGAGGGCAAGTTTTACGTTTGGGAAAAAGCGAAAATTGAAAAGCTACTTGGTGAAGATTTTGACTTGTTTGCCAAATTTTATGATGTTACCGAAAATGGTAACTGGGAAGAAAAGAACATCATTTGGCGAAAAATTGATTTTGAAGAATTTGCGGAAGCGAACCAAATTTCAGTTGACTCCCTGAAAAAGCGCCTCAAAGCCAGCCGGGAAAAACTGCTTGAAGCCCGCAACCAGCGCATTTGGCCCAGTCTCGACGACAAACTGCTGCTTGATTGGAATGCGCTGATGTGCTCGGCTCATGCTAGAGCCTACGCAGCTTTGGGGAAGGAAGCATATCGTGAAACGGCAGTGCGAAATCTCGATTTTTTGCTCAAAAATTTCGTGCAGGAAGATGGTGTCACGCTGTACCACACCTATAAAGCTGGCCAGGCTCAGTACGATGCTTTCCTTGACGACTATGCCTACCTAATTGAAGCTCTTCTCGACGTTGCGGAGGTTATCCATGAATCCAAATATATTTTGCAAGCTGGCCGCTACATCGATTTTGTTTTTGATAGTTTCCTTGACCCGTCAGATAAAATGTTCTACTTTACGTCAACAAAGCAAAAAGACGTTTTGATGCGCCGCAAAGATTTGTTCGATTCGGCCACGCCATCGGGTAATTCGACAATGGTTCGCAATTTGCAACGTGCAGGTATCTTGCTTGGTCGGGAAGATTGGCTTCGTCATGTTTCCGGCATGCTCCTTTCAATGCATGATTCTCTAGAGCGCTATCCATCTTCTTTCAGCCAATGGGCTGGTTGTCTGATGGGTGAGGTGTTTGGCCAGGCAGAAATAGCTGTAATTGGTGCCGATGCAGCGAAAATGGCAGAAAATATCCAGCGGGAATTCATTCCACAAAAGGTGCTGATGGCAGCCCAAGAAGCTAGCGAGGAGTTCCCGCTACTTGATGGAAAAACCCAAGGCGCCGGCACATTAGTATATTTATGTCAAAACTACGCCTGTCAGGCACCAGTGGAGACGATTGAATCGTTTAGAGAGCTTTTACAGCAGCAAAAAGCATCCTGAGGACATAGGCTGCTGTTTAAACTGACTTTGAATAATATTTTGAAGAATCAATAAACTGGCAAATTTATTTTAATCCTAAAGTCTATGAAAATCAGGCTTACGACATGCTTTGTTCTAGTGCTAGCCGCACAAATACTCTTGGCACAGCAGCCAGCGCAGTACAGTTTGTACCGCGCTAACAAATACGCTTTCAACCCAGGATACGCCGGATTGGACAATTCCCTCAGCCTGACTGGGGTATATCGCTCTCAATGGGCTGGGCTGCCAGGCAATCCTGTCACGCAGAACTTCAATGCGCACATGCCGCTCTACATAGTTGGAGGGGCTGCCGGGGTGGCAGTCGAAAACGAAACCCTAGGGTCATGGCGGCAGACTTCATTTTCCGCAACCTATGCTAAGCAATTTTTTATGGGTAAAACTGGGCTACTTTCGTTAGGGCTCAGCGGAGGTTGGGTGCAGCGACAACTTGATGGCTCAAAGGTGAGGACACCCAGCACTGAGATTGATGACTTAGGAAATATCAACCACAATGACAATTACTTGGGTAGCAGTCTTGAAGGTGGTGCAGGATATACGGCGCATCTAGGCGCATTTTATCAGGATGAAAAATTTGAAGCGGGTGTAGCGGCAGTAAATTTGCTTGGAAACACACTAAATCTTTCTAAATTGGAGTTTGAACAGGAAAGAACCTACTTCCTCTACATCGGCTACCAAATTGACCTCAATAATAAATTATCTGCAAGCCCCTCATTTTTATTAAAAACTGACGTCCACCAAACGCAAATTGATTTTTCTGTTACCGCACAGTACAATGAAAATATATTTGTCGGGGCATCGTTAAGGGGATACAACCCAAACAGCCTTGACGCAGTAGTCTTAATGGGTGGATTCAAATTGAATGAAAAAATATCAGTAGCTTATGCCTACGACTTAGGTTTGTCAAATCTAAAGACAATAAGCACGGGGTCTCATGAGGTATTAGTAAACTACAATCTTGGAAAACCTATTGGAAAAGGAAGACCACCTGCAATAATCTACAACCCTAGGTCGCTCTAGCAATTCGGAAACCGTCTTCTTCGACTGATTCTTCACACACAACGCCTCTTTAACTTTTTGTTGAAAAACCGTTCAAAAGTGAAATTCAACAATTAAAATTGCTACAATCACACTAAGAAAAAAAAATGTATCGTTTTTGTCTGGCGTAAAATGTTAATTTTGCCTTCCAAACGGCAGAAATATGGAGCAACTGTTTGAATTAAGCAGTAAAGCACTATTTTTACGTCTCTTTTTCACTAAAGAAGGAAAACTCGGGTGTTAAAAATGAAAAGATTATTAAAGACTTCGTTTGCGCTGCTCACGCTTGCAGCGTTAGTTTCATCTTGCGGAAGCAAAGAAACAGGACAACTCCAAGGCGTCATGGATCGACCAGATTGGAAAGGCATCAACCCTTACGGCATGGTGTACATCCCTTCCGGCACCCTACACATTGGTCCTGGCGACCAAGACATTTCCAATACCTATGTCCAAAGGAACAAGTCCATTTCTATCCAGGGCTTCTACATGGACGACACGGAGATAACCAACAATGAGTATCGGCAGTTTGTATATTGGGTAAAGGACTCAATTGCACACTCGTACCTAGATCATTTCATCACTGATGAAACTACAGGAGACGAGCGAATCGACTGGGAATACGAAATTGACTGGGAGGACGAGACACTTCAGGATCTCTACTACCAAGGCGATGACCGTTTTGCTGGCCGTCAAGAATTAGACGTAAGCAAAATGGAGTTCGAGTATGAATGGTTTGATTGGCATGATGCTGCTCACGATAAGGGCAAATCGCCTCGTACTACCTTCATCAAGCGTAAGAAAATCAATGTCTATCCTGACACTTTGGTGTGGATACGTGACTTTGCCTATTCTTACAATGAGCCTATGACTCGTAACTATTTCTGGCATCCAGCATTTGACGATTATCCAGTGGTGGGTGTGGACTGGCACATGGCCAATGCATTCTGTTATTGGAGAACCAAGCTTTGGGACACATACCAAGCTGCCCGCGAAGACGGCATCAACTCAGAGGACTTCCGTTTGCCAACCGAACATGAATGGGAATATGCTTCCCGCGGTGGCCACGATTCAGCTCCTTATCCTTGGGGTGGATATTACTTGCGTAATGCAAAAGGTTGTCTGCTGGCGAACTTTAAGCCTGGGCGTGGAAATTACCCTGAAGATGGTGGGCAGTACACTGTAAAAGCCGATGCTTATTTCCCGAATGATTACGGACTTTACAACATGTCTGGAAACGTAGCAGAGTGGACTTCTACGGCCTATTACGAGAATGCATACTCGTTCTTGCATGACCTTAACCCAGATATTCGTTATGACGCTAACGATGATGATCCAGAAGCATACAAGCGCAAGGTTATTCGTGGCGGATCTTGGAAGGATGTAGCTTGGTTTCTTCAAACGGGTAACCGTCATTGGGAATTTCAGGATACCACTAAGTCCTATGTCGGATTCCGCTGTGCATTAACATTCCTTGGCCGTTCCATCAACGACTTTTAATTATTTCAATAAAAAATAATCTCCAAATGGATAGTAAGCTACTTGCTATCCATTTTTTTTTATTTTCGCGTCGCAAAACAATACTTGGCTATTTTGAATTGCCTGTGTTTTTTTGTTTTCTTTTTCAAACTACCTGTTACCTTTTTGATAATGGGTATTATTGAGCGAGGAAAATCTTCCTTTAATTAATTTGAATTTAGCTAACCTAATTAAAACGATTAACAATGAGTTTAGTAAAAACTAAAGGATTCAAGTATTTCAAAAATCTCGTGATTGGTTTAGGTGCCTCTGTTGTATTGATGGGTGCATTGTTCAAACTAGAAAGCTGGCCTTATGCTAGTGAGATGCTCATCACAGGCTTGTCAATTGAAGCGATAATATTCGCCTTCCTAGGTATCATTGGCCCAGAACCGGATTACTACTGGGACAAACTGTATCCTGGCCTAAATGATTACCACGCAAACCTTACTCCGCTAACCGCAGGGCCTCAAGATGGTATTGACATGGGTACACCAATCCATGGTGACGTTATTGAGAATCAATTAGGTGGTATGTTGACTGAGTTGCAATCAATGTCTAAGAACCTCTCTTCACTCAAGGCCTTGCAGGAGGTTGACTTTTCGGGAACTAGCGACCAATTGAAGACTATGAACAACTTCTATACAAAGTTGAACGAAGCCATGGCGGACCTTAATGATTCAATTGACGATACAAAGGTTTACAAAGACCAATTGAGTGTATTGAATAAGAACCTGTCCGGTTTGAATGGAGTTTATGGCGGCATGTTGAATGCTATCGCCACTAGCTTCCCTAAGTAGCAGCAAATCCTCATGAGGATGTTGTAAGATTGAAAAACTATTTTTGTTTAACGAAAAAATAAAAGCACATGTCCATTCCAAAGGAGCCGCGGCAGCTAATGATTAACCTGATGTATCTGGTACTCACAGCGCTGCTCGCATTGAATGTGTCCGCAGAGGTAATGAATGCTTTCATTACACTTGACGAGGGCAATAAAGCCAGTGCAGCTACCGTGAACTCACAACTTGACCAAACTGTAAGGGGTATTAAAGAGCTTTTAAATGATGAATCAAAAGCAAAATACCGCGCGATTGGCCCTGCTATTGATGAAGTTCGTGGAGAGGTCGTCAATTTCAATGACTATGTTAACCAACTCAGGGATTTCCTCCTTGATGAGGCTGGCAATATGAACAAAAAGGTTGATGAAGGCGATTATACAGAAAGCTATGGCAAAAGAGTACCAAGAGGCCAGAAAAACAAGGATATCACCACAAGGATACTTGTTGACGAGAAGAAAGGTGCTGAATTGAAGGTTAAGCTAGCCGAAGTAAAGCAGAAGATGATAGATTCTTATACCAAATTGCTCAACGAGAACGGTGAGAAATTCGGTCTTAGAAAAGAAGAAATAGATAACCGTATACTTAATATCGCTAACAATCTTCCGCTAAAAATTGATGACGAAACTTGGAAAAAAGGCGGTAAGAAGAGCTGGGAGGAATTCAAATTCCGCCAAATGCCTCTCGCAGCTGTCCTTCCGTTGTTGAGCCAGATGCAAGCAGACGCTAAAAGCTCTGAAGCTTCATTGGTAAACAATATGGCAGAGCTTGCTGGAGGGCGTGTAATTGAATTTGATGCCTTCTTCCCTGTAGTTTCTGCGAAGAAATCTTATCTAATCGCTGGCGAACCTTTTGAGGCAGAGATTTCTGTGGGTACTTATAGCTCACAAATAAACCCAGCTGACATCGGTATATTCGTCAATGGTAGCAAGATTCCAGTTGGAACTGACGGAATAGCAAAGTACAAAGCTGCAACATCTGGCTTGGGTGAAAAAACACTCAAACTTGATGCACAAGTTCGTAACCCGCTTACCGGCGAAGTTTCGAAAGGTAGTTCATCCTTTACTTATGAAGTTGGCCAACGTTCAGTCGCTATCTCTGCTGATAAAATGAACGTATTTTACATTGGCGTTGATAATCCAATTTCCGTGTCTGCCGCTGGCTCGTCCAGTAATGACCTCAATGTCAGTATTGCTGGTGGCGGTGGTTCACTGAGTAAGACTGGAAGCAACACTTGGATGGTTAAGGTAACAACTCCTACAGATGACTGTAAAGTTTCTGTAAGCGCCAAAGACATGAAAGCGACTAAAGCCTTTCGAGTAAAACGTATTCCTGACCCTGTTGCACGACTGGGCAATAAAGAAGATGGTTCAATGGGCAACGGTGAATTCAAGGTCCAAAGAGGTTTAATTGCTTGGCTTGATAACTTTGACTTTGAAGCACGCTGTGATATTCAAGGTTTTAACCTTGTGAAAGTATCTAAGCGTGAAGACCCTGTGGAAACTGCAAACTCTGGGGGATCCTTCAACGGCAAAGCACAAGACCTTGTACAATCGGCCAAACCAGGGGATACTTTTTACTTTCAAGAAGTCAAAGCCCGCTGCCCTGGGGATGCCGCTGGTCGTAAGATCAACTCGATGGTGTTCAGGATTAAATAAAATTTGAGCATAGAATACTAACTGCTGGGGTCGAAGAGTTAGTACCTTGGTAGTTAGTATTCTTTCATTTTGAAAACTTTTGAGAAACATGAAGTTTGCATTGAAACTGTTTAGTTTATTCTCGTTGTTGATGCTATGCAATAGCTCTTTCGCTCAGCAACCAGAAAATATTTTGACCGAGTCTAGCGATCCCAACGAAGGCCGTCCATTGGACGATATTGTTGACAAAAGACTTACCACTGACAAACGCCTTCTCCCTTACGACCATGTTCGGGAAGCTGATATCTTCTGGGAAAAGCGTATCTGGAGAGTAATTGACATTCGTGAAAAGATGAACCTCCCTTTTGCCTATCCAGAAAGGCCGTTCTTTTCCATTCTTATGGATGCCGCAACTGGGGGTGAAATAACTGTTTATAGTACTGAGGACGACAAGTTTTCCTCTAAGCTAACTCCAGATGAAGTGGCCTCAATGGGTGCTACCATTGACACGGTAATTACATTTGACCCAGAGACCTACGAAGAACAACTTCAGGTAGTCAGAAATGATATCAACCCTGAAGACGTGAAGCGTTTCCGCCTCAAGGAGGTTTGGTTCTTTGATGAAGAAACCTCTACCCTCCAAGTAAGAATTCTTGGTATAGCTCCGCTCATTGATAAAACTGATGAGAATGGAAACTTCCTTTACGAGAAACCGATGTTCTGGGTTTACTACCCTGAAGCACGTGAGATACTTTCAAGGGAAAAGGTATTCAATGTTGGCAACGACGCCAGCCCAGTTACTTGGGAGGATTTGATGGAAATGCGTTTTTTCTCCAGTTATATCTACAAAGAGTCAAACGTGCGTGACCGCCGTATCCAAGACTACCTGACTGGTATTGACCTTCTCCTCGAAGCCGATAAGATCAAACAAGAAATTTTCAACTTCGAGCATGACTTGTGGTCATATTAAGTTATTGAAGTCCAAAATAAAAAAGGTTCATCTCGACATTGGGATGAACCTTTTTTATTTTCCTTAAAAATATCACTTACCCGTTTCTTTCCAGGTTTTGAACACAGCGTCTTGCGAAGGCCGGTTTTCTGGCACCTCGCGAAGTGGTTCACAAGGCTTCAAAGTCTCAAACAGCATTTTGGGCAATTGTTGGTAAAGTTCAGTTCCCTTTTTCTTCCACCCCAACATTTCATCGCTCACCTCCCGAATAATTTTTGCTGGGTTGCCAACGACCAAGCTTCTCCGAGGAATCTTTGTTTCGGCACCTACAAAGCAAAGTGCTCCTACAATGCATTCCTCGCCAATTTCTACGTTGTCCATGATGACAGCGTTCATTCCTATCAGCGAATCTCGCCCTATTGTCGCACCATGGATGATTGCCCCGTGGCCAATATGCGCTCCTTCCATTAACTGGACTGTCACTCCCGGAAACATGTGGATAGTGCAGTTCTCTTGCACATTGCAACCATCCCCAATCACAATCTCCCCCCAATCCCCACGAATAGCAGCTCCTGGGCCAATGTAAACATGTTTTCCAATGATGACATTGCCAGTTACAGCAGCTTGTGGGTGAACAAAAGAGGTTTCGTCAACAACTGGCCTGAAGCCATTGAATTCATAAATCATTACTTGAAGTATTTCAAAGATTTAAAGCAAAACGTTCAGCCACAAACAGTTGTAGGCTTGTACTCAATTTCAACCTACTTTTTCGTTTCGCTATTTCTGGACGGACATTGGGCAAAAATAAGAAGCCCCCGTGCAACTTAAGTTCCATGGGGGCTTTCGGAAGGTGTGTTACCTATAAAACCTCAAATGAGAGTTTCAGGTTTACTCGGAAACTGGCGACTCCGCCACTCTCGTTGAGTGTTACACTCTGGCTCTGAACCCAAGCAGAGCGGATACCTTTGATTGACTTTGATGCTTTTTCGACGCCCTTCCGGGTCGCATCCTCCCAGCTTTTGTCAGATTCTGACAAAATTTCGATGACTTTCATTACTGCCATGTTTTAAGTTTTAATGGTTAAGGAATAAGTTCCGTCTAGCTGACAAACACTTGTCAGCTGAATGGCAGCTAAGATAACAAAAAAATGGGCAACCCCGAAAGGCTCGTGTTATGATTTTTGCTACCCAATGATTACATACAATTATTCAGGCACGAATCGCATTGAAAGCGAGTTTACGCAGTGCCTGGCATTCTTTGCAGTCAACCGCTCGCCGGAGAAAACATGTCCGAGGTGGCCATCGCAATTAGCGCATAGAATTTCCACACGTCGGCCATCGGCATCTGGCTCATGTCGCACAGCACCGGGTATTTCATCGTCGAAGGCAGGCCAGCCACAACCGGAGTTGAATTTGTCAGCTGAGCGGTAAAGCGGCGATTCACAACGTCGGCAGATATAGGTGCCAGCATCAAAATGCTTATCGAACTCGCCGATAAAAGGGTATTCGGTTCCTTTGTTGGTAATGATACGCTCCTCCTCAGTTGTCAGCTCGTTCCAATTTTCTTTTGATTTTCCAGTCATTTCTAAAGGTTTTAAAATTTATTCTTTCAACCAATCGGCGTACTGTTTCCTGAACTTCTGCACTTTGGGGTTGATAACAATGCGGCAGTATCCCTGCTCTGAATTGTCGTTGAAATAGTTTTGATGGTAATCTTCCGCTTTGAAGAAGTTGGAATATGAATCTATTTCTGTCACGATAGGGTTGTCCCATATCGTTGGGGCAAACTCTTTCTTAACTTTCACCGCAAGTTCTTTTTGAGCCTCGTCATGGTAAAAAACTATTGAACGGTATTGTGTGCCAACATCTGCTCCCTGCCGATTCATAGTAGTTGGGTCGTGCGTAGTGAAAAAGACCTGCAGCAATTGCTCATAAGAAATAACTGCCGGATCGAACATCACCTGGATAGCTTCCGCATGGCCAGTCGTCCCGTTACAAACCTCTCGGTAACTTGGGTTATCCACCTTGCCACCAGAGTAGCCCGATGCTACCGACTCAACACCTTTTAATTGTTGAAAAATAGCTTCTGTGCACCAGAAGCAACCACCTCCAAATGTGGCGGTTGACAAGTTGCTGTTCTGCATCGTTTGAACTGTTTGGTTAGCCTTGGCTGTAGCTTGCTTCTGTTTTGTTTGAGCACAGGAGCCAAATACGGTGCCGAGCATAATTACTGGAATGATTAGAATTTTCATCGGAAATATTTTTTGTTCGAGAATAACAGCGAGCCCATCGAACGGTTGCCAAATAGAACTGTCTATCTCTTAAAACGCCGTTAAAGTTGACCATTTTGCTGGTAATACTTACTTTTTAAACAAGATTCTACGCTTCTACGAAAAAAATCGTAGAATAAATTTGACTTACGAAGATGTTCGTATATACTTGCAGTACGAAAGATGTCGTAGTAGGAAGTAGATACTTTCGACCATTCATTAAAACATCAAAATGGCAAATAAAATGATTTCGAAACCCACAGATTCAGAGTTGGAAATCCTGCAAGTTTTGTGGGAAAATGGCCAAAGCTCCGTCCGTTTTGTTAACGACCAACTGGCCGAGCGTAGAGAAGTGGGCTACACGACTACCCTCAAACTCATGCAGATAATGCACGAGAAAGGCCTAGTTCAACGCAACACTGACGCTCGAAGCCATATTTACGAAGCCGCCCAAGAACGTGACGCCACGCAGCGCAATTTGCTTGGCACTTTCGTGGACAACGTATTCAGCGGATCAGCAATGGACCTCGTCATGCAGGCGCTTGGCAACCACAAAGCCTCCAAGGACGAACTCGACCAAATCAAGGCACTTATCGAGAAGATGGAAAACGAGGGTTAGAACATTGGGGTTACAGGCAAGCATTGAATACGCCTGCTTCTCCCATTTTTTCCTTTAAAATTTTACCTATTCAAAAATGGAGCTCATCAATCAAATTCTGCCGACCGAAACCCTCCATGCCTTGGGCTGGACGGTGCTTCACTCACTTTGGCAAGCCTTCGCTGTTGCATTGTTGCTGGCAGCTTACTTACTTGCTTGGCAAAAAACGGACGCACGAAAACGCTACATCGCAGGAAACTTGGCAATGGCAGTAACGCTTCTCCTGGCTGTGGGCACTTTCATTTTTTATCTGAACAGAAAAAGCCCACAACCAGAGTTGGCCAGTGCCATTTATAGGGAGAATGGAACCTTGCTGGGGCAATATTCAATAGAAGGCAACCAGTCGTTTTTTTACGAATATTTTAGCCAGAACATGCCGCTAATCGTTGCTGTTTGGCTCGTTGGGATGGTGTTTTTTGTGCTAAAAATGCTCGGTGGGTTGTTGTACATCCAGCGCCTCAAAACCCGAATGACTGCCCAATTGCCACACCAATGGCAAGAACGGCTGGTGCAATTATCAGCAGAACTGGACATCAGGCGGCCGGTACAACTGCTGGAGTCCGCACTGGCACACACCCCGATGGTAATCGGTTGGCTGAAGCCCATTGTTCTATTGCCAATTGGGGCAGTCAACTACCTGACACCTGCTCAGGTGGAGGCCATACTTGCTCACGAACTGGCCCATATCGCCCGGCACGACTACCTGCTTAACCTGTTGCAGTCCTTCGTTGAAATCCTGTTTTACTTCAACCCTGCTGTTTGGTGGATGTCCGCACATGTGCGCACCGAACGGGAAAATTGCTGCGACGACATCGCCGTGCGGCTATGCGGCAACTCGCTCGCCTATGCCAAAGCCCTTGTCAGTTTGCAAGAAATGCAGCTTGCAAGCCCGGCGCTGGCTATGACTTTTTCCAAAAACAAAAACCAGCTGCTCCTGCGTATCCAACGTATTCTACAACCTTCACAAAATAAATCTAATGTTATGGAGAAACTTTCAGCCACCCTGCTGCTGACCGTGGCCGTTGTGCTACTGTCCGTGCAAGCAAATACGCCTTTTGGCAACCTGATTAGCCGGGTTGCTTCGAAAGCGCTGCCACTGAACGAAGTCATGGCCAACACCTACCTAACGAAAGGGGACACCATTCCGAACGGAACACAGGATGCCCATATCCATTTCAACAACGACGATGAGGACATTGAATTTAAGATGAAAGACGACAAAATCGTTATGTTGAAAGTGGGTGGGAAAGAAATTCCTGCATCGCAGTATGGTGATTACGAGGACAGAATTCAGGAGCTGTTGGCAAACCTGCCCGAACCGCCAGCCTCACCGGAAGCACCGGAGATGCCCGAATTCCCGGAGATGCCAGCCCCACCTGCACCACCGTCGTTTCATGAATTCCCAGTGGCACTCGCACCGCCTGCGCCACCTCGCACCCGGACCATTACCACCCAAAAAGACCGTAACGGCACGACATTCATCATCGAATCACAGGATGGCAGCGACCCTGTGGAAATCAAAGTGAAAGATGGTAAAAAAGGCACCATCATCGTCAACGGCCAAGAAATCACTGGGCTGAAAAAGGGTGATAAAACCATCATCATGCAGGATGTGCCTGGCAGCTACAACTTCTGGAACGGCGACTTTCCACCAAACGGTTTTCAATTTAATTTTGAGTCACCTGAATTAGCCGAAGCCTTCCATTTTGACCCTGCTCAATTTGACTTCGAGCGTAATTTTGAGATGAACCCCGAGGCAATGGAAGAATTCCACAGGGCGTTTTCCGCTGATAAACTCCGAATGATGGCAGATGTGGAAAGAGTACAAGCACATTCGAATGAGTGGCAGGAATTGATGGAACACCAACGAGCCATAATGGAAGAACAAATGGTCCCACTTCAGGAAGAACTTAACCGAGTGATGGAGCGTAACCGGGAGGTAATGGAACGGGCAATGGAAAAAGCCAGTGATTCCCAGCGGGAAGCCATGGAACTTGAACTGAACCGCTCGATGCAAGATGCCCGTCAATCACATGAACGCCTCCAACAACAGCTGGAAAAAGAATTGCAGAAAAAACAAAAGGAAAAAAACAAGACAAAGAAAAAGGGCGCAATGTAAGGCCCGATTGCTCTCCAAAACGAAGCCCCGGCAAGTACAAACTGCCGGGGCTTTTGTTCAAACATCACTCAATACGACCAGAGGTCGTGCTCGTAATTAAAGAATTTCTGGTTGATTTTTTCTGCCTCCAGCAGCAGGTCAACGCCTGTGTAAAGGTCTTGCAGGCGGTTGTCCCGTACATTTCCGTCTTTGGTAATATAACTGGAAAACTTACGCATTTCGAACAAATCCTCCCAAGTCATTCTGGACGCTTCGTTGCCTTCGGCAAACACCAGTTCCTTGACTAACACTTGCCGGGTACTAGGCATGTGTACCCAAAACAGCGCCTTTTCGCCCAAGCAATCGCCATTCTCAGCGTACAATTCCTGCATTGGCGCAATGCCGAGAATGCGCACTTTTAATAGCGAGGTTTTACTGTCGAAATACCATAACTCTTTGATTCTAAATCGCTTAACATCTTCGTAGTTCACCTCCGTCTGAATTTCCCTTATTTCAACATGGGTTTCATCCAAGGCAATGCGGATGGTGTCTTTTCGGAAAAGCGTAGCATTGAGTTCGTCCGTGGAAAGCGGCACGGAAAAGTCGTCCTTTTCACCACTATAAAGCGTGAGTTCGCCGGCCTGTGCAGCATTCGTCAGGATGTTGAAAAGCGGTGCATCGGGGTAAACGAACGGCAGGTTGATTTTTTCCCGCACGTCCACCACTCGCCACACCCGTTTTTGCCAAAAGATATCCCGCTCGTTGGGGGTGTCGTATGGTAACACGGGTTTATCAGAAACCACCGTCCGCGTGGTGATATCGTTCAAGGGAACTTGGGCAAAGGTTTGGAGGGTAGCGGCTAGCAGTGCTACCATGAAAATTGATTTTTTCATGAATTATTTATTTGATGAAAATGAATGGAATACGGTCAAAAACTGGATGAATGCCATTGTATAAGTTTGCAGCACCGCACCCGATGTCGGGAATGGCATTGAAAAAGTTTACAGTGATTTTCAGTGGAATACACTCTGAAAGGCTTTGGCGAGCGGCTGGTTCATCCACCAGGCCAACAACTTTTCACGGGTCCCTTTTACCTTTTTTTTGGAGGCGGTTGCCGCCGCGCTCGTTGAGAAAGAGGCGGGTGGGAATGCCTTTGTCAGCTTTGCGGAGCGGCAAACCATGGGAATTGGCATAGCACAAATAGTTTAAACGTTAAAAATGTAGTGTGAAAAACAAGGGTAGCCGTGTTACATGGCAAGTAGCGGTTTAAGCGAAATGAATGATGCCTACGGAAGGATTTTTACCAAGTAATGCTTTGTTCAAAAAAAAGGAACACACAAGAGGCAAATTATTTTTAGACGAATAAAGTGTTAATCGGTGATTTGCGGCTGCTCAATTGGGCTTTCAATGGTAGCGTTTGTTACTTTTGCAGCCGCCAAGGACAATGCAAAAAATTACGTTTAAAAACGAAAGGAAATGACCTTGACGAGCATAAAAGACAAACAGAAAAGCAATGGCACTTGACCAAATTGGTATAGATGGCCCGGGGGATGGCATAAAGGAGGTTGAAAAAGAAATGACTTTTTTTGACCACCTGGAAGAGCTGCGGTGGCATATCTTCCGTTCAGTAGGTGTGATTTTATTGGTGGCAATGGGCATGTTCTTCATGGAGGATTTTGTATTCAGCACGGTTATTTTTGGTCCCCGAAACCCGGAATTCATTACCTACCGCCTTATTTGCCAGCTTTCGAACGCCATCGGAATGGGCGATGGGCTGTGTTTTTACCCAAAAGATTTCCACCTTATCACGCCGGATATGGGCGAGCTTTTCTTGACGCACATCAAAATGTCGTTCTTGATTGGTTTTGTCCTGACTATTCCTTACGTTTTTTGGGAAGCTTGGCGCTTCATCAGCCCCGGCCTTACGGACAAAGAGCGCAAAGCGTCGAGAGGGGCAGTGTTGGTTTGTTCCTTTTTGTTTACGCTGGGCGTTCTTTTTGGCTATTTCGTCATTTCGCCTTTTGCTATCAGTTTTCTTACTGGATACGAGTTGCCTGGGGTGGAGTCCACGCCATCACTAAACTCCTATATTGGGTATATGATCATGTTCACAATCCCTACTGGGCTGGTTTTTCAGTTGCCAGTCATCGCCCATGTGCTCACCATGATAGGGCTGATTACGCCTGCTTTTTTGAAAACATATCGCCGACATGCTGCCGTTGCAATCGTTATTGTGGCAGCGATAATCACGCCACCCGATGCCTTTAGCCAGATTTTGGTGGCTTTGCCATTATTTGGCCTTTATGAAATCAGCATCTTGGTTTCAAAAAGGGTGGAGCGGAAAAAGGCGATGGAAGCAAAAATGGAAGATTGACAAACCCCGTTTCCAAATTAGACTATGCAACGAATTTCTTCAAACGCAACCTTATTTCTCAAGATATTCATCCCCACGCTTTGGACGGTGTTTTTTGGGGCGTTTACCATTGCAATCTGGACAGTGGAAGTGCCTTATTTCGGGGCAATTCCTGCCATTTGGATGAAACTGGGACTGTCCGCTTTCTTTTTGTTAGGAGTAACTTTTTTGTATTTTACCTTACTAAGACTAAAGCGAGTGGAGTTGGATGAACTCTACGTTTACGCCTCCAATTACTTCAAGAACTACCGTTACCCCTATCACAACATTGAAAAAATCACAGAACGGGACATGGCGTTGTTCCATATCGTGCGCATTCACCTGAAGGTGCCGGGGAATTTTGGCAAAAAACTAACCTTTTTGCTCGACGAAGCAATGTTCCAGGACTTTTTGAGCAAGTACCCAGAAGTGGCCGTTACTTTGGCGGAGTTAAAATTGATTGGAAAGGATTAGGAGAAAGATGCATGAACAAAGCCGCAATTGATGTTCACTCAATTGCGGCTTTGTTCAAAATTGTACTTTCGTTTTTGACTACTTAATGCCCATTTTTGCCTTCACGAATGGCTCAATGTCATCTGAATCCTTGGCAAATAGGATTGAATTGAACACGCTAGTGTCAAAAATCATGGTGTAACCGCCTTCTTTACCAACTTCATTGACCGCTTTTTCCAATTGTTCAAGGATTGGCCCGAGCAGCTCCTGTCGTTTTTTTGCAAGTTTAGCAGCTATTTCATCTTCAAGCTGTGCTAGTTCCTGCTCCTTTTTTTCAAATTCAGCTTGCTTTTTTTGCGCTTCAGCAGGCGGAACATTCCCTGCCTGATACTCCTTAGCGAAGGCTACGTACTCCGCCTGAGCTGCCTTTGCATGAGCTTCACCTGCTGTTACAAGTGAATCCTGCAAAGCCTGGAGCTGTTCATCAGCGGTTTTGGTAGAAGGAATTTGGATGAGGAGATTGCCAGTGTTTAGGTGGCCAAATTTCTGTGCCTGAAGCTGAAAGCTAATGGCAGTTGCTAAGAGTAATAGGAAAAAGATTTTCAGTAATTTCTTCATGAATTTTGTTTGTATTTGAAAACAAGGACGCAAAAGTATCGCTTAGGATGCTGCTTTCCTACATTTTGACCCAAGAATCGGGCTTTCGAACCTCCCGACAACCTTCCAAAACGTTTGGAACGGCAATCATTGCCCATCTTTCAACTAAGAGAGTAGCTATAAAGCCCAAATGCACATTTTTGAAAAAATTGAATCAACAGGTCAGTATTGAAGAATATTTCATCAAAAATGTGAATTCTTTTAGAAAAAAATCAAAACTTGGTAAGGTAATTAAAAAAATGGCAACAATGACAGTTTATTTAAAGTTGGATTTGATAATAATTTAATGATTATGAATGATTATTAAAAAATTTAAAAAAATAAATCTTTTTCTTTAAAAAATTTGCATTAAAAAGGTCAATGCCTATATCTTTGCATTATCAAAAAGGAACAAAAAAGATTGTTTCTTACACACTGTGAGGTGATGAAATCAGGCAGCCATGCCCTCTTGTCTCGGGGGTGGGGAACAACGGGATAAACGCAGCATAGAGCCGGACCATCCGACCAGGGTTGACCACTATTCTTTGTGTTGTAGCTAACCGCCTCGTGGAGGTTCGAGTCCTCCCCTTACAGCTAAAAGGCGTTACGGAACATTCCGTAGCGCCTTTTTCATTTCCCGCCATACCGCAAGCCAACCATCCAGCGTTTTTACTGCACTTTTAGGGGTTTGAAAGGTTCGCAGTTGCTCACTATCAACCTCAAAAACCATTATCAACATTTATCAACTCAATTGCTTAACTTTGCGCCCCTATGAAAAAAAGGCTCGTTCAATTACTTTTTTTATCTGCATTTGCCCTGTTATCGGTCAATTGCAAATCCGAATATGAGAAAATTCGAGGCAGCGGAGACACGGACAAAATGTTCGCCAAAGCCTTTGAATACTACGAGCAGCAGGAGTACCTGCGTGCCCAGACGCTGTTGGAACTTATCATCCCCGCCTACCGTGGCAAACCGGAACTGGAGAAAGTTTACTTCACTTACGCCGATACTTACTACAAGTTGGGCAAGTACATCATGGCCAACTACTATTTTAAGAACTTCGCCTCTACGTTCCCGCACAGTGCACAACGGGAAGATGCGGACTTCATGGCAGCCTATTCGAATTACCAGATGTCACCGGGCTTTCGTTTGGAACAGACCTACACCATAAAGGCCATTGATGAACTCCAGCTATTTGTCAATACTTACCCGAACAGCCCGAGGTTGCAGGAGTGCAACAAGTTGATTGACCAGATGCGCTTGAAATTGGAGAAAAAAAACTACGAAGAAGGCATCCTGTACTTTAACCTTCGTCAGTACCAAGCTGCAACCACCACGCTCGAAAACCTGTTGAAAGACTTCCCAGAAACGAGCAATGCCGAGCAGGTACGCTATCATATTGCGAAAGCCAACTACCTGCTTGCTGAAAACAGTATCTTCGAAAAACAGGAAGAACGCTACAAAAGCACCATTGCCTACACCAAGGATTACCTCGAAAAATTCAAGGGCAACGACAATTACAACGAAGTCAAATCTTTTTACAATAACTCAGTTAAGAAATTAAAATCAATCACAAATGGGAGATATCAAGACCAAAGCGCAGGGGCTGGACGCTAACGTAAAAGCCCGCAACATTACAGCGATGGTAGCGCCAACGCAGAACATTTATGAGACGCTGGCCATCATCACCAAGCGCTCGAAGCAGCTTGCGATTGACCTCAAGTACGAGTTGCACAGCAAACTCGAAGAGTTCGCCGTAAATACCGATACCATCGAAGAAATTACTGAGAACAAAGAGCAAATCGAAATCTCCAAATTCTACGAGCGCCTCCCGAACCCCACGCTTATCGCCACGGAGGAGTTCATCAAGGGGGAAATCCACCACCACTACAACGACAAACGCCGTCGCCAGTAAAGTTCGACAGTTCGACAGGGGGCAGTTGGCAGTCTCGTGACTGAGAGCTTGATTCTGACTGCCCAGTGCCAACTGACGAACTGCCAACTCAAAAAATGGTTGGTAAAAAAATCATACTCGCCGTCACGGGCAGCATTGCTGCCTACAAAGCTGCACACCTGGTGCGGCTTTTGGTGAAAAATGGAGCAGAGGTGCAAGTACTCATGACTCCTTCGGCAACAGAATTCATCACGCCGCTCACACTTTCCACCCTCTCAAAAAAGCCTGTCTTCACCCAAGTCATTGCGGAGCATGAATGGAACAGCCACGTGGAGCTTGGCCTTTGGGCCGATGCGCTCGTGGTAGCCCCAGCCACTGCCAACTCGTTGGCCAAGCTGGCGAATGGTATCTGCGACAATATCGTGTCGGCGGTGTATCTGTCCGCTCGTTGCCCGGTGTTTTTGGCACCAGCGATGGACCTCGACATGTGGAAACATCCCAGCACACAGGGCAATGTGCAGCGGTTGAAAAGTTACGGCAACCACTTCCTGCCGGTGGGCTACGGTGAGCTGGCAAGTGGGCTGGTAGGCGAGGGCCGCATGGCTGAACCAGAGGAAATCGCAACTTTTTTGGCGGCATTTTTTCAAAAAAAGCAGGCATTTTTAGGTAAAAAAGTCCTCATCACCGCCGGGCCAACTTATGAGGCGATTGACCCGGTACGGTTCATCGGTAACCGTTCTAGCGGTAAGATGGGCGTGGCCATTGCGGAGCAATTTGCAGAACGTGGCGCCGAAGTGACACTAGTGCTTGGCCCGTCAAAACTGAACCCTCAACACCCCAACGTCACTACTGTGAAGGTGGAGTCGGCGCAGCAGATGTATGAGGCATCGGTGAAGCATTTCGAAAAAATGGACATTGCGGTGCTGTCGGCTGCCGTGGCAGATTACCGACCAGCAAATGTTGCGGAGCAAAAAATCAAGAAAAAGGGCGAGGGCATGACCATCGAACTGGAAAAAACGCCCGACATCGCCGCTTCTTTGGGCAAAATGAAACGCAAGGGCCAGTTCATCGTTGGATTCGCTTTGGAGACCAACAACGAGCTGAAAAATGCCAGCGAGAAATTGATGAAAAAGAATTTTGACTTCATCGTGCTGAACTCCCTCCAAGACGCTGGCGCTGGCTTCAATTTTGACACCAACAAAATTACCATCCTGCACCGGGACAATAAGCGCAAGGATTTTGAGTTAAAAACGAAGGCCGAAGTGGCGGTGGATATTGTGGATGAAGTGCTGGCTGTTTTATAAAAAATATAGTTACATGAAAAATTGGTTTTTACTTTTTGTCGCCGGATTTTTTGCCTGCTCGCTCCAAGCGCAGGAACTGAAAGTGCGGGTGACCATGAACACACCCAAGCTCCAGACTGCTGACCCGGCTGTTTTTCAGACACTGAAGCAGTCCATTGAGGAGTTTATGAACAACCAAAAATGGACGAATGATGTGTACGAGGAGGAGGAGCGCATAGCATTGGATATCGTCATCACGATTTCGAAAGAGCTTTCGGCCAATTCGTTTGAGGCTGAACTCTCGCTGCAGAGTATCCGACCAGTTTATGCAAGCAACTACGAAACGGCCCTTTTCAAGCACCAAGACAAGGATTTGGTGTTCTCCTACGAGCAGTTCCAACCACTTGATTATAGCCAGACCACTTATCTCAATAACTTGACCTCTGTATTGGCTTTTTACGCTTATCTCGCCATCGGAATGGATTACGATTCGTTTTCGCCGTTGGGTGGTGAGCCATATTTCCAAGCTGCTTGGGACATCGTGAACCGCATACCACCCAACGTAGCAGCGAATGTGCCGGGCTGGCGCTCCACCGAGAACAACCGCAACCGCTACTGGCTGATAGAAAACATCCTTTCGCCGAAAATGCGCCCATTCCGCCAGATGATTTACGACTACCACCGCCAGGGTCTCGACACCATGGCCGATGATCCAAATGTGGCGAGGGCTATCATGACTCAAGCACTCGAAACATTGGAAGCAGTGAGTCGCAGTTACCCGAACGCCATCATTTTGCAGGTGTTTTCGAATACAAAATCAGACGAAATCATTGAAATTTACAAAGGTGGTGCTTCCGCTGAGAAGAATACGGTGACCCGCACAATGGAGCGGATAGACCCGAGTCGGGCTTCGCAGTATCGGCAGGGAATCGGGAAGTAGAAGTTGGCAGTTCGACAGGGGGCAGTTGGCAGTCAGTAACTGCTCAATGCGAAGCGCCCAGGCAAGTCAAACTTGTCTGGGCGCTTTGCATTATTTCGCTTTCAGTTGTATTGATTGGACTATTTCAATGATTTTAGTAGCCCTGTTTGACCAAGAAATCTGGATAGACCTTTCTTTGGCCGCTACTGACATTTTGTTGAGCATCAAACTATCACCATACAGGATGTTGATGTGCTCGGCAAGCGAGTAGGCATCGCTCGGCCTGTAGAAAAGGCCCGCCCCGTTATCGCCAACGAACTCTCTTGCTGACGGTAGGTCGGATGACAATATGGGAATGCCGCAGCTTAGGTAATCCAGTATTTTCATGGGCGCAGTTAGGCTGCTGTTGTAGAGGTTGTCCACCATTGGAACGAGACCGATAGCGAGTTGGGACATGTATTTCTGCATCTCAGCATAGCTGACCCAACCTGTAACCTGCAGCCGGTCCTGCACACCGTGCTTTTTTGCAAGCGATAGGAAAATAGGCAGCTCCAGCTCCCTTCCACCTATAATCATTAGCTTCACATCTGCGTTTTTCACCATTGCCAATGCCGCAAAAACGGTGTCAAAATCCCTTTGTTCATGGTAACTTCCGACATAGCCAATCCAAAAATCTTCGACTCTCGGCTTGGGCAATGGTGGCATGGTCAACGTGCCTGGCAGGGCCACAAATACTTTGGCAGGGTCAATATGCTTTTTGTACAAATCTGCCATTGGTGTTAGAATGCACAGCACGGCGTCTATTTTTGGCAGCCATCTGCGCTCGATTCTCAAGTATTTTTTTCGCTGTCGCAATGCTTGCTGCATGTAGGCGTCAGCAGTTATTTCCATGAAAAAATTGTGGCATTCCAGCACGGCAGTTGCACACGTTATTTTTTTCAACCAATATAAAAATGGAAGGAACCCAACGTCACGGGTAATGATGGCATCAAGGTCTCCTTGTTTTTGGGTTTTTAAAACAGCAAAAAATACTTTCAGGTAGAAAATGATACTGGTAGCCTTGATATGCGACAGGGTTTTTATGTGCAGGTTCCGCATTGGCGGCAGCCCAAAATAATCCACCAGCACTTCGTTGGCAGGTTTGCTGCCCCCCCCCCCCGCCAACAAACAAAAATGACTCAGCGCCTGCCGCAGCAAAGGCATGGGCATTAAAGCTGACAAAGCTGGCAGTGGGATTTTTACTTGGCCAAAGTTGGCGGCTTATGTAGGCGATTCTCATCTCAATATGGCAGGCATCACCTTCTCCTTTGGAAAAAATTCAGCAGTGCCGTCACGTAGTTGTCGTCCGTTCGGATGCTCACGAAGTCCGTGCCGCTGCGGGAGAAGGTCGTTTTGAAATAGTTGTAATTTTCCTTGAACCAGAGCGCATATTTCGCCCGAAGCTGCGGCGAGGAGGTGTCGAGCCAAGCCAGTTCGCCTGTTTCGGCATCCTTGGCCCGGATGAGGCCGACATTGGGAAGGTCTTGTTCTTTTGGGTCAAAAAGATGCACCCCGATGAGGTCGTGCCGACGGCTGGCAATGCGCAGCGGCGCCTCGTAACCCCTCGTCATGAAGTCGGAAAGCACGAAGCCGATGCAGCGTTTCTTGATGACGTTGCTGAAATAGCGGAGGGCCATGCCGAGGTCGGTGCCGTGGCTATCTGGCTGAAAATCAATCAGTTCCCGAATGATGCGCAGGATATGCGAGCGACCTTTCTTGGGTGGGATGAACATTTCAATTTTGTCAGAGAAAAGTATGACGCCTACCTTGTCGTTGTTCTGGATGGCACTGAAGGACAGCACCGCCGAAATCTCCGTGATGATACCCTGTTTGAGTTGGTTTACCGTGCCGAAATAGGCGCTTTTGCTCACGTCAATCAAAAGCATCACGGTCAGTTCCCGCTCCTCTTCGAATATTTTTACGAACGGCGTGTTCGTCCGGGCCGTCACGTTCCAGTCAATATTGCGCACATCGTCGCCGTACTGGTAGGCCCGCACCTCGCTGAACGACATGCCCCGCCCCTTGAAGGCACTATGGTACTCGCCCGAGAATAGCTGCTTGCTCAGGCCCTTCGTCTTGATTTCAATCTTGCGTACTTTCTGGAGGAGTTCGGTTGTATCCATTTTTAAGTTGGCAGTTTGACAGTTGGCAGTGGGCAGTCAGGGACTGCTACCTTGGTACTGACTGCTAAACTTGGTGGGCTGTTAACTGACTGCCCACTGCCAACTGTCAAACTGCCAACTAATATTGCGTTCCGCAACAAGTCATTGTATTCCAATGAAATGCCCTTCTTATTTTTTACAATTTGGGTGATGCTCACCGTCTGCACCCTACCGTCCCGGTTCATGATGAAGCCGTTCCAGTCGTCGCCCTGGCCGCCTGTGCGGTGGAAGTCGAGGATGGCTGCTGGGCTGAAATCATGCCGACCATGCCGCCAGTCTTTGAACCACTGCTGCCGCATCTCGCCCACCTCGCCGGGGTAAAGCGTGGCGGATGACCAGAGGTAGTAGCCCAAAGGGTCGAGCACCCGGACATGCTGCCGTTGCTCGTCCCAGCGGAGTTCGTAGGGTTGCCCATCGTCCACGATGATGAACGTGAACGGTTCCATGCCTTTGAAGTCGTATTTTTCAAAAAACTCCACCGCCGTTGCGAAGCCAAAAAAATCGAGTACCATGAGGCCCCGGCTGCGGCGGTAGGGTGGGCGGTGGCTGTGTTTTTCAAAAGCACCATTCAACAAACAAGCCACCCGGTTGGAGTCCGAAGCGGCAATCCAGGTTCCGCCAGCGGCTGTATCTCTGGGGAATACGAGGGTTGCCCCACCTACTTTTTCTCTATCGAGGTTTTGCGGTGAACGTGCGGCGGTCTCGTCCCGGTTGGAGGTGAGAACGAAATGCCCGTTGGGCTGAGGTATGTAGGTAACGGTACACATTTTAGAGTTGGTAGTTCGACAGTTGGCAGTGTGCAGTCAGGCACGTGGAAGCAGCCCCCGACTGCCAACTGTCGAACTGCCAACTTTTTTCAAAGCGGTTCTTTCTTAAAATATTCAAATAACAACACTCCCCGCTCGTGCAAATGTTTGATTTCGTTTGGCTCAATCAGGCGATTGCGCTGATAGAAAATCATGAAAAAGCCGACGCTTTCCAGATACCAGTCTTTTTCGATGGTGAAAAACCGGATGATTTCCTCTTGGTCCATCGTGCGGCGAACACGGGCTTCGTCCTCACCTTGGAGCAGGTAATTGTCGGAAAAAACTTTGTGCTCTTCAAAATCAATATCCTGCTGGAGGCCGAGCCAAGTGCCTATTTTGTTGAAAAAATGCTCCGGCTTCATCAGCATTTCCGGCATGGAAAGGCGCTTGGAGTTGATGAACAAGACAGTCTGCCGAAAGGTATGTGCCGACTTGCCCGTGCTGATGGTGTACTTGTAGTCGAAGACGTGGAACCTGTCTTCCATCAACTGGCTTGACTGGGTCATCAGGTTGGAGATTTCCTTCCTGCCGCCTTTGCCGAACAACTGAAAATCACGCAGCAGGCCAATCATGCCGTACTCGTCCTGTTCGTTGAATTCCATGTTCAACTTAAAAGCAACCTGTCGAAGCTGTTCGGTACGTTCGGAACCGCCTGAAAAAATGGCCATGCGTTTTATTCGTTGATTTTCAAGAGTTTCCCCGTGGCTTGCACTCGGTTTTTTTCATCAAGAACCTGGTAAAAATAAGTGCCTTTTCCGAGTGATTCCAGTGAAACGGATTCTGCACCAAGCCCTACTTTTGTCACCAAAACCACCATGCCCTGTGCGTCTAAAAGCCGCAGCGAGTAGTTTCCAAGGGCAAAATTCTTTAGTTCAAAAACAGCAAGATTAGCCGTTGGGTTTGGTGAAACGAGCACTTCCGGCTTGGCGGCCACCATATCGTTGTTGCCACTGATAACGTTGTTGTCCTTGTATTCCACCTGCTGCACCACGCTGTTGGCATTGTCCATTTCCACGATGGCGATGTACTCTTTTTCCGTGTTGCTGATAAAATTATAAGCAATTGTGGTGTCTTTGCCCAGTCCAGACCCTGCTCCCGCCTGGGCAGTTACGTCAATCCACAAACCAAACAGGCGAATGTCAAGACTTGTGCTTCTGTACTCTATGCTTTTTTCCCGAAGCACATCGTAGGTGCCGCCGGGGATGGTCAATGAGCCGTAGGCGTCCACCAGGTCGTTGCGGGAGGCCGTTACCCGAATTCGGAGGGAGTCGGCAAGGCCAGCAGGTACGCCTAGCTGTGCGAGGATGGCTCCAAGTGCGGAGTCTATCGGCAGGGTAATATTCAGGCTCGTTTCTGCCAAGGAATTGTCAATGAAATTAAGCGGTGCACGGCGCTCCGGCACGGGAGGGCTGAACTTGAAAGCCGTCTGGATGGGCAGCCCGCCAGTGGGGTCGGAGCCGTAGAATCCGAGGTTGTTAAAGCTCGTGGCGCTGATATCAAAATAGGTCTCGCCCTGTCCGCCTGCACCAATGGTAACCAGTTCCGCATTGGGAAAATCGGCGAAAGCACTGCCCTCGCTGGCGGCTTGGAAAGTGGTTTCCGATTTTGACGTAGCCGCCAAGCCCGTGAAGTCCCAAGTGGCAGGCCCACCCGGCGGGGTGATGGTCACGCCATCCGGGTCGAGGTCGGTAGCGGTTTTGAGCGTGTCGCCTACCGCTGGGAAAGTGGAACTGGTGACAGTGATTTGGGCATGGAGCCAAATGGTACTAACCACAAAGGCAATTACAGCGTAATACTTCTTCATTTTCAGTTTTTTTATGAAACCAGGTATTGATTTAATTGAAATGGCTGCACGTGAGCCAAGTTTTATCAAAGGTAAATTGAAATACGGCAAGTAAAAAGGAAAAAACGCAAAGTAAGGGCTGCCTGACAGTTTGCGCTGGAATCAAATGGGCTTGCGGCCTGCCCGCACTTCCTGAATTTTGAAATACAGGATAACGAACGAAGTACCCAAGGTGATGGTGTTCGCCAAGATGATGGGCAGGTCGTCCTTTAACAGCCCATACACCAGCCAGCCGACTGTACCAAGGAAGACCATGGAAAACATACTCAGCGAAAGGTCGCCCGTGCGGCGGGTGCGCCAGGTCTTGATGGCTTGGGGCACGTATGCGCCGGTTGTGAGTGCAGCGGAGAAAAGGCCGATGACGGTGGTGGAATCCATTGCGTGAGGTGTATTTTGTGAGGCAATGTTACGGGATTTTCCCAATGCTCGTACCGGAACTTTACCCATGAAGCCTAAAACTACTCCACTAGCACAAACCCAGCCCACTGATACGGATTGATGAACCGCTCCCGCATCTCCTGCTGCGTGGTGCGGAAGGCATTGGGAATGGTCATTCACTGGTTTGAACAGCTTGCCAGTCTGCCAACTCACTCCACCACCACCTTCGCCAGGTACCTTGCCTTCTCCCCCTGCAAGGTTACAATGTACATGCCCGGTGGCAGCAGGCCCATGTCGAGCTGTACCTGGGCCGGCTGCACCTGCACGGCCACCTTTTGGCGGCGCCCCAGCAGGTCGAACACTTGGACCGCATTTGGCAGGATGCGCTCGTTGTTTTCGCAAAAGATCAGCACGTCTGCCGGGTTGGGAGAGCACCGCAGCGTGAGGATATTAGGGGATGCAGGCTGGGCTGGTTCGACAACTCCGTTAATGATACCGAAGTTCTGGCCACAGGACCATTTGATATCATATACCAAGTTGTGGAACTCTTGGCTGGAGATGGCACTGAAAATTGCACAGAACCCATTTTGGTCGCAGGATGCGGTTTCGAGCAGGTAGCCGCCGCAGTCGTAGAAATGAACTTCCTCCGTGAAAATAGGCGGCGGCCCGATTTGGGTGTAGCAGCGGGTGCGGGTAAAAATGACCCGCACACCCCTTACCTCCACAAAGCCCGCATTGGCGGTGCTGTACGCACAATCCGGAGCATTGCAATTAAGCGTTGCCAGGGTGTCCGGTATCCACGGGAAATCAGCGAAGTGCGCCCATTCCTCGCCGGTGCACTGTACGTTGCAGATGCCGAGGAAGCGGTCGTAGGAGGGGTTCACTTGCAATATCGTATCGCCATAGGGGCAGAACCAGATGATTTTCTGCTTGAGCGAGTCAATGAGGTTGTTGCTGAAATCAACCTGCCCGATTTGGAGATTGTACAGCATCGTCAATTCTTCCGGCAGTTCGCCTTCGAACTGGTTGTTGTTGAGGTACAAACTCGTCATTTCGCACAGGTCGCCGAGGTCGGGAGGGATGGGGCCGCCCAGCGCGTTGAAACTGAGGTTGAGGCCGCCGAGGTCGTACCAGGAGCCGAGCGCTTGGGGGAAGCCGCCTACCAACTGGTTATGGCTCAGGTTGAGAAAACTCACAAAGGGGATTTGCAATTCCGGTATGTTTCCAACCAAAAGGTTGTCTTCCAGTATGAGTGTATCGAGGGTGTTGAGGTTCAGAGGGGGCAGCATACCGGATAGGTTGTTACCGGTGAGGTCCAGCTTTTGCACACAGCCGAAGGCATCGGGCGTGATGCCGTACCAGGTGCTGATGGGCATACTCGGCACGAGCCAGTTAGCTTGGTTAGCCCATCCAAGACCACCGGCTGCATTGTAAAGATTGACAAGTTCGAGGGAGTCCTGTTGCTCGTTGCAAACTTTCAGGGTGATGATATGACTGTGCAAAAAGAGGTTGGGCGCTTGTGGGTTGGTCGCCCTCGCAGTATAACGTCCGGCATCTGAAGCCTGCGGACTTAAAAATACCAGCTTGTTGGAGCTGGGATTGTTGCCGGGCGGAGGAGTCCAGCCGAGGCTGTCTTTGCTCCAGGTGTAGAAGTTATCAGTCAGCGTGGAATCAATGCCGAGGTCTATTTGCAGGAATTGATTGGCTTGAACGTGAATCACCGTGTCCCGAAAGAAAAGCTTTTGCGGCGCATAAATAAAGCCCGGCGAACCTAAGGGTTTGCGCAAAAATAACTTCCTATTTATGTTTATATTTGCGCAATGGGAAACAGGGCAAAATTAGTAGAAGATTTGAGACAAAAATGGGTACAAGTATCACCTTACTTGGATGAGCGTAGCAAACGAATATTA
>JAIPBL010000075.1 GCA_021739645.1 Saprospiraceae bacterium | reverse complement strand
CCCCGAAAGGGGCAATGTTTTTACCAACAGATAATTCTACCTTACAACTCTCTATCGTTGACTGGTCCGTCAAACTTCTTCTCTCCCCTCTTTTCCTTACCTATATTCTTTCCTCCATCGGTGTCAATGAACTCCTGTGTGTTCCTTTCTTAATTCCTGCTCCAAAATTGGAACTACCGGATTTATCAGAAACACAAAATCTTGCGGTTTTTTGGTTTGTACCTTATTAGTATAAATACTCGAGGTTACGTTGTCCTGCTTTCCTCGTTTGTAAAGCGGGCGCAAATGTACGACCGCTAGCGGCACTTTTCCAAACAAACACTAATCTTTTTTTTAAACAGCTAGATGTGGAGAACGGTGGAAAACGAAAATTAACCAGCTTTGGCAAATATTATTTCGTGTTGGCTTTGTATCAACTGCACACGGGTATTGCCGAACCAACGTTGCCAATTGATATTTTCCGGCAGTTATTTTTAGTTTTATAGCTTTAAAATTCGCTGGCTTATTCTATTCCTTCCTTGCCTTGCTTCAAGTAGGTAAATTCCAGGAGGTAATTTCTCTAACCTGCTCATTTGAAATGAATAAATTCCGGCTTCATACCAAGCCTGGGCTTTAGAATAGACAGTTTGCCCAAATGCATTTATCATAGAAAATTCGACTTTATCTTGATTCGTCAATTCAAAGTATACAGTTGCTTGGTCATAAACTGGGTTCGGTGTTACTAGTAGCTTTAAACCTCCGAAAATTGGCTTTTCGAAAACACTGTTCAGCTCTCCAGGATTTTTGAACAGCAAAATAACATCGGCTTCTTCATCTGTCCCAGTAATATCCAAGTCGCCGTCGTTGTCACGGTCGTGGAGGATGGCGCAGGATGAAGCTTTGGGGGCTTGCAAGGTGACGGGCATCGTGAATTGGCCAGTGCCGTCATTTTCAAAGACAGTATAATTTTTTGAGCTGTAATTGCTGGTAACGAAGTCCAAGTCGCCGTCGCCGTCAATGTCGCCAATGTCAACGGCGAGCGGAAACTGGCAGTTGGGCGGGGCGTAATGCGTGGGCTGACTTAGGCCACCCATTCCGTCTCCGAACAAAACGGCGGACTTGTTGCTGTTGGAATTGGCGCAGACGAGGTCGGGATGACCATCACCGTTCAGGTCGCCAGCCCCAATCATCCAAGGGCGGCCCTGAACGGACACTTGGCCGGAAAGCGCAAAGCCACCATTGCCATCACCGAGGAGCACCCCGGCCTTCTGGCTGTTGAAGGAGGCGTAGTAAATGTCCAAAATCCCGTCGTGGTTGGCGTCCACTAAGGCGCAGGCAGTTTCGTCTTCGCCGGGAAGGTCCATGCCGCTCGCCGTGAAAGTTCCATCACCATCGTTCATGAAAATCGAAATATTGCCGGACAGGCGATTGGTGGTCAACATGTCGTCCCAGCCGTCGCCATTGAAGTCGCCGACCACGACGCCCCGCACCCCATTGGAAGTATAATAGGTGTCCATGTTGGTGAAATTGCCGAGGCCATCACCGGTGAGCACCCGCACTTCGGAGTCCCAAGCGGTGGTGACGACGAGGTCTATCTCGCCGTCGTTGTTGAAATCGGCACCTTCACTGGGGCTGGGCGTGCTGTCGTCGCCAGTGTCGTAAACGGTGAAGTCGTTGTACTGGCCAGTGCCGTCGTTCAGCAAAATGCGGAGGTCGTCGGAACTTTCGTTGACGGCAACGAGGTCAGAGTAACCGTCATTGTTCATGTCTCCAGCATAGGCGCCATAGGTTTGGAGGTAGTCTTCGCCGGGTAGTCGCAGCTCGATGGTGCTTTCGAGTGGTTGGTCTAGGTAGCCGGGAGCGGTTTTTACCCAAAAACTCCATGCAAAGGGGCTGGCCAATGGCTCGCCGCTGGCGCTGACGATACTCTTAGAAAGTTGCACCAGCACAATTTCACCCGCAAAAAATGGCTCGTCGGGCTGGAAGCTGACCGTCATGTCGTTATCCAAAAAAGAAAACTGCCCGGTGGCAGGCCCAGACCAGCGACCAAAAACCCGAAAGTTGGCCGGGCCAATGGTCTGAGGGTTCACGGGCTGGTTGAAGTTCACGGTGATAGGCGAGCCAGCGATGACCGTGTTGCCAGTCGGAGCGGTGGTGGTGAC
Organism: Saprospiraceae bacterium; assembly: GCA_021739645.1. Taxonomy (GTDB): domain Bacteria; phylum Bacteroidota; class Bacteroidia; order Chitinophagales; family Saprospiraceae; genus UBA6168. The sequence goes on along the minus strand of JAIPBL010000075.1, from coordinate 28,452 downwards.
TTGGATTGTTTGGCCTTGTACCTTATATATATGTGTAAGGAAGAATAGGCCGCTCAGGAGTAGGGTGATGTTTTTCATAAAACCAATTTTAGAATTAAGGAAGGCAACATAGGGATTTTGCGAAGCAAACAAAGCGACAACAAGCCAAACGTCACGTAAATGGCCATAAAAACAAACGCCATCCCAATTTGTCATCGGGATGGCGCTTGCATGGTAAGAGGTTTTGGTTAAACCGCACCCAACTTCCAGTCGAAAGGCCTGTTTTTCAAATCGGCCAGTTTCTCCTTGAATTTGTGGTCTATCAGTTCTTTTTGCAACACGATGCGGGCGTTGGTCAGGTGCTTGCCCGTGTCGGATTCGTACAGTAGTTTATTATGGACTTCATTGGCCAACAAAGTGGTTTTCTCCAAATTGGCCATTTGGAACACGTGCTCATGCTCGTGCAGCAGGTAATCGTAGGGGCTGCGATAGGAAATTAGCTTGACCATGATGGGTGCTGTTTCGATGGCCACAAAGAGCAGCATGATGAAAATGCTGGCGTAAAAAATGGCCTTGCTCCCTTCGGAAAGCCGGGAAAGCGCCTCCATGCGGGCAGCCATGCCATCGTAGCTGGTGCGGGCGAGTGCGCCGATTCCGGCTTGTACAGTGGAATCGAGCGACACGACGGCCTGCTCCTTTTGTTTGATGAGCGGTATGGCAACGGCCATGAGGCTGTCCAATTCAGTTTGCGCCTTGTCGGCTTCGGCTCTTTTGGCTCGATAGATGGGGCCGAGATTTTTCTTGCCGGAGCCGCCCGTGCCGTCGGCCTCCTGCACGGCGATGCGGGCGAGGGTGTCCCGAGCGGCAGTCTTCTCGGCGATTTCCGTTTTTAGCTGCGCAATTTGCTGGCGCTGCTCATCCAGTTGCATTTGGAAACGAGACTTCAATTGGTCTTCCTGTTTTTTGAAGACCTCTTGCTCCATCGTCACGAGTTCGGCTTTTATCTCTTTTTCAAAAATCTTCAGTTCAAGTGGCTTGGAAATCACCAGTGCCAGCAGCACGGCGAGCATAAGCCGGGGCGCCGCCACGAGGGCATCACGCCACCACTTGCCGTTGCTTTTCATGCTCATCACGATGTAGCGGTCGAGGTTGAAAATCATCAGGCCCCAAACGAGGCCGAAAGCTGCGGCCATCAGGTAGCTGTCGAAAACGGTGTACAGTGCGTAGCCCGACGAGAAAAAGGCCAGCACACCCGTGAAGAAAACCGTGGCGCCGATGCCCATGTACTTGTTCATGTCGGAGGGACAGCCCTCCAGAGTGGCCATGTCAACGCCGGAGCAGAACAGGAAGAATTTTTTTACTTTGTCCATAACTTCAAAGATTTCGGGTGAAAATAATTGTGGAAGAACTCCAAAGCACGACCGATTATTTGACCGAAAGGATTTTATTCGATGAAAATAAAGGCACAGCGGATGAGCAGTTGCTGTCACAGGTAGGAAGGTGAGAATGAACGACGAAAGTTTTCGTAACTCGTCCTTATTCCATCACCTTGAGGATGGTTCGGAAGGCGAAAAACTTGCCGTCGTAACGCTCGGAATGTTTGGCTTGCAGGGCGGGGGCCTCCTCCTCTTGGTAGCGGCGAAGTGCCTCAATGTTGTTGCAGGCGTACTGGATGGCGTAGGTGATGCCTTCTTCATCGGCGGGTGGTTCAAGTAGGCGCATCAGTTTGTTGCTTGTGAAAAAACCAGTGGCCATCACCTCAGGAATGTGGACGTTGCGCATCCAATCCACCCAGTCGCCGTGGATGCTGCGCTCTATTTTTACGGTTACGTTGTAGATTATCATGTCGTTAGTTTAACGGTGATGCCCAGATTTTGGCGGCAATTTCAACTTTTTATCCTAAAAAAATCCAAAATTGCGGAGCAATGATACCGCTGTCATGCTTGAAACGTTTGACCAATACATAAAATCCTTTTGATGAAAAAAATATTGCCACTTGCCTTTTGCCTCTTAACCGCCTTGGTAGCCAAGGCGCAATACCTCACGGGTATCTCCAGCTACTACGACGACAGTTTCATTGAGTGGCGCTTTTATGCCGAAAACGAAGATGGCGATGAAGACGAGGGTGAGTTAAAAATCACCTGGCAACTTCGGGACGACGACTTCACAGAATGGGACTACCGCATTGGTGATGCCTTTGGCACCATCAAAATGAAGTGGCGGGACAACCCCGAAGAATGGGAACTGCGGGGCAACAACACCATTGTCAGCGCACGGACGGTTTGGCCCGGCCAGTTCGACGAGTGGCGGGTTTACAACAGCTCGACCTCACTGACCCTAAAATCGAAATGGACGAACCAGTGGGACAATTGGCTGCTCCGCAACTCCAGCAACGGCGATTTTTTCATGTACACCAACTATGAGCGAGACCCCAGAGATTGGGTCATCGTGGATGAATTGGACGGCAAGGTTTCTTTTGAAATGAAGGTGATGCTGATGTTTGTGGTGATGATTAATTCTACGCCGAAACGGTGAGCATGGGTATGAGGTATGGGGGTATGGGGTATGTTTAGCGGCTACTTCTTCGTCATATTCCGCTTTTTTGTCAGAATAATAGAGGTGATGATATTGTCGAGGGCGAGGGCATCTGCGTAGATTGATTCAAATTCGGCTTCGGTAATATATTCTGTGGCAAACAACAATTCCAGCCAAAACTGGCTTTCGTTGCATTCTTTTAGGCTCACGCCTAGTTTGTGGACAAAGTCAGGATTACTTTCTCCTCGGTATGCTTCCCTGACATTGGCTCCGATTGAAGTTCCGGAATCTTGTAATTGGGCGCTCATCGAGAATTCCTTTTTTACTTTGTTAAGGTGCTGTTTCAGCTTAACCACCCGAATGGCAAAAGCGAAACTCTTCTCCTTTACAACCTTCCCGCTTTCCGAATTAGACACTTTCTCCCCCAAATACTTCAAACGAAGCTGCTTGATTTTGTTGATTTTCCCGTTTTCCATAGTATTGTTTTTATCCAAAAATAGCGGTTACACCACACTCAACATACCTCATACCCCAATACCTCAGACCTCCCTCACGTACCATGCATCACAACTGCAATGCCCAGTCGCACCCATTGGGCCGCAGATTTTCTCAAAACCCATTTTTTGGTAAAGTTGGTTGGCTTGCTCCATGCGGGCACAGGTTTCCAGGTAGCAGCGGCGGTAGCCGAGTGCTCGTGCTTTTTCGAGACACAAACTCACCATCTTTTTCCCAAAACCAAGGCCCCTTAACGCAGGGTAGAAGTACATCTTCTTTAGCTCGCAAACATCCTCATCACTGCCGGTCAACGGGCCAATGCCGCCGCAGCCGAGCACTTCGCCACTGTCATTTTTGGCAACGACGAAGAAAACGGAACGCAGCCCGCTGTACGCCTCGCACATGCTATCCACCTCGGGGTCGAGGATGGAATAGCCTTCGCCAACTGCCCCGAATTCGGTCATCACTGTGCGGATGATGCGGGCAACCTGCTGGTTGTCAGCGGGTTGGATGGGGCGGAGGATGAAATTGGCGGCAATTTCAGGCAAGGCGGATTCGATTTTTGATTGGTGCATCCGTGGTGCTTTTTTCTTCGTAAATTAATTGCTCCGCAAAACGGAACTTTGCGCAGCAAATTTCACCAAAAATAATCAACCATATGCAAGAATTGACACACGCCCACACCAATGCTTTTTTTGAGAACAAGCTGGACAGCCTTCTCCGAAAACTGACACCGGACATGCAACCGGCTTGGGGGAAAATGACCGCACACCACATGGTCGAGCACCTGGCCTGGGTCATTGATGGGGCAATGGGCAACTGGGAGGTCACCGTCATTACTCCCGAAGAAAAACTGCCGAGGGTGAAGCAGTTTGTTAATACCAACTTCGCCATTAGCCAGAATTTCCCACATCCGAACATGCCTGCAAACGGCGAACTCCCAACGCTTCAAACGCCGAGCATCGAAGCGGCCGTTGAAGCTTTTTGGCAAAAATGGGCCGAGTTTGATGCGTTCATGGCGGCGGATTCCGATAAGCGCACCAACCACGTCGTTTTCGGGCCGCTGAATTACGGAGAGTGGCGGCTCATGCAGTTCAAGCATGTGGTGCACCACCTTACCCAGTTCGGGCTGACGACCCTGGAAGAAGAAGGATTGGAGGCGTTGCCCCCACGGCCAGCAGCCTAATGCTTTTTACATTTCAATTGGCCATTTCGGCAGTTCATTGGAAAACAATTGTCCAAGCCCGCAACGCTGGACAATATTGAAAATGCCATCAAGCACAATGTTGTATCTGCGCAAGACCCGCTGCACACCGAGGTTTTTGTGGAAAGAGGTGATCGGCTTGTGGTAAAAAATAACCTTCAATCCAGAAAACAAGAACTGCCTTCCACGGGAATTGGGCTGGAAGATATCAAGAGCTGCAACCACCTCATTGCTAAACAGGAGGTGGTAGTCATCGTCACGCAGCGGCAATTGCCGCTGGCAAAACAGCAGCATGCTGCACCTCTGTGGATGTGTGAAGTTTTATCTTTGCAGAATTATGAACTATTTAGCTACACTAATAACCATCGGGGTATTGGCGTTTTCGCCAGTGCAAAATAACAGCGTCGGTAAGCTAACCCTCCGTTTTGAAGGCATCGAAAAAGTGGGGGGTACGGTGCGCTTGGCCCTGTACAGCAGGCCATCAGAATTCATGGTGGAGGAAAAGGCAATTCTGTACAATTTCAAAGCAGACAAAAAAGGAAAACTGGAGGCCACCATCGAGAACCTGCCAGTTGGAAGTTACGCCTTCGCTGTTTTCTTTGATGAAAACAACAACAAAAAGCTCGACAAAAACCTCGTGGGTGTACCCATGGAGCCTTATGGTTTTTCAAAAGAACCGCCTTCAAAATGGCGACTGCCAAATTGGGAAGAAGTAAAATTTGAGGTAAGTGCCTCCACGATATCGCTCGATGTAAGCCTGAAAAGGTGGGCACTTTTTTAATCTCATTCCAATGAAAACACTCATCATCGAAGGCGAGCAACCTGCTGCCAACCGTGAAATGACCCCGTTGACCCAGTCAAGTTGATTTCGGCAATTGAAAAATTTCGCCGCATACACCGACAGCCTGAAAGCTGCGACCGCATGGCCTTTGCGCAGTGCGCCGATGGCAAAAAGTATATATCGAATACACGCTGGACCGGTTGGAAGCCATAAGGGACCCCCAGCTTTTTTTAGTATCAATCGACAGGCGATAGTGGAGCCCGATGCTATTCGACGGATTTCCACATGGTTCAATAGCCGTTTGAAACTAGTGCTTTTACCTGCCCATGAGACTAACAATGTGGTGAGCCGGGAGTGGGTGTAGGATTTCAAGCGATGGATGGGCCAATGACTTAACGATAAAGTAATCATGCGCAAACAACCATTCATAAAGTATTGATGCCTACTTTTGCATGGCGCAACATCGAATGATATCTTTTCAAAAAACAAACATAGACTGAACCAACTCGTGTTCTGAGACTTTAATAGTTTTACAACGTATTCAAAACCCTAGCTCTCATTCAACATTTGACTGCATTTGAACAAACATTTTGGGAGAACAAGTTATCCAACATCACGTAAACCACAACCATAATGAAAAAGAATACCCCTGTACTCGTTACCGATGAAGCAATTGCATTTGTTCTTTTCCTCATCTGCTGCATCATCTCGTTTTTCCGCCATCCGGCAGTCACAGACATCACCTTTTCGTTGGCCAATTAATGTGCCTTACAGGCAATGTTTGTTTATTTATTCGTAAAATAAGTTTTTAAAAATTACGCCAAAAAAGGTATGTCCTTCTTTTGGCAGTGTAGCTACATTTGCTCCATGTACGCATTTCAGACAGACTGTACAAACGGAGCAATGATACCTCTCCAATAGGTATTTTAGGATGCCCACGCTATTTTAAATGTGACGCTGTATTTGATTATACAGAAAATTGGAACTTCTTATAGTTCCAATCAAGATTCTATCAAATTATCACAAAGATAAATGCCGCTAGTATCGACTAACCTCCGGCAATGATTAAGAGCAGTTTTTGGGATGGCCTCTCTCAGCATAGTTCTGAGGGGGGCTCCTCTGCTTTTAGGCCATAGCTGTTGTTTTTGCAACGGTGTTAAAAAATAGCGAACAAGCAGTCTTTCGTAGCCTACCCATCGTATTATTGCCGAAACCTTTCTTTTTTTACCTAAAATCATTTTCATGAAAAAGCACCTCTTTGCAATTGCTTTTCTGGCAACTACCCTTGTTATGCACTCAACTTCACTTTCTGCCCAACCCGATGATAATCACAAGTACGAAGTTGGGCTTCGCTTTAGCGGCATCAATTTTAACGGGTTCAACTCCTTCTCAGCCATTTTCAAAAAGAAATTGGATAGCGGCAGGTACCGCCGAATCGGCGGTACTTTTGGCGGCCTTGGTTTTGCCAATGATTTCGATAGATTCAGCTTTTCCTTTAACGTTGGGCTGTCCATCGGCAGCGAAAAACGCAAACAGATGGGAGAAAGGACAAGCTTCTATTCTGGCCCCGTGTTCTCCCTGAATTCTGGCATCTCAAAGACGGAGGGCATTGACCCCAACTGGAACTTGCAGCCAGGCATCGGTGTCGTGCTTGGCCTGCAATATGATTTCAACGAGTACTGGGCAGTCAACTTGGAAACAATACCGAGCGGTGCCATCGCCCTGCGTAAATTCAATGGTTCAGATGTTGCGGTAAATGCAAACTTTGGCTTTTCGAGCAACGTGACACTGAGTCTCATGCACAAATTCTGATTCAAATGGAGCAGTGCGCCGTCCGCCGATTTTTTCTGATAGTGGCGTCCATCACCGGGCTGTGTTATGCCTTGTTAGTGCCGCCATTTCAATCGCCCGACGAGACGGCGCATTTTTACCGCACTGCCCATTTGGCCAGCGGCCACCTCATGGCCGAGCAGACTGCTGACCAGCGGCTCGGCGGCCAGTTGCCCAAAAGCCTGGCCGGACTCTACCAACCCTTTGCCAACCTCCGTTACCATTACGAAGCGAAAACCAGCCAAGCCAACTTCCTCACTGCTTGGAAAATACCGCTCAACCCACTCGACACTTCCTTTTTGGATTTTCCGAACGTTGGCTATTATGCACCGTTCCCGTACCTTTTTCAAGCTGGCGTAATGCGGGTGCTGCTCATTTCCGAGTGCCGACCGCTGGTGCTGTTCTATGCTGGACGATTGGCCACGCTGGCTGTTTGGATGGCGCTTGTATTGGCAGCAATTCACCTGATGCCCTTCTTTTCAAAACCAATGGCATGGCTGGCGCTGCTTCCATCCAGCCTGTTCCTCCATGCCTCGCTCACCGGTGATGCAGTCACCAACGGGCTTTGCTTCTGGCTGTTGGCCGCCCTGCTGTCACTCATTTTTACCGAAGGAAAAATAGCTGAAAGACCACGCTGGCTCATGGTGGGCATTTTTATCGGCTCCGCAATGATTACCCTCAGCAAACCCGTGTATTTTCCGCTCGTGCTGCTGGTTTGGTTGGTGCCAAAAAGTAGGTTCAGCCGCCCCGCTGGGTTTTATGCGTTTGCAGGTGGACTTTGCCTCGCCAACCTCGCCCTGATGGGCTGGTGGTACCATTACGCAGGTGGGCTATTCATCCCCTATGGCGAGTACAATCCGCTGTTTCGGGAGGGCGTGCAACTGAACGAGGGCGTGCAGCCGCATGAGCAATTAGCTTTTGTGCTGTCGCATCCAATTGGCTTTTTTAAAACAGCCATGTTGAGCTACCTGGAAAGTGGGGCTGCCACAGTGGCGCATTATTTTGGCAAATTCGGTTGGGAAAAAAACTACCTGCCCGGCTGGATGATTGGGCTGCTTTTATTGGCAACGACTTGGGTTTCGGCGTCTGATTCATCGGCGCTTGGGCAACTCAAAAATAAGCACCGCATTTTTTTCACCATGATTGCCCTAGCCATGATGGGCGCATTGGCGCTGGTGCTGTACATGCAGTGGATGCCCGTCGGGGCCGACCGGGTGATGGCGCTCAGTGGGCGGTATTTCTTTCCGGTTTTCCCTTTGCTGTTTTTGGCCATAGGCGGATTTTTTATTTCGCAAAAGCAGGAGGGGAGAGTATGGTTGTTTTGTAAAATATTGCTGCTATTTTCGCTGATATGGGGTGCTTGGAAAGTGATAGCTCGGTACTATATTTGAATATCAACCATTTTTTTCACCATAAAACAATCTATCATGGAAGACGGAGGTGGACTCATCTTTGGACTATTTTTCTTGGCATTCTTATTCGGCATTATCGCATTAATGGTAATTGCCTTCTGGAAAATTTTTGAAAAAGCCGGACAGCCAGGCTGGGCAGCCATTGTGCCCATTTATAACCTCGTGGTTTGGTGCGAAATCATCAAAAAACCGGGATGGTGGGCCTTGTACATGCTTATTCCTTATGTCGGCATCATCTGGCAAGTTTGGGCGGCGAACCTGCTGGTAAAGAAGTTTGGCAAAGACGAAGCTTTCACGGTTGGCTGCGTATTCCTGCCATTTGTTTTTTACCCGATACTTGCTTTTGGGGATGCTAAATTTCAAGACAACGCCAACAACATCACGGACGGCCACAATGTACTGGATTCAGATTTCGTGGAATAGGTTTTAGACCCTTTCCAAAATCCTGAACACAAAGCCAAACTCATTTTTTTCATCGGCGGGATGGGCTTCACTGCTCAGTTCCCGCCATTCCATTTCATTTACTGCTGGAAAAAAAACATCGCCTTCTGGCTCGGTGTCCACTTCGGTGAGGTACAGGCGGTCGAGGTAGGGCCAACTTTTGTGGTAGATTTCACCACCGCCGATGATGAAGGCCTCTGTCTCGCCGTTTGCTTCGGCCAGTTCCAGTGCTTCTTCGAGGGAATGAACGATGGTGCATCCCGTTGCGACAAAAAACAGGTCACGGGTGATGATCACGTTGGTGCGGTTGGGCAGCGGCCTGCCGATGGACTGGAACGACTTGCGCCCCATGATGACGTGGTGGCCGGTAGTCATTTTCTTGAAATACTTCAAATCGGCGGGCAAATACCAAGGTATCTGGTTCTCGTGGCCGATGACAAGGTTTCGGGCAGTGGCGACTATGGCTGAGACTATCACGAAAATTGAGTTATTGAGTTATTGAGTTATTGGGGAAAATAGCAACCAATCCACCAATCTCAGGATTTTATACTAATTGTTTCCCTGCTCTTCTTCCGGAGCGTCAACGGGTGTGTTGTCCACCTGCACGGAGTCGGGCAAGCTCGGGCGAACGAAAATTTTCTTTGGTCTTGGCTCCATCAGGTTGGCTTCCATCATTTCCGTTTCCCGTCGCTTTCGGCTTTCGCTGATGCTGCCACGCAGGTATTTTTCCATCAGAAGCGTGGCAATCGGTGCGGCAAACTTGCCGCCACCGCCTGCATTTTCCACATAAACTGCGATGGCGATTTTAGGCTCGTCAATGGGGCCAAACCCGATGAACGTTGAGTGGTCTTCACCGTGCGGGTTTTGCACCGTACCGGTTTTTCCTGCTACTGGTAGGTCAGGTATCTTGGATGAACCAGCCGTTCCATGGGCAATTACTGCGGCCATGCCGTTCACCACCGATGGGAAATAATAGGAACTGATAGGTACTTTTATTCGCTTCCGATAGGGGTCTTTGGCGGGTAGCTTCTTTTCCCCTTGCTTGAACTCCTTCACAAAGTGCGGAATAAAATAATAACCCCGGTTGGAAATCATAGCAGCCAAATTAGCCATTTGGATAGTCGTCAGCTCCATTTCACCTTGCCCGATACCGAGGGAAATGATGGTGGGTGAGCGCCACCCTCCTTTGTCCTTGGGGTACATTTTATTGTAGTATTTCGAATCGGGCACTCGGCCAGTTTTTTCACCGGGGAAGTCCACGCCCAATTTTTGGCCGAGGCCAAAAGAATGGAGGTAGTACGCCATCGTGTCGAGGCCCTGGCCGGAATTGTAGTAGCCGTAGTGGTCCACAATTTCCTTGAAGGTTCGGAAGAAATAGGAGTTGCACGACCATTGCAGGGCAATACTGATGTTCGAGGGGTAGGCGTGCCCTCGGCATTTCCGCACGTCATGCCCACCGTTCACGTAGTAACCACCGCAGGGCCAGCCTGTATCGGCCGAGATGGCGCCCATCTGCATTCCTATCAATCCGACAGAAGCTTTGAAGGTGGAACCGGGTGGGTACGCTGCCATGATTGCACGGTTGAAAAGGGGTTGGTTTTTGTCTTTCAACAAGGCCATGTAGGCATTGCCCCGGTCCTGGTCAATGACCATGAGGTTGGGGTCGTAGGTGGGCGAGCTGAGAAAGGCAAGGATTTCACCCGTTTTGGGTTCGATGGCTACGACAGCTCCTTTCTTGTTGACCATCAACGACTCGGCGTAGGCTTGGAGTTCGATGTCAATGGTGGAAATGAGGTCGTAGCCCGACTCGGGCAGCGTGTCCCGCTTGCCGTTTTGGAAGCTGCCAACGTCCCTTCCGAGGTTGTCCTTTAGGACGTACTTGGAGCCTTTTACGCCTTTGAGTTCATTTTCGTATGCCAGTTCGAGGCCGCTGGCGCCAATGTAATCGCCCATGACGTAATCGCCGTTGGCCGCTTTGATGTCGGAGTCGGTAACTTCTGTGATGTAGCCGAGCATGTGCGCCGCATGGTTCACGGGGTAGCTGCGGATATTGCGCACCTGCGCAAAAAAACCTGGAAACTCATACATGCTCTCTTGGAAGATGGCAAAAGCTTCAGGCGAAATTTTATCCATAAAAATGTAAGGCTTCATCCTGCTAAAGCGCTTGTCTCGCTTGAAGTCCTTGTTGAGCCGTTTTTTAAAATCCTCTTTTGTTATGCCGATCAGCTGGCAAAACTTCATTGTGTCCATGCCAGGCTTCACTTGATAGTAAGTGACCATCAGGTCGTACACTGGGGCGTTATTGATGAGCAGTTTGCCGTTTCGGTCGTAGATGAGGCCACGAGCTGGATACTGAGTCTCTTTGCTCATGGCCACGGCATCGGCCTTGCTTCGGAAAGCATCACTCAGCACTTGCAACTGGAAGGCCCTTCCCGCCAATAGCAATCCTGCCAGTGCAAAAAGCAGCAGGATGATGTATTGTCGTTCTTTGTACTGGTTCTCCATGCTTCAGCGGGTGATCGGGTGAGAGAAGTGAGAATGTGAGCTGTGAGCTGTGTTCTGCTCACTTCTCTCACTCGATCACTCGCTCACCCTCTAATCAAGAGGATTGAACAAGAGTTGGAATATCATGATAAAAACCATAGAAGCCAAAAAGCTGACGATAGTTTTAATCAAAATATCCACAATATAAACAAAGGTGAACGCTTCTACGGAGTAATAAAAGAAAATATGGGCAAACATCAAGATGGAGGCATATTGGACAAACCAGCCGAGTCCCATGCGAGCGATGGTCGGGCTGTAGGACATGTTGTAAGCACCTCGTGGTTCCAGCATTTTTAGCACCAAAGACCTAATAAACCCAGTAAATACTGCTGCACTGGCATGTACACCCAACGTGTCGTAGAGAAAATCGACGGAAATGCCGATTACAAATGCCAGAAAAATGACCAAGGTTTTTGGTGTGCGTAGTGGTAATAGCAAAATGAATAGCGGGAACACGATGATGTGCAGGTAGGGAAAACTTTCCCAACCCACCCCGATGTTTTTGAACACAAGGCCCTGCAACAGCAACAGCCCCACAAAACGCAAAATATTTACAACGATTATGCTATTCATCTTCAGTAATCACGGATTCCTCCAGTTGCTCTTCTTCTTTTTTGAAAATATTCCGCACAATGTACGCATGTTGAAGGTTGCTCAGCTTCGCAAACGACCTTACCTCGATGGTGAAAAAATTGCTGCCGGGATCCATCCACAATTTATCGATAACGCCCAGCGTCACACCTGGTGGAAACATCGTAGAGTAACCACTGGTCTCGATGGTGTCACCCTTCGTCACCGGGGCGTCCTTGGGTATGTTATCAAGGTTGAAAATATGGATGTCTTCGCTTTTCCACATCATCGGGCCAAAGTAGTTCTTGTGCCGCACCCTAGCGTTCACAATTGTTTGCCTGTGCAGCACAGACATGGCCACGGAGTATTTTTTTGAAACCTTCCGCACAATGCCCACCACGCCGTCGTCGCTCACCACACCGCTGTGCGGGGTCACGCCGTCATCACTGCCCTTGTTCAAGGTGATGTAGTTGTGGTGCTGGTTGATGGAGTTCCGAATGACCAGCGCTTCCAGGAAGCTGAACTTAGGCTGCAAAGTGTCGGCCCAAACGGTGTCCAGCGGGTTCTGTACGTTTATGCCCACATTGGCGAGGCGGTCGAGCAGTCGGGCATTTTCTTTTGCCAACCGCTTGTTTTCATCGTAAAGTTGGAAATACTGGTAAGTAGAAGCGCTTTTGTTTTGCATCCAGCCCGTAAACTGGTTGACGGTGTTTGTGTACACCTTTTCCTGGTTGCCGTTGTACCTCACGACCAACGAAAAGCAGATGACTTCCAGTACGATGAATACCAGAAAGCCGCTCAGTTTTATCAGAAGCTGGACGAGGTTGAACATTTCAGTTGGCAGTTTGTCAGTTAGCAGTGGGCAGTCAGTAACGTGGTAGCAGTCCCTGACTGCCCACTGCTAACTGACAAACTGCCAACTGGTTTGCTACACGCTTTTTCTATCAATCAGGAAGGAAAAACGGTCGGTGTTTTTCAATGCAATGCCCGTGCCACGCACCACTGCACGAAGTGGGTCTTCGGTGATGTGCACCGGTAATTTAGTCTTGGCACTAAGCCGCTTGTCGAGGCCACGTAGCAAAGCGCCACCGCCCGTTAGGTAGAGACCGGTCTTGTAAATATCGGCAGCTAACTCTGGCGGTGTGGATTCCAACGCCTTCATCACGGCCTCTTCCACCTTGCCGATAGACTTGTCAATGGCTTGTGAAACCTCGTGGTACGAAATCGTGATCTGCTTCGGGATGCCCGTCATCAAGTCACGCCCGTTCACGGCATAGTCTGGTGGTGGGTTTTCCAGTTCATGCAGCGCAGAGCCAACGTTAATTTTTATCTGTTCGGCGGTGCGCTCTCCGATGAGGATGTTGTGCGCCCGCTTCATGTAGTCAATGATGTCGGCGGTAAACTCGTCGCCTGCTGTACGGATGCTTTGGTCGCAGACGATACCGGACAGTGCGATAACTGCAATCTCCGTCGTACCGCCCCCAATGTCAATGATGACGTTGCCAATCGGCTCCTCCACCTCCAAGCCTATACCAAGTGCAGCGGCCATTGGCTCATGGATGAGGTGGGTTTCTTTGGAGTCCACGTGGTCGGCGGAGTCAAAAACGGCCCTTTTTTCCACTTCGGTAATGCCCGAAGGGATGCAGATGACCATTTTTAGGTGGGAAAAAAACCTGCGTCGATTGCCAATCATGTTGATGAGACCCTCAATCATATTCTCCGCAGCCTGAAAGTCGGCAATAACGCCGTCCCTCAACGGGCGCACGGTTTTTATGTTTTCATGGGTTTTTTCGTGCATCTGCATGGCCTTGGTGCCCACGGCAATCGTCTCCCCGGTGCGCCTGTCAATGGCTACGATAGATGGCTCGTCCACCACTACTTTTCCATCGCACATGATGAGCGTATTGGCGGTTCCCAGGTCTATGGCTAATTCTTGTGTGAAAAAACTGAAGAGTTTCATTAATAGCGTTTATCGCTGTTTTTTGTAAAATATCTTTTTGACACGCCCTTGAAGCTGTTGGGCAAAGGTCTTGATATGCATGGAATGTTGTGTTTGTTCGCAATCCAATTTTAAATCAAAACATCGAAAAACCAATGCTTCGCTAAGACGGCACAAAAGAAAAGAAAATCCAATAATTATTGTAGCAATTCATCAAAACTAATTGATTTTCAGCGGGGAATGTGGTTTTTGTTTTTTGGTTTCAGGTTTTTGGGTGGGCAGTTCCTTCCCAAAACCAAAAACCTACACTATCACCTCCCACATGTCCTTTTTGCTAAAATACTTCCTGGCCAGTTCCCTGACCTCCTCTGCGGTGATGTTTTTGATAGCCGTAGCCAATTCTTCAAAGGCGCTGAGCTCAAGCCCCTCGCTCACAAACGTTTTCACTACCTCTGCAATGTTGAAAGGGCCGTCAAGGTTCGTTAAAAGGGTGCCGAGCAGGTAATTTTTTACCATTTCAAGTTCATCGTCGTCCACGAGGTCTTGCTGGAGTTTCTCCATTTCCACATAAATTTCCTGCACCGTTTTGTCCACAAATTCGTTGCCGACCTCCGTTCCAACATAAAAATAGCCGCCGTAAAGCATCGCCTCGTGCGAGCTGTAAATGTTGTAGGTGTAGCCTTTCTCCTCCCGAATATTGGTCATCAACCGGGAGCCGAAGTACCCGCCGAGGATGGTGTTCAACACGTACATCCCATTGTAGTCTGGGTGCTGGCGCTCAAAAAGGTGGCATCCGATGCGCACCGCTTTTTGCACGCTATCGGGTATGGGCTCGTTCAGTTTTTTTGGTAAATGGTTCACCGTCAGCGGTGCCACTGGCCTGCGTTTGCCCTTCGGAATGGCCTGCCCGAGCTGCTCGTCTAGTAGTCGCCGAACTGGCTCACTGATGCGGCCACTGAGGAAAATCTGGCAGTTGCCGCTCGTGTAGTTTTCTTGGAAATGTGTCACCAAGTCATCCCTGGTGATGGCTCCATAGGTATCCGCATAGCTGTTGTAGCCGTAGGGGTGGTGCTTTCCATAGAGCAGTTCCGTGAATTTTCGGTAGGCCACAAAATCGTTCTTCGTCAGGTCCACCTGCAGCCGCTGCTTGTTCCGAACGATGAACGAGTCAAGTTCTTCCTGCGGAAAAAGCGGCTCCGACAGCATCTCCGTTGCCAGCGGCAACAGTTTTTCGAAATGCTTGGTCAACGAGTACAACTGCACCCCGGCGATGTCCATGCTGATGGGCATGGAAAGCGTGCCGCCGTAGTAGTCTATGACCTCTGCCAGTTCGGCGGACGTGCGCTGCCTTGTGCCTTCCCGCATCAGTGCAGCCGTGCAGCGGGAGGCCAGTTTTTTACGTTCAAAAGGACGCCCAGCAAAGAACACCAGCTCCAATTTCAGGATGTCCTGCGTCCCAAGGTTCGTTTCGTAAACGGGGATACCATTCGACAGGTGCCAAATTTCAGGTGGTGGCACCACCAGGTTTTTCACCTCCCGAATTCGGGGCATTTTTTTTCTGTTCGGCATGTATTTTTTGATGGTGAGTCAAAACGGTTGATGTACCGCCGAAGTCCACTTCGGCGCTTATGAGTTTGCAGTTTGCACACACTAGAATTTGCGAATTCTCAAATGCCTACGCTGCCAAAGTGGACTTTGGCAGTACGGCCAACGGCAACTCATTTCACCCATGACCTATTTTTTATACTAAAAAATAAGGGGTGCAAAAGTATAAAGTTGAAGGAAGGAAACATAATTTATTGAAAATCAAAAACTTATCAAATAAAATACTCCCCCGCCCAAGCAATCTTCCCCGCCAGTGGCCGCACTTCCTCCTCCATTTCCAGCACCTCCTTGGCATATCGGTGGAGGGCTTCCAAGGGGTTTTGCGAAGCCAAAATCTCCTGCAAGCGGGCGTCCGATTGTTTCAGTTCTTCCACTTCTTCTTTTGTCGGCACTGCGTAAAGCCCCGCCAGTTGGCCGAGGTTGTTGGCACTGAAGATGTGGCTTTCGAGGATACTTTTTGGCAAATTGTCGAAACCGATGCAAGGTTGTTCTATCGCTTGCGCAATGGTGTAGATGGCGCTGCCGCTCGCCCGCACGTAATACGCACGGCCCAGCCTCCCCATCAGGTCGAGCTTATCCGGCAGGATGCGGCCTCGTTCGTCCAGCACTTCCTCCCGGATGTGCATCCGCAGCATTTCACATATAATAAGGTGACCGGCGCCGCCCTGGTCGCCGAGGGTGATGATGTCCACCACTTTGCACTCCATGTTAATAGGGGATTCCTTCACCCGGAATGGGCGCACGAGGTCGGAGGCCACGGGGGTCAGGCCGCTTTTCTCGAACTCGTTCACGCCTTTGTCGAACTGGGCGCTGGCCACCGCCATCTGCCGCACGATGGAGAAGTTCACGGCATTGATGACCACCTCCGGCACTTCCCGCACGTTGGAGAGGGTGTCCTTCACGGTGTTGTTCGTGCCCCGGCGGTTGGAGCTGAACACGAAGATGGGCGGGTTGGAACTGAAGGCGTTGAAGAAGCTGTAGGGGGCAAGGTTGGGGTGGCCGTCCTTGTCCACCGTACTCACGAAGGCGATGGGCCTTGGCCCGATGGCTCCGACGATGAACTGGTGGAAGTCGTGGCGGGGCACGCTTCCGGGGTCAATGATTCGGTAATCGTGGTCTGTGTTCGTGTTCATTTTAATGTTAAAGCAGGTGGATGTGCGCCAAAAGGAAGTATTGCCTTTCTATATTCTACCAGTTTCTCACGGTTGAGCTTGAGTTCAATTATCGTACAACGACCAATAGGCGAAATGCCGATGATTAATGTGGCATCCTCATTCCAAGCGAAATGGTCATGCCATTGGTTTTGCCGAGGGTTAAACATTTGTGCCATTGAATCGGTCAACAGGTCAAACGAACTTATTTTATTGGATTTTAGTCTGTTGCAAAGGAAGCAGGCGTATGCGAGGTTTTCCAAGCCATCCAAACCACCTGCTGATAAAGGGGAAATATGGTCAATGGTGAAGCCATTTGGTGAGAACTTATCTTGACTCAGGCAATATTCGCAGCAGCCGTTCGCCCGATTTATCACGGCTTCCCGTATAGGCAGCGGAAAGCTCCGTTTAGGCATGGTAATTAGGTTTTATGCCCAATTGGTTGGCAACGGCTTCAATGGTTGTGTTGTGGAGACTTGCCAGTTTTAATAATATTTGGAGCCGTGTAAGTGACGCAGCTTCGTATGCTTCAGAAAGTTGCAGCAACTCGGCTTCCTCTTTTTTGCTGAGCTTCTCAAATTCGGATTTTTCATCCAACAGCTTCATCCGCTCCCATTGTACCAGCGGGAATGCGTCATTCAGGCTTTGCAGTAGTTCGGATTCATTGAAGTCAAGCACCTTTGCGCCACTCCGTCGGAGCCGTATGATGGACAACTGCTGTAAAAGGTTTTCAAGTTCCTTGGTACTGAGTTTAGCAGCATTGTGCACTAAGTCTGTGACGGTAGGTTGAATATTCATGTCTCGCATTTTTTTGTCGTAAAAGACTTTGCTTGAAACGTTCACAAAACTAAGGTTTTTGCGCCGCACTCACAATTCACCTCGATTAAACTGGTCAGTTTCTTCGCCACCAGCGTGAAGCGGCCCCATCCTCAAAGTTTACAGACGCACAAAATTACCATCTCCCTTGCGTGAGATGGCGAGTAGCCCCAAGAAAGTCAGCAGCCCGTTCAGCACCAGCAGCTCAAATCCGAATTTGTAACCAAAAATTGGATAGCCAAAATAGCCATTGTACAGGTAAACAGCACCCGTGATGAGCACGGAAGCCAAGCAAACTACCAGTGACCAGCGGTCGGCAATCTGACGTTTTGTGTAAAAACCAAAAGCAAAAAGCCCGAGCAATGGCCCGTAGGTAATACTCGCCGAATCAAACACCAGCTTGATGACCTCGCCCGTTGCGGCAAAGTGGAACACCATGATTAACACAAAGAAAATAGCCGAAAAACCCAAATGCACCCTGCGGCGGGTGCGGGCGTTTTCTGGGCTGTTCACGTCTTTTTTACCAAAGCCTAAAAAGTCGATGCACCAGGCCGTGGTGAGCGAGGTGAGGGCCGAGTCGGAGCTGGCATAGCTGGATGCCGTGATGCCGAGGATGAACAAAATGCCCACTATCGCTGGGGCGTGGTGGAACGCAATGGTCGGGAAAAGCAGGTCTGTGTCTGGCATGGCGGCGGTGCTGGCCACGCCTTCGGCAAATTTGGTAACCTCCTTGGTGGGGATTTCGATGCCGTTTTGCGCAGCGTAAATAAACAGCAGCACGCCGAGCGACATGAACAGCAGGTTCATCAAAACTAGCAGCGTGGAGTAGGAGAAAATATTGATTTGCGCACCTTTCAGTGTTTTCACCGTCAGGATTTTCTGCATGATGTCCTGGTCCAGACCGCTCATTACGATGGCGATGAAGGCTCCGGCGGTGAACTGCTTGAAGAAGTTTTTTGGGTCGCCCCAGCCGCCTTCGAAAAAGAAGATTTGTGAGCGGTCGTCGCTGCGCACGGTGCGCACGAGGTCGCCGATGTCGAGGTTCATGTGCTGCCCGATCAGCACGATGGTAAGCACGAGCGAGCTGATAAGGAAAAGCGTCTGGAGCGTGTCCGTCCAGATGATGGTTTTGATGCCGCCCTTAAAAGTGTAGGTGTAAATGAGCACGATGGTGACCAGCACTGTCACCCAAAACTGGATGTCGAAGATAGGCTCGAAGACGAAGGTGTGCAGCACTTTTGCCATCAAAAACAAGCGGAGCGCCGAGCCTACCGTGCGGCTCAGGAGGAAAAATGCCGAGCCGGTTTTGTACGCCGTCGTTCCGAAACGCTGCTCCAAATAGCCGTAAATGGACACCAAGTTCAGGCGGTAGTACATTGGCAGCAGCACGAACATGATGACCGAGTAGCCGACCAGATAGCCCAGCACCATCTGCATGTAGCTCATGGCCGAGGAGTTGACGTAGCCCGGCACGGAGATGAACGTGACGCCCGAAATGGAGGTGCCTATCATGCCAATGGCAATGACCCACCAACTGGATTTCCGCCCCCCCATGAAAAAATCGGAGGTATTGGCATTGCGGCTGGTGTACCACGAGATGCCGATGAGCACCGCAAAATAGGCGATGATGATGCTGAGGATGAGAGTGGGTGAAAGGTTCACTTTTGTTGGGAATTGGGGAATTGGGGAATTGAGGAACTGGGGAACCACAACAACTCAATTCCCCAATTTCCCAATTCCCCAATTCCTATTCACTGTTGCGTTCTTTCCAGAGGAAAAAACCAGAGGTGACAAATACGGCGGCTGAGGCCAAGATGACGGTCATGGGCAAATCATCGCCTGCGCCGTCTTTTAGCTGGCTCACTTTTTCTTGGTTGAGCCAGGCGATGATTACTTGGGCGCCGTTGTTGAGGAAATGCGCCGCAATGGGTATCCACAGGTTTTTGGTCCAAAAGAAAAGCAGCCCAAGCACGAGGCCGAGCAGCAGGATGGCAAAAAAGCGCTGTATTTCAAAATGGGTGATGCTGAATATCAGGGCGGTGAGCGCAATGCCGAGGGCGGGCTTGCCCGTGATTTCGATGAGCTTCTGTTGCCCGATGCCCCTGAACACCAATTCCTCGCCGAGTGCTGGCACGATGGCCATGACCACAAGGCTGGCCACCATCTCCCACGGCGACTGCATGACCAGCAGCCCTTCCATCAATTTGACGGTCAGCTTTTCGGTATGCACCCAGGATTGCAATACAGGAAACTGTCCCACCAGCCATTTATTGGCCACAAAAGCCACTTGTGCTAGCGGGAATGCAGACATGACGAACAGCAAGCCTATAAGCAGGATACTCAAATCGGGCAACTTGTTTAGCGAAGCGGCCTTCCATCCCTTTTTTTTGTAAAAAAACCACAAGGTCAAAATGGCTGGTACAAGGAAACTGGCCATGTGATTGACGAACAGTGCCGCCCGAACGAAGTAGCGGCTGCCTTCGCTGCTATTTTCATCAATGCTAATTGCCTCATGCAACCCCATACCTCTTAGGCTGGCTGCCAGCACCAGCAGGCCATTGCCCAAAATGGCGCAAAGCCCGATTAGCAACATCATGGTCAGCAAGACCATGACAGGCTTCGGTGCGAAATAAGTGCTGTTGTTTTCCGACTCCATTCGGACGTCGTCCATTTGATACCTGTTTTCTTAAATTTGCGCCAAAGATAGTCGTAGTTTTCAGTTTGCCAGTTGGCAGTTTGCAGTCAGGGGCTGCTTCCACGGTACTTACTGCCAACACCAACACTGACTAAACAACTGCCGAACTAAGAATAGGACATGACAAAACTCAGCGTAAACATCAACAAAGTCGCTCTGATTCGCAACTCAAGGGGCGGCAACCTCCCGAACCTCGTGCAGGTGGCGATGGATTGCGAGGAGTATGGGGCGCAGGGCATTACGGTACATCCCCGACCCGACCAGCGGCACATCCGCTACGATGACGTGCCGCAACTGAAGGCAGTGGTGAAAACGGAGTTCAACATTGAGGGCAACCCCACGCCCGATTTTATGAAATTGGTGCTGGAAAACAGGCCGCACCAAGCCACGCTCGTTCCCGATGCCCCAGGGGTGCTTACCTCTGACCAAGGCTGGGATACGGTTGTCCATGCGTCTTTCTTGAAAGAGATAGTGGCAGCGTTGAAAGCAGCGGGCATCCGCGTCTCATTGTTCGTGGGTGCGGAGGAGCGATGGGTGGAGGGCGCCAAGGCGGTGGGCGCCGACCGGGTGGAGTTTTATACGGGGGACTTTGCCAATGATTTTTGCAAAAAGAAAGAAAAATCCGTTGAATCTCACCACCGATGCGCTATACTTGCATCTCAAATCGGCATCGGCATCAATGCTGGGCATGACTTGAATCTTGAAAATTTACGCTTTTATAAGGAAAATGTGCCTGGATTGCTGGAGGTTTCCATCGGCCACGCACTTATCAGCGATTCCCTTTATTTTGGCTTGGGGAATACCATTCAAATGTACCTTCGGCAATTGCGTTAACTACTAAATTTTTTCAGCATCAACGCCGCATTTTTGGTAACAGGTTCGTTGTGTTAAGAAATTGTCAAGAATTTTCCATCCCATCAAGAAGCATATACATTCAAATTTTCAGACAGGATTAGGTTATAATTTTTTTACTCTTAAATAAAATTGCTAAGTATGAAAAAACTTTCACTAGCCCTCGTGCTAACGCTGTTTGGCATATCTGCTATGCTGGCTCAGCGAACCATCATGGGCACTGTTTCTGGCGACGACGGCTCTGCCCTAATCGGAGCAACCGTGCTCGTAAAAGGTACTTCCACAGGTACCATTACAGACATTGACGGCAAATACTCCCTTCGAGTAACCGGCGATGGCAACATTCTCGTTTTTAGTTTTACAGGTTTTTCAACGGCGGAGGTACCAGTTGGCGCTTCCAACGTGTTGGACGTAACGCTCAAATCCGGCCAGGTGCTGGAGGAGGTAGTTGTTACGGCCCTAGGTGTTTCTCGCTACAAAAACGAACTGGCCTACTCGGCACAGAAAGTGGAAGGCGATGAAATGACCAACACACGTGATGCCAACGTGGTGAATGCCCTCAGTGGTCGCGTTGCAGGCTTGAGTGTCAAGCGCAACAACAGCCTCGGTGGTTCCACGAACATCGTGTTGCGTGGTTCCAAGTCGCTCACTGGAGACAATCAGGCACTTTTCGTCATTGACGGTGTGCCAGTGGACAACTCCAATACAAACCTAGCAACCCAGCAGAGCGCCCGCGGTGGTTATGACTATGGCAACGCTGCCAACGACATCAACGCTGACGATATCGAGTCAATCACTGTGTTAAAAGGAGCTGCTGCTTCGGCACTATATGGCTCACGTGCTTCCAATGGCGTGGTGATGATCAACACAAAAAAAGGGAGCAAAGCCAAAGGCCTTGGTGTAAGTGTGAACACTGGTGTGAATTTTGGTAAAATTGACAAAACTACTTTTGTCGAGTTCCAAGACAAGTATGGCGGAGGATATGGTGGGTACTACGAAGACCCAACCGGGAAGTTCCTCTATCGCGACATCAATGGTGATGGCACAGATGACTTGGTAACGCCTACCAGTGAGGACGCATCTTGGGGCGCTCGTTTCGATCCAAACTTATTGGTTTACCAGTGGGACGCTTTTGATCCATCTTCGCCCAACTACGGCAAGCCAACCCCTTGGGTAGCTGCCAAAAATGGTCCTGACTCCTATTTTGAAACTTCTGTTGGAACCAGCAACAGCGTGATGATTGATGGTACCAACGACAATGGTTTCTTTAAACTTGGCTACACCCGTACAACGGATAAGGGCCTTTTGCCTAACAGCCAGATTGACAAGAACCTTGTCAACTTCAGTGCGGCTTATGACCTGACGAAAAAGCTACACGTTAACTCTTCCATCAATTTCACTTCTACGGACGGTACTGGCCGCTATGGCACAGGTTATGACTCCAAAAATCAGATGGGCAGCTTCCGTCAATGGTGGCAGGTGAACGTGGACGTAAAAGATCAAAAAGATGCTTACGACCGCACTGGACAAAACGTTACTTGGAACTGGGCTGACCCAACCGACCTTGTTCCAATTTACTGGGACAACACTTATTGGGTGAGATACGAGAACTTCTCGACCGACCATCGTAACCGCTACTTTGGCTACCTCAGTTCAACTTACAATGTTACGCCTTGGTTTGACGTGATTGGTCGCGTATCGCTTGACCAATACAGCGAGATTCAGGAAGAGCGCATTGCCGTAGGTAGTGTAGATGTTTCTGAGTACCAACGCTTCAACCGCAACTACCAAGAGGTAAACTATGACCTCATGGGACAGTTCAAGGATATAAACCTTGCAGATGGCCTGAGATTTAACGCGTTGATTGGAACAAACATCCGTAAGCAAAGTGTCGCTTCTATCCGTGCGAAAACGAACGGTGGCTTGTCCTTGCCAAACCTTTACTCCTTGACGAACTCCAAGAACCCTATCGAAGCTCCGGTAGAAACACAGACGGACATCGAGGTGGACGGTGTTTTCGCTCAAGCAGGTTTGGTTTATAACAACTGGGCTATTCTTGACCTAACCGGTCGTCGTGACCAGGCTTCAACTTTGCCAGCCGGCAACAATATCTATTACTACCCTTCTGCATCTTTGGGCATTATCTTTTCAAGGTTGATGGGTGAAAGCGATGCATTTACCTTTGGAAAACTTCGTTTGAACTATGCTGAGGTAGGTAATACTGCTCCTTGGGGTAGTGTAACTGATGTTTATAACTTAGGCACTGCTTTTGGCAATGCCCCGACTGCGTCGGTTGCAACTACTGCTACAGTAGGTTCAGGTGTAGCCACCAAGAACAACCCAGACCTCAAGCCAGAGCGCACTAAAAGCTACGAAGGTGGCTTGGAACTCCGCTTCTTGAAAGATATGCTGGGTTTTGACATTACTTACTACAAGATGAACACGATTGACCAAATCCTTCCAGCCACCATTTCAAGGTCTTCTGGCTATTCAGCCAAATTCATCAACGCTGGCGATGTAGAGAACAGGGGCTGGGAAGTACAGATGTTCCTACGGCCTGTCAACACACCTGACTTCAAATGGCGCATGGATCTTAACTGGGCACGCAACCGCAACGAAGTGCTTAGCCTCGGTGGAATTGACAACCTTCAGCTTGCAGCCATGCAGGGTGGTGTAACCGTTAACGCTTCTGTTGGAGAGGCTTATGGTACCATCAAAGGCAAAGACTTTGTTTACTATGATGCTAACGGAAATGGTGAGCGTGACGCTGGCGAGAACGACAAAGTCGTGAACGCTTCTGGCTACTATGTTTCTACGACCAGCTCAGCTGAGCTTCTCGGAAATATCAACCCAGATTGGACTGGTGGCATGAACAACACGTTCTCCTTCGGCAACCTGTCTTTGAGTTTCTTGATTGACGTGAAAAAAGGTGGTGATGTATTCTCACTCGACCAATACTATGGTTTGGCTACCGGTGAGGCAAAAGAAACTGCTGGCTTGAACGACCTCGGCAATGAAGTACGTGCTCCGCTCGACCAAGGTGGTGGTATCATCGTAGAAGGTGTTTTGGCAGACGGAACTCCAAACACGAACCGTTACGATGCAACCAACTTTGGTATCTACGGCTACCGCCGCAACCCGAATGCTGCATTTGTTTACGATGCCAGCTTTGTGAAGCTACGGGAAGCTACGTTGAACTACAACTTTCCAAAGAGCATGTTCGCAGGTTCGAATGTCATCAAAGGCGCCACGATTGGTGTCTATGGCCGTAACCTTTGGATCATCCACAAGAACCTGCCAAACGCAGATCCAGAAGATGGTATGAGTGCTGGTAACGTACAAGGCTATCAGTCAGGCAGCTATCCAACTGCTCGTGTTTTTGGAGTTAACCTTAACGTCAAATTCTAAACGACAGTTTTCAGAACAGGATAAACGCCGCAATGGCGTTGCCTATATTTTTTAACTGTCAATAATAATTTTGAATTATGAAAAAAATATTGTTTTTGTTAATAACCGCGTCAATTGTTCTTACTTCCTGTGACAAGGATTTTGGGGACCTGAACGTGGACAAGAAAAAGCCCTCTGCGGTAGCACCGGGCGCTTTGTTTACTACTGCCCAGAAGAATCTGGTGGATATGATGACAAGGCCGAACGTCAACTTCAATGTGTTTCGAATGTTTGCGCAGCAATGGACAGAAACCACTTATATAGATGAGGCCAATTACGACCTGAACACTCGTAATATTCCACAGAATGGATGGAACGCCATTTATGTAAACGTGTTAAAGAATCTGAGTGAAGCGCAAAGACTGATACCGGATCAAAACGCTTCTTTCTTCCCTCCAGCAGTAAAGACCAACCAGAACTCCTGCGCAGAGATATTGAATGTTTATGCCTATTCTACTTTGGTTAACATGTTCGGTGACATCCCTTACAGTGAGGCATTGGACTTTGCCAACGCTGCACCTAAGTACGATGATGCATCCACCGTTTACAATGATTTGCTGACTCGCCTCGACAATGCCATCAATGCCATTGACGAAGGAGCGGGAGGCTTCGGCAGCAGTGATATCCTTTATGGTGGCGACATGGCTGGCTGGAAAAAATTCGGCAAGTCACTCCAGGCTCGTTTGGCCATGATAATTGCTGACCACGATTCTGGCAAAGCTAGCAGCATCATCAGCAAAGTTGCCAATGATATCATCACAAGCAACGATGACAATACCTACTTCCACTACCTTTCTGCACCACCTAACACGAACCAGATTTGGGTGGATCTTGTACAAAGCGGCCGCAAGGACTTCGTCGCTGCCAATACCTTGGTAGACGTCATGAATGGCTTGAACGACCCACGTGTACCTTACTACTTTACTACAGATGACGCTGGTGGCTACACGGGTGGCATTTATGGTTCCAACAACAACTACGCTACTTACTCCAAGCCGGCTGACCGCCTTATTGCTCCAGATTTCGAAGCTATCCTTTTCGATGCTGCTGAAGGCAACTTCCTATTGGCCGAGGCAGTAGAGCGTGGCTATATCAGTGGCGATGCTGGAGCATATTATGCTGCAGGCATCACTGCTTCTTGCGACTACTGGCACGCCGATGCTACTGCGTACATTGCTGACCCTGCTGTGGCCTATGCTACTGCTGCTGGCGACTGGAAGCAGAAAATAGGCACCCAGAAATGGTTGGCACTTTACAACCGTGGCTTCGAAGCTTGGACAGAGTGGAGAAGATTTGACTACCCAGTTTTAGTAGCACCGCCCGATGCACTTTCTGACATCCCAGTTCGTTACACTTACCCAACTCAGGAGCAGACCCTGAACGCTACGAACTATGCTGCTGCATCAGCAGCTATAGGTGGCGACGAGGTAGGCACTAAGTTGTTCTGGGATAAAAATTAATTGATTCAAAGCCTCCCTATTGGAGCATAAAAAGCGGCTGCGTCATTCATTTGGCGCAGCCGCTTTCTTTTTTTGGCATTCTTTCCAGTGGCGAAATTTACCCAAGATTCACTGTATAAGAATAAGAGTTGCTAGGCTTCTTTTTTTCTTCTTTGGCAGGGGTAACTGTAGGCGTGACCGTGGGAGCATAGTTGAACTGAGCCTGTGCGGTCGATTCAGTTGCCAGCGGCAGCTTGAAATGGATTTGAATGGTGTTGTGATAAACAACCTTCACTCCACGGGGTTTGTCCACTTTGAACTGCATTGATTTTACCAGCCGTATGGCCTCCTCCTCAAGGCCAGCGCCAAGCGCATGGCCAATGATTTTTGCATCAATCACACTGCCAACGTGGTTAATATCGTATCGGACGCTCACCGTGCCCTCCAGTCGTTGTTCCAGTGCCTCCTGCGGGTAGCGAAGATTGTCGGCAACAAACTGCTTCATGGCTTTTGGGCCGCCTTCGAACCAAGGTTGCTTGATGAAATGCTTGTCTTTGGATGGTTTGTACATGGGTATGGATGATTTGATACGGTAACTTAACGCATGCTTGCAATATAGGTTCTCAGCGCCTCCAACTGCACCCTCGTTCCCAGCAAAATGAAACTGGAATTTACCGTGAGCACAACTTCTGGCCCAGGGTTCACGACATAGCTGCCGTCCGAGTGCTTGAAACCGATAATGTTTGCCCCAGTTTCTCGGCGGATATGCAGGTCACGGATACTTTTTCCAAGGCACGAGGGTGGCATATCTCGGTAGTGTATTTCTTCAAACTCAATGTCCGACTCCGACTCGTTGGTAATGTATTGGAAAAACTCAGTGGCGCCGGGCTTGCTCACAAGTGTGGCCATATAAAAGCCACCAATCTGCTCTGGCATGATGACGTGGTTTGCGCCAGCCAACTGCAATTTTCGCTGCGATTTTGCCTCGGTAGCCCGGCTGATGATGTTCAGTCCAGGGTTCATCTGCCGAGCCGTCAGCACGATGAACAGGTTCTCCGAATCGTCGGGCAAGGCAGTGATCAATGCTTTTGCGTTCATGATGCCGGCCCGTTGCAGGGCTTCGTCATGCGTTGCGTCCTCTTCGATGTAGAGCACTTTGTCCTCGCTCCGTTGTATTTCTTCGATGACGGCTTTGTTTTGTTCCACAATTACAAATGGCATCCGGTGATGGCGAAAATTGTTCGCAACCTCCCGCCCATAACGGCCAAAGCCACAGACGATAACATGGTTTTTCAATTTTTCAATTTTGTTGTTTATCAATCGGAGGTGCATTTTCTTAAATACTTCCCCGTTGATAACATAGTACGAAAATACCGAGAGTGCATACGCAAATATGCCAATATTGAGCAAAATAAGGAAGGAAACAAACCATTCACCAGCCGGACTGAGTGGTCGGACTGCACCATAACCCACCGTTGAAATGGTGATGGTGGTCATAAAGAAAGCCTCCCGGAATGAGTAACTTTCCAACCACATGAACCCACCGGTGCCCAGAATAAATTCGCCCAAAATAAGTGCAAGTGCAAGTCTGTTGCTCAGCAGGTTGCTGGGAATGGAGTAGAGGCGGTCAGTTCGAACGGGTATGAATTGTGGGAGTAAACGTCTATTCAAAATATTCGGAAAACAGCGGCGTGGCTGGTTGGACATGTCCCACCAACCACGCCCCGCAGGTTAATTCAACAGTTTTTTAATTTGGTCATAGACCGCCTTGTGGTTCTGCCTGCCACGGCAGCCCATCGACTGCGCCTTTGATTTGATGTCCTTGATACGGTTGCCGGGGTCGGGGTGGGTGCTTAGGAACTCAGGTGGCGTACCGCCCTTGCCTTTTATTTTTTCAAAAAAACCGGCCGCACCTGCTGCGTTCAAGTCGCTATTGCAAAGATAAATCACCGAGTATTCGTCTGCCTCCGCCTCGTGGCTGCGGCTGAATTTCAGCGAAGCCAGCCCCAGCGCCAACTGCTCCAACACACCAGGGTCTTTGTTTCCAGTGGCTATCATGCGCAGGGCATCCAAGCCGTATAATTTTGTCATTTGCTGGGTGGAGTGTCGCTGTGCGGCATGGGCGATCTCGTGGCCCATTACCCCGGCCAATTGGTCTTCCGTGTCGAGGAATTTGATTAAGCCCGTATAAACGTAGAGGTGGCCACCCGGTACGGCAAAGGCGTTCAGCGTTTTGTCGTCCTTGATTATTTGGACATTCCAGTCGAATTCATTGGCGTGGGCTACCTTTCCAGAGCGCAGCAGTTGTTGCGTCAGGCCCCGGATGTACTTGTACACTTCTTCGTTGCCCTTTTCCGGTAAAATAGGAAATTGTTTTGGGTCGCTCGCAATCTGTTCGCTCACTTGTTTGCCGAGTGCCTTGTCATCTGAGATGGTAAAGAGGTTGATGTTGCCTGCTTTTTTCATCAGCTTACAGTCCCAAGAAATGGCTGTAGTGAGGCTGATGGCAAGCAATAGGAAGATTTTTTTAGTAAACATGGTTGAAATGGTTTGGATTCAAAGGTAGTGGTTCGGTTGTTCAATGTATTATTCAGAACGGTTTTTAAACGAAACAACCTGCCCGTGGGCGTATGTGTTCAATGTTGTGAAAGGCTTAAAATTTTGTGGTCGCCCAATTTATTGGTCCGACCCTGCGAATAGGTCAGCCCAATAAATTG